>NZ_BATR01000060.1 GCF_000739655.1 Verrucomicrobium sp. BvORR106 | reverse complement strand
CCAGCACCAGACGTGACTCGTTCTTCCGGTTGAAGTGGCCCAGGAGCCTCTGCAGGTACGGTACAAACGCGGGATGCAACGGCAGGTTGTTCCAGTCCGGCGTGGCCGTGCTGTTAAAGAGCACCACATTCCCCTCTCCAAAGCCCCACTCCACCACCGATGGCTCATTGTTCACCAACCGGCTGATGACGCGTGGCTCGCTCGTCGGCACCTTCTCTTCTTCCGCCGTCGCGGGCGGGGCCGACTTTTCCGGTGCCTCCGTCCGGGGAGTCTTGAGTTTCAGCGGGAAGTATTGGTGGAACTTGATGCCGCCCAGATTGCCCTGCGCCGTGTCATTCCAAAAGGCCGTCACCGGGTGAGTAAGCCCGCTGGACTGCCAGGCGACCGGGGGGCGGGCCGGATCATCGGCCACAGGTGCCTCCAGGGCGGCTGGGAGCAGATCCCAAAAGGCGGCATTGGCCTGCCATTCCTCCACAAAGGTCCGTGGTCCGGGAAACACCACCAGGTTGCCCCCGTTTTTCACAAACTGGCGGAGCGCATTCGTGACGCTTGCCGAAACAGGCCCCAGATTGCAAAGAAACACGGCCTGGGTGGCGAGGTTGTTTTCATTCTGCAGTTCCGCCGCAAGACCCGCCGGGCTCACAAACTCCGCGCCTAGATAGTAGCGCGCCGCCCGCTCGCGTGCCGTGGGCACCAGCGCGTTGGCCAGGAAATAACCATCCCGATCCATGGCCGGACCCGCGTGATCTTCCTCCACAATCAGCACATTCATCTGCGCCGCCACCTCAATGGCCGCGGTCCGCGTGTTGTCCGCCGTCAGCGCATCCGCAGGAATGGCGGCCGCCACGGAGTGATAGCCCGCCTCCGGGAACGTCAGCACCAGCCCCACGGCCTGCGTGCCACCGGGGGCGATCTGGGGGATCATGGCCTCTGCTCCTGGAGCGCCGCCGTCCAGGGCCAGCGTCACCCGCACATTCTCCGCCGGAGCCTGGCCATAGTTGGCCACCTCCACGAGGAACCGGCAGGGCTGCCGCACCGCAGGCATGCCTCCTTCCGCCTTCAAGGAAACAACCGCCAGATTGCCCGCCGCCGCGCCACCGATCCACACCGGCTTGATCAGCACATCCGGATGCGCCTCCGCCACGCGGTGCAGCTCCTCAGACTTCAGCCAGGCCGTGGCCTGCCCGTCCGTGTACACATGCACCTCCCGCGGCAGACCGGACACCCCCTGGAGCGCTTCACACGCCAGCCGGATCCCCTGCACCAGCTCAGTGCCCCGGTCCGTCACCTCCGCCTGGTCCAGCAGGCTGCGGATCAGGGCAAACTGGGGCTCCGGTCGAGCCATGAGGGACTCCGTACGGTTCGAGACCAAAAACAACGCCGCCATGGAGCCGCTCTCGTGCTCGTCCAGCCAGGAGCGGATCGCCTTGCGGGCCTGGTCAAAACGGGTCTCCGCCCCCGTGCTCTGGGCCATGCTCGCGGAGTGGTCCAGCAAGATGACGGCCGCCACCGGCCCCTTCTCATCGCCCCCCGCCGCCGGCGGTCCTTTCAACACGGGCCGGGCAAAGGCCAGCACCGCCAGCACCACGAGCAGGCAGCGGAGCAGCAGCAAAAACAGATCCTCCAGCCGCACCCGCCGCTCGTTGCGGCGCACGCTGATTTCCAGGAACCGCATGGCTGCCCAGTCCGTCGTCCGGGCGCGGAAGCGGTTCATGAGGTGCATCAGCACCGGCAGGGAAATCGCCGCGAGACCGGCGAGCATGAGGGGAGCGAGGAAACTCATGAGCGCAGGTTACTTCCTCCTCCTCACCGAGCTGCGAAAGGCCAGGTACCCGCTCAACGTCTCCGCCACGCTCCGGCTCGTGTCCACCAGGACGTAGTGGGCCTGAAAGCGGTCGCAGGCAGACTTGATCCGGTCGCGAAAGGCCTGGAAGTTTTTCAGGTACGACTCCCTGAAATCAGCCGGGGACGTCTGGATCTCATCGGCCCCCTCCAGATTCCGAAAACGCCAGGTGCCATCAAAGGGGAAGGTCAGCTCGTGCGGATCCAGCACGTGAAAGACGACCAGTTCCTGACCGCTGTAGGAGAGCTTTTCCATGCCTTTGAAAAAGGCCTCTTCATCGTCAAAGAGATCGCTGAAGATCATCGCGATCCCGCGCCGGCGGGCCTCCGCGGCCACCTGGTCCAGGGCCACGCCCAGGCTGGTTTCCTTGGACCCTTGAAACCGAGCAAGCCGGTCCAGAATCAGCGGCAGGCGCTGCAGGCTGTCCGTGCGGCGCAGGTATTCCTTCACCTCACGATCCACCAGTGCCAGCGCGACCGCGTCCCGCTGGTGAAGGATCACATACGCCAGGCAGGCGGCCAGCACCTTGGCATACTCCAGCTTGCTGAGTCGACGGCTGCCATCAGCGGCCGGCGAGTGGTAGTTCATGGAGGCACTGCCATCCACCACCAGATGGGTGATGAAGTTCGTGTCCTGCTCATACTGCTTGATGTAGTAGCGGTCCGTACGTCCCAGGATCTTCCAGTCGAGGTGCCGGGTGTCATCCCCGGCGGTGTATTCCCGGTGCTGGGCAAACTCGATGGCAAAGCCGTGGTAGGGCGAGCGATGCTCCCCCACGCGATAGCCCTCGACGATGCGCCGGGCCATGAGCCCGAGCGACTCACCCTGCGATACCGCCTCCGCATCCAGCAGTTCCCGGCTCATGCAAAGTCAGGTATAGATCAGGCCTCGTGTTTGGGAGTCTCCGCGATCACCTTGGCAATCACCGCGTCCGGGGTGATGCCCTCGCTCTGCGCCGAGAAGTTCGGCGCAATGCGATGCCGCAGGATGGAAGGCGCCACCGCCGCCACGTTCTCACAGCCTGCGTACACCTGCCCATGGATCACAGCATGAGCCTTGGCCGCCGTGATCAATCCCAAGCTGGCACGGGGTCCGGCTCCAAAGGTAAGATACTTGCTGCAGAACGGCAGAGCCCCATCCTCCTTGGGGCGCGTGCTGCGCACCAACTGGCGGGCATACCGGAAGACATGATCCGCCACCGGGATGGCCTTGATCACATTCTGCACCCGGGTGATGGTCGCCCCATCCAGCACGGCCTGGGGTTTCTCATTCTGGACTCCTGAACCGCGCTTCATCACTTCCAGCTCTTCCTCCTCGGTGGGATAGCCCACGTGAATGAGGAACAGGAAGCGATCCAGCTGCGCTTCCGGCAGAGGGTAGGTGCCCTCCTGCTCCAGCGGGTTCTGCGTGGCCAGCACGAAGAACGGATCTGGCAGAGGACGCGTCACCCCACCCACCGTCACACGGCGTTCCTGCATCGCTTCCAGCATGGCCGCCTGGGTCTTGGGAGGCGTGCGGTTGATCTCATCCGCCAGGATGATGTTGGCAAAGAGGGGCCCTTCCAGAAACTTGAACTGCTTGCTGCCACTGGCTTGATCCTGATAGATCACCTCTGTACCCGTGATGTCACTGGGCATCAGATCCGGTGTGAACTGAATGCGGCGGAAGGAAAGATGCAGTGTCTCCGCCAGGGTGGAGATGAGCAGCGTCTTCGCCAGACCGGGCACCCCCACCAGCAGCGCATGACTGCGGGTGAAGATGGAGATGAGGATCTCCTCCACCACCTTGGTCTGCCCGACGATCACCTTCGCCAGTTCCTTCTGAATCGCCGCGTAGATCTCCCGGCACTCCTTCACCGCTTCGGGCGTGATCACCTCCGTCGGCTGTTCTGTTGCCAGTTCTTGGGGAGGGAGACCAGGGCGATTGGACATGCTGGGGAGCGGTAGGGCGTTGGACTGATGAATACGCATTTTCCAATCAGTTTTGATCACATGATTATCGATTCCTGAACCGTCCGTCCATTCCTCTTCCTCAAGAAATCCTTTAGGCACCCTAGGACGATGGAGAGATTGCAAACCTCCCGTCCCCGAATTGCGCCCGCCAACCGACTTTTCCAGAATGTCGGTCGCCCCCATCCAAGCCCCTCAAGGTGGTTGTTTCCATCGGCATGGCACCTGCCGCTGACGGGAAGACCATCGTGTGGGACCGGGCGACTCCCCCAACGCCCATGCCCACCGTCACCGCTTCTGTACTTCGGTTCGTCCGTATCCGATCCCTCAGTCGGGTCATCACCCTGCTGGCGCTGCCCGTGCTCTGCCACTGGGGGCGTCAGGCACAGGCCGCTGACTTCTACTGGGATGGCGACCTCGCCACCTCCGGTGCCCAGTACGGGAGCACGACTGGCGTCTGGACTTCCACCGGCTCTCCCAGCAACTGGAACACCACCGAGGCCGGTGGCAGCAATGTCTCCTGGGTGAACGCCACCAACAGCATCGCCCGGTTTGGCTCCGCCACCTCCGGCACCGTCCCCACTCCCGCCACGCTGACTCTCTCCCTGGGGGAGAACATCACCCTGCAAGGCATCGACATGGGTGGCAGCTACAAGACCACCGTCACCATCACCAATGACGCGGGCAACAACTACACGCTCAACTTCGGCACCGCCAACGGGCAAATCAAGCCCAACGCCGCCTCCCTGGCCCTGACCATCGATGTGGTGATGCAGGGCACCAACGGCATCACCAAGACTAACGGCGGAACCGCCATCCTCACGCAGAACAACACTTACAGCGGCGGCACCACCATCACTACCGGCACGCTCCAGATCGGCAACGGTGGCACGACCGGCAGCCTGGGCTCCGGTGACGTCTCCGTGGCAACCGGCACCACGCTCCGATTCAATCGAAGTGACGACATCGTGGTGACCAACAAGATCACCGGTGTGGGCACACTGGTGCATGCCGCCGCGTCCACCCTGACGCTCAACAACGCCGCCAACAGCATCGGCCGCCTCAGCCTCACGGCCGCGGGCACCGTGGAGATCCTGGGCAACACCCTGGGCGTGGGTGTGGATGGCGGCATTGGCATCCAGCTCACCACGGCAGGAGTGACCGCCAACATCAATGGCACCGGTGGCGGCAAGATCGCCATCAACGGCGAGGGCATGGACATCGGCACCGTCAACACCAGCACGCTCAACATCAACACCGTGCTAATGAACGGCACCGGCAGCAGTGTGGATATCAGCGGCGGCACCGTGGTCTTCACCGCCGCGAATACCTACACCGGTGCCACCAAGGTGAATGCCGGCACCCTCCGCCTCCAGAGCACCGGCGGCCCTGCCGTGCTCGGCGACATC
Organism: Verrucomicrobium sp. BvORR106; assembly: GCF_000739655.1. GTDB lineage: Bacteria > Verrucomicrobiota > Verrucomicrobiia > Verrucomicrobiales > Verrucomicrobiaceae > Verrucomicrobium. The sequence continues at coordinate 7,576 of NZ_BATR01000060.1, read as the reverse complement.
ACCGTCGCCGCCGGGGCCAGCCTCACCATTGGCAGCAGCGTGAGCAACCAGATCGGGGACAACGCCTCCGTGGTGGTGAATGGCACCTTCAACTCCTCGAACCGCCTGGACACCTTTGCCAACCTGACGATCGACACCACTTCGCTGTCCACCATCAGCAATCTGACCATCACCGGCACGCTTACAGTCACCAAGGGCACCCATGAAGCCCTGAACAGCAGCGCCGTCTTGAACAGCAACACCACCATCCTCGGAGGGGGCAGCGTGCTGCGATTGGGAGCCAACAGCGGGAACAGCATCTGGACGATGGGCACAGGCGGCCTCACCATGACCGGCACCACCATTCTGTTTGGCAATCCGGGTGCGGCGGGAAGAATCGCCCAGGTCAGCCTCGGCGGGGATGTCACGGCTTCAGGAACCAACGCCTTCACCGTCGGCTCGACCGCCGTGACGGCCAACGTGGATCTGCAAGGGGCCACACGCACCTTCAACATCACGGATGGCATCACCACCATCACGCCCCTCATCCAGGGCACCAATGCCAGCGGCATCATCAAAACTGGCGCGGGTACCCTCGTGCTCCACGGGACCAACACCTACGCAGGCAAGACCACCATCAGCGGCGGCACGCTCTCATTGGCACTGGATGCCACGACCGGTCGCACCGGCAGCATCAATGCCAGCCCCTGGATCCAGGTGGATGCAGGAGCCACCTTCAGCGTAGCCGACCTCGCCGCTGGCGGCACGGGAAGTTACACCCTCGCCAATCAGGTACTCTCCGGCTCTGGCACGGTCAGTGGCAAGCTGGTGGTCGGCACCGGTTCCACCCTCAGGCCCGGCGGCAGCAGCAATGCCGCCCTCTCCGCCATCGCCAGCGCAGGAGACCAGACCGGCACGTTGACCACAGGTGATCTCACCCTCACGGGCGGGGCCACCGCCATCGCACCGCGTTTGCTGCTTAATCTGGCGGGCACCTCATCCAGGGCGGCCAATCCGCTGGATGCTGCACAGGTCACTGCCTTCTCCACCGCCTCTGCCGGAGGCCAGTATGACAGCGTGGTCGTCAGCGGCACGCTCACGCTGGATGCGGGCAGCACCATCACCTTGGAGTTCGCCCCGGGGTACAAGGCCCAGTGGGGCGATGTCTTCAACCTCGTGGACTGGTCCGTGCTCAATCTCAACGCCGACGGCACCGGCGGGTCCTTCACCCTGGCGGATTTGGTAGTTCCCACGAACCTGGACAACGGCTGGTATTTCGCCACCGACCAGTTCCTGAGCCATGGCATCATCTATGTGGTGCCCGAACCTTCCCGGGTCCTCCTGCTGGTGGCAGGCTGCCTGGGGCTGCTGCTGCCCCGGAGAAGGCGTCAGGCGTTGAACATCTGAGGCGGCAGACCCGCAAAGGCTGTTCAGCGCCGTAGTGCATATAGCAACACGACCATGAAACGCCGCCTCCTCCAATACGTGCTGCCGGTCTGCCTCGCCGGCAGTTGCGCCAGCCTCAACGGCAACCCTCCGCCCGAGCCCCCGCCCCCAGGCACTCCTCTTTCCCTTCCCAACAGCCCTCCCAAGCGCCCCGCAGAGACCCGCCCGCTGGAGAACTATCAGCAAATTCTTGCCGTCCTTCCCGCGAGCCCTTCCGTGAAGGACGCACAGGGGTGGACCCAGGACGAGAAGGACGCCGCGAACCGTGTCTTCACGGATACTCTGGTGACGCCCCAAGCCACCGCCCGGTTCAAGGTGCATGTCGGCCAGATCGCCCGCTGGCCCGGGCCCACGCTCTTCGTGGAGGTGCCCAACAAGGAAGGCTACCACATTCGCATCTTTGGCGGTTTTACCGAGGAGTGGGATGCCCGGCTCAAGCAGCTCAAAAAAGGTGATGAAGTCATCATGGAGGGCACCTTTTCCCACGTGACGTTTAAAGATGTCTGGAATGCCCCCTCGCTTTCGATTGGCCTCACGAACTCCTCTTTTGTCTTGAGTCCTGCGGCAAAGACCCGCCACACCGATGTTCTCATCATCTCCGCGGTGTACGGCTCCGGTGCGCGCTTTGCGGATGTCACCGCCCGGGTGAATGGGCTGGTGCACCAACCGGAAGTCGCCTTCCTCGCCAACCCACAATGGCTGGAGACTGACCCCCATCCAGGCCGCAAAAAGACGCTGGTCGTCGTCTATGACTTCAAAGGAAAACGACACGTCTTCTCCACCGGTGAAGACGTTCGGGTGAATGCCGAGAGCCTCGCCCGCCATGCAGACGAAGCATCGGCCCCCTCGACCTCAACACCGGCATCGCCGACATCGCCGGCATCCCCGACGGACGAGCCCTGACCGGGCCAAGATCTGCCGCCCAATCCGCAAGGGGCAGGCATCGCCAGGCGGAGGGTTGAGGTAGGGTGGGTGTGTCAGAAGGCGGTTTACACCCCTCTCTGGCAACACCCCTCCTCAATTGCCATGAACACGTCCCCTGAGTTCACCTTCGACGAAACCACTTTCGATATCGAAGACAGCGGCGACCTCCTCGGTCTGGCCCGCAGCTTGATCAACGGTCACCACCCTGGCATTCTCGCCACGGTGGATCCGGCGGGCCAGCCCCACCTCCGCTGGATGTCCACCCTCGCCTTCGGGGAGTTCCCCGTGTTTCACACGCTTACTGCCGCCAATGCCCGAAAGGTGGCCCACATCCGGGCCAATCCACAGGTGAACTGGATGTTCTACAACAAGGACCTCACCTTCATCCTGAACCTGCGCGGGAGAGCCCATGTTCTGGATGATCCGGCCACGCTCAAGCAGGTCTGGCGCTCGGTAGAGGACAAGACCCACACTTATTTCCTGAACGAATACTCCCACCGGCCCGGCTTCGTCGCCATCGAGACGCAGGTGGACTCCGTCGAGTGCACCTCTCCGGCCAGCGGCCTCCGGGTCCAGGTGAAGCTGGAGGACCTGCAGACCGCAGCAAACCCTGCCGTCAGGGCGACTTAGATCCAGGCCCCCGGCCCATGAGTTCGAGGTTTTGACGCAACCGGAGCGCGTAGTACAGCGGGGCATGGTGCTGCAGGGTCAGCGCCGTGCCGGTGAGTTTGTCTCGGACCAGCGCGGTGAGTTCCTGCGCCAGAGATACTGATGGCGCAGCGGCAACCGCATCTCCCACATGCAGGTGCCCGGCCTCGTCGATCCAATGGCGCACGCCCACATGGGTATAGCGCGCCCATCCGGTGGGGAGCGCCAGCCGGAGCCCAAACAGGGGCACCTCCGTGATCAGGTCCGCCTGGTGCACAAACCGATGACTGGGAGCCACGAACCCGCGGCTGAAGCCCTCATCCCCCACCAGGGGCGAACCGTAGGTGTACACTCCTGCAACCTGCTCTGCCCAGCGCTGCGCTGCCAGGGAGGCCAATGCCCCACCCAGACTGTGCCCCGTGACCCACAGAGCACGCCCAGAATGCTCGTGGCGTAGTTGCTCGACCACAGCACTCAGAGGCTGCCACACCTGATCCAGTGCCGCCTTGAAACCCTCGTGCACCTCCCCGCCATGACCGCTGGCCACCAGCCCGGTACGCGCGTCCGTCAGCCAGTCCGCCATGACCGCACCAAAGGCAGCGGGCCGCCCCGGCCAAAACACCTGGGTGCCGCGAAAGGCCACGATGATCGCGTCGCGCCCCGCCGCGACCACCACTCGTGAGCTGCGACCATCCAGCACCCGCACCTCACGAAAACCCGCCTGCGCCCAGACTTCGTTCAGATAGTCCCCCTCTGGGTCATATGCGAGCAATGCCGCATCGGCCAGCCAGGAGGCATTCACCAGACTGAAGCCCCTCGCCCCTGGTTGAAAGGGATGGTCCTCCCGGCAGGCGAAGAACGCCGCGTGACGACACGGCGGATACAGATTCTCAGGCGTAGGCGCTGGCAGCACCGCCAGGATGGGACCGGCTTCCATGTTCATCAGAGTGGCATCAATGGCAACGCCGGGCAAGTCCGCAACCCGCGAGTTGGCCGATGCAATCGCCTCATTTTCAACAGCCATTTGCCAAAATGATGCACCGGACGGAAAACCGCGCAACTCACCCCCGCATTTTATGTTGAAGCTGAGACGCAGACGCAATATCTGCGAAACGGCAGCCTCGAACTCCCCATCGCGGGTCTGCCGGTACCACTGGCACCCACCAGGCAACAACCGACATGAAACAACGACACCTCCTTTATACTTCAGCCTTTGCGCTGCTGGGCCTACCCGCCCTGGCGCAGAGCACCTCCCCTGCGCCCGCCGCAGTTGTCACAGAACTTGATACCGTGACCGTGTCCGCCGCCCGCGACGCGGCCGTCACCTACACCGCTCCGGTGAGCGCCACCGGCGGTCTGAAAACCGACACCCCTCTCCTTGAGACGCCCCAGGCCGTTTCCGTTCTCTCCGAGGCGATTATCCGGGACCAGGACGCCACCAAGCTGGAGGAAGTCATCCGCAACGTTGCTGGCGTTTCCGTCGGCGGCACCTACGAAGGCTGGGACTACTACCGCATTCGCGGTTTCGATTCCGCTTTCAACACCTTCTGGGACGGCCTCCGCAACGACTATGGCCGCAGCCCTGAGCTCTATGGGCTGGAACGGGTGGAAGTGATCAAGGGACCAGCCTCCACCCTCTACGGGCAGGCCCCGCTCGGCGGCCTCGTCAACCTGGTCAGCAAGCGGCCGAAGCACGAGTTCTTTGGTGAACTGGGCTTCTCCGGCGGCACTTGGGACCGGTATGAAGGCACGTTCGACATCAACGTCCCCCTCCTGGTTCCCACCAGCAACGCGATTACCCCCCCTGCGGCCAAAGGTGCCAAGCAGGTGCAGCCGGTGAGCGCGCCCACCACCGACTCCGGCCTGGGCATCTACGCCCGCCTGACCGCCCTGTACAACAACTCCGGCTCCTACGTGGACTATGTGGACACGGAGCGCGTCTTCATCGCCCCGGCCATCACGTTTGAGTGGGATGACACCACCCGCCTGACCATCCTGGCCAGCTACATGCGGGACACGGGCATTTCCGCCATGCCCCTGCCAGCCGTAGGCACCGTCCTGCACAGCCCGTTCGGAGAAATCCCCGTGAGCCGCTACCTCGGCCTGCCGGACTCTGGCACGAACGAGTACGACTTCCGCCGCTACCGCGTGGGTTATGACTTCGAGCACGACTTCAATGAGGTGTTCACCATCCGTCAGAACCTGGTGTACAGCCGCATGGAGCAGGACTGGAACGACATGCTCTACAACTCCCATCTCGATCCGGATGGCCGCACGCTCTACCAGTACCCGTACGACTACGCGGAGACGATGAACCGCTTCGCCGTGGATACCGCGCTCGATGCCAAGTTCGAGACGGGTTCGGTGAAACACACGCTCACGCTGGGGGTGGACTACTACTGGTCTGAGTCGAAAGACCGGTCCAGCCAGATCAACTATGACGATCCGGCATCCTACTTCGCGATCGACATCTTCCGCCCCGTGTATCAGGGCTCCATCCCCGGCTACGGTTTCAACACCGCCACCCGCACGGAGTACTCCAACCTGGGCTTCTACATCCAGGAGCACGCCAAGCTCACCGACCAGCTCACGCTGACACTCGGCGGTCGCTACGACAAGGCCTGGTATGAAACCGGCGATGGCATCGAGGACGACAAGGATGCCTTTACCCCCAAGGCGGGCATCACCTTTGAGTTCGTTCCCGGCCTTGCCGCATATGCCAACTACAGCCGCTCCTTCAAGCCGCAGTGGTTCTCCACCACCACCAACGGCGCGGCCGTGGATCCTGAGGAAGGCGAGAACTGGGAGGCAGGCTTCAAGTACAACCTGCTCGAAGGGCGCGTCACCGGCCTTCTCTCCGTGTACCAGCTCACTCGCGAGAACGTCGCCACATCAAACCTCGGTACGCCCGACCCGTTTGACGCCACCGTGAGTGGTGAGCAGCGCAGCCGTGGCTTCGAGTTCGAGACCGCCGCCGAGCTGGCCCCTGGCCTGACGCTCAGCACCGCCTACTCCTACATCGATGCCGAGGTCACCAAAGACAACGACATCCCCGTGGGCACCTCGCTGCAGGGTGTTCCGGAACACTCCGCGAATGCCTGGCTCAAGTACACCGTGCAGGACGGCCCCCTCAAGGGCTTCGGCGTGGGCGTGGGTGGCCGCTACTACAGCAGCCAGTCCGGCGACACGTACAACACGTTCGACCTCCCCAGCTACGGCATCGTGGACACCGCCCTCTATTATGAACGCGATGACTTCCGCGTGCAGGTGAACTTCAACAACGTGTTCGACAAGCGGCACTTTGTAGGCTCCTATGACTCCCTGTACGTGCTGCCCGGCAAGCCGTTCAACGTCAGCGCCAGTGTGACCTGGAAGTTCTAAGTCTTACATCCCTTTCCGATCCGGTTGCCCCGGGTTTGATTGCACCCTCACCCGGTCAGGACCTCGTTCCTGACCGGGTGTTTTTTTGACGGATTGCGCAATGCCCCCTGCCGGGCTTAGCTGTCGGCTCATGAGTTCCGGCTCCCGAAAGCGCCTTCCCCCCCTCCGCCTGCTGCTCCTGTTAGGGCTGGCCCTGGCGACTGGTGGCGTGGTTTGGAAGTGGCCGGCGGTGCGACAGATGGGCACCCTTTGGAGTCAGTCCGCGTATCTGCCGGTGGAGCAGGATCCAGACCTCGTGACCGTCGTCGCATCGCTTTCCCCTTCCCAGCGAGCCGGGATCAATGCGTTGCGAGCCCGCAGCGCCGCGCTCCTTCGGGCCAATCTCTGGCCTCGAGAAGACTTCATCCCGGCCACGGCGGACTTCCGACTCTACAAGAAGTGTCTGACCGGACTGAATACCCCGACGTCACGGTACTTGGAAAAAACTGCCTCCATCCTGGAGTTCCACCAGCTTCTCAAGACGAGAGGCATCCGCCTGATAGTCATGCCGGTGCCCACGGCCTATGCCATCCACCCCAAGCGCGTACCGGGGCTCAGCGATGCCGTTCCCCATCCGCAACCAGGTGAGGCGTCGCTCCAGCTCCGCGCTTTCGGTGAGGCCCTGCGGATCGCTGGCGTCGAGTTCGTGGACCTCAGCCAGCCCCTGGGCAAAGCGGCGTCAGAGGGCATCTTGTGCTACTTCCACGGCGACAGCCATTGGACACCCCTCGGGGCAGAGGTGGGGGCCGCCACGGTCGCCTCCCTGTTGCCCTCCAAGGCCGGATCGATTCCCAGTGCGGACAAGGCATTCATTCAAGAGTGGATGCCGCCCAGCCAGCATGCCATTGCCGCGCCTCCTCCCTTGCGGATTTCTGTACTTTCCCGAAACCCGGTGGACTCTGCCAGCCCCTTGACCTTGCTCTGCGACAGCAATGGAATCGACGAGTTCGACACCACAAACGGCCCATCCTCACCGCCCACGGTGCATGGTGGCTTCCCTTCACAACTGGCCCGCCTGCTCGGACACGGGCTGGATGTCATCACCATCAGCGGTGGAGGGTCGGCAGCGTGTCGGCGGGAGTTCATCCGTCGCTGCCAGACTCAGCCTGGCTATGGAGCCGGTCGCCAGACGGTGCTGATGGTATTTGCTGAACGCAGC
>NZ_BATR01000061.1 GCF_000739655.1 Verrucomicrobium sp. BvORR106 | reverse complement strand
CGCCGTCATCCATGGCAAGCCGGTGGTACTGGTCTATGCCGGAGGCGAAGGCAATCCCGCCACCGGAGGCCTCCTCACGATCAATCCTGAAGATGGCTCTGTGTATGATCGCCACGCCTGGCGTGCGGAAGAGTACATCCAGGCCACGGGCACCTCCCCGGTGGCCATTCCCGGTCAAAACCGAGTCTTCATCTCCACCGCCTATCCCAAGAACCGCCCGCTCGGCGGCGTCATGCTGGAGTTCGATGAAAAACTGAAATCCAAGGAACTCTGGAACTCCAAGAAGTTCGCCGTGCACTGGATGAACCCCGTGTACAAAGACGGCTGCCTCTACGGCATCCACGGCGAGACCGAGCGCCAGGCGGTTCTCGTCTGCTACGACGTCGCGACCGGCAAGGAGAACTGGCGTGAAGACCTCTACTGGGATGACACCGAGCTCAACCCCGGCCGCACCGCCCGCATGGGTGCCCAGCGCGCCAGCCTGCTGTTGGTGGACGGCCAGTTCCTGTGCCTGGGTGAGCTGGGCAGCCTGCTCTGGCTGGACCTCAATGCCCAAGGCTGCAAAGTCACCGCCAAGACCCAGCTCTTCTACGCCCCCCACACCTGGTGCCTCCCCGCCGTGAGCCGCGGCCTGCTCTACGTGACCCAGAACTATGATGAGCAGGTACGAGGAAGCACCGGGCAGCGGATGATTTGCTATGACTTGAGAGGCGGAGGGCCTTAGTTCTTGGTTCTTGGTTCTTGGTTCTTGGTTCTTGGTTCTTGGAATAACTCAGTGCGGGCGCAGACACTGCGTCAATGCAGCTTCCGCATCTTTTTCCGACAGCCGCCGTGCATCCCCCTGAACCCGGAGGGTTCACCATGCATAGCCATGGGTGAAGCGAGCGGAGCGAGTGCAACCCATGGAAACCTGCACCGCGCGCTCTACCGCGGAGCGGTAGGCCCATAGTGGCCACCGTCTCCGCCGGCATCGCATACTGGATACGTCTTGGACATTCGCCTCCTGACCGCATAAATGCGGGACTCCAACCCTGTTGAAGCACCTCCGATCGTGCGATGGGAGCGGAGAGGGTTGGAGTTCCGCATTTATGCGGTCACGCCCCGCGAAACCCCACCAACTCCCAATCCCCCTCACCACTCACCTCATAACTCTTAACTCCTAACTTCCAACCCCTTCCCCCAAACAAAAACGCCCCGCCGGGCTCAAAGCCCAGCGGAGCGTTCTCAAAATCAAAACACTCTCTTACGCCTCCTCAACCCCGAGCAACTCATTCGCCGCGCGGTTGCCGGACTCGACCCCACCGTTCATATACCCCGGGGACTCGGAGCTGGTGTGCTCACCGGCGAAGTGCAGGTGACCATCCAGTTCGGCAGCAGCGGCGGCGGTGTACACCCAGGTGTACTGGCCCACCTTGGGACAGCTGTAGCTGCCCTTCATGAACTTGATCTGCGGCCAGTTCATCATGATCTTGTTGCCGTCGAACTTGCCCTTCAGGCCCGGGAACACCACGTCCACCTCGGAGAGGAACTTGTCCACGCGATCTGGCGTGTACTGGGCACCGGGGGAGCCGCCCATGAAGTTCGTGATGATGCCGCTCTCGCCCGACTGGCCACGGCTGGTCTCCCAGATGGTCTGGTAGGGCTGGTCCGCGTACACGCTGCCGTTGCAGAAGAAGTCACGGCCGGCACCGGGTTTGCGCCAGAGTTTTTCCGTGAACCCGTACATGACCTTGAGGTTCGTGCCGAAGCCCATCTCCTTGATGGAGCGCTTCTTCTCGTCGCTCAGCTTCAGGTCATAGATGCCGTCCACGCTGCGCAGCATGGTGAAGGGAACAGTGATGAGGACGTTCTCATAGGACGCCACCACGGTCTTGGCATCCGTGCTGAAGGTCAGCTTGAGCTTGCTGCCGTCCTCCTGAATACGAACGAGGCGATGGCCGCCGTTCAACTTGACCTTGCCGTCCAGAGCGCGATGCACTGCGGTGGGCAGCGTGTCGTTGCCGCCCTTCACACGCATGGCTTCATCGCTGTCACCAAAGATTTCAAAGCCTTCGCGAGTGTCCGGGTTGATGAAATCGATGAGGTTCAGCGCGGACTGCTGGTCGGAGTCCAGGCCGTACTCGGGCACATAGGCGGTCTCCAGCATGTTGATGAGCCAGCGGTCGGTGCCAGCGCCCACGTTCTTGAGGTAGTCCTTCAGGCTGATGTTGTCGAACTGCTTGGCCTTGGCGGTGAACTCCTCCTTGTCGTCATAGAGGCCTTCCGCGTCGGCGGCAATCTTCGTCCCGAGAGGCCCGAAGGCGGCAATGACGTCCTTGTCGGTATAGACCTTCCCGCCGAAGTGGTAGAAATCCACACCCTGCTCGCCCTCTTTCAGGCTCTGCAGCTCCACACCCAGCTCCGCGGCGAGGGCAATGAGGTCCTCGTGATTGGAGTCCACGAGCTCACCGCCCAACTCCACGAACATGCCGTCCTTGTTGAAGTCCCGCTTGGTGAACATGCGGCCGCCGAAGCGGTCCTGCATCTCATACAGGTGCACCTCCACCCCGGCCTTCTGCAGGCGGTAGGCGGCCGTGAGACCCGCAATGCCCCCACCGACCACGGCGACAGCACCGGAGATCTTCTTCGCCTCTTTTTCCTGGGCGCGCAGGCCCACCACGGTGGCGGGAATGGCAGCGCCGGCCAGGCGCATGAAGTCACGGCGGGTCTTGCCGGAAACGGCAGGGCCGGCCTGCTGCATGGCACGCATGAGGGAGCGGAAAAGCGGGGTGCGTCCTTTGTTCATAGTCGTCGGTGAGTTCGTTGGAAATGGGATCAAAAAAGGGGCGTGGAGGTTCGCTCCACACCCCAGAGGGAGTTCAAGATCTTACTCGTCGTTCGTGGGTCCGATGCCGATGAGCCAGAGTTTGAGGAAGTTCATGACCTGCTGCTTGGTGAGCTGGTTGGCGTCAAGCTGGTAGGTGATCTTGCTCGCGGTGCAGGAGTCTTCGCCCTTGATCTTGGTCATGGTGTCTTCGTACTTCACCACCCCGGTAAGGGAGGGGATGCTGTTGTCCACGGCGAAGAAGGCCTCTTCATCGGTCGCACCCTTGAAGGCATCGGCCTCGGTGCTGGCGGGCTTGTTGGCGGCCTCGTTCCAGCGGAGGTTGAACTCGTACTGGCCCTTGCCGTTGGTAGCGCGGTTCGGATCTTCCACCCACTTGATGGAGCCAGTCACCACATCTTCATAGGCCTTGCCGTTCACGCTGTAGCTGAAGCGGATGCCGTTGGTCAGCCAGTTGCCGGTTTCGTAGTCGAAGTCCAGATTCCCGCTGACGGTCGTCTTGGGATAGTTCTGGGAGGGGCCGGAGGCGACCTGCACGCCTTCGAAACGCATCGGGTCCGTGTTCTTGACCTCGATCTTCACTTCCTTGCCCTGAAGCTGGCGGACATAAGACATCACGCCCTGGGTCTTCTTGCCCTTGCCGTAGAGGCGGCCACCGAAGTTGTCGGTGAAGGCCGGAGCTTTGCCGATCGCGTCCACGCTGATACGCTGCTTGCTCTCGCCGGAGCCTTCCAGTTCGTACACGCCCTCGGAGGTGATCGGTACGGTGCCCACCCATTTGCCCACGGTCTTCTTCTGGGTCATGTTGGCCGGGTTGATCACAGCCAGATCCAGGGAGTAGAAGAGCTGCCCGGGCTGTTCCACGCGGCCCAACAGCTTGCTGGTGAGCAGCGGCTGGCGCTCCACCTTGCCCTTGAACTCCGTCGTCTTGGCCACCGCGAGGGCGAGATCGTACGTGTCCTTGGCGCCCACCTGAGGCTTGCCTTCGTCGGTCAGGCGCGTGCGGGTGGCGAAATTGATGTTCACCGTGCCGGAAATCGCCCCCGGTTGGGTGATTTTTTCCAGCTCCTGAGCCTGCGCAGTGGCAAGCGTGAGTACAAACAACGGCAGAAGAGGCAGTGTTTTCATGGTTTGAGTCTGTTTGTCAGGGTGGATACCACCGTGACGGGCGATTTTAGGACCCTTGGGAAAAACTGCAAGCGTGCGAAGAAAAAAGGAGATCGTTCGTCCAAACGGTGACGATAAAGTAACATCGCAGGAAACGCGCCCGGCCCCCGCTCCGGGCTTGCGCTCGCTGCCGGAAAAGCCTAACTCAGAACAATGCCATCCCCTCACATCGCTTATGTGTTCGAACGGTTTCCCACGTTCACGCAGACCTTCTGCGTGCGGGAAATCCTGGAACTCGAGCGCCTGGGTGTGCAGGTGCAGATCTTCTCCATTCACGATACCCGGGAAGAGAGCATCCGCCACTTCCCCGCCGAACTGATGGACCGGGTGCACTTCCTCCCCAAGGAGGAGTGCCTGATCGAGCTCATCAAGCAGTGGAAGGAATCCAAACTGCTGCCCCAGAGCGTGGTGCTGACGCTGCGCCAGTGGGGGGACCGTCCGGACAAAATGCGGGTGTATGAGGCGGCCTACATTAGCCACGTGCTGAAGAAGATGGGCAGCGACGCCCCTTGGCACACCCACTCCCACTTCGCAGGCATCGGAGCACGCACCTGCTGGTGGCTGAGGAAGTTTCACGGCACGAGTTTCAGCTTCACCGCCCACGCCAACGACATCTTCTGCAAGCAGTCCGAGTCCATTCCCAGCTGCAGTCAGCTCGTGAGAGACGCCAGCTTGGTGGTGACCGTAAGCGATTTCACCGCACGCGATCTCCGGGAAAGATATCCCGACTCCGCCGACCGGGTGCGCCGGGTGTACAACGGGCTGGACCTGGAGCCCTTCATGGCCGCCCGGGCTTCCGCCGACCGCTCCAAGGCTCCGGGGGGCATCCTCAGCGTTGGCCGGCTCATTGAGAAGAAGGGCTACGATGACCTAATCACCGCCTGCGGCATCCTTCGCGACCGCGGCGTGCCCTTCCAGTGCCGGATCGTGGGCGAAGGGCCTCTGGAAGCCCAGCTCAAGAGCCAAATCAGCCGCCTGGGCCTGGAAGATCGCGTCACGCTGACCGGTCCCCTTCCCATGCCCGCCATCATCAAGCTGCTGGCCGAGGAAACTCAAGTCTTCGCCCTGGCCTGCAAGACAGAACATGACGGCGGCAAAGACAACCTGCCCACCGTCCTGATGGAAGCCATGGCCGCGCGGCTCCCCTGCGTCTCCACCCGTCTGGCCGGTGTGCCGGAGATGGTGCTGGACGGCGTGAACGGCCTTGTCGCCGAAGAAGGTCAGCCAGAAGCTTTTGCCAATCACCTAGAAACACTGCTCAAGGACCCCGCCCGTTGCGAAACGATGGGCCAGGCTGGTCTGGAGCATGCGAAGAAGCACTTTGCCAAGGAAACGACCAGCAAACATCTGCTGAAGGCCTTTGCGGAGAAGAGCGGCATGCGCTTCGAGGGGGCCCTGGCCATCCGCCATGGGCTGCTCTTCGGCTACTCAAAGCGTTTGCTCTCCGCCCTGCCGCAACTGCGGCATCATGTGGAGAAGGCTCGCGACAAGACCTTCGATCTGGAGCTTTTCATGGGCAGCGCTCATCGTCAGCCGCAGCCGCGCTGAACCTCGCGAGACCGTGGGGTAGCGGATGGCAGGGATGAGATAGCCCCGTGCAAGCATCTGGGTGCTCGCATCCAGCGCCGCCCTTTCATCCCCCACCAGCAGTGGCAGAATCGCCGCAGGAAGATCCGCAAACGAGGTGCGCAGACCGCTTTCCAACGTCTGCCGGTTCGCAAACAATCGGGCGCGCAGAGCGTCTCCGTGAGCGCCGGCAACGAGGTTCACCGCCTCCAGCGCAGCATGCGCGACCGCGGGTGGCGGCGCGGTGCTGTAGATGAGGCTGCGCGCCTTGTTTAGGCAGAGATCCACCATGGCGCGACTGGCGGCGATGTAGCCTCCGCTCACCCCCAGCGCCTTGCTCAGCGTGCCCATCTGAATCTCCACGCGATCCTCCACGCCGTACTGGGCGGCCAGGCCCCGCCCTTGTGGCCCCAGCACGCCCACCGCATGGGCTTCATCCAGCATCAGCCAGGCACCGTAGCGCTCCTTTAGCGCGACAATCTCGCGCAAGACGGCTGCATCGCCGTCCATGCTGAAAATCGATTCCGTCACGATCAAGACCCGCCTGCATGGGTGATCCGCCCGGGCCCCGGCGAGCAACCGCTCCAGTTTTTCCAGATGGTTATGAGGAAACACACGGATGGTAGCCCCACTCAGTCTTGCACCATCGATGAGCGACGCATGACTGAGCTTGTCCAGAATCACGACGTCATCCTTGCCGCACAGCGCAGGGATCACGCCCACGGAGGTCGCATAGCCGCTGGAGAAGGTCAGCGCCGCCTCGGTCTTCTTGAAGTCCGCCAGGCGCTCCTCAAGTTGCTGGTGCGGAAGCAGAGTACCACAGACCAGACGGGAGGCCCCGGAGCCGCTGCCATAACGTCCCACCCCTTCACACATCGCCGCTTTCAGCTCTTCGCTGGCAGCAAGACCGAGGTAGTCGTTGGAGGAGAAGTTGATCACCTCGGCCCCGCTCTCTGCACGCACCGACATGGCCGGGAGCGGCAGGAACGTTCGCAGGCGCCGACGCAGGCCCTGCGCCTCCAGGTCTGCCAGCTCATCCGCCACATCGCGCGCAGCAGCGGCATCACCTGACGGGAGGGGCTCCGACATCTTTGGGGATCGAAGTAAGAACGATAGAGATTCAGGAGTCAACAGACCCTGATTCACTGCGGCTACTGCTGGTTCAGCTTCTCTTCCACCAGCTCATCCTTGGCCGCACCGAGGGCCACGGCCCGGTCATAGTGGCGGCGGGCCAGCTCGATCGCCGGGGGCTTCCGCTCCAGATACATCAGCGCCAGGTTGAAGTTGGCATTGGCGTAGTCAGGGTTCAGCTCAATGGCGCGGAGCAGTTCGAGTTCCGCCGCATCCAGCCACCCGAGCTTCTTCAGCACGATGGCCAGGTAGTTGTGGGCGCGGGCATCCGCCGGATCCTCATGGATGGCGCGACCGAGCGCGGAGAGTGCATAGTAGAGATCCCCGTTTTCATAGCTCACCATGCCCAGCGCCACCCAGGTCTGCTGGAGGGAGGGGTTGATGGCCACGGCCCGGCTGAAAAGAGACTGAGCATCCTTCAAGCGGCCCGCTTGCTGTTCCACAGCCCCGAGGTTGGCATGGGTCAGGGCGTTGAGAGGGTCCACCTCCAGCATCTGTTGGTAATACTTCCGGGCTGATTTCCAGTCCTTGCGTGCGAAAGCTTGGGAGGCCAGTTCAGAGAGGCCTGTGGTCAAAGGAGGCAACGCCCCCGCTTTCTTCTGGTCAGGCAGTCCCAGCTCCGTGGCCTTGCCGCCGTCGGTTTTCTTCGTGTCAGAGGCCGCCTCTGTTTTGCTGGTCGTGTCCTCAGCCGGCTTCGCCGCGCTCTTCTTGGAGGAAGCGGCAGCGGGCTTCTTGGCTTCGCTCTTCTTTTCCTGGGCCGCGGCCAGAGGCAGAGCCAGTGAGGCAAGGAGGAGGGGCACAATGAGGCGCTTCATAGGATGCGGGGAATAACGCCTGCTTGCGCCCGGCTCCAAGTGGAAAACACAAATGGCCAAAAAACTCTTGACTGCACAATCGAACAGTGTTCACATCTAACCATGCTTACGGAGCGGCAACAAGAGCTACTGGATTTCCTGAGAGTTTATCAACGCCAACAGGGCGTCATGCCCTCCACGCGTGATATCCAACTCCACTTCGGCTTCGCCAGTCAAACAGCCGCCATGAGTCACCTCAAGGCCCTGGAGCGTAAAGGCGTCATCCGCAGACTCGCAGGCAAGGCCCGTGCTGTGGTTTTCCCGGAGGTGATGGAGCGCGAAACTGTGGATATTCCCATTTTCGGTCTCATTCCCGCTGGCTTCACGGCGGACAACCCGGAGCAGTCCGATGGCAATCTGACCCTCGACCTCCGCACCATGGGACTCTCCCCACGGTCCAAGCCATTTGCCCTCAAGGTGCGAGGCGATTCCATGACCGGCGCTCACATCGTGCAGGGAGACTATGTCATCCTCGAGCAGCGCGATCCCCGGCCCAAGGACATCGTCGCCGCCCTCATGGACGGTGAGACCACCCTCAAGCGGTACCTTGTGGACAACGGCCAGCCTTTCCTCCGCGCTGAGAACCCGTCTTACCCCGATCTCATTCCCGCCCGGGAACTCATGATCCAGGGCGTGATGGTCGGCCTCTTCCGCCCCTACAACGGGCGGTAGGTCTCGCTTCTCCCCACCCATTTCTTCCTTCTAAGGGACGCTCTTCCAGACGCGTCCCTTTTTTGTGTGCATGCGTAGAGCGTATGATTCTGTGCCGCACGATTCTGTATTCTCGATCCCTCATTCTGAAATTGCGCCACCACTCCACCACTCCACCACTCCACCACTCCGCATTCCCAATTCCTAATTTTCACCCGCCCGCCATGTCTCTCGCTCTCTACGACCTCTCCCACAGCCCCTACTGCATTCCTGTTAAGCGCATCCTCGATGCCGCGGGCGTGACGTATGAGGTCATCGACGTTCCCAACTGGGATCGCTCCAAGGTGATTGAGCTCACCCAGGGGGCCTACTACCAGATGCCTGCGTTGAAGCACGGAGATCGCGTGGTTTATGAAACCGGTGCGGACACGCAGGACGTTGCCCGGTATCTCGACGCCACGTTTGCCGGTGGCAGACTCTTCCCTGCCAAATACGCCGGGCTCCAGGACATCCTCGTGGACTATCTCGACAACGAAGTGGAAGGGGCCACCTTCCGCGCCACCGATGTCTTCTATGTCCCCTCCATCACAGACTTGGTCGCCCGCACCATGTTGATCCGCCACAAGGAGCGGAAGTTTGGGAAAGGGTGCGTGGACCAGTGGCGCCAACAGATCGACCAGCTCCGGGCCGGTGCCGCCACACACTTCGCGCGGTTCGATGCCATGGTGCAGGAAAGGCCCTTCCTTATTGGCGATCAGCCAGTGTACGCCGACTTCTTGCTCTACGGGATAATCGGCAACTACACCTGGAAGGGCTGGAACTCCCTCCCCACAGAACTCACCGCGCTGGGTGCGTGGCGCGCCCGCATGAGCGGGTTCAAGTTCTGAGTTCAGATTGAACGACCATCCGGGCCTGAAGGGTCGCGAGAGACGCGCGCGTGCCCCTCTCGCCCACCACGAACCTGCGCCGCCCTACTTGGGCACGTTGCCCTGATTCGCCTTCCACCACGTCTCCCATGACGCCACTGTCGCCGGGTTGGCGTTTGTGTTTCCAAACGGGGCTCCGGGCAGATTCATCTGGCCAAGCGCTGCAACGAACTGACTGACTGGCACCTCCAGGTTGGACTCCTCCAGCAGTTCCACGAGTTGTCCCACGGCAAACCGGTTACGGGCGATCACGAGGCATTGCAGCACCGTGGTCCGCTGCCGCACCAGTTGCGGTGAGTTCGGTCGGTCCTCGACCTTCTTGTAGAGCCTCTTGATGTATTCCTCCGCCGTCGGCGCTTCAGTGAGCAACACGGCCGCCCTCGTGGCAATTTCCTTCTGCTTCGCCGTGGGCTGGGGCACCTCATGGTTCTCCCGAAAGAACCTCACCAGACCCGAGATCGCCGTGTCGCCCGGCAGCGCTTTGACCTCCGTCAGCGCCTCCACATCCCCCTTGGCCAGACGCGCCTTCACCCGGTCAAACGTGGCAAACGGCTCTCCTTGGGCGGACGCCATCGAGGGCGAGAAGCAAGTACCAAGACAGCCAACAAACAGCACCGACAGGACGCAGCGAAACAGGGACATGGGGGGACAAGTTTTCTCTTGAGTGCGCCGAGACCTCAGAATGTTCAATGGAAGACCTCTCTCCGCCAACAGCCCCCCTGCCCCAGCGCCTTCAAACACAACGGCGAGAATCACCAGATTCCGACTTGCCTGCCGTCGATTCTCAAGGACACTTCCGCCTTCCCCGATCAACCGGCCGACATGGCGAAATCGGTAGACGCACCAGACTTAAAATCTGTTGGTGGGTGACCACCGTGCGGGTTCGAGTCCCGCTGTCGGCATCTCATAATGAATAGGCTACGCAACGCTAGCGAGTCGCCCATCCTTGGCCGGAGCCTCGGACAGACTGATTGTTCCTTTGCCAAAACACATCAGCCTGACGCAGGTGACACAGACGCGCAAGCTTACAGTGGCAAGAGTAGAGGAGATCATTCCCAATAGCCTATGATTGTGGGAATCAAGGCGGCGAGAGGTAGTGGAGCCAAATGAGAACAGGCAAGCTGAAAGGATGGCTCAGGCTAGCTGGACGCGGCCAAGTGACGAAGGGTAACAGGAAATTACAGGTGATGCGGAATCGGCGGTTCCCACTCCGCACCCGATCTGAAAAGCCGCTGCGCAGGCGCAAGTCCAGATGAGTTGTGCCGAGGTGGCGCTCGAATTGTCGTTGTGACGGCATCGAGAGTTCGTCGCACACGATGTTTCGCATGCTGCCACGGCGCTTGGGGGTGGGACCTAAGATGCAGGCGCTGAGAGAGAAATGGAAGCACATGTCCCCTGGCACAGAAGGTGAGTGAAAGGGGGGCATGAGGATCAGGATCGAGAGGACCTTTACAACCACTTTACTCCTTCATCTAATCGCAGGCCTCGTCGCGCTGGCTCTCGCGAGTTGCAGGGGCAGGCGGGACGAGGGCCATGCTGATCCGCCTCCGCCGACAGTCCTCGTGACCACCGTGCAGAAGAAGAATGTGCCCATCTACGTGGAGCATGTGGCGCAGACGGAGGCATTCTCCACGGTGGAGATCCGTGCGCGAGTGCAGGGGTTTCTCACCCAAGCTCCCTTCAAGGAAGGAGGACGCGTGAAGGAGGGCGACCTGCTCTTCCAGATCGATCCGCAGCCTTACCAGGCGATCGTGGAGCAGACTCGCGCCCAAGTGAGGAGGGCTGAGGTCACGCTCGCACGGGCCGAGGCGGATGTGGAACGTCTCCGCCCGCTGGTGAAGCAGAGCGCCATCTCGCAGCAGGATCTGGATGACGCGCTCGCCGTCGCCCAGGTGGCAGAAGCGGATGTGATGGGGGCAAAGGCCGCTCTCAAGAAGGCGACCCTGGATCTAGGATACACGGAAATGCACGCGCCATTTGATGGCATCATCGGTGAGCGCCAGGTGGATGTGGGCAACTACGTGGGGAACATGGGCAGCGCCACTCTGCTGGCGACCGTTTCCACGGTGGATCCCATGAGGGCTGTGTTTCATGTGCCAGAAGGATGGTTCCTCCGGTACCAAAGACGTTTCCTGGGGGACAAGGATGCGCAGGAGCGCTACAGCGTGGCCATGCCGTTCTGGCTGATCCTGGGGGATGCATCCGTGTATGCGCAGGATGGGAAATTCGACTTCGCGGATCGCACACTCGATGCACGCGCCGGCACGCTCAAGGTGGTCGTGGCATTTCCCAATGAACAAGGGCTGCTGCGACCGGGACAGTTCGCTCGCGTACGCGCCCGGCCGGAGGAGCGCTCCGGCGCCATTCTCGTATCACAGCGGGCGGTGGTGACCACACAGAGCGTGCGGTTCGTCTATGTGGTGGGACAGGAGAACCAGGTGGAGCAGCGCGCCATTGAGACGGCTGAGCCGTTTGAGAGCTTCGTCGTGGTGACGAAGGGGCTCGTGGAGGGCGAGCAGGTCATTGTGGAGGGAGTGCAGAAGGCGAGGCCCGGTATGCGGGTGAGTCCCGTGCCCCAGAGCCCACCGTCCCTCGCAGAGGATCGGACAGAGCCACCTCCTGCTGCCGCCCAGTCAGACCTCCCCAAGGTGAACTAGCCTCTATCCCACCGAATCATGGCCCATTTCTTCATCCAGCGCCGTGTGTTTGCGATGGTACTCTCGATCCTCATCGTGCTCGTGGGGTATCTGGGAATGCGTTCGCTGCCTATTGCCCGTTATCCGGACATGACCCCGCCGACCATCCAGGTGACGGCGATCTATCCCGGCGCAAGTTCCAAGGTGGTAGAGGAAACGGTGACCACCCCACTGGAACAGGAGATCAATGGTGCAGAGGACATGATCTACATGTCCAGCAGCAGCACCAGCGATGGACAATGCAGCATCAAGGTCACCTTCAAGGTGGGCAAGAACATCGATGATGCTGCGGTGGACGTGCAGAATCGCGTCGCGCGTGCCCAGCCGAAGCTGCCGACGGACGTGACCAAGAACGGCATCACCGTTACCAAGCAGTCGCCGGACATCCTCCTCGTCTTCTCTCTCAGCTCGCCTGACGGCGTCTATGATGATCTCTTCCTCAACAACTATTCCTTTCTGAATCTGCAATCCGAACTGGCCCGCGTACCGGGCGTGGGCGCGGTACAGATCTTCACACAGAAAGACTACTCCATGCGTGTGTGGTTGCAGCCGGACAAGCTGGCAAAACTGGGGCTCACTGCGAATGACGTGTCCCGCGCCCTTCAGGAGCAGAATGTACAGGCGGCGGCCGGGCAAATCGGGTCGCCCCCTGCGGAGAAAGGCGTGGAGTTCCAATTCTCCGTCAACGTGAAGGGACGCCTCGTCAGTCCGGAGGAGTTTGGCAACATCGTGATCCTGACGTTGCCAGACGGAACCGTCGTGCGCATTCGGGATGTGGCGAGAACGGAGCTCGGTGGAAAGGACTACATCAGCTTTGGCCGCGTCAATGGATCGCCTGCGGCGTTGCTTGGCATCTTTCAGTTGCCCACGGCCAATGCCCTGGATACGGCGAATGCCACAAAGGCCCGCATGGACGAGCTCGCGAAGGCACTGCCGCCAGGCATGAAAGTGGCAGTGAGCTTTGACACCACCCGCTTTGTCACGGCCTCCATTGAGGAGGTGATTCACACGCTCGCTGAGGCTTTTGCGCTGGTCGTCATCGTGGTGTTCCTTTTTCTGGGGAACTGGCGTGCGACGTTCATCCCCATGCTGGCAGTACCGGTGTCCCTGATCGGCACCTTCGCCATCTTGGGTCCGCTCGGATTTTCAATCAATACACTGACCCTCTTTGCACTGGTGCTGGCCATTGGCCTGGTGGTGGATGACGCCATTGTGGTGGTGGAGGCGGTGGAACATCATCTTGGGCAAGGGCTGAGCCCGCTGCTCGCCACCCAGCGCGCCATGACTGAAGTGTCCGGCCCCGTGGTCGCCATTGCCCTGGTGCTGTGCTCGGTATTCATCCCGGTGTCCTTCATGGGCGGCATCACGGGCAGATTGTATCAGCAGTTCGCGGTCACTCTTTCCATCGCAGTCTTGATCTCCGCGCTGGTGGCCCTGACCTTGACCCCCGCCCTCTGTGTGATGTTGCTGCGCCATCGCAGTCCCAGCCGCGGTCCGGTGGGGAGAGCGCTTGCGGCCTTTAACCGGTTCTTTGACCGGGTGACAGGCACGTATGTCAGCGTGTGCCGGAGACTGATTCGCTTCGGCCTCATCTCAGCAGTGCTCCTGGCCGCCATCTACGCAGGAGCGGTGGGACTTCTCCAGCGCCTCCCAACTTCGTTTCTGCCGGATGAGGACATGGGCTATCTCTTCGTGATCACCGCCCTGCCAGACGGTGCCTCCCAGGAGCGCACAGATCGCGTGCTGCATCAGGTGGAGGCTGTCCTGAGAGACACCCCTGGCGTAAGCGAGGTGATCACCATTGGCGGCGTCAACTTGCTGAGCGGCGCTCGCAGCTCGAACTCCGGTGCCTGCATTGTCGCCCTGAAGGATTGGTCCGAGCGTCTGAAGCCTGAGGAGCAGATGGCGCACATCGTGCCGTCATTGTTTGCGAAACTGAGCAAGATCCCCGAGGCGATCATCATTCCCACCGCTCCTCCGCCCATCCAGGGCTTGGGAAATGCGGGCGGGGTGCAGTTTGAGCTGCAAGATCGCAGTGGAGGAACCGCCGAGGAGTTGCAGCAGGTCGCGGATCAATTTCTGGGGGCGGTCTCGAATCAACGAGGCATCGCCAGGGCCTACACCTTCTACAGCACGCGGGTGCCGCAACTCTCCGTCGAGCTGGACCGCGACAAGATCAAGACACTGGGCATTCCCCTGGATACAGTCTTTGGCGCGCTGCAGTCCTATCTGGGCGGATTGTATGTGAATGACCTTACCGCCTTCGGCCGCACCTTCCAGGTGAAGGTGCAGGCGGAGCCTGGCTACCGGATGAGTCCGGGGGATATCGATGAAATCTATGTGCGCAGCATGGATGGGAGCATGGTCCCCTTTAGCACCTTCGCCAGGGTGGAGCCCGTGACCGGTGCGGACCTCTTGCCCCACTACAATGTCTACCGCGCGGCAGAGATCACGGCCTCTGCCGCGCCGGGATACAGCTCCGGTCAGGTGATCGCCACCATGGAGGAACTGGCGAGGAAACAATTGCCTGAAGGCTACGGCTACGAGTGGACCGGGACAGCCCTCCAGGAGCAGCAAGCCGCAGGGCAACAGACGACGATCCTTGCGCTGGCGTTGCTGTTCGTGTTCCTCGTGCTGGCCGCGCAGTATGAGAGCTGGGCGGTGCCGTTTGCCGTGTTGTTCGGCCTGCCTGTTGGCGTATTCGGAGCGTTCCTCGGCGCGTGGCTGCGCGGACTTACGAATGATGTCTATGTGCAGATCGGTCTGGTCATGCTCATTGGGCTCGCGGCAAAGAACGCCATCCTCATCGTTGAATTCGCCAAAGTGCGACGTGAGCAGGGCATGACCATTGAAGAGGCCGCGCTGGAAGGGGCGAAACTGCGTTTGCGTCCCATCGTGATGACATCACTGGCGTTCATCCTCGGAGTGGTGCCCTTGGTGATCTCCTCCGGTGCTGGCGCAGCCAGTCGCCAGAGCCTGGGCACGGCAGTGTGTTTTGGCATGACCCTGGCTACCGTGGTCGGCGTGTTCTTCATCCCGTGGCTGTATGTCGTGGTGCAGCGGCTTGCGGAAAAGGTGGCTGGGATATCGACGACACGACTCTCCGACGCAGAGGTGGGGGTTGGAGCGGTGGCAGAGAGGTAATGCCTGCTGCTACAGATGATCGATGACGGAGAGGCATTGAAACAGCGAGCCCTCGTCAGCGAGCAACAATTTTTCGTAGTCTGCGAGATTCTGCGTCGGCCGCAGCAGCGAGTCGATGGCGACGAAATCCCTCAACCTGAGCGTCCAACGCGAGTGGGAAGTGAATGGCATGGAATCTGAGTATCTCTCACCGACGAAACGGGTGGTGCCTCACACGACGCCCCCAGCACCCCTCCACCAAACCTGATCACAACAACACGCATGAACACATCCACAGAGAGAAACTCAAGCACGCTGACACTGGGATCCAGACGCTGGATGGTGATCACGATCACAAGCCTTATGATCATCATGAATCTTGCATCCACGCAGGCACAACCATCGGAGTCGCGGAAGGGAAAGGTGCTGTTTGCAGTCACCAGTCATGACAAGAAGGGCGACACGGGAGAGCCCACGGGCTTCTACCTGTCGGAAGTCACACACCCTTGGGAGGTGCTGGTGAGTGCCGGCTATGAAATCGACTTCGTAAGTCCCAAGGGCGGGAAAGCTCCCGTGGATGGCTTCGACCTTGCGGACCCGATCAACCGAAAATTCTGGGGGATAAAGTGTATCGGGACAAGATCGAGCACACCAAGAAGCCGTCGGAGATTGACCCCAGGGAGTATGTCGCCATTCATTTCGCCGGCGGGCATGGCACGATGTGGGACTTCCCAGACGATGTCACCTTGGCGAAGCTTGCGACCACCATTTACGAGAACAATGGCATCGTGAGCGCGGTGTGCCATGGTCCGGCGGGACTGGTCAACCTCAAACTCTCCAACGGCGAATACCTCGTGAAGGGCAAGAAGATCAATGCCTTCACCAATGAAGAAGAGGTGGCTGTGAAGCTGGACAAGGTGGTTCCTTTTCTGCTGGAGTCGAAGCTGCAAGAACGTGGCGCCATCTTCGAGAAGTCCGGTCCGTTTCTTCCTCATGCCGTCGCCGACCAGCGAGTCGTAACCGGACAGAACCCGCAGTCGGCAACGGCTGTGGGAAAAGCGGTGCTTGAGCAGGTAAAGCATCTCACCGTGGTGGGTAGGCTCACCCGATATTCTGTGAAACCGGCATCACGTGATGACTTCCGCAAAGTGCTGACGGACTATGTGACGCAAGCCAGAAACGAGGAGGGCAACATCCAGGCAGAAGCTTTCTCAGAGCAGGATAAGATCTCCGTGTTCTGGCTGATCGAAAGATGGACAGACAGGAATGAGCTCCGGCAATTCGACCTCAGTGAGCACGCAAAAGCCATCGATGTGTTAAAGACCGCAGCGCTGGATGCCAAAGCGGAGATCTACTATGTAAAGGATCTGGAACCGCTCTCGAAGGAGCAGTGGCGCCGGGCACCACGCGTGGAGGATCAACCGCTCACCGTGATGCTCTTCGTTGACTCGCAACCGGGAACGCAGCAGGCCTTCATGGATACCTATCACGTGGCCATGCCGCCATTCCGCAGCCAGCCTGGCGTGGTCACTTACCAGCTGTCCCGGGTGGAAGGTGAAGACACGAAGTTTGTCACCTTCGAGAAGTTCCGGAGCAAGGACGCCTTCCAACGCCACCTGGAATTCCCACCCATCAAGCCAGTGCTGGCATACCTGCAGACGAGCATCCAGAAACAACCCTTTCAGGCAGGTCTGCATCTCCTTGTCGAGTTTGCATCGCCTGCGCGCGAGTGAACCGAGGAACCTTTGGGGATCGGAACGCCTCTCTCCCCCGGCACAGCACAGCGAGGCGGCAGGTCCATTGGACCTGCTGCCAAGGTTTTGCCACACCTATACGTTGGATGGTTGCTTTGAGTCTGCTGTTGAGGATAATTCATGCGTCCATGTCCAGAGTATTCCGTCCCAATATTGACCGTTGGCATCACCCGCTTGCACGGCCGCTTTGCTGCGTGACTGCCACGGTGGGGTTGGTGTTGGCCCAGGACGTACAGGCCCAGTCGATTCCCCTTTCATTGCCTGCCCAGCCAGGGGCGGAAATCATCGAAGTCGCCATTGATGGAGAGATCTTTCCGACACTCGGGATGCCGTCCCTTTCACTGCCACCTGCGATTCGACGGTTCGCCGTTTACATGAAGCCGGATCAGCCGCGGCGGCGGAAGTACCTGCTGGAAGGGATTGATACACAGTGGCGTGAAAACACCTGCCAGATGGGCATCCGCCTCCGGTTCTTCAATGAAAAGCGAGAACCAGTGGAGCAGGAAATAGAGAGTGTCATTGGGGAAACACCGGACTGGAATGGCAGCTTGGAGAAACCCGTGTTCACCACCCGGAAGGCGACGGTGACCGTTCCCCCGGGCAGCCAGAATCTCTGGCTCATCATTACCTCAGGTGGGGGCCCGCCGGATACTCTGGGCACATTGCTGGTGAAGGATCTCAAAATCACACGCACCCGTGAAGGTGGCCCTCCAGAGGTCATCCTGCGCGCTCCGGTGGGGAACGATACCCGCTTCTCACCCGTACTGCCTGCGCCCAATGGGTTCGTCGCCGATGGAATCCATCCGAAAATGGCCCGGCTCCTCACCCTCGCGCCAGCTTCACCGGGCGGACAAGGGGAGCAATGCTTTGCACTTATCGATGACGACGTGGGCGCTCATGCGGAATGGCGCTCGGTCAAGGAAAATGCCCCCGCCGTGGCCGGGAACGACCAATTGGAAATCGAATGGAGCCAGGCTCATAGCGTGGGCGGAGGAACCCTTTCGGTTCAGGACTACAACCACCCCGCACCGGGGACCTATAAACTGCGCGTCCAGCCGGTGGATCTCCAGGGCCTGCCGAATGGCGCGGAGACCACCCTTTCCATCACCGTGCTCGCTCCCTGGTGGAAGCAGCCTCAGGTGTGGACCCTGGCAGTGTTCGGCATCAGTGCCCTGGCTTTTGGGTTGAGCCGATACATTGCGCATCAGCGGCTGCGTGAAGAACTCAACAAGATGAAGGAGGCGGCGCTGCGCAAAGCAGAGGTGGAGATGAATCGCATGGCTCGCGCCACCACGCTCGGGGAGTTCACCGCATCCATTGCTCACGAGATCAGCCAGCCCCTCTCCGCCATGACCACCAACGCCAGCACCTGTCTGCGCTGGCTGAGCCCAGAGCGCTGCGACATTGAAGAGGCGCGGGCCGCGGTCCAGCGGATCATCAGCGATGGTGATCGCGCCGGGCAGATCATCATGCGCATCCGCGCCCTGCTCGCAAAAGACAAGCCCATTCGTGAGTCGTCGAGCATCAATGCGGTCATCGAAGAGATCCTGCCGCTGCTCACCACCGACATCCGGAAACGGAGCGTAAAATTGGAATGCGACCTCAGCGAGGACCTTCCTGAAGTGGCGATAGACCGCGTCCAGATCCAGCAGGTCATCATGAACCTGGTGCGGAATGGTCTCGATGCCATGAATGGCATCGCGGACCGACCCCGGGTGTTGCGAATCCATACCGGACGCGAGGCGGAAGCTGTCTCGGTGCAGGTGCAGGATACCGGAATAGGATTAAGCCCGTCCACGGTCGAGCGCCTCTTTGACCGCTTCTTTACCACGAAAGCAGATGGACTGGGCATGGGCCTCACCATCTGCCAGTCGATTGTCGTGTCCCATGGAGGACGCCTCACCGCCAAGTCCAATGAGGGCCATGGCGCGACATTTCTCTTCACCTTGCCGATCGAGTAGCACGACAGGTAGCAAGCAGAGGTTGAGGCCAAGGTTAAGAAGCACTCCCTGCTACAGTTTTCGTCTACCGGGCACGAATCGCTGCATCGAGGCAACGAACTTTCGTTGGGCTCCAAAATATCGAAGCTGACCGCAGGGGGTCCGGCATTTCCCAAAGCGTTGTCGGACAGGTGGTTATGCCAAATAACATAAGTGGCATCTGCCTTGCTTAAGAGTGTGGCGGGACATGCGTCCTTAAAAACCACGCGTGAGGCTGCCGCCATTCCAGCGGTGGGCCCGCGCTTCGCCATAACCGCTAAACACAGACCGACAGAATCCATGAAAACCTTGAACACCATCCTCATCGCGGGCGCGCTCAGTGCACTCACCGCATTCGACGCCCCAGCCCAGGGGAACAGCTCCTATGAGCTGGATGTTATGAATCAACTCGCGACCAAGACGGCCGTGTCCACGATGCCCGTCTCTCAGTTGCTCAATGCGCCGGGCAATGAAGCGCTGAAGGCTTTCTTCTTCACCCCGATCAAGGACAAGGAGGTGCTCAAAGGGAAACGCATCGCGGTGCTGGCCGCCGACGGCTTCGAAGAGATCGAGCTCACCGGACCTGTGTGGTACCTGAAGGCGCTGGGAGCCAAAGTGGATATCGTGGCGCCAAAGTTCAATCCAGCACCCGCGAGATATGGCCTCAGCACGCCGGATATGGCGAAGGATCACATCATGGCGATTCAGTACCTCAACCCGGTGGGCTGGATCAAGGTCGACCGCACTGCCGATCAGATCAAGGTTGCCGAGTACGATGCCATCTTCATCCCTGGTGGCGCATGGAATCCTGACAACCTGCGCTACGACAAGGATGTGATCCGCTTCGTCCAGGAGTTCAACAAATCCGGGAAGCTCATCGCCGCCATCTGCCATGCACCAGTCGTGCTGGCATCTGCGGACATCCTCAAGGGCAGAAAACTCACCGGCTACTGGAACATCCAGAGTGACCTCACCAACGCCGGCGGGCAGGTGCTGGAGCAACCGGTGGTGGTCGATGGCAATCTCATCACCAGCCGACATCCCATCGATGTGGCTGACTTCTCAGTCGCGCTGAAGGACTGGCTGATCGCCAAGTAAAACAAACCTCGAACTCAGGACCCGGGACACATGTCCCGGGCCCTCAATTGCCGCGCCGAGATGAAGCCCAATCCGAAGCTCTCCACGACATCCCCATCCGCTGCCAGGAGGAACACCTTGCGCGATTGCATGGCTACCCCCTCTGCAGGCATCTTTCTGCCCATCGTCGCCATTGCCCTTGCTGTCGGGAGATTGCTGGCAGAGCCGACAGAACCGATGCTCATCACCCAGGCCCAGGCAATGTTCAGACCTGTGCCCTACGGCATTCCCGAACTGAAGGGCAATACCGTGACTCCTGGCCGCAGTGAACTGGGCCACATGCTCTTCTTCGATCCGCGACTTTCCAAGAGCGGCGTCATCAGCTGCTACACCTGCCACAACCTCGGCATGGGCGGGGATGACAACCTCGTCACCTCCATTGGCCATGATTGGCAGAGAGGGCCGCGCAATTCACCCACCGTGCTCAATGCCGTGTTCAATGTGGCGCAGTTTTGGGATGGACGTGCCGAAGACTTGAAGACGCAAGCGCCCGGCCCTTTGCAGGCAAGTGTCGAGATGGCGAGCGATCCCGCCGCCGTCGTCGCCGTGATCAAGAGTCTGCCGGAGTACGTGCGACGTTTTGAGGAGGCATTCGCGGATGACGCCGAGCCCGTGACCTTTGCGAATGTGGCCAAGGCCATCGAGGCATTCGAAGCCACGCTGATCACGCCCGATTCTCGATTCGACCAACTGCTCAAAGGGGACTCCAAGGCGCTTTCGACCAAGGAACTGCGTGGTCTGCAACACTTCATGAGCAAAGGCTGCGTGGCCTGCCATAGCGGAGTGAATCTCGGCGGGCAATCCTATTTC
This sequence comes from Verrucomicrobium sp. BvORR106, assembly GCF_000739655.1. Lineage (GTDB taxonomy): Bacteria > Verrucomicrobiota > Verrucomicrobiia > Verrucomicrobiales > Verrucomicrobiaceae > Verrucomicrobium. Next base: position 21,494 of record NZ_BATR01000061.1, on the reverse strand, counting down.
CCGTTTGGTGTCGTGGCCGCACCGGATGCAAAGGTGCGGCCACCCGGTGATCGGGGTCGCTTTGCCGTGACCAAGACCGAAACCGACAACTACGTGTTTCGCGCAGCGCCTCTGCGCAACATTGCTCTCACGGCCCCCTATTTCCATTCGGGACAGGTGTGGGATCTGAAGGAGGCAGTGGCCATCATGGGCTCCAGCCAGCTCGGCGCAACGCTGACAGAGATGGAGATCGATGAAATCACTGAATTCCTGCAGACGCTCACAGGAAAACAGCCTGCCGTGCAGATACCTCAACTTCCCGTGGAGACCGCCACCACGCCACGGCCCCAACCGTGAGGCGCTGCGCGCGCAACCGCTACGTGATTAGCAGTCCTCCCGGCTCACGTCTCGCGACTCAAGCCCATCTTCTTGATCCGCGAGATCAACGTGGTGGGCTTGATGCCCAGCAACTCCGCGTCACCACTGGGGCCACCCACTTTCCAGCCGGTTTTGTTCAGAACAATGCGCAGGTTCTCCCGCTCGCGACGCTGAATTTCCGGTTCGGTCATGAACTCGGGTTCTGCGTTTGCCTGGCTGCCGAGTCGATAGGCCGGGAGCACCGGTGCCACGCTCGCGGGAGCCGCCGCAGTCGGAAGATCGAATTCGAGCACCTTGCCACGTGCCAGGATGGTGGCACGCTCGATGACATTGCGCAGTTCGCGGATGTTGCCCGGCCAGTCATACTCCTGCAACCGGATCACCCCTGCCTCGGTCAGACGTGGCTTGGTGCATTTCATCTCCTTGGCGATCAGTTCCACGAAGTATCGGGCAAGCTGCGGGATATCCTCCCGACGATCACGAAGCGGACAGACGCGCAAAGGAAAGACATTCAGCCGATAGTAGAGATCCTCGCGAAATCTCCCTGCAGCCACCTCGGCCTTGAGATCACGGTTCGTCGCGGCCACGACCCGCACATCCACGCGCCTCGTTCGTTCATCACCGACCCGCTCGAATTGTTTCTCCTGGAGCGCACGCAAGAGCTTGCTTTGAAGTTCAATGGGAATTTCCCCGATCTCATCGAGGAAGAGCGTGCCACCGTGAGCCGCTTCAAAGCGCCCCATGCGATCCTTGACGGCTCCCGTGAAGGCTCCACGCACATGCCCAAAGAACTCACTCTCATACAGCTCTTTCGGGATGGAGGCACAATTCACACGGACCAGAGGCTTCTCCTTCCGGCGGCTCAGCTTGTGAATTTCACGTGCTACCAGTTCTTTGCCTGTGCCCGTTTCTCCCTGGATCAGGACGGTGGAATCAGTCGGCGCCACCACGGCGATCTGTTTGATCAACGCGCGGTAAGCATGGCCGAGTCCGACAATCTCACCAGATAGCGACGATTCTTGGTCCTTCGTCCGAGGGCCTCGGTACTCGCGCGTCAGCAGGCTCTCTTGCACCGCATCGAGCAGTTCCTCAGGATCGAAAGGCTTGGTGAGGAACTCGAAGGCACCCGCCTTGATCGCGCGCACCGACATGGAGATATCCCCATGTCCGGTCAAAAACACAATGGGGATGTGCGGCTCCTGACGGAAGAGTTCACGCTGCAACTGCAGGCCGCTTAGTCCGGGCAACTCCACATCAAGGACAAGGCAGCCAGGTGGCTCGGCACGGTCCCGCGTCAGGAAATCGTCCGCGGAACTGTAGGTCTCCACGCGCAATCCCTCTGACCGCAGCAATCCGCAAACGGCTTCCCGGATGGAGGCATCATCATCAATTACACAGACGAGAGCATCGACAAGCTTCATGACACAATTGTGGGCAGGTTGTTTTTCTCGGAGTCATTCGGTTAGTCGGAAAGGGCTCGATCAATCGCATGCAGCAAAGCTTCCTCTCTGAAGGGCTTGAGCAGGCAGTCCACGGCACCGGCAGCCTTCATGCGTGCAGCATTCTCATCTCCATGCGCGGTGACGAAGATGATGGGAATCTTCAGCCCCCGCCGGATGAGCTCTCTCTGGAGGTCAGGCCCGCTCATCCCCGGCATGCAGACATCAAGAATCAGGCAGTCCGCCGTGAACAGCGCCTCTGATTCCAGAAAACTCTCGGCCGATGAGAAAACGGCATGCCCGTAGCCGAGCGATCTTAGCAGACCCTTGAGCGATTCGCGGAGCGATTCGTCGTCGTCTACTACGGAAATGAGGGGCACTTTGGTCATCGGATGGGCGTTCCACCAGAGTGCGTCTTCTTTCGCTCAAAATCTATTATACCAAGGTCTCACACCCTGGATCAGAGGCTCGACGTTCACGCTCCGAGCTGGAGCTTCTCCGCCATCCGCACCAGATCCGCGAGAGATTCCGCCTTCATCTTGCGCATGACCCGGCCGCGATGAGTCTTCACAGTGATGACGTGGGTGCCCAGCTCTGCCGCCACCTGCTTGTTCAGCAGCCCCCGCACCACCAGTGTCATCACGTCACGTTCGCGAGGCGTCAACGTCTCGTAGCGGGTACGAAGCCCGTCTGAATCCGCCCGACCAGCGAGCGCTGCCTGGTCGCGGGCCAGTGCTTGATGGAGGGATTCCAGGAGGACATCCTCGCGAAACGGCTTGGTCAGAAACTCCACCGCGCCCGCCTTCATCGCCTGCACCGTCATCGGAATGTCGCCATGACCGGTGATGAAGATGATGGGGATGACGCGTTGCGCGTTGAGAAGTTCGCGCTGGAGTTCGATGCCACTGAGATCCGGCAACCCCACATCCAGGATCAGGCAGGAGGGCCCCGTGGGTAGAGGTCGCTGGAGAAACTCCCTGGCCGTGGAAAACGTCTCCACGCGCAGCCCGACAGAGCGCATCAAACCGCTCAACGACTCGCGCATCGACGAGTCATCATCCACCACAAACACGGTGGGCGATTTTTCATGCTGTCGGATCGACGCCACTTTTTAATCAGGCAGAAGTTACAGAGGCAAACAGGATTCTCTACACCGGGAATCGGCTTGTCACCACTACATCGGCGGATGTTTCAGCTGGGTTCAAGTTAACGCATCCCCCACATCGACATTTCGCAGCCCGCGAAGTTTCGAAGCAATTCCATTCGCGGGCATCGTCTTCTCAACAGGCTCGCAGTGAGTGAGAAACTCCCGGCAATCTCACCTGGCACGAAACCTGAAACTGATGGGGCGAACCACCCATCTTCGCCATGAATGCCAAGCGTCTCTCTTTGGCCGAGCTCCAGCAGGAAGTGCTTGAGGCCCTTCGCAGCCAGAATCCGGGCTGGGTGCAGCCCGATGGTGCCTCGCCCATCTACGACAACTACGAAACACGGCTCGCCGAGCTCCTCGGTCTCGGTTCGCCGCCACAAAACCAAACTGCCCAGGTGATCCGCAGCAGCTCTGACTGACCGGCTCAGTATCCGCCGCCTCACCACACAACCTTTCAGTGATAACCCACCACAGTAGAAAGCAAAACACTATGAAAGCAGCCCGCATTCACGAATATGGCAAACCCCTCATCCTTGAAGACATCCCGGTTCCTGATATCCAGGGCGATGAAATCCTCGTCAACGTCAAGGCCTGCGGCATGTGCCGCAGCGACGTGCTCCTGGTGGACAAGTTCTTCCAGGGTTACGGCGACATCAAACCTCCGGTCACCCCGGGTCATGAGATCACAGGCATTGTCAGCAAGATCGGCGGAGCCGTATCGAAATCGGTGGGATTCGAGGAAGGTGACCATGTGGTCGTCGCGCCCGGCTGGGGTGATGGCACCTGCCGCCATTGCCTGGTGGGCAATACGCAGATCTGCACGCACGTGCGTTGGCCCGGGTTCGGACTTCACGGCGGGTTCGCGGAATACCTCCCCGTCCCGTCCCGCTATGCCATCAAGGTGGAGCGCCGTCTGAAGTTCGAGGAACTCGCGCCACTCACCGATGCGGGTTTGACCCCTTATCGAGGCGTCAAGAAACTCCGTGATGCCGGGGCGCTGGGTCCGGGCCGGGTGATTGGAGTTTTCGGGGTGGGTGGACTTGGCGTCTATGCGGTGCAGTATGCCAAGCTACTGGGGGGTGGAGCACAGGTCGTCGCCTTCGCCCGCAATCCGGACAAACTCGCGATCGCCAAAGGCTATGGTGCGGATCACGTCATCAGCGTCAAGAACAAGACCCCCAAGGAGATCGCGGCGGAACTTGGCAAGGCCACCGGCCAGGGTGATCTCGACGCCATCATCGACTCCGTGGGCGCTCCGGAAATGATGCAGCTGGGATTCAGCTTGCTGGGCATCTCCGGTCACTATGTCGATGTAGGGTTTGTGGGAGATCGCATCGACGTCCCGCTGTTTCCTCGAGTCTCGCGCGAGCAGACCTTCCACGGCTCATTCTGGGGAAACAATGCCGACTTGACCGAGGTCATGGCACTGGCCGCACAGGACAAGATCCGCCACACCATCAAGACGATCGCATTCGAGCAGGTCAACGAGTATCTCGACCTGCTGCGAGCGAACGAGGTCGTCGGACGGGCGGTGATCAAGTATTGAGCGACCGAGACCCTCCATGACGCTCAGGTGAAGTCTCGTCATCTTCTCACGAGAACTCGCAAGCAACGAATTTTCGCAGCAGGTACCGACACAGCTCACCTGAGCGCAAGACGCTCTTCCTCAGCGGATAAGGAAGCTCGAAATCACATGGCACGAAAACTGACTTGGTCATGACACACCGATGAATACCTACGAACCCAATCCCACCCGATACGAGAGTGCAAAGTTCCGCCGCTGCGGAAAGAGCGGCCTGTCCCTGCCTGCCATTTCACTGGGGTTCTGGCAGAATTTCGGCGGGGTGAATGTCTTCGAGACTTGCCGTGCTGTCGTCCAGCGTGCGTTTGACCGTGGGGTGACGCACTTCGATCTGGCGAACATGTACGGACCACCAAACGGCAGTGCTGAGGAGAACCTCGGAGCGATCCTGAAAAAAGACTTTCGCGGGCATCTGCGCGATGAACTTCTGATTTCCACCAAGGCAGGATACGAAATGTGGCCCGGCCCCTACGGCATCGGTGCCTCCAGGAAACATCTCATCGCGTCCATAGACCAGAGTCTGCGGCGACTGGGTGTGGACTACGTCGATATCTTCTATGCCCACCGTCCCTGGCCCGGGGAACCGATGGAAGAGACCATGTCAGCCCTGGCTCAACTCGTGAAGCAAGGCAAAACCCTGCATGTGGGCATCTCGTCCTACAGCCCCGAGCGGACCCGGCGCGCTTATGAGCTCTTGCAGAGCGAAGGTGTTCCCCTCCTCATCCACCAGCCCTCCTACTCCATGCTCAACCGTCACATCGAAGACGGTCTTCTGGAGGTCCTCGGAGATCTGGGGGTGGGCTGCATCGGCTTCTCCGCACTGGCCCAGGGCTTGCTGACCAACAAGTATCTCAGCGGCGCTGCCCCCACAGGCCGGGTGCTTGATGGCGGCACCTTCCTGCAGGAGTTTCTGTCGGAGCAGAATCTAGGCAACGTCCGTGGGTTGGCAGCCATTGCCAAAGGCCGTGGGCAGACTCTGGCTCAGATGGCTATCGCCTGGGTGTTGCGAGACAAACGCGTGACCTCAGCTCTCATCGGCGCTCGCAGCATCGAGCAACTGGATGACTCACTCGATGCGCTGAAGAACCTCGAATTCAGCACCGCGGAGCTGGAGGAGATTGATCAGTTCGCCAAGGAAGCGGGAATCGATCTGTGGCGGGAAACTTCCCAACTGTGATTGGTTTACAGCTAAAAGTACTCCTCCCACATCAAGCCGCATTCTCATGAATCATCCTGCTCTCTTCAAGCCCATCCAGGTTGGCAATCTCGCCCTGGCCAACCGCATTGTCGTGGCACCCATGTGCCAGTATTCGGCGGTGGAGGGCTGCATGACGGACTGGCACTTCGTTCACCTCGGCCAGTTCATGCTCTCTGGCGCAGCCTTGCTCACCATTGAGGCGACAGCAGTGCTGCCTGAAGGGCGCATCAGCTACGCAGACACCGGCCTGTGGAATGATGAGACGGAAGCCGCGATGCGCCGGGTTCTGGAAGGCATTCGAAACTGTTTCGACATGCCCATCGGCATCCAGCTGGCTCACGCCGGACGGAAGGCTTCGACCGATGTGCCGTGGAAGGGAGGTGACCAGCTTCCCCCTGGAGACGCCCACGGGTGGCAGACGGTGGCACCTTCCGCCATTCCCTTCGAGAGCAGCGATCATCCTCCCACCGCGCTCACAATCGAGGACATGACGCGGATCCGCGATGCCTTCGCGGCCGCCGCCACCCGCGCCGACCGGCTGGGCATCCAGTTGATCCAGCTTCATGCGGCACATGGGTACCTGCTGCACCAGTTCCTTTCGCCGCTTTCGAATCAGCGTGAAGATGAATACGGGGGCACGCTCGAGAATCGCATGCGATTTCCACTGGAGGTTTTTGATGCCGTGCGCGCCGTGTTTCCTGCAGAGAAGCCCGTGAGCGTGCGCCTCTCTGCGACGGATTGGGTCGCTGGTGGATGGGATGTGGAGCAGTCCATCATCTTTGCCAGGGAACTGGAGAAGCGCGGCTGTAGCGCCATCCACATCTCCAGCGGAGGCTTGCATCCAGCCCAGGAGATTCCGGTGGGCCCCAGCTATCAAGTACCGTTGGCGCGGGCTGTCAAAGCAGCGGTCAAGATGCCGGTCGTCGCTGTGGGGCTGATCACCTCATATGAGCAGGCAGAGGCCATCATCGGAACGGGTGACGCCGATATGATCGCGCTGGCTCGCACCATGTTATACGACCCACGCTGGCCCTGGCATGCGGCAGCCGCACTCGGAGCACAGATCAAGGCACCCAAGCAATACCTCCGTTGCCAGCCCAGGCAACACGGCAACTTGTTTGCCGCCACACCTTAGCCGCTCCAGTCAGACATCTCCAGACAGGATCCACGAACCGCATTCCGAAGTGACTGCGGCGAAGGGGATCGTCGTCTCTGAATTCCACCCTACACCCACCCCTCCATAACCCGACATCCGCATATGAAACTCGCCATTGCCCTAGCTGCCGCCGTCTGCGGCCTGTTCTCAAGTGTTATTGCTCAAACCGAAAAAGCCATGAACGCAAAACCCACCATCGTCTTCGTCCACGGCCTCTGGGCTGACGGCACATCCTGGAACAAAGTCATCACTCCGCTGGTCGAGGACGGATTTGAAGTCATCTCTGTCCAGAACCCTACCACATCCCTCGATGAAGATGTGGCAGCAACGAACGCGGCGCTTGAGCGAGCCAAGGGCGACGTGATTCTGGTGGGCCATTCCTGGGGTGGATTTGTCATCACGGAATCAGGAGTACATCCCAAGGTCAAAGGCCTGGTCTATATCGCGGCCTTTGCTCCCGACAAAGGCGAAACCGTGCCGACCCTGAGTGCGAACGCCGCGGCAACCCAGCTCTCCGATTTTCTCAAGGAAACAAACGGCCTCCTCACGGTTTCCAAAGAAGGAGTGGCCAAGGCATTCGCCGGGGATTTGTCGAAGAGCGAGCAGGAGATGATCTACGCCGTACAGCAACCCGCCTCGCCCAAAGTCTTCGCCGGAGTGAGCCAGCAGGCCGCATGGAAGACGAAACCCTCCTGGTATGTGGTCGCCTCAGAAGACAAGACCATCAACCCCAAGCTGGAAGAGTGGATGGCGAAGCGGGCCAAATCAAAAACCACTGTTCTTGACGCGGGCCATGTGGCGATGCTGTCCAAACCCAAGGAGGTGCTCGCCGTCATCCTCGATGCCGTGAAGAGCACCGCCAAGTGAAGATTTGCCAGCATCCCCAGTGATTGAGAGGAGGCACACCATGCAAAAAGAGATCATCGCCATCTGGAAGGTCAAAGTATCGGAAACACAGCGAGTCCTGGAGCTGCTGCCAGAGCTGGCCGCACAGACCAGGAAGGAAGAGGGAAACCTCTTTTACTCCGTCTACCAGTCAGAGACTGACCCCAACGAGTTCATCCTGCATGAATGTTATGCCGACCAGTATGCCGCCGATGCTCACCGGCAATCGGACCACTACCAGCAGATCGTGGTGGGAGAGATCGTCCCCCGTCTGGAATCCCGCACCGTGACCATCGTCAGAAAGCTTCATTGAACCAGCACATCGTTATCAACCCAAACTCACCTTCACTATGTCCAAGAAGATTCTCATCATCCTTTCGAACGCCAACGTCATCGGTCCCCACAACCGGAGAACGGGCATCTTTCTTCCCGAAGTGGCGCATCCGTATGCAGAGTTCGACAAGGTCAAATACCAAGTGGACTTCGTCAGTCTCACGGGAGACACACCCTACCTTGATGCGCTCCATCTCGCCGATGATCCAGCGAACCTGTCTTTCCTCGTCGGCGACGGATGGGCCCGGATGCAGAAGGCCGGAAAGCTCTCGGACGTCGATGTCCGCCCCTACGACGCCATCTTCGTTCCTGGAGGACTGGCCCCCATGGTCGACATGCCCGAACACCCGCTGCTCAAGCAAGTCGTCCGTGAGACGTATGAGCGCAAGGCAGTGGTGGGCGCAGTGTGCCACGGGCCCGTGGCACTGCTAAACGTGAGGTTGAGCGACGGCTCCTACATCGTGGACGGCAAAAACATCACGTCCTTCACCAATGAGGAAGAGGAGAACTACGCCAAGACCGATGTGCCCTTCGAGTTGGAAACAGCGCTCACCAGCCAGGGTGCCATCTTCCACACCGTACCGCCCTGGCAACCGAACAGCATCACTGACGGGCTCCTCGTCACCGGACAAAACCCTGCATCAGCACAGGGGGTCGCGGAGAAGATGATCAAGCTGCTTAGTTGAGCTGCTGCGCCTCACATCTCCCACGCCCTCTGAAGATTCCACGGCAATTTCGCACAGCAGATTCATCTATAGCCCGTCTTCTGGCGCTACTTGCCGCCACTCGAATTCTTGCTCTTGTTCAAGGCAATCCACTCATCCAAGATTTCGCCCCACCTACTCAAACCTTTTTCCGAAAGGTCTCCTTCTTCAATATTCACACCACGTTGTTTCGAGAACGCGACCAGTTGCTGGCTGGCATCAAGAATGAAAACCACATAGCTATTGTGCTCCAATTTCTTCTTGAGCAAGGGAGCTTCAAGCCACGCCCCCTCGCCCAGCTTTTTCCTTAGATCCATATCCACAAACGTGATGGTGCTTCGACCATCACGATGTGCCTTTTCAATCACAGCCTCCCATTGCTCATACAGCTTGACATAGCTTGAACGATCCTTCACGTCATCACAAAACACACTGTGCGAGGGCAGCGTGCACATCAACCGTAACAAGAAACTACGTCTATTCAGCATCTTCATACTTCCTAAGGATTTGGTTTAGAATGAGATGCGACGGCCTGCTTCTCCTCTTTGCCACAGCACACCATGGTTCTCGGTCATGGTTCTAATCTGACCATCCCTACGACTTGGGCAAGGTGTTGGCGCGGGTCTGTGATATTACCAACATTGGGCCCCTCCTAAATTTTTTACGCGAATGAACCCGCGTGCCGCATGGGTAGCCGATACGCCACCACCCACCACGCAACGTATTCTCATTTGCCATTTCTAGCCTCCACAGCGTTTGAGACCGCCAGCATATCCCAACAAAGCTGCTCAGGCTTGTGTCGGTAAATTTCAGGCAAGATCCATTTCAGCCGATTATCGCACCAAGTGTCGAACACCAAAGTCATCCACTCCACCCCCACATTGGGCAAAGTAAGATATTCAAAGATCTTAACGCACATTCTACCTTGTTGCTCTCCTTTGGCCTCCCTTGCCATCTTCAGCATCCATGCCCATACTTGATCGCGGCACCTGTCCTCTGCCAGCCAGTATCTGGCCTCGCCATACACTTCCATCTCCAATTCGAAGTCGCCTGGAATTGCACGGCCAACGTAATACTCCAAGAGTCCAAGCAGATTCTCTACGGACTTCCTGTTTTCGGGATCCCTCCGAACAGCATCTGCAGCGTGGTCCAACTTGCCTTCGTATTCCAAAAATAGCGTGCTCTTCGATCGCTCACTCATAATACAGGACCAATTGTTGGAGCCATCGTTCGCAGAGCTCCGCTGAGCGCACCTCCCAGAAACAGCGAGGCGACACGGCCAGATGCATTACGACAGCCCGTCGACATATTGTGTCGCTCCGGGGAGTTGTCATTGGGAATTGCCCCCCATCATAGTTTTTCGAACTCGTGACGGCACGGCTCCAGATTAAGATTCCAGATGAACCGCTATGCTCCGCGGCCCCCTGGATACTTGCAAACGTGCACCCAATTGGCCGTGGTGTTCGTAATCAGGGATCCGATAGAAGGGCTCCACTCACCTTTTCAACCGCATCATTTGGTTTCCTCATGGAATCCTCCATCAACAGAGACACCCAGCTTTGCATGTCGCTCTCGGGGCGACCGGGAAACTTCGGCACCCGCTTCCACAACTTCCTTTATCGCGAGCTGGGGCTGAACTTTGTTTACAAGGCCTTCACCACGGGAAATCTCGCGGGGGCGATCACTGGCATCCGGGCGCTGGGCATTCGCGGCTGCGCCGTTTCCATGCCCTTCAAGGAAGATTGCATCGAATACCTCGACGGGCTGGAACCTTCCGCCGCAGGCATCATGTCGGTGAACACAATCGTCAACACTGCAGGGGTACTCAAAGGCTACAACACCGACTACACCGCGGTTTTCTCGCTCTTGAAGTCGCACGCCATCCCGACTTATTTGGATTTCGCTCTTCGTGGGAGCGGAGGCATGGCCAAGGCCGTCGCCTGCGCCTTGCGAGATGCGGGATTCACCAAGGGCACCATCGTGGCGCGAAATCAATCCGCAGGAGAAGCGCTGGCCTCCCGATACAGCTATGCCTGGAAGCAGGAGCTCAAGCATGAAACCCCGGGCCTGCTGATCAACGTCACGCCTATCGGCATGACCGGCGGCACTGAAGCAGGGCAACTGGCCTTTACCGAACCACAGGTACGCTCGGCACAGGCCGTGTTTGATGTGGTCGCGATTCCCGCCGAAACGCCGTTGATCCAACTGGCAACCAGTTTGGGCAAACCCTGCATTTCGGGAGCGGATGTCATTGTCCTGCAGGCGGTCGAGCAGTTCGTGCTCTACACCGGCATCCGTCCAGAGCCTGCCCTCATTGCAAGAGCCGCGGCCTTTGCCCGGCAGGGATAGTTCCCTCAGGGCACTTCAAGTGACCCCAGCAGTTCTGTCACCACAGATTTTGGGTCATGGACACAGGCATGTCGTCGCCTGCTGCTCAACGGTGCAACAGTGCAGGCAAGCGTCGGACGGGGTCACTCAGCACCTGACTCGCATGAGGCGAGAGCGCGGGTTCGATGAGCTTATCAAAATTTCGCAATCCGTAAATAATGTAAGCGCGCGACACCATAACTTGCCGATCTCATGGCACTGGGCCCAAGCCCGTTCAAAATCAACCACCTAAAAATATGTCATTCATCTGGATGTTGATCATCGGCCTTATCGTAGGAGCTGTCGCCAAGCTACTGATGCCCGGAAAAGACCCCGGCGGCATCTTCATCACCATGGTGATCGGCGTCGTAGGCGCCTTTGTCGCCGGCTTCTTGGGCCGGAACCTGGGCTGGTACAATGAAGGTGAACCGGTGGGGTTCATCGCCTCCGTGATCGGGGCTGTCTTGCTGCTGGTCGTCTACCGGATGGTGACAGGCCGACGCCGGGTGGCTTAGCCCAATCAGAAACTGAACACGAACATCAAACAAAAAAATCCCATGAGCACATCACAACCACAGAGAGAGAATCCTTCCGAAGGCGACCGAAACGAGGACCCTATCACGGGTGAACCTGGGGCCCATCCCGTTGGCACCGGAGTCGGTGCAGCAGGCGGTGCCGCCGCTGGAGCCGCAATTGGCGCGGCTGGAGGCCCAGTGGGTGTGATCGTAGGCGGGGCAATTGGTGCCGTAGCAGGCGGTCTCGCGGGCAAAGGCGTCGCAGAAGCGGTCGATCCCACCGTTGAAGACGCCTACTGGAATGAGAACTACCGAAACGAGGACTACGTGGATGTCGACAGCACCTATGATGATCTGGGACCGGCCTACCGGACCGGATACGAAAGCTATCGCTCGGGCCAGTATGCCTCGTACAACGAGGCGGAAACAGACCTTGAACGAAATTGGGATTCCGTAAAAGGCAAGTCCCGACTCGCCTGGGAAAAAGCCAGGCACGCCTCACGAGCCGCGTGGGACAGGGTGGAGCGAGCACTGCCTGGTGATGCCGATCGGGACGGCAAGTAAGTCTCCTTTCGCTGGCAAAACCCGCAGCCCGAGCTGCGGGTTTTTTGTGCACTTATTTCATTGCACTTTCCCTACGTGTGACCGTGGGATCAGGCATGCAAAAGCTGGTCTTACAGCTTTTGAGTCCAAAACCGGATCGCCTACCTGTGACACGTCCAGGGCTTGTCGTTGATGCTAAAGGGAACGTCCTTCTTCTTGTCGTTGTCTGGACGGGCTTTGACTTGGAAGAGGGGGAGAATGGGTTTCCCGCCGGAGTCTTTGACGACCGGATAGGTCTCTCCTTTCTTTTCAATGAGGAGCCAGGCGCCGAAGAGATTGCCAGGGAATTCACCGACGAGGATGTCGAGATCAATGATCTGGTCCTTTTTGCATTCAAACCAGTCGCCTCGCTTCATGACGCCGGCCCAGCAGGGAATCCGCTCCTTGGGCGATGGTTCCACCCAGTGACTGTGATCCGTCATCCCGCTGAAGTGCGAGACCAGCACTGTGCGCCCATTCACCCCCACCGCCAGCACGTCATCGGCCACGCCCACAAAGCGATAGGTGCCATCCTCAGGCGGTGATACCTGCCCCTTGTAGATCACGAACCAGCTAGAAGGCCGTACCACGTTCTCCAGATGGAACGCCTGCGGAGCTGCCGCAGCCTTCATCGTGGGGATCAACACCTCGGTGGCATAGACCGGCTTGGTGCCGCGGAAAAAACGACTCAAGACGTTCTCATCCCATCCGCTGTCGAGGAACTCGCCCAGGGTTCTCAGATAGTCATTGGGCAGGTTCTCCCGCTTCTGAGTCTGCTTCAGATCGTAGAAAATGCCGATCATCGCCCCATCTGTCTTTTCAGAAGAACCAAACGCCGCCGGCCCCAGCTCCTGCGCGACAACCGCCGGCACGGCCAGGGGCATTAAGGAAATAAAGATGAGGAGAAGGGCGCGATTCATGTGGCGGCAATTTCGGTTAAACCACAGAGGCACAGAGAACGCAGAGGAATGAAACTGAGGTTTAGACAGAATTAACAAAATTTACGGAATTAGGGTTCAGCTTCCTGTGAGGAGTGTTTTCACCTGCGTTCGTAACAGGAAACTCAATTTTGTTAATTCCGTTAATTCTGTCAAAAAAATCAGTCTCTGTGTTCTCTGTGCCTCTGTGGTTAATTAATGTCTTTCCCCCCCTACCGATGCTGCTTCCACAGCAGGTCCGACTTCTGGAAAGGCGGTGACCTCCCGTCGTCCTTGCCAGGGATCGGCTGTCGGGCGAGTTGGAACACCGGGAGCACGAGCTTGCCGTGGCGGTCCTTGCCATAGGTCTCGCCCTGTTTCTGGAAGAGCAGGAAGGCGCCGAACTCACCGCCGGGACGCTCACCCACCAGCACATCCAGATCGACGGGCTCGTCTTTCTTCATCGGGATCCAGTCGCCATACACGAGATTGCCATTGAAGGCATCCGCCCCCTCCAAGGGCTCAGGGGATTTCCAGACGCTCTTCATCTCCATGTCTGGCCGGGCGCCAATGCACACCGTCTTGCCGTTCACGGCCACCGCCAGCACATCATCGGCATAGCCAACAAAACGATAGGTGCCGTCCTCAGGGGGCGAGACCTGGCCCTTGTAATGAATGACCCAGGCGGAGGGGCGCATCACATTGTCCACGCCATAGGCCTTGGGCGCGACATTGGCGGAGATGCGCGGAATGAAAATCTGAGTGGAGTAGAGCGGCCGGGTGATGCGGAAGAACCGGTTGAGCACCTGTTCATCCCAGCCCTTCTGCAGGAATTCTTTGATGACGTCAGGGTACTCGCCTGCAGAGACGTTGGACGGCTGGCGGGCCTGCGTCTGTTTCAGGTCGTAGATGATCGCAATCAGCCCAGCGGCATCCTTCTCCTTGCTGCCAAAGAGGATCTCATCCTCCTCTGCCGCCCTGGCGACGACACAGCAGCCCAGCATGAAGAGGATGGAAAGGTGGCGCAGAAGTTGTTTCATCAAGACTCTCCCGTCAGGGCGTGGGCACCTGGCCGTCTGCCAGATTGCGAATGTATTGCTGGACCAGAGCCTCGTACTCGGGAGAGACCTTTTCCTGCTTAAGCAGGTCCAGGGCATCCCGCTGGCCACCGCGCAGCTTCGAGATCGCAGAGAAATCCGACACCTCTGACCTGCTTTCCATGAACTCACCCCGCGAGTTCGCATTCTTGGAGGATGACGGCTGGTTCTTGCCCTGCTGCTGGCCCGGCTTGGCAGCGTTCTGGGCCATCTTTTGATCTTCCACCGCCTGTTGCGCTGCCAATTGGGCGGCGGCCTCTTGCAGTCCGGCCAGAGCCTGATCCGCGTTTTGCAGCGCCTCTGCGGTCTTCTCTGCCACCTTCTCAGCGGGCAGGGCTTGCGGAGTGTTCTTGTCCAGTCCTGCTTTGGCTTCACCGGCATTCTCCTTGCCCTCTTGCAGCGCCTCACCCACGGCCTTGGGCACCGGGCTGGCCAGAGCCGCGGCCATCTGGTTCGCCTTGTCGAAAGCCTCCGCCGCTTTTCCGAGCCGCTCCTGCACCTGCTCCGCAGCCGTCCCCTGCTCCATCTGCCGCTGGGCGAGCTGCACCTGACTGCGGGCATTCATCACCTCATTCACCGCAGCGGCCAGGGCTTGCTGGGCAGCATCCTGCTGGGACTGGAGCATCGCTTCAGCCTGCGCCTGCAACTGCTCACCGGCAGCGTTGAGTTGATCCGCCACCTGCTGCTGCGTTTCGCCAAGCTTCGCCTTCTGGTCTGCCTGAGCCAGCATGTTTTGCTGTTTGAGTTGCTCAGAGGCTGACTGCGAACCTTTGGCCGCCTCGGCCGTCTTGGCCCCTGCCGTTTGATTGAGCTGGGCCGCTTCCGCCTGAGCCTGCTGGATCTGTTCCGACAACGCGGCCTGCTTCTGTTGCAGATCTGCCTGGGCCTCTGCGCCAGCTGCTTCCTCCGCCGCCTCCGCCAGTTGCTCCTGCTGCTGGGCCAGCGATTTCAGCTTCTCCGCTGCCGCCGCGGCCTGCTCTGCCATCTGCGCGGCATCCGGCTGCTGGGCGCGGGCTTCGGCCAGCGCTTGCGCCTTGTCCTGCAGCGCCTTGCTGGCCGATTGCAATTGCTCCGACACTTTCTTCTGGGCGTCTGCCACCTGCGGCTTGTTCTCCGGGGTATCAAGGAAACTTTGCTGCCCGAGCATTTCCTCAACCCGGTTGGATTCCTTGGCGGCTTCTTGCGTCTTCTGGCCAGCTTCGGGGCTCAGATTTTCGATCGCTTTTTGCGCGGACTCCACCTGAGCCGCGAGCTGGTCCTGCTGCTTCTTCAGCTCTTCCTGTTTGGCTCCGGTGGCCTCCGCCGTTTCTTTGGCGAGGTTGTCTTGTTGTTTGGCCAGATCCTGGAGTTTCTCCGCCAGAGCCCGGGCCTGACGCTCCGGCTGCGAGGCATCGTTCTCAGCAATCTGTTTCGCCTGCGCGGTGAGATTCTCAGCCAGGGCCTCCAGCTTGTCCGCGAGTGCCTGCTGGGTGTCTGCCACTTCCGCCACCTTGTCGGCCTTGGACAACAGATCCTGGGTGTCCAGCTTCTCGGAAAGCTGATTGGAAGTTTCCTCGATCTTTCGCGCCTCGCTCACCGCTTGTTGGTCGAGCTTCTCAAGCGCCTCTCTAGCCAGCTCCATCTGGTCAGAGAGCTTTTCCTGCTCCTTCTTCAAACTCTGTTGGTCGGCCGTCTTGGCTTGAGGAGTGGATTGGGCAAGACGTTCCTGCTGGGCCGCCATCTGGCGCAGGTCCTTCGCCAGCTCCTGCAACTGCTGCTCCTTGGGCTTGCGCGCATCCAGGTTCTCCATCACTGCCATGAGCCCTTCATGAATGCGGTCCTCCGCGTGGGCGGCCTCGTTGAGATTGCGCTGAAGCTTCTCCACCGCTTCGCGGGGCAGATTCTCCAGCCCCCGTCCCTTGGCCGTGTTGAGCGCCTCACGGAAAGCATCCCGTGAAGGGCTCGCATGATTGGCCAGACGGTCCAGCGACTCCTTCATGAGACGCAGCTCCTCCTGCAGTCCGGTCTGCTCGGATTTCGCCAGGGCCAGCGCCCCACTTTGTTCTGCGGGCAGCTCTTCAGGACGATGATTCTGCTTCGCCAACCGCTCCGTTTCACGCTGATTGGTCTTCTGCCGCAGGGCCAGCGCCCGCAACCGCTCCCGCAGGGTGGCTTCATCGCGCTGAAGCAACAGACGATCCGCCATGGCGCGCAGTTGAGCCTGGATGGTCTTCTGTCCCGTGCTGGCAGTGACCAGGCGGGCCTTGGTCTGGTCCACTTGATCCTGGCGGCTGGCCTCCCGCAAAAGGCGCACCACCTCAGGCATGTTCTTCTCCGCCACGCCGTCCAGCTGCCCGAGCACGTCCTTGAGTTCGCCGTGCTCCGTCTTGGTAAACTGGTACTGCCCCAGTTCCCCCAGCACCTCCAGCATCTCCACCTCCTGTCTCCGCGTTTCCAGTCGCAGTTGCTCCTGGGACACGCTGTGCTGGTAGGCAGCCGTGCGGGGCGGCAGGGTGGTCTGCGCCAGCAAGGTGCCCGTGAGGCAGCAGGGCAGGACGAACGCAGTGGCCAGGGCGGGATGCGGTTTCATGGCGTTCAGGGTGGGGATAAATACGTGGCGGCAGGCGACTTTTCTACGGGCGCTCTCTAGCGGATGGACTGGTCCGTCTTCTCATTGGTGGCCCGCTGCATGTCATAGAGCTTCTCAATGGCGCGGGCACGCTCACCCAAGAGTTCCAGCAGCTCCAGGCGCTTTTGTTCTTCGGTCACGATGTCGATGAGCTTCTCGAGGCTCTTCGCAACGGAAGGCCCCGTGACTGTGTTATTGTCCTCCGCCTCGATCCAGCAGGTCACGCGGCAGCCTGCGGTGAGCGGCGGCACCACCCGGCCGAGGTCCCATTCCATCTTGTGAACGAAGGTCTTCTCACCGGCAGGGAACTCGATGCCCACGCTGCCCTTCTCCGTGGCCTCGCTCAGTTCACTCAACCCCGGTCGGAAAATGCGATACTGCAGCACGAGACCCTTCAAGCCGTAGTCATCTGTCACACGAAACGCCAGCGGCACCTTGTCCCGGGGCAACAAGCTGAGGCGGTCCTTCTTCGGCTGAAGCAGCGCCACCATCGGCGGCTGGTCGGTGGCGATCTCGATCCGGTACACCGGGTCATTCACGGACGGAGTGCCATCCGCACTCTTGAGGTGCAGGCTCAGCCCCGTCCAGCCACGGGCCGGCACCGGCAGCTCCAGCGTCATGGCAGCCCGATCCTCACCCGTCACGGCCAGCGGACGTGATTCTCCGCCCGTTATTTCAAGAACCGCCGAGTCCAGAGGCAGAGTCGCCACCGCCTCGATGCGCAGCTTGGAACCATGCAACAGCCGCAGAGCCGAGGGCGCCATGCGCGTCTCCGGCAGTCCGGTGTAGCCTGGATAGATCTGGGTGAAGCGGATCTCCTTCAGCGCGGGTGGAATGACCACCCTCACCCGATGCTCTGGACCGACGCCGTCATTCAGCTCAAAACGATACTGAAACGAACCCCGCACATTTTTGACCGTATGCGTGAAGACGGCGGCATCTTCGGCAGAAGGCGTCACTTCCACCACATCCTGCTGGCCACCGGGATAGGTTACCACGAGCCGTCCCATCTGCGGGATCCGTCCTTCCGCCCGGGCGCTTAGACGCGCATCCATACCCGGATCCAGACGCAGGTCCCCGGTAAGTGACACCACGGTCGTGTCACCCGGCAGCGCGACGCTGGAGAGGAACAGCCGCTGCACCAGCAGCGTGGAGAGAGGCCGCTGCGTCAGCCAGAGCCCGCCAGCCACGACCAGAATTGCCAGTAAGATCCACGTCCACCGCCTCACCCGATCGGCACGAAACAGGTCCGCAGCCAAATCGGAGCGCCCGACCTCTTCAGACACATCGGTCAACAGATGCGCCACCAGTGCCCGGGACTGCGGCGCGGTCTCCACCTGCGCCTGTGGTGAGGTCAGCTCCACCGCGGAGATCAACGCTGAGCGGAACTGCGGGCGCAGCCCCTCCACCAACTGCGCTGCCTGCCGTCGGGAGCGCAAACGCATCAGCGGACGCAGGGCGAGGAAATAAAGAGTAACAACCGCTGCCACCACCTCCAGCCCCATCAACAAGCGACGCACCGGCAGCGAGAAATCCAGATGCCGGTCCAGGCAAGCTTGGATCACCCAGAGCAACACGAGGACCGCCAGCACCAACAGCGGCCCCACCGCCGCCTGCAGCCCGGCCTCCCGCCAGCGCACGCGGTCCAGCATGCGACCGATGGCCACGGGCAGCTCAGGCCTGCTGGCAGCAGTGGGTCGTTGCGGTGCGGTTTCAGTGCTCATTCGGAAAGGACAGCATTCAAATATTACTTGAGGCGGCTCAGACGTCGCAGCAGCCATTCTCCAAACAGAAACGCCAGCAGCGCCGTGAGGAACCAGCCTGAGTGGTAGAGGTCCAGCTTTTTGAAGGACGTCACCGTGGCGGCACGCGACCCCACCAGATCCGGCAGCGTGTGCAGATCCTCCTCACGGAAGAACTTCCCGCCACCCGCATCCGCCATCGCCTTTAGCAGCTTGTCATTCAGCGCAGTTTGAGACTGCTCCAAGCGGGCATCCAACACCTCGAAACTAACAATGCCATCTGGATCCCGCTGCGTCACATAGGTGTAGAGTCCGGGCTTCTCTGCGACAAAGTCACCGCGGAAGGCATTCCGCTCCGTGGCATGCAGGCTGAAGGGCTGCTGCCCCTCCGCCCCTTCCACCTTCAGCATCCCGTCCAGAGAGGGCTGAATGAGCGGGCTGAAACCTTCCGTGTAGGCATTGCCGCTGATCACCACCCGGTCGCCCACCACGTACTGCTTGCGGTCGCTCTTCAACTGCGTGAGCGGGGAGGCCCCCTCCAGCAGTTGCAGGGAAAGCGTCTGCATGATCTGGCCCCAGAGCACAGAGTAGTACTTCTCCCCCGTGCGGCTCCGCCAGCGGTAAGTTTCATCGGTCCCGAAGTACACACTCCGGCCCGCACCGTAGCCCTGCATGGCAAACACCGGTAACTGTCCGTAGCGGCCCTCGCGATCCGGCCGGGTATCTACCAATAACACTTCCGCTCCAGTCTTCACGCGGGACACCGGTGCCGTCCACCGCACCCCGGGGAAGCGGCTCCAGATCTCCTGGCTCACCTCAGGGTTGGGATCCATCTGCAGGTAGGCCGACTCCCGCCCCGGGCGGGTAAGCTCCAGCTTGAAAGGCTCCGCCGCACGCTGCCTCACCCACTCCCGCGGCGACACGGTGTCCGGCACCACCGGCAGTAAAGGTTCCAGGGGCGTCCCCACATAGGACCTTGGGTTGTGATTTGAGCCCGTCAGGAAAATGATGCCGCCCCCTGCCTCCACCCACTCGGCAATGATCTCCATGCGCTGCTGCCCCAGTGATTCCGGATTCACATCGCCCAGGATGATCACGTGAGATTTGAAGAACGTTTCACGATCCTCCGGCAGCTTGGGGAGGAAGGGCGACCCCGGTGCCTGCTCCAGGCCGGGTTCGCCGTCGATCATGACGCACTTCACCTCCAGACGCGGATCGCGCTGCAGGTAATCGAGGAGATAACGGAAATCCCATCGCGGCTCCTGCTCGATGAGCAGCACCTGGAATTTCGTGTCCGTCACCCGCATCGTGTTGGCCGCCACGTTGTTCCCCTTCCCCGCCTCACCGGGCAGGAGCGGCACGGACACCTCCAGCTTCAGCTCGCCCGCGGTGCGGGGGATGAAGTGGAACACCACTTCCACATCCCGGTCACCGCCCAGCGTGAGCTCCTGTTCATCCACCGTCTCGCCGTTGGCCTTCAGCACGGCCACCACCCGCTGCTCTGGCAGGCTTTGGGAAAGCACGTGCGCCTTCACCTCGGTGCGTTCCCCGGCAAAAGCGAGCTTCTGCGCATGCACTTCCTTCACCAGCAGATCCAGTGGCGAGGTCACGCCCAGCCCGTAGATGAACAAGGGCACCTTCTGCTCCAGGGCGATCTGCGAGGCCTCAATGGCCGAGGTGCCGGTGTTGTTTCCGCCATCCGTCAGCAGGAGCACGCCCACCGGGGCCTGGGCCCGCGGTTCCTGCAACACCTGCCGAAGGGACTCGCCAATGGCCGTGGCCTGCTCCAGCGGTTTGAGCCGGCTGAAGAAAGCCGACGCCTCGCCTGTGCTCAGCCGCCCCTCCTCCATCGCAGGCGGCTGCGCGGGGGCGAAGGCACTGCGGCCGAACTGGTAGAACTGGAGATCCGCCTGCTCGGAAAGACGGTTCCAGAGCGCGAGGCGGTCATTGGCCGCCAGTTTCTGCAGCAGGTCCCAACGGCTCACCTCACCCAGTTCCGTGGCGGCACTCGGTGGCAAACTCTGTCCCAGACCGCCTTCAGGCGAGGCCATGCCCGTGGCGATGGCCGCCCGTTGCAGATCCTCCCGTTGCTGGCGTTGATCAGGGAACTGCATGCTCTCTGAGGAATCCACCAGCACCAGCAGGGGCTGCCGCACCCGCTCCTTCAAAGAAAGCCGCAGCACCGGGCGCGCCAGCAGCAGACAGAGCACCAGCGCCGCCAGCACGCGCAGCATCACCATGGCCACGCGCCGTCCCGTGCCCACCCCCGTTGACCAGCGAGCATAGGCCCAGATGCAAGCCACGGACAGCACCAGGAAGAATCCGGCAGCCAGCCCGGGTGATATGCCCTCGAACCCCAACGTCCACTGCGGAGCAGTTGCGGCCAGGGCAAAGTCAAAACTGGGGGACGGGAAACTCATGCTGATCGGGCCCGGCTGAGGCGATGGGCAAAAAAGGCTTCAATCAGGAAAAAGGCCCCCACCAGCCACATCAGCGGGGTCCAGAACTCCTGCTTCACCACCAGCTGTGTGGCAGGCACCAGCGCACCAGGGGCCCGCGTGACGGTGAGTGCCGTCTTGATCTTCTCCTGGTCCACCAGCCGCAGATCCGACTCCTGCGCCGCCATCTGCACGGCGAACATCGCCGCCGGCTCACCTGCCACGGTCACCCGATAAGCTCCCGCGCGGTCCGTGCCGGCGAAGCGGAGGAAGGCCCCGCTGTCGTCCGATACCACCCGCCCGGCGGACCGCGGTTCGTGGAAACCAGGCCCCTGCACGGCGAACTCCTTGCCATCCCACTCTGCGGCGACGGGCTTGCGGAAAGTGTCCCCGGGCACCAGCACCAGACGTGACTCGTTCTTCC
>NZ_BATR01000062.1 GCF_000739655.1 Verrucomicrobium sp. BvORR106 | reverse complement strand
TCCCATTCCATCTCATCCACCCACCGCCATGAAACCGCTTCCTCTCACCCTAACCCTTCTGCTGGCCCTGTCCCAGGGGGCCGGTTCCGCCCAGACCGCTCTTCCCACCCGGCCGACGGCACCCGGCACCGCGCCGGCACCGGCTGCATCACCCGGTGAATGGCAAAACGCGGAACGCGCCAAGATTCTTTCAGGCGTTTCCTCTATCCCCAGGCTTGGAGCACCTGGGCCGGTCGCTATCTGGGGCAACCTCGCCTTCCCGGTGCTCTCCGCCGCAGAATCCGGCAAACCGGAGCTCGCCCTCGCTGCCGCCGCTGGCTACGGCAAGGGACGCCTCATGATTTTCGGCCACAATAGTTATCTGAACGCGGAAGATGCCGGTGACGGCGGCATGGGTGCCTTGCTGCCGAACGCCGTGCGCTGGGTGGGCAACAAGGAGAAGCCGCGCATCGGGATCAAGGGAACCAACTTGACCGCCTTCCTGGACAAGAAGGGCTTCCGCGCGGAGAAGCTGGAAGGCCCGCTCGAGAAGAAGTCACTGAATGACTACGACGTGGTCATCCTCAACGCCCAGAGCATCACCGATCCCGCCGAAGGCCAGGCAGCGATTGAGTACATCAAGGGCGGTGGCGGCATCATCGCTGCCATGACTGGCTGGGCCTTTGAGCAAACGAGCGGCGGCAAAGCCCTGAGCATCGCCCACGGCTTCAACAACGCCATCATGCCCACGGGCCTCGCCTTCACTGATGCCGGTGGCTTTGACGCCGCCGTCATCCGCCAGTTCACCGCCCGACCGGAGTTGCCGCGCATGATGAACGCGTTCGACGCCATCACCGCCATCAAGAAACAGCGGGAAGGCGGCCCCGCGCTAACGCCGGATGACATCGCCCAGGGTACGAACGCCATCCAGGTGGCCCTGGCTGCCCAGCCTCCCGGCCGCAACTCCCTGCAAGGTGCGGTGATGGGTGCCCTGGGTGAAGGCGACTCCGGTATCCCCACCAAAGAACAACCCCTGACCATGGCCCAGCACGCCTCCCAGCGCATTCGCCTGGGCATGGAGACCCGCGTCTTGCGCCTGGCCAGCAGTCCCTCCGTGGCCGCGCATCCCGCATCCGCCGTCTTCCCCGGCCAGCCCCCCAAAGACGCAGCACGCGTGACCAAGGAAATAACCGTGGACGCCAACATCGACGGCTGGACCAGCACCGGACTGTATGCCGTGGCGGGAGAACCGCTCACCGTGACCGTGCCGGAGTCCATGGTCGGCAGCGGCTTCGCCATCCGCGTGGGTTGCCACAGTGACACCCTCTACCACCTGGAAAGCTGGCGTCGTGCACCAGACATCACCCGCACCGTCGGCATCGAAAATGTCGAAACCAAAGTGGGCACCGCCTTCGGAGGCCTCGTATACATCACCGTCCCCGGTCGTGCCCGACGGAACGCCTCTGAACCGCTCAAGGTGAAGATCGCCGGAGCCGTGGAATCCCCGTATTTCAAGCTGGGTCGTGATACCGATGATCAGTGGAACAACATCAAAAAGGCCCAGGGCCCCTGGGCGGAACTGGCCGGCGAGAAGATGGTGGTGAGCCTCCCCAGCGAGGTGGCTCGCAAGATCACGAACCCCACAGAGCTCATGGAGTTCTGGGACCGTGTGGTGACGGCTCAAGATGACATCGCCAACCAGACCGCCGAACGCACCCGGCCCGAGCGCATGGTGGGCGATGTGCAGATCAGCGCAGGCTTCATGCACTCTGGTTACCCCATCATGATCCACACTCCGGAGACGGTGGAGATGGTGACCTACGGCCGCATCAAATACCCGGGATGGGGCTTCTATCACGAGATCGGTCACAACCACCAGCGCGGCAACTTCACCTTTGAAGGCACCGGCGAAGTGACCAACAACGTCTTCGGCCTCTACTGCTACACCGAGGTGCTCAAGAAGGAGCTCTTGATCGGCCACGGCGGTGTCAGCCCCGAGTCCATCAAGAAACACATCGATGCGGCAAAGAAAGCCAAGGATCAGGGAGAAAAGTGGGCGGTGTGGAAAGGCGATCCTTTCCATGCGCTGACCACCTATGTGCAGCTCGTGCAGGCCTTCGGCTGGGATAACTATAAGAAATACATCTGGTCCTTCTCCGATCCGTCCTTCGGCCCCACCCCCAAGAACGACGAAGAGAAGCGCGACCAGTTCCTGGTGAGGTTCTCCAAGATCACGAAGAAGAACCTCGGTCCATTCTTTGAGTTCTGGGGCATTCCTGTGACATCAAGCGCAAAGGCAGAGGTGAGCAAGCTGGAGCCTTGGATGCCGAAGGAGCTTTGAGTTCAGTGGGTAGTTGGCAAGGTGTTGGGAGGTGATTGTGCAGAGGATCTCCCTCACCCTGCCATCCTTCGAGGGCTTGGTTCGGCCGCGCAAAGGCACGGTCAACTGAGTGGGGCCGGGAACTCCCGCCTCCTTTATTCACAACAAGCTTCAAGGCCACTTGGCCGCAGAGTAAAGGAGGCGGGGTCTCCGGCCCCGCGGGTGTACGAAGGGAGAGGCGCTCGCAGTGCGCCTGGCATCCTGACTGCCTATGAGGCGGCTCAACAATGGAACATCGTCGATTGCAGCTTGTCCCGGTGCTGTAGCGTGTTTGCAGCCGAACCCGGAGGGTTCACCATGAATAGCCATGAGGTCGGCCGAGCGTAGCGAGGACTACCCATGGTAGCTCCCTCGGGTCTTCTACCACGGAGTGGTAGGCCCATCGCATTGACTGCCCCTGAGACCCTTCCCGCGATCTCACACTCACCGAAGCTTGCACCATCAGGCCTACCGCTCCGCGGTAGAACACGCGCCCTCACATCCACGGGTTGCACTCGCTACGCTCGCTCCACCCGTGGCTATTCGTGGCGAACCCTCCGGGTTCAATTCCAACTTCTCTTCCGGAAAGTTCACACCCCTCCCTGTCTCAGGTCTGGTGTCTGGCGTCTCCGCCCTCAGGCGGCTCAAGTCTTCTGTCTCCCGCGCAGCGGGTCAGGCCCCGTTTTTCGTTGCAGCCCTCCCGCCGTTCAGGAAACATGACTCATGCCTTGGGACATGAACAGCATCGTGGGCAGCCACGATATTCTGATGCTGGTGCTAGATACGTTGCGCTACGATGTGGCGGAGCGTGAGCTTCATGCCGGGAACACGCCGCACTTTTCCGCGCTACTGCCGCGCGGTTGGGAAAAGCGGCACACGCCGGGAAGTTTCACCTATGCGGCGCACCAGGCCTTCTTCGCAGGGTTCCTGCCCACTCCGGCAGATCCTTCCGCTGACAACACGCGGCTCTTCGCGGCGAAGTTCGCGGGCAGTGAAACTACCGGCACGCACACCAAGACCTTTGAATGTGACAATTGGGTCACCGGTCTGGCGCATGAGGGTTATCACACCCTCTGCATCGGCGGCGTGGGCTTCTTCAATCAACAAACCGCCGTCAGCCGGGTCCTGCCCGGGCTCTTTCACGAGGCGCACTGGAGCACGGAGATGGGCGTGACCAATCGCCACTCCACGGAGCTTCAGTTCACCAAAGCCGCGGAACGTCTGGCTGCACTGCCCCCGGACCAGAAGAGCCTGCTCTTCATCAACGTCTCCGCATTGCACCAGCCCAACTACTTCTACTGCCGCGAGCAGGGCCCGGATGATCTGGAGAGCCATGCCGCCGCCTTGCGTTATGTGGACTCGCAGCTTCCGCTCCTCACCACCGCCCTGCAGCGGCGTCAGCGCCCCGTCTTCTGCCTGATTCTCTCTGATCACGGCACCGCTTATGGTGAAGAAGGCTGGACGGGCCACCGACTGGCGCATCCTTCAGTCTGGACCGTGCCGTATGGCGAGACGGTTCTCACTCCCGAAAAGGAGGCCGCATGAACTTCCGCACCTACTTTCAGAGCGGCGGCTTCTTCCAAGGGTACGCCTATGCGTATCCGCACAAGATGGCGTATCAACGGCTCGAACCCGCCCTGCCTCTGAAGGAACTCTGGGCAGAGGAGGATCGCCGTGCGTTGTTCCTCTATGCCCACATCCCGTTCTGCGAGATGCGCTGCGGCTTCTGCAATCTCTTCACCACCACCGGCGCAGACGAGCCCCTCACCCGCCGCTATCTGGACACCCTGGAGCGACAGGTGGAGCAGGTGCATGGAGCGCTGGGTCCGGACGCCCAGTTTGCCCGCGGGGCGATTGGCGGCGGCACCCCCACCTTTCTGGCACCGGAAGAGCTGGACAGGTTGTTTAACATCTTGAACCGCTTCCAGCGCGCTCCCCACATGCCCCTGGCCGTGGAGATGTCTCCAGGCACGGTCACCACCGACCGCCTGGCGGTGCTCAAGCAGCACCGGGTGACGCGGGCCAGCATCGGCGTGCAGAGTTTCATCGAGAGCGAGACCCGCACCCTGGGCCGCCCTCAAAAGATCGACAAGGTCCGGCAGGCCCTGGGCACGCTGCAAGAGGCGGCGTTCCCGGTGTTGAATATCGACCTGATCTACGGCATGCAGGGCCAGACCACCGCGTCGCTGGAGCAGTCTCTGAACGAGGCGCTCTCCTTCACGCCGCAGGAGATCTACCTTTATCCGCTCTATGTCCGTCCCCTCACCGGGCTGCACCGCATCGGGCGAGAGCCGATGGACGAGCGCATGGACCTCCTCCGGCATGCGGTGGATTTCCTGACTTCAAAGGGATGGCGGCAGGTGTCCATGCGGCTCTTCCGCGCGCCCGGATACGAACCTCCTGAAGGTCCCGTGTACTGCTGCCAGGAGGACGGCATGGTGGGTCTGGGCGCGGGTGCGAGGTCTTACACCACCCGGTGGCACTACTCTTCCGAGTACGGTGTCAGCCAGAATAAGGTGCGAGAAATCCTCGACCAGTACCTGCAGACTCCCTCTAACCAGTTCGCCGCCGCGGACTACGGCTGTGGCCTGAATGACGAGGAACAACAACGCCGGCATCTCATCAAAAGTCTGCTGCGGGACGATGGCTTGCTCCATACCGAATGGACGGAGCGCTTCCAACGTCCCGTCATCGAGGCCTTCCCCCGTCTCACGGAACTGATGGAAGAAGGTGCCCTGCTGGATACCGGCGCCCGCTTGCAGCCCACACGCCGTGGGCTGGAGCTCTCCGACGTGATCGGCCCCTGGCTCTTTTCCGACGCCATGAAGGCGAGGATGCAGGAGTTTGAACTCGCCTGAAGAAGGGATGATCCCCATGACGGACGACGCCTGGACCATCCTCTATCGTGGACCGCTTTCGAGCTGCAACTACGCGTGCACCTACTGCCCCTTTGCCAAGACGCGCAACACCCGGGCAGAACTGGCGGACGACGCGATCCGGCTCGACCGGTTCGTGCAATGGGTTCAGGAAATTAAACGTCCCGTGCGACTGCTCTTCACCCCCTGGGGTGAGGCGCTGGTGCACCGTGCGTACCAGCAGGCCCTGGCCACGCTGAGCCATACCCCGCATGTGGGCACCGTCTCCATTCAGACCAATCTGGCCTGCAAGCTGGAATGGCTCGATACCTGTGACTGGACCCGAGCCGCTCTCTGGACCACATGGCACCCCACTCAAACACCGCGGCAGAAGTTCCTGGCGCAATGCGAACGGCTGGAAACCGCCGGAGCCCGCTACAGCGTGGGTGTGGTGGGCATGAAAGAACACTTCCTCGAAATCGAGCGACTGCGCGAGGAGTTACCGCCCCACGTGTACCTCTGGGTGAACGCCTACAAACGCGATCCTGCCTACTACAGCTCAGAGGAGATCCGACAACTCACGGACATCGATCCCGTGTTTCCGGTAAACAATCATCGCCACGCCAGCCTGGGGCGGGCCTGTCGTGCCGGTCACACCGCCTTCACCGTCGATGGCGATGGGCAGGCTCGACGCTGCCACTTTATCAAAGACGTCATCGGCAACATCTATGAGCCCGACTTCCCCGCCCGGCTTGCGCCGCGCCCTTGCGGCACGGCCACCTGCGGCTGCCACATTGGCTACATTCACATGGATTCCCCTGGGCTGACTCAAGTGTTTGGCGATCAGACACTTGAACGCATCCCTCTCGGCTGGCCCCACCGCCGCCCTGACCCAGCCCAGATTTCCGCCTTGGCAGAGGGCGGCGTTGCGGGTTAGGTTCCCCACATGTTTGACTGGTTGTTCCCCAAAAAGAAGGTCAGCAAAGAGGCCCCCAAGCCTTCCCTGTTCAGCAAGCCCGCGGCCCCCATGTGGCGGCAGGGGGATGTGTTCATCATCCAGGCCAAGGTCCTCCCCAAGGGCGAACATCAAGTGGTGAAGCCCGTGCTCGCGGAAGGCGAAGTCACAGGACATGCCCACCGTGTGGAGAGAGCGGCCGATGCGCGGGTGCTCAGCACCGGCAGCGGACGCTATCTCGAAGTCCTGGCCAACGAGACCACCATCGTGCATGAGGAGCACGGACCTATCACCCTGCCCAAGGGGATCTATGAAATACGCATCCAGCGGGAGTACAGCCCACAGGAGATCCGCCGCGTCGTAGACTGAGAGCCTCAGATCATGAACGAAATCCCCTCTGCGGAGCTGGCCGCTCTTATCGCTTCAGGCCAAGCGCCCACCGGTGCCCGCGCCGGTGTGCTGGACCTCACCAAACACGCCGCCACCTCCTCCCTGCCCGCTGGCCTGCACTGCCACACCCTCCGCGCAGGTGGCACCGCGCTGCGCAGCCTGCCAGCCGACCTCTCCGTCAGCCACAAGCTGGACCTCAATGGCTGCGAGTCCCTGGACTCTCTGCCCGAGAATCTCAAGACCGGCGTGCTCATCCTCCGAGGTTGTGTGAAGTTGCAAGCCCTGCCAAAAGGGCTGGACGTGGACTACCTGGACATCAGCGACTGCCGGGCTCTCTCCACCTGGCCCGCTTCCGCGAAGGTCCACATCGGCAACGTCACAGCACGCAACTGCACCGCCTTGACTCACCTGCCCGACGATCTGGGCCCGGTGAACGCGCTCGACATCCGGAACTGCTCCCAGATCAAGTCCCTCCCTCCTGGCATCGACATCCTGTCCTGGATCGACTTCGCGGGCACTGGGATCACACAACTACCGGATCATCTCCAGAACATCGGCCTGCGCTGGCGGGGCGTGGCGGTGAGCCGCCGCATCGTCTTCGAACCTGAAACCCTCACCACGGCGGAGATTCTCGCCGAGCGCAACGCCGAGGTGCGCCGCGTCATGATCGAGCGCGTGGGACTGGAGCGGTTCCTCTCCGACTCCAGAGCGGAAACCCTGCACGAAGACACCGACCCCGGTGGAGTGCGCAAGCTCTACCGCCTCCCCCTCCCGGGCGATGAGGATCTGGTGTGTGTTTCCGTGAACTGCCCGAGCACCGGTCGTCACTACCTCATCCGCGTCCCCCCGGCCATGAAGACCTGCCACCAGGCCGTGGCCTGGACAGCGGGATTCGACAACCCGGCAGACTACGCACCGCTGGTGGAGACCTGAGCCAGCATCGCATCCAGTTCCCAGTCATAGGTCTCGCGCCCCTCCCAGAGCAAATCCGGCAGGAAGTCTCCAAACGCATTGGCCTCGAGAACGAGGAAACGACGAAAGCCGCTCGTGGGCGCAATGTCCAGACTGACGTGCAGAGACGTGGCGAATGCAGCCGCGGCGGCCTCCGCCGTCATGATCAGCCGCTGCCATGCCTCCTCTCCCATGTGAGCCCGCAGCTCCTCCGCCTCTCCCCTGCGCCCGCCCAGCTGCAGGTTGGTCATGGGGGCCTCACTGAGCCGAGGCACAACATGCCGTGCACGTCCCGCGATGACCACCACGCGCAGATCCATCCGCAGGCCCTGCCAGCCTGCCTTGGGCACCCACTGCTGCGCATAAGCGCGATGCCGTGACACGGCCTCACACAGTTGCTCCACCTGTACGGGATCCGTGTAGAGCTTCACCCGCCGACTGTTGAAGAGCTCCCCCCTACCCCTGGTCGCAGACCTCATCTCCACGGTGCTGCGCGCCTGTATGCCGTGCCGGGGTGAAACTTCCAGAGCCACCACGCCGGACGCGGAGGAACCGTGACACGGTTTGAGGAACAACCGCTTCCATCCGCCTTCCCGCCTCTCCATCAGTTCGCGAATCTCCGCGTAGCCGCCCGTGATGATGCCGGATGCCGTGGGACAGGGCACAGCCGCCGCCTCAAGTCGCATCTGGCAGGAGTGCTTGTGGAAGAGGATGGCCACCTCCTCGGGCGGGCTGGTGCAGAACACCGTCGGCGGCGCTTCGTCGAGCCGCCGACGGATGCCCCACAACACGTGGCACCAACCCCGCCACCACTGCGCCTGGGCCAGTATCACTCCAGGGCGTAAGGTCATCGAACCCACCTCTTCCGCCGTCCAGGACTCCAGGCCCACCTCCAGATCGAGGCCGCTGCCGCGCTGCAAGATCGCCTGCTCCACCGCCCAGTCTTTTCCAGGCGACTCCAGACGCAGGAAACAACGGTCATGCCTTCTGAGCTCAGTCCAGTCCACCTCTCCCCGGATGACATCCAACCAGGACCAGACATGCATCTGCATCCCGGGCCGTCGGGAAACCGCCTCCTGCAGATGCAGAAGCCTCTTTGTCCCGGGAACGCCCACGACAAAGAGGTGGCACCTCACTCCCTGTCCCTCGCACTCACTCACCCACGGCGACGTAGTAGCTGATCTCGCCCTTCCACTCATCCGGCTTCTGCTGCTCCTCCACATTCACTCCGGGAAATTTCCGTTCGAGCGACTTGCACATCGCCTCGGAAAGAAAGTTGTGGTGAAGGTCCAGCGCCTTGAGCGAGGCCACAGCAGGGCTGTCCAGAAGCGCCTGCGCCCCTTCATCCCGCAGGACACCCAGGGAGAGATCCAGGCTTTGAATCCGGCTCAACAGAGGCGAACTGGCCAGCGTCTGCGCCACCTCATTCGCGATCTCAGAGTTGCGCACGCCCAGGTGCTTCAGCGTGGGCAGCAGTCTGCCTTCCAGCACGGGCAGCAGGTCTGCCAGCGAGCCATCCCACCCATAGCCATCACTTCCGGTCCAGACCTCCAGGTGCTCCAGGCAGAGGAACTGGGATTTCACAATCTGTTGGAGGAGGGCCTGGGACATGCCGCCCGTCTCCACGGTGAGGGACTTCAGGTAGTCATGCCGCACCCCTTCACCAAAGGAGAGACCGTTGCCCCCACGAACCCGAAAGTGCTCCAGCTCAGGATAAGCCGCGAAGAGAGGAGACACGTCCGATTGCTCGATCCAGGAGATCTCATTCTCTTCGCTCAGGATGTCGCCAAGGAAGATGCCCTTGAGATTGGGCAACGCATGCCGGGATGAGACCAGGAGCTGCACGATGCCCTCGCTGTTGTTTGAAGGATCATCGCCGGCCCAGGCGCCAATGATGATGCCTGTGGTGTCTTTGCAGGCGGGATTGGCGACGAAACGGGCAAACAGCTCCTCCATGGAGATCTCTGTGTCCCAGTCCCGCACCAGCCGGTAGATGGCACCTTTGTAGTCCTGAATGCCCTTTTCCGATGCCTCCTCGTCGAAAATCCGAACGGGAAGACCCAGCCAATTGGTTGCATGCTCGTGCCGTGACATAGGGGTAGGTCCTATGAAATGCCAGAACCTGTCGCGAATGGCCAGCCTGGAATGGTGATTTTTTTGACGAAGGCTCCCCCCCGCCTCAGCTGGCGCTGGCGATCAGCTCCACCACGCGGTCGATCTCCGCCTCCGTGTTGTACACGTGTGGGCTGAAGCGCAGATGCGGCACGCCCGCCCGGTTGTGACGAAGCGAGACTACCACCTGGTGGGCCGTGAGGTGATCAAATACCCGCTCCAGCGGCACACCGCCACTGCGGGTGGCGGTGGTGATGCCGGAGGCAGAGGCCCCATCGGTAGGCGGCAATACCTCGAACCCCAGTGCCTGCAGCCGGGGTACCAGATGCCGCTTCAGCGTGAGCAGGCGGTGGCTGACGTTCTCGATGCCAAACTCCAGCAGCATCTCCAACCCGGCCCGCATGCCGTAGATGCCGGCGGCATTGAGCACGCCCGGCTCGTAGCGGCGACCGCCTTTTTCAAAGACCACCTCATCCTGCGCGATGAAGTTGGGCGAGCGCACATTCCACGCCCCCACGAGACTCGGGCGGAGCAGTTCCTGCACCTCCTCCCGCACATAGAAGATCCCCGCCGCCATCGGCCCCAGCATCCACTTGTGCGCGTCTGCGCTCAGGAAATCCACATACTCCACTGAGGTGTCGAAGGCACCCAGCGTCTGGATCGCGTCCAGGCAGAACAAGATGCCACGCTGCCGCAGCATCTGGCCGATGGCATTCACATCAATCCGGGCTCCCGTGAAGAAATGGACCGAGGCCAGAGCCACGAACTTCGTCTTCGCGCTCAGCGCCTGCTCCACCGCCTCCACCGTCACCGCGCCGGGCGCATCCGTCTGGATGAACTTCACCACCACGCCCAGGCGTTGCAGGTCCATCCAGGGGTACACGTTCGCAGGATAGTCATCGTGATAACACACGATTTCATCGCCCGCCTGCCAGGGCAGCCCGTTGGCCACCAGGCTCAGCCCCAGCGATGTGGGCCCCAGCAGGGAGATCTCACTGGCCTTGGCCCCGATGAGCTTGCCGGCGATCACCCGCGTCTCATTGAGATGCCTCCAGACATCGCCACTCTCCTGATGCTGCAGGCTGCACATCTCCAGATACTCCTGCATGGCCCGCGTGACACGACGCGGCAGAATGCACACGCCCGCATGAGCCATGAAGATGCTCTTCTCCGCGACCGGAAACTCAGCGATGCGGGTGGATTCAGAAGCGAGCAGTTCGTCGAGAGTCATAGGGGCGGTGAGGAAAGCAGGGATACGTTTCGCCCCGAGCAGCGGAGCGCACATTCCACAATCGTCCCCTTCTCCTAGAGCCAGTTCTTCTTCTTGAACAGGACAAACATGCCGCAGACGATGGACAGACAGAGCGTCCAGAAGCCAATGGGATAAATCCAGGGATAAGACCACCCGGTCTCCAGTTCCGGCATGGTGTGGAAGTTCATGCCATACACCCCCGCCAGGAACGACAGGGGCATGAAGATGGTGGAGAGCACCGTGAGCACCTTCATGGTCTGGTTCATGCGGTGGCTCATCGCATTCATGTAAGTCTCCATGATGGAGATGCTCACCTCCCGGTAAGTTTCCATGAGGTCGATCACCTGCACCGCGTGATCATAGACATCCCGCATGAAGAGGGACGCCGTCTCGGAAAACAGGTCATGATCCAGCCGCTGGAGCCCGTGGATGAGCTCCCGCATGGGCCAGAACTCCCGACGGAGCAGGAGCAGCTCATGCTTGAGATTGTGAATGCGGTTGATGACGCCGGGCGTGGGGCGCAGCAGGACCTCCTCCTCCAGATCCTCCAGGCGGTCACTGTAGTCTCCCAGCACCGGGAAACACTGGTCCACAATGGCATCGAGCAGCGCATAGAGCAGGAAGCTCACATCATTCTGCCGGATGCGGGAGCCCGTCTTGCAAATCCGCTGGCGGACAGGGTCCCAGACGTCGCCCCGCGTAGGCTGGAAGGTCAGCAGGGTGTGCTTGCCCACGAAAAAGGAGATCTGCTCACAGTGCAGCCCCTTCTTCTCCATCGAGATCATCTTGGCCACGAGGAAAAGACGGGCCTGGTGCCCATCGTCCCCGGGGTAGATCTCCACCTTGGGCCGGGTGCCGGGGTTGAGCGTGTCCTCCACCGCCAGCGGGTGCAGGTCATACTTGGCCACCAGGGCCTGGATCACCTTCATGTCGGTGAGGCCATCCACATTGATCCAGCGCACGGAGGACCAGGCAGGCCGATGCTTCTCCAGGAAGTCATCAATGTCCAGAATGTCGACCGCACACACCTCGCCGGGGGCGTAGTCGATGCAGCTCACCACCACACGGCCCGGGCCGCTGGTCATTTTCCCCAGATCCGCCACCTCGATGCCGGGGGCACTGCCAGGGCCCCGGCCCAAGAACCGGGGCAAATGGAATCGGGAACGGCCCTCCACCTGCTCCTCCGCATCCTCCTTGGGATCCGGAGCGGGGGGCTCGGGCTTGAAGCACTCAGACGAGGACGAGGACGACGGATTCATGGGAATCTAAGCTCGCCGTCCCGGCCTGCGGTGCGGCTCAGACCATTTTCAGGGTGCGCTCACCCTCTTCAATGAGTTTCCAGAAACTTTTTGATTCCCCAAGCACCTCGTCCTCACCGGCGCTGCCCAGGTTGCTGCGGAAGAGGAAGTCCTTCAGCGTGTTGCCATGCAGCACGCGGTGCACCTTCACATGGGAATCTTCCACCGCGAAGTAGATGCGGTAGTCCCCGGCACGGCAGCGGTAGAGCTTGCCCGTGCCACGATTGATCACGCCAAAACGCTGCTCGATCCGGTTCTGGTCCACGTCTTCAGGCTGAATGTTCAGCGCCTCCAGCAAGGTGAACTGCACCGGGGTCGGGAGCCGGGACAATTCCGAGGCACTGATCTCATTGAATACTATCTGAAGCATGCGCGGGACAGTAGCGGGGAGCGTGCCGTTGAAAAGTCAAACTTCGCCGCGACTTTGACAAACCCGGCGGGTGGGGGCATTTTGCCCGCCCCCGGCTTTCGACCAACCCTTACCTATACTGCCCTTGAAACGCGTCCTCTTTGTGTGCACCGGCAACACCTGCCGCAGCCCGATGGCGGAGGCCCTCTTCCGCGATCTCGTCAAAGAGCGCCGCGACTACCAGGTCCTCTCCGCCGGAGTGGGAGCCTACCCGGGAGACAGCGCCAGCCGCAACACGGTGGAACTGCTGCGCCGCATGGGCCTGGATCTGCCTGGATTCAAGAGCCAGCAAGTTTCCAAGGAGCTCCTGGATGACGTGACCCACATCTTTGCCCTGTCTGAAGGACATTTGCGCGCCATCGAGATGATGTTCCCCGAGGCCTCCGACAAGGCCTACCTGGTGAGCGAATTCGCCGCGGACGACGAGCTGCGAGGACGCGATGTACACGATCCCTTCGGCGCGGGGCTGGATGCCTACGAGGAGACCCGTGATATCCTGCTCAAGGTGCTGCCCAGCGTGCTCGCCTACATCGACCAGACGTTCGACAAGCAGGAAAGCGCTGCCTCCGAGGCTGGAGAAGCCGCAGCAGTGGCCAGCCCTGAGAGCGCAACTCCGTCTGCGCCAGCGGTGGAAACGGCCCCCGC
Organism: Verrucomicrobium sp. BvORR106; assembly: GCF_000739655.1. Classification (GTDB taxonomy): domain Bacteria; phylum Verrucomicrobiota; class Verrucomicrobiia; order Verrucomicrobiales; family Verrucomicrobiaceae; genus Verrucomicrobium. Next base: position 4,938 of record NZ_BATR01000062.1, on the reverse strand, counting down.
CGTCAAGCTGCCCGCCGTCGCCATCGGCACGGACCACGGCGGCCTGGAGATGAAGGACGCCATCGTGGCCCGCCTCCGCTCCAAAGGCTACCCGGTGAGCGATCTCGGCACTCACGGCAAGGGCAGTGTGGACTATCCTGACTTTGCGGAGGCCGTCTGCCATCGCGTCCTGAGCGGCGAGGTGAGTGCTGGCGTGCTGGTCTGCACCACCGGCATCGGCATGAGCATCACGGCCAACCGGCACCCCGGCATCCAGGCCGCGCTCGTCCACAATGTGGCCACCGCCAAGGTGACGAGGGAGCACAACAACTCCAACGTGGTCTGCCTGGCTGGCGCCACCACCTCGCTGGATGACGCAGTCGAGATCGTCGAGACCTTTGTCTCCACCCCCTTCGAAGGCGGCCGCCATGCCCGCCGGGTGGACAAGATGAACTCCCTGCGCAAGCGCGCGGCGGATGTGATCAAGCAGGTGGACCCGGCCATCGCCGAGCTCATCGTGGCGGAGGAACACCGCCAGCAGAACAACATCGAGCTCATCGCGAGCGAGAACTTCGCCAGCCGCGCCGTTCAGGCCGCTCAAGGCACCTGCCTCACCAACAAGTACGCGGAAGGTTACCCCGGCAAGCGCTGGTACGGCGGTTGCGAAGAGGTGGACAAGGTGGAGCAACTCGCCATCGACCGCGTCTGCCAAATCTTCGGTGCCAAGTTCGCCAACGTGCAGCCTCACAGTGGCTCCCAGGCGAATGCAGCCGTCTATTTCTCCGTGCTTGACCCCGGCGACCGGATCCTGACCATGGACCTGAGCCACGGCGGTCACCTCACCCACGGCAACAAGGCCAACTTCTCCGGCCGCTTCTATGAAGTGGTGCATTACGGCGTAAGCCAGAAGGACGAGCGCATCGACTACGACGCGCTGGCCAAGAAGGCCGAGGAGTGCAAGCCCAAGATGATCACCGCTGGTGCGAGCGCCTATCCCCGCATCATCGACTTCGCCCGCATGGCGGAGATCGCCAAGAGCGTGGGCGCCTACCTCTTTGTGGACATGGCCCACATCGCAGGCCTCGTGGCAGGCGGCGTGCACCCCAGCCCCATGCCGCACGCGGACTTCGTCACCTCCACCACGCACAAGAGCCTGCGCGGCCCCCGCGGCGGCATTGTGCTGACGAACAACGAAGAACTGGCCAAGAAGATCAACTCCCAGGTGTTCCCCGGGGTACAGGGCGGACCACTCATGCACGTCATCGCGGCCAAGGCGGTTTGTTTCCATGAAGCCCTGCAGCCGTCTTTCAAGTCGTATCAGCAGCAGGTGGTGCGCAATGCCCAGGTCCTGGCCAACGCCATGGCCTCCCACGGCTACCGCATCGTCAGCGGCGGCACGGACAACCACGTCATGCTCGTGGACCTGCGTCCGCGCGGCCTCAATGGCAAACTCGCCCAAGAGACACTCGACCTGGCCGGCATCACCGTGAACAAGAACGGCATCCCGTTCGACACGGAGAAGATCACCCTTGGCGGTGGCATCCGCATGGGCACGCCAGCCGTGACCACCCGCGGCATGAAGGAATCCGAGATGAAGCAGATCGCCGCCCTCATCCACGAGGCGCTGGAGTATCGCGACAAACCGGTCATCCTGGACAACATCAAGCGCACCGTCGCCGACATCAATCGCAGCTTCCCGCTGCCGTGAGGAGCCAGTGCGTCAGTGGGCGGTGCGTCAGTGCGTCAAGGTGTTGGGAGAGAAGCTGTACGGAGTCCAGGCTTCAGCCTGCGTTGGATCTGCGTGTCTAGGCGGAGATGAGGGAAGTCCCTCAGTCAATTCATCTCTGAGATCCGGCACCAACACCCTGCCCAAGCCCCAAGGAGCGGCGGTTTGTGCTTGCACAACCGCCGGGCTTGAACGGAGCGCTTGAGCGTCAAGGTCCCTGTTGCCTAGTGGGGCCCCATCGTATTGGGGTGCTTGGTCGTTGCATTCCTCCGGCCACGGTCGGCGGTTGTGCAAGCACAAACCGCCGCTCCTTGAGTTACTCGCCATCCCGCCTCGCCCCATGCGGAAGGACGCCGGACCGTTGCACCCACTGCCCACCATTTACCACTTACCGCTTACCTCCCCCCCAAACTCACTTCATCACCTTCCGCAACCACGCCACCATCTCACTTGCGTAAGCCCCCGTCCCCCACGGCCCCATGCCATGGCCACCACCGGGCACGGTGATCAATTCACACACGTTCCCCAGGGCTTTCATCTTCTTCTGAAACGCGATGGACTGCTCATAGGGAACGGTCGGGTCCTGATCGCCGTGGATCAACAAATACGGCGGCATCCCTGCCTTGACCGAATTGATCGGTGAGGCCTTGCCCAGCTTCACAAAATCGGCATCACCTGGTTTCACGTTCACCTGGAACATCTTCGCGGCCCCTTCCTTCACCTCCTGGCGCGCCCGGGCCCGGATCTCAAGATCGTGCGGGGCATAAAATGGCACCACGGCCGCGACTTGCGTGTCGCCTTGCGACCGGGTTCCGGCATAGGAAACAAGGTGCCCACCGGCAGACTCACCCACCAGGGCGATGCGTTTCACATCCACCTTGTACTCTGCAGCGTGAGCCTTCACCCAGCGGACGGCAGATTCCACATCCTCCAGGCACGCTGGCCAGGGCTGCTGCCCCGCCAGGCGGTAGTTGATGGTGAACCACACGAAGCCCGCCTGGCTCAGGGGTTCGAACAAGGGCTTGATGTAGGTGTTCTTGTCTCCTTTGTCGAATCCCCCTCCGTGCACCAGGATGACGGTCGGGAAAGACCCCGCCCCCTCAGGCACAAACGCGTCCAGCGTCAGGCTTACGCCATCGGGTTTGGCGAATTCAATGTCCGCCGTCAGACCCGCACGCCCCACTCCAGCGATCCCCACGCACAGAAACAACAGAACCAAGACACGAAAAAGGGCGACGCATTGCATCGCCCTTGAACGCCTCAGCTGCGACAGGTCTTGCTACTTCGCAGCGGGTTTGGACTTTTTGGCCTGCTTCTTTTTGGCAGGAGCTTTCACGCTCTTGGCGACCGTCTTCTTGGAGACGGCAACCGTTTTGGCCGCGACCTCTTTCTTCGCTGCGACCTTCTTCGTCACGCTCTTCTTGCCCTTGGCAACTTTCTTCACGGTGGCGGCCTCGCGCAGCTTCTTCTCTTCCCGCGCTTTTTTGGCAGCCACCTTCTTCTTCAGAGCAGGCCAGTAGTCATCCCCTGCGATGTAGCCCACGCAGGACGCCTTGCCGCAGAGGCAGGGATGATCTTCCCAGCATTCCAGGTCAAAGCCGTAGTTGAAGGTGAGCTCCTCACCCTTCTTGATGTCGTGCAGAGCCACGAACCAAATCTCCTGCTCGTCCCAGGTCTGAGCCTCCACGTTGGGCTCACAGGAGTGGTTCATGAGACGGGCCGTGTTCCAGGACACGTTTCCGTCGATGTCCCACTCATCATTGAGGATGAACATGTACACGCGGGCTCCCCCGCTTTCCTTGGCTGAATCAAGCAGGGCGTTGGCGCGACGATCACTCTCGTCTTTGTCCACACGCTCTCCCACATATTCCACGATCCAGGTGTCCTTCGGGATATCCTTCCGGGCGTAGAGGCCGCGGCCGTGGATCTGGGAGTTGCGCACAACGTACCACTCGTTGGGCTGGGGCTTGGGATTGTTGGCCATGATTGCTGAAGAACGGCATGGTGACTCCGGCGTTACACAAGTCAAGGCAAAGCAACCTCCCTGCCAGAGGAGAGCGTCACTTCAGATCCTCCCAAATCGCCTGTGGGCCTCACTGCACCGTGTAGTCATGAACCACCAGCTTGCGGGTCACAGGCAGCAGCACTTCCTTTACGGCCTTCGTGTGTACCGGATGCGCCTCATAGGCGTCCAGCGCGGCCTTGCTCTCAAACCGGATGACCAGGGCCACATCAAAGCTGTCGTCCACCACCGGCCGGTCACTCGCCAAAGGCGCCCCAGCGCTGATGGACCGGATGCCGGGGATTGCGGCAAAGGAACGCGTTGCCTCCACCAAAGTGGCCCGCTGGGCGGCATTACCCGGCTCCTTCAGCCACAACAGCACCACATGCTCCACCTCGCCCTTCTTTGGAGCTCGCTGGTAGCCAAGCTGAGCGCACCCCGTCTGAAACACCAAGGTCAACACCGCAGCGATCCACAACAAGCGATTGGATTTGTTCATGCGCTCCGTACCATGCCACTGACATGAAGCCCCTGTCGAGACTCTTCTGCGCCCTGGCCCTGGCCCTTTCTCCATCCGTCATCCATGCCGAGCCATGGACGGATCCCTCGCCCCCCAAAGTGCACCCTCTAAAGGATGCGACCGCAGCGCCTCCCGCCGCGTTTGACCGGCTCAAATTTCATACCGCCCCGGCCCCCCTCAATCCGGGCGCCAAGACCAGCGACTGGCACCGCTTCTTGGGGCCGACCGACGATGCCACCTCCCCCGAAACGCATCTGCTCCATCAGTGGCCTGCTCAAGGACCAGCGAAGGTCTGGGAGGTCGCCAAGGGCGATGGCTACACCTCCCCCGCCATTCAGGGCGACCGCCTCATCCTGTTTCATGCCGAAGGCGGCAAGGAGGTGCTCGAGTGTCTGCACCCCGAAACGGGACAGCGCTACTGGACCCAGGGCTACCCCATGGAGTACCGGGATCGCTACGGCTTCGCCAACGGACCCCGCAGCTCACCCGTGATTGCTGGAGACCGCGTGCTCACCCACGGGGTCACCAGCATCCTGACCTGCACCGACCTGAAGACGGGGCAGATCCTCTGGCAGCGGGATCTGCGTGCGGAGTTCCATGTGCCTCAGGACTTCTTCGGCCAGGGCAGCAGCCCGCTGGTGCAGGGAAACAAGGTGATCGTCAACGTCGGCGGAAAAGGACGCCCCGTGCCCGATGACGACAGCGAAGCCC
>NZ_BATR01000063.1 GCF_000739655.1 Verrucomicrobium sp. BvORR106 | reverse complement strand
GGAGGTTGAAGGAGCGTAGCGACTGATACCTCCGGAATGTTGGGAAATGCAGTTCCACCCCGGCAGGGGTGGCAGCGATGTGGGTTAGGCGTATGCGCGATCGAAGCTTGCACGCATCGGGCACTCCAAACTTTCGCCCAGTCAGTCGAGGTACTCGGGCTTGAAACTCACCCCTGCTTTGACCAGCATTTGCATCAGTTCACCCCGGAATGTTTTCACACGATGGTGCTCCTGTTACTGCGCAATATACTCCTTCACCGCATCCCTCGACGTGGCGCTCACAGAAAATGCCGCAATAACTGGCTCCTGGCTCTTGGTGCTGAAAACAAAGTGGTAATGCAGCGAGACGTAAGCGCCGAACATGTTTTTTTGATCGTGTGGAGAAATGGGCCGTTGCTGGCATCGCCTGCGGGATGCAAATTTCTTTCTGCGCCCCGGAGGTATCAGTCGCTCCGCTCCTTCAACCTCCGGCTAATGGCTATGATGCCTCCGGCATCCAGGTGCCCCAGCATTCAAGTGCCTCAGGCGAATCAATCCCCCACCTCCACAAGCCGACACCACATCCTCTCCACCGCCGCACCCCCAACACCTTGACCACTGACGCACTGCCCACTGACGCACTGGCCTTCACTGTTCCAGCGGCAGCCCGGCCAGCTCTGACCCATACACCGGCCGGGGCACTTCGCGGGGCTCGCACAGGATGCGCACCATGCGGTCAAAGATCTCCTTGCCGTTCACGATTTCAATCTCCACCCGCAGGAAATAGATGGGCACCTCGGGGTTTCTTATTTCCGGGAACCGGACAAAGTCCTTCTCGGTGGTGACGATCATCTCCACATCACGGCGCTCGCAGCGGTCAATGAAGCTCCGGATGTCCTTTAACGTAAACCGGTGGTGGTCGGCGAAGCGCAGGGTCACATCCACCTTGGCCCCCAGCTTGCGCAGCCCGCTCTCGAAGCTCTCCGGCACGGCGATACCGCTCACGGCCCCCACGTGGGCGCCGTAGATCTTCTCCAGCGAGACCCGCTCCCGGGTGTGGATGTTCTCCAGGTACTTGGGCCGGTGGCGGCACTCGATGATCTCCGCCACGCGGTTGTACTTGCGCAGTTCCCGGATGATCTCGGTGTTGTCCGAGCTATCGCACTTGGTAAGGAAGATGTAGCTGGCGCGCTTGAGGTGGCGGGGGGGCTCCCGCAGTGTGCCCCGGGGCAGAAGGAAACCGTTCCCCCAGGGGGCGGTTCGATCAATCAACACCATGTCGAGCCGGTGCTTGAGCCGCACGTACTGCAGGCCGTCATCCAGCAGCAGCACGTCGGAGTTGAACTGCTTGATGGCGTAGAGGCCGGCCTTCACGCGATCCTTGTCCACCACCACCGGCACGCCGGGCAGATTGCTCGCGAGCATGAAGGGCTCGTCCCCGGCCGTGTGGCTGTCCAGCAGGACTCGCTCGCCATTGCTCACCACCCGCGGCGGGTTCTGTGGAAGCTCCTCACCCCGAATGCGGGCCAGCCACTTGGTCCAGAAACGCACCCGCTTCTGCCGCTTGCTTTTGTAGCCGCGGCTCAGGATGGCGACGTTGCGCCCCTCCTTCTGCAGCGCCTTGGCCAGCAGCTCTGCCACCGGTGTCTTGCCGGTGCCGCCCACCGTCAGGTTGCCGATGCTGATGACCGGCACTCCCACATGATGGTCACGTATGTAGCGCTCACGATAGAGCTTGATGCGGAGCTGCACCGCGCCCGCATAGATCCAGGACAGCCCGTGCAACATGAACCGGGCCAGACTTTCCTTGAACCCCTGCTTGTTGTGCAGGATGACCTCGATGGCCCACTGCTCCAAGTCTTCAAGCTGGTCTTTGAGATCCATGCAGAAATCAGAGTGTCACCACACTCGCCCCCACGTTGTCCGCGGGCACGACCACCGTACGACCGGTCGCGCCTGTTTGCACGAGGGCATTTTTCATGGCCAGGGCGATGGCCTCCGTATCCTCCGCCGTGGTGAGGCAGGCGATGGTGGACCCGGACCCGCTCAGATACCCGCCGATGGCCCCGGCCTTCACCCCAGCGGCAATGGCTTCGAACAGGCCTGGAACCAGGTGTCGACGGTAGGGCTGATGCAGAAAGTCCTCCAGAGAATCACCGATGCGCTCATACTCGCCCGTGGCGAAGGCTGCCACCAGGGTGCAGGCGTTGGCCGTATTCCGGGCGGCATCGCTGTGCGGAACACTTTCCGGCAGGGCACTGCGGGCGTGCACGGTCTGGACCTCAAAGTCCGGGATCAGCAGCACGGCCTTCAGCCGGGGCTGCACCTCAAACCGAAACCACTGCTTGCTGTTGGCCAGGGCAAAACCGCCGAAGACCGCAGGAGCCACATTGTCGGGATGACCTTCTGCCTCGGAGCAAAGGGCAAAGAGCTGCTGCTTGTTGAGCGGACCTCCGCAGAGTTCATTCAGCCCCATCAGCACGCCCAGGCGCACCGTGACGCTGCTGCCCAGACCACGGGACTGCGGCACATCCCCCCCGATGGACCAGGAGAACGCGAAAGGTGCCGCCGTGACATCCCTCTGCTGGAAGAACAGCGCAGAAATGGTCTCCACCATCGCGTGGTGCGGCTCGATGCGCGGGGCTCCATCAAGCCGGGTCACCGTCACCTGATTGTAGAGCGAGAGGGCCAGGCCAAGACAGTCGTAACCAGGGCCGATATTGGCCGAGGTGGCGGGCACAGAGATGGTGACAGAAGAAGACACGCCGCATAAAAGACCAAACAGGGGCAAAGGCAAACAACAGCACCCGGAGCGACGACAAAAAAAGGCACCCCGGTGAACCCAGGGTGCCTTGAAGCAGGATCGGAACGATATCCCTTAGTCTTTCATCCCTTCCTGGCGGAGGAAGTTCTCCACCCAGGTGATGTCGTACTTGGCGTTCTGGAAATCGCTCGTCATGATGATCTTGCTCTGCAGCGGGATCGTCGTCTTGATGCCGTGGATCATGAACTCGCCCAAGGCGCGCCGCATGCGGCGGATGGCAATGTCACGAGTGGCACCAGTGACGATGAGCTTGGCGATCATCGAGTCATAATAAGGAGGCACGGTGTAGCCGGAATACACGTGGGTATCCACGCGCACGCCGCGTCCACCAGGGGCATACCAGTGATTAATCTTGCCAGGGCTGGGCGCGAAATTGCGGTCCGGGTCCTCAGCGTTGATACGGCACTCGATGGAGTGGGCACGGGGCGTGTTCTTGAGCACGTGCTCAGAGATGGGCAGACCAGCGGCGATGCGGATCTGCTCCTTGATCAGGTCGCAACCATACACCTCTTCGGTGATGGGATGCTCCACCTGAATACGGGTGTTCATCTCCATGAAGTAGAAATTCTTCCCTTCATTGTCCACAAGGTACTCGATGGTGCCGCAGTTCTCGTAGCCGATCTCCTTGCAGAGCTTGACTGTGGCATCACCCATGGCCTTGCGGATCTCGTCGGAGATCTTCGGTGAGGGGCACTCCTCGATGATCTTCTGGTTGCGGCGCTGCATGGAGCAGTCGCGCTCACCCAGGTGCACCACGTTGCCATGGCTGTCAGCCACGACCTGGAACTCGATATGGTGCGGGCGCTCCACGAGCTTCTCCATGTACACGGAGCCGTCACCGAAGCACTTGAGCGCCTCCATGCTGGCCTGCTGGTAGCTGGAGCGCAGGGTGGCCTCATTCAGCACGGGGCGCATGCCGCGACCACCACCACCGGCGGAGGCCTTGATCATGACGGGATAACCGATGCTGCGGGCGATCTCAAACGCCTGCTCTTCGCTCTCGATGATGCCATCGGAGCCGGGTGTGATCGGCACGCCGAGACGGCGGGCGGTGGCACGGGCGGTGTTTTTGTCGCCCATCATGCTGATCACCTCGGGGGAGGGCCCGATAAACTTGATCTTGCAACGCTGGCAGATTTCCGCGAACTCGGCCTTCTCACTGAGGAAGCCGTAGCCCGGGTGGATGGCGTCGACATTGGCAATCTCCGCCGCGCTGATGATGCGGGGGATCTTGAGGTAGCTTTCCGTGCTGGGACCGGGACCGATGCAGATGGCCTCATCAGCGAGATGCACATGCATGGAGTCCACGTCCGCCTCGGAGTAGACCGCCACCGTTTTTACATCCAGCTCTTTGCAGGCTCGGATGACGCGCAGGGCGATTTCACCACGGTTGGCGACAAGAACTTTTCGAAACATTTCGGTTTGGGAAAGAAAGGGAGGGGCGGGGCGTCAGTCTGGCTGCGATGATTCTGTCCCGGCCCCCGGGCTCACCAGAGCGTGAGCAATACGAAGGTTCTGGCGAAGGTTGAAGCGAGCTTATTTAAGCTCAAAGAGGGGCTGGCCGTACTGCACCGGCTTCGAGTCATCCACCAGGACGCGCACGATGGTGCCACGGGCCTCGGCTTTGATCTCGTTCATGACTTTCATCGCCTCGATGATGCACACCACAGTGTTCTCATCCACGGCATCGCCCACGTTGACAAACAGCTTCTCATTCGGGCCAGCGGCGCGGTAGAAGGTGCCCACCATCGGGGAGTTGATCGTAATGCCGACAGGGTCGGCTGCCACAGGAGCAGCTGCAGCAGGCGCCGGGGCTGCCGCAGGAGCGGCGAGTACAGGAGCGGCGGCGGGTGCCGTCGCATAAGGGGCCGCCACGGTGGCTACGCCGGCGGAAATGGGCATCTTGGAAAGGAGATCTTTGGCGGCCTCAATGTCAGAGCCGCGACGCAGCTTGATCTTGAACGAGCCATGTTCCAGATGGAAAACGGACAGGTCGTTCTTGCTCATCAAATCCACGATTTGCCGGATTTCTTTGAGATCCAGACCCGGAGCGTCTTTCGTTTGGTTGGAGTTGTCTTCCATGTAGGGCAATGTTCGGAAGCTGTGATAGGAAGCGAGGATATGGGGATTGGCAAGGAAAAAGGGACTGGGGGCCTCTCCCCCCTGCCTCGCCATCCCGCTTGAGACTGAGGAACTCCAGCTCAATCCGGCTGCCCACGATCCTCTCCAGCCCTCCCGCCCAAATTACCATAACGATGGTAGTCGAAGCTCAGGCTCTGCTCGCGCAGATACCAAAGCAGCTCCACGCGCCCCTCCATGAGCACCGGGGTATCGGCCACAAAGACCTGCTGCTCCGCCGCCGCCCGGCGCACGGCTACCGGCACATCCTGAGGCCGGGCATAGCGGACGCGATCCACCTTGTGGCTCCGGAGAGCCAGAACCAGATCGTTGTCACTCTCTTCCACAAACTCAATGCCATCTGCCCAGGTGGAGGTCGCCTCCCGCAGGCGGGTCAAGGGTCGCCACTCGGTGCACGGAGCCGCACTCACGGTCAGGTGGCAACCCGTCACGCGGCCCGCTGCCACCCGGGCAAAAAGATCAAAAGGTGTATCCTCCGGACTCACCCGGATGTGCAGCTTTTTCACCGGAAGATAGCGACGCAGATTGTCCTGCCCCAGCAGACGGAAGGTATCGTGTTCCTGGGAAAACTCTGTGCTCCAGGCCCGCTCATAGCTGGAGAAGGCGGTCACGAGCCGGCTGTTCTCCGTGAGGTTCAGGGTGTCCCAGCCCTGAAGCGCCTCCAGGAAACGTCCGAACTCCGACCCGGGTCGCGGGGCGGCGGGGAGTGCCGGCACCGTCTCACGAAAATCCATGAACTGAGCAACATAGTTGGGCCCGCCTGCCTTGATGCCGGGACCAAAGGCACTCTTGCCCATGCCCCCAAATGGCTGACGCAGCACGACGGCACCGACCGTCGTCCGGTTGATGTAGAGATTGCCAGCCTGGATCCCCTCCCGCCACTCGTCCTGCTCGCGATCATCCAGGCTCTCCAGTCCGCTGGTCAGGCCGTAGCCGGTAGCGTTGACGAGCTCGATGGCCTCGGAAAGTTTTTCAAACCGCATGACGCCCAGCACGGGGCCAAAAAACTCGGTGAGATGCGTGACGCTGCCCGGCTGTACGCCCCACTTCACGCCAGGAGTCCAGAGATGCGGATTGCCATCGAGACACCGTGGCGCGGGTGCCCAGGATTCGCCCGGTTGCAGCGTTGTCAGGGCGGTCTGGAGCTCACCGGCAGGAGGCCGGATCAGAGGCCCCATCTTGGTGGAAAGATCCCAAGCGGATCCCACCCGCAAGCTTTCCACTGCCTCCTCCAAGCCTCGCTTGAACTCGGGGTCGTCATACACCTCCGCTTCCAGCAGCAACAGCGAGGTGGCAGAGCACTTCTGCCCGCTGTGACTGAAGGCGGAGTGCAGCACGTTCTTGATGGCCTGATCCCGGTCCGCCAGCGCCGTGACGATGGTGGCGTTTTTACCGCCCGTCTCCGCCACCAGATGCATCTCTGGCTTTGCCTCCAGCATGGCCAGCGCGGTGGCCGTACCACCAGTGAGGATCACCGAGTCCACCTGGGGATGCTGCACCAGTTTGGCAGCATCTGCCCCAGTGCAGGGCAGGAATTGCAAGGTCCGTTGTGATATGCCCGCCCGCCAGAAACACTGGCAGAGTTCCCTCGCAGGCACAACTGCATCCGAGGCTGGCTTGAGGATCACCGTATTCCCCGCCGCGAGAGCGGCTGCCACGCCGCCACATGGAATGGCGATGGGGAAGTTCCAGGGGGAGACCACCACCACCACACCCTTTCCTCTGGTCATCACGTGAGGGCCAAGTTGTTCAGAAAATTGCTGCGCGGACCTCGCATAGTACTCCACAAAGTCCACCGCCTCACTCACCTCGGGATCAGACTCGGTGAAGGTCTTCCCCGTGTTGGCCAGTGCCGCCGTCATCAGATCTCCGCGCGCCTTGCGAATCTCGTGCGCCACGCGCTTGAGGAAATCCGTGCGCGCCGCCGGGGCCAGAGCGCGCCAGCCGTCGTGATCCTTTACCGCGGCATCCACCGCATCGTCGATTTCATCCTCGGCAGGAATGCCCACCCGTCCCAGCGTCAGGTCTGGACGCGACGGATCCATCAAAGAACGCGTCTTCCTGCCACAGCTGATCTCGCGTCCCGCCACCACGAACGACACGGTGTACCTGCTCTCCCGCGCCCTCTCCAGCAGGCTCGTCGCCCACTCGCCATTCTGCGGCAGGCTCCAGTCGGTGTCGGGTTCGTTGAAAAACCCTTTCATTTCCCGAGGGATCACGGGCAGCGCCCGATCCTGGAAGCGGCGGGGCGCATCCGAGAGGACGGGCAGCAGGGAGAATGACTCCACGAACCCGCCAGAGAGCATCTTCCAGGCAGGACTGCCGGGTTCGAGGTGGAACGCATGCCGCAGGAAGTTCTCTCCTCCGGTGTTTTCATCCAGCCGCCGGATCAGGTAGCCGATGGCACTGACGAAATGCTCCTTCCCACACGCCGGCGCATACAGGAGGAGGTTGGAGATCTGCTCCAGCAGGGCGCGCCGCTGGGGATTGGCCATGCCTTCCAGCATCTCAAACTGCACACGATCCAACGCCCGCCCCTCCCCCACCAGCACCAGGGCGTAGGCGACATCGAAGAGATTGTGTGAAGCGATGCCGAGCCGCACCGCCGCGAGGTTCTCCGGGAGGAACCCCTCGTGCAGCATCCGCTTGTAGTTCGCATCCGTTTCCAGCTTACTCCGGTAGGGCGCCTGCGGCCAGCCTCGAATGGAGGCCTCCACCCTCTCCATCTCCAGGTTCGCGCCTTTAACAATCCGCAGCGTCACCGGAGCCCCACCTGCGGCCACACGACGTCGGGCCCACTCGTTGATCCGCCGCTGCCACTGGGCGGAGTCAGGGATGTAGGCCTGCAGCGCCATGCCCGCCATCACCTTCTCCAGCCCCGGGCGATCCAGAGTACGCATGAAGGCCTCGCACGTCAGGCTGAGGTCACGGTACTCCTCCATGTCCAAGTACAGGAACTTGGGCACGCGGATGCCATCCGGGCGGAGGAAGACATTCTCCTGCGCCGTCCGATAGAGCTTCTCCAGGCGATCACAGAGCACTCCCAGCGTATGCTCCCGTGCCAGCGGCGACATCTGGGAGTAGAGAGTGGAAATCTTGACCGAGAACACCTCTGTCTGGGAAGAGCGCATGGCCTCCACATACTGCTCCAGCCGCCGCGCCGCCTCCGCCTCACTGAGGATGGCTTCCCCCAGGAAGTTCACATTCATCCGGATGCCCTGCTCACGACGACGCTGCAGGTGGTCCTCCAGCAGTTCCAGCTCCGCGGGAAGAATGACATTGGCCGTTTCGTGCTGAAGGTGTTCCTTCACCATGGGCACCGACACTCCGGGCAGCCAGTTACCGAAGGCCTTGAATCCCCTCAAGAGCGCGCGGTCCAGCGGATTGAAAAAACGCGGCACCCCCTGCACTTCCAGGATGTGAGTGAACTGCTCCGCCACCCGATCTGCTGAGCGAGGGCGAAAAGCCTGGTCCGTGAGTTGCACCAGCGTCGCCTTGTCCTTGGGATGCTGCAGCATCCGGTCCAGTTCCGCCTGCTGCCTTCTTTCGGCAGCCGTCTGCACCTGGGCAGCACGAAATTGCAGGCCACTGGCGATGGAGAGAGCCTGCTGAACTTTCTTGGATGGGATGGTGTTCACGAGTGCGGAGGGTGCGCCCGGGGAGTCGGGCTGTCCCATTTTCACACATTTCCCCCAAGGACGACAAGGGGACTTCGTGACCCGATTTTGCGCATCTGGTCCGCCAGTGTCAGCGGGTCGGAGGCATCACCTGAAAAGAACTCCAACACGCAGTCGGCCCCTTCAAGCTCTTCCAGGTTCTGCAACAGGGTTGGAGTTCCGCCTTCAGGCGGGTGCGTTGAATCCTGAGCCGCCTAAAGGCGGAACTCCAACCACGGCGCGAACACCAAAAAGAATGTAGAAGGCTCAAGCCGCGCTGTTCAAGCGTATTACCGCCTCCGGCAGAGCCACTGCGAGCTTCAATCTAACCACCCCTTCCGCAGCCGGGTTGGAGTACCGACTTTAGTCGGCTCAGTTCGAGGAACTCATTACTCCCCCACCCCGGCTCCGCAGACACCGTCAACTCCTCCCCACATTCTCAACCGAACCCATAACCCATAACATCTAACTCTTAACCTCCTACGCCTAACTTCTGACCCTAAACTCAGGCAGCTGCCACTTCCGCCCGATGGCGGCGAGACGAAGCACCAGGATGACCACCATGGAGATCTCCCGGCCACCGGTGAACGCCGGGGCAAAGCGGGCCAAAAGCACATAGATCAGCGCCCCGGCAGAAGCAGCCGTGGCGTAGAAATAGATCTCCGCCTTGAAAACCAGCGGCACCTCCCGTCGCAGGACGTCCCGCAACATGCCACCCGCCACCCCGGTGACAACACCCAGCAGAATCGCAATGAGGCCCGAAGACTGGTACAGCAGCGATTTTTCCACCCCGACGATGGTGAAAAGCGCCAGCCCGAAGGCATCGGCGATCAGCAGCGCCTTGTGCGGCAACTTCCAGTACCGGGCGACCACAAAGGTGACCAGTGCGGTCAGGGTGGCGGTCACGATGTGCGACGGATCCTGCACCCAGAACACGGGGCGCACCCCCAGACAGAGATCCCGGATGGTCCCTCCGCCCACGGCGGTGACAATGGCCAGCACCAGCACGCCAAAGAGATCCACCTTCCGGTCCGTGGCCGCCAACACCCCGGAGATGGCGCAGACCGCCACCGCGAAGTGCTCAAACCAGAACGACATTTCCTCCACTAAGGCTTGGACAACTCTGTAGGCAAATCATTTGGCACCGTCGTCGGAGCCGAATTCACGCTGAGCACGGTGCCCACCGGCACACTCGGAGAGACCTTCCCGCCATTGGCGAGATACAACCCGCCTTCTGCCTGGCCGGCATCAATGATGTCGCTGGCCTCGGTGGGAGCCTTGGAGGCGGTGAAGCGCGCCTGGGTAAGCGGCAGCAACCCTTTGTCCACCGTCTTCACCCACCCATTGCCGAAGACCGCACGGCGCTCCTCGCCCACGCTCTTGCCATCGCGCCGGAAGTCCTCGACGAAGGAATAGAGGCCCGAAAGCGGCTTGCCGCCGGTCTGCACGCGGAAGGTGACGAGGTGCTTCCACTCGTTCGATTTCGGTTGCCAGAGCCAGCCGGAGTAGGCGGTCTTTTGCCCTTCCACCTTGGCCTGGACAAGGCAGCGGATCTTCTCCCCCACCTTCCAGGGAAATTCCGTCATGCTTTTGCCGCCCGTGCCTTCACCACCGAAGCGGGAGACCTTCACGTCTTTGCCTTCGTGCAGCACCTCCACGCGCTCCTCCAGTTTCACATGATCAGGGTTGTCGCCTTTGGTGGGATCCCAGACACTGAAGATGGCAACCTTCTTGCCCCCGCCCAGCTCCTGCACACCGAAGTAGCCTGTGTTCCACCCACAGATCATGAAATAACTCCCTGGCGTGGACTTCTCCACCCGGGCCTCCAGGTAGAACCACTCCGAGGCCGGGGCCTGCCAGCCCAGGTGGATGGAGCAGGCGGCATTGATCTTGGGGGTGACAGTCTTTCCAGACTCAGCTGCAGGAGCAACACAGAGCCCGAGAGCGACGAACGCGGAGGCGATGGTGAAGAGACGAATCATGAGGCGGTCGGGTTAAAGGAATGCACTAGCACACGGAATGGGTTCAAAGTCCCAGCTCTTTCTTCGCCGCAACAAAGGCGCGGACTGCGAACTCCAAGTCCGCCTTGGAATGCGCGGCACTGATCTGGGTGCGGATGCGGGCCTTCCCTTGCGGCACCACCGGGAAGCTGAATCCGATCACGTAAACCCCGCGGGTCAGCATGGCATCGGCAAACCGGGAGGCCAGGGCGGCATCGCCCAGCATGATGGGGACGATAGGATGCACCCCGGGAAGGATGTTGAAGCCAGCCTCGGTCATCTCCTCACGGAACAACCTTGTATTGGCCTCCAGTTGATCCCGCAGCTTGGTGGACTGCTTGAGCAGGTTCAGCACTTCCAGCGTGGCCCCGGTGATGGATGGCGCCAGGGTGTTGGAGAACAGGTACGGGCGGGAGCGCTGTCTCAACAATTCGATGATCTCCTTGCGGCCACTGGTGTACCCGCCACTGGCACCACCCAGGGCTTTCCCCAGCGTGCCGGTGATGATGTCCACCCGGCCCATCACGCCACAATGCTCATGCGTGCCGCGCCCCTGCGCGCCCATGAAGCCCACCGCATGGGAATCATCCACCATGACGAGGGCCTGATATTTGTCCGCGAGGTCGCAGATCTCCTTGAGCGGCGCGATGAACCCGTCCATGGAGAACACGCCGTCCGTGGCGATCAACTTGTACCGAGCCCCCGCAGCATCGGCCGCCTGCAACTGGGCCTCCAGATCGGCCATGTCGCAGTTCTTGTAGCGGAACCGCTTGGCCTTGCAGAGGCGGACACCGTCGATGATGGACGCGTGGTTCAGCTCATCGCTGATGATCGCGTCCTCCGGTCCCAGCAGTGTCTCGAAGAGCCCGCCATTGGCATCAAAGCAGGAGGAATAGAGGATGGTGTCATCTGTGCCGAGGAAATCACTCAAGCTTTCCTCCAGCTGCTTGTGCGGATGCTGGGTGCCGCAGATGAAGCGCACACTGGCCAGGCCAAAGCCCCAGTGCTCCAGGGACTCATGCGCCGCCCGGCGCACCGCCGGGTGCTGGGCCAGCCCCAGGTAGTTGTTGGCACACATGTTGAGCACGGCCTCACCGCCGTTGGCACGCACCAGGGTGCCCTGCGGGGTGGTCAGCACGCGTTCTTTCTTGTAGGTGCCGGCGGAGCGGATCGCATCCAGCTGCGTGTTGAGGTGGGATTGAAAGGTATCGTAAGCACTCATGAATGGAGAGGAAAAAGGGAAGAGGGGTAAGGGATAAGACTCAACTAGGGCTTGAGGCCAGGCCGGTCGAGTTCGCCCATGGGAAACTCTGCGCTGGGCACGCGACCGGCCGACATAATCGCAGCGATCTTCGCCACGATGTCGGGATGCTGGGCCGCGACATCGGTGGTTTCGGCGATGTCCGTCTCGAGATGGTAGAGCTGCACGGGGGCCGAGGGGTTCTTGCTCACACCAAGGCGGATGCCTTTCCAGGGACCCATGCGCACTGCCTGGTTCCCACCCGCAACGGTTTCCCAGTAGAGGTGATCATGCTGCTTCTGCGCCGCGGCATCACTCTTCAGGGTTGGCAGAATGGACACGCCATCCAGGCCGGAGGGTGCAGGGAATCCTACGATCTCAGCAAAGGTCGGAAAGAGATCCCAGGAAGCCCCAGCGAACTTGGAGACCTGACCTGGCTGGATGGATCCCGGCCAGGCCGCGATGAACGGTGTGCGGATGCCGCCGTCCCAAAGCTGGGTCTTCATGCCGCGCAGGGGTTGGTTGCCGCCAAAGAATTCGCGATCATAGCCGCCGTTGAATGTGGCTCCGTTATCCGAGGTGAAAACAATGATCGTGTCCTTCTCCTTGCCGATGCGCTTGAGCAGCTCGCGGAACTTGCCCATCGTCCGGTCCATGCGAGTGACCATCGCGGCATAGATGGCCCGCGGGTTCTCCGTGGGCAGGTAGCTCTTCTTGCCGTCATACGGCGGATCCTGGCCAGCGAAGGCCTGCTGATAGTCCGCCAGGGACGGCTCATCCGGTGGCACCTGCAGGGAGACATGCGGCACCGGGGTGGCGTAGTAAAGGAAGAACGGCTTGTCACCATTGGTTTCCAGGAACTTCAGCGCCTCCTGCTCCATCAGGTCCGCTGCATGCTGCCGCCCCACCTTGCCATCGTTGCCCTCCAGCGGCTCTTTCACATCATTCCGCCATAGGTAGGTGGGATAGTAGTAGTGCGCCTGCCATTGGGAAATGTAACCGTAGAAGAGATCGAACCCATGTTTGTTGGGAGAGCCCTCATTGCTGGGATGCCCCAGCCCCCATTTTCCCACACACGCCGTGCGGTAGCCGGACTTCTGCAACGCACTCGCAAACGTGGTCTCCGAGGCTGGCAGGGCGATCTGCGGCAGATAGCCGTCCTCGGCCTTGATGCGGTTCCGCTCCTCCGCCTGGGCAGCACGGCCTTCGGAGTTCTCCCGCACAAAGGAGTGTCCGGTGTGCTTGCCCGTCAGCATGACACAGCGCGAGGGCGCACACACCGCATGTCCGGCATAGAAGTCGGTGAACCGTATGCCGTCCGCCGCCAGTTGATCAAGGTTCGGCGTCTTGATCTTCTTCTGACCGTAGCACCCCAGTTCGCCATAGCCCAGATCATCCGCCAGAAAGACGATGATGTTGGGCTTCCCCGCAGCATGAAGCGCACTGGCAGTCGTGAACACGACTGCCAGCAGTGACATCATCCAGAGACTTCTCCAATGCATGCGATTCTTCATGGTTCCATCTGCTAACACCAGTCCAGCACCACCTTGCCGCTCAATCCGGAGGTCATGACCTCAAAGCCTTTTTGAAACTCGGTGAAGTGATAACGATGGGTGATGACCGGCTTGATGTTCAGGCCGCTCTCCAGCATGACGCTCATCTGGTACCAGGTCTCATACATCTCACGGCCATAGATGCCTTTGATAGTGAGCATGTTGAACACGACCTTGTTCCAGTCGAGGGCGATCTCCTCGGAAGGGATGCCCAGCATGGCGATCTTGCCGCCGTGGCACATGTTGTCGATCATGCTGCGGAATGCCGCAGCATTGCCCGACATCTCCAGGCCCACATCGAACCCTTCCTTCATGCCAAGTTGCTTCTGCACATCCTTCAGGTTTCCCCGCGTGACATTGAGGGCCACGGTGGCCCCCATCTGTCTTGCCAGATCGAGACGATAATCGTTCACATCCGTGATGACCACGTGGCGCGCTCCGGCATGCTTCACAATCGCCACCGCCATGATGCCAATGGGGCCCGCGCCAGTAATGAGAACATCTTCCCCCAGCACCTCAAACGAAAGGGCCGTGTGCACCGCATTGCCAAAGGGATCAAAGATGGAGGCCACCTCCTCATCCACCCCTTCACGATGATGCCACACGTTCGTCATAGGCACACTGATGTATTCCGCGAAGGCTCCGGGGCGGTTCACGCCAATGCCCTTGGTGTCCGCACAGAGATGACGGCGACCCGCCAGACAGTTGCGACAGCGCCCGCAGACCACATGCCCTTCCGCACTGACGATCTCCCCAGGATGGAAGTCGCTCACGTTGTCACCCACGCGCACTACCTCCCCCACAAACTCATGCCCCACCACCATCGGCACCGGGATGGTCTTGCGCGCCCAGTCATCCCACTTGTAGATGTGCAGATCCGTTCCGCAGATCCCCGTTTTGTGAACGCGGATAAGGACGTCATTGATCCCCACGGTGGGCACCGGGACGTCCTCCAGCCAGAGTCCGGGTTCCGATTTTGCTTTTACCAGGGCTTTCATCGAGGGCATGGCAGTCAGTACTGAATGATGATTGCGGAGCATCTGGGACTCGCCGTCCGATATAACGGATGCTTCCGCCGGTATTTTGGATTCTCTTTTTCCGGTATGCAAGACTAAATTCCGGTTTAATGTAGCCACCTATGCCCAGAAAAGCTGCCGCCAGAGTCAAAGACGTCCCAGCAGAAGCCATCAGCCGCCATCTGGGTGCGCGAGTGAAGCAGCTCCGCTCTGACCGCAACTGGTCCTTGGAAGCACTGGCAGGGGCCAGCGGGGTGAGCCGCTCCATGTTGAGCGAGATCGAACGGGAGCAGGCCAATCCCACGCTGGCGGTGACGCTGCGCATCGCCCAGGCCTTCGGCATGAGCTTGAGCGAACTCATTGAAACTCCGGGCGTCACTTCCTCCATTACTGTGATCCGGCATCATGACCGCGCGTTTCACTATCGGTCGGATGACCATTGCCGCATCCGCACCTTGAGCCCGCTCAATCTGGAAAAGGATGTGGAATTCTATGAGGTGGAGCTGCAACCCGGAGGCGCCTTGCGAAGCGCTCCGCACTTCGAAGGCACCCGGGAGTTTCTCACGGTGGTGAAAGGGCTCGTGAAAGTGGAGTCCAATGAAGATACCGACACGCTGCATCATGGCGACTCCACCACCTACCGTGCCGATGTGCCTCATGCGATTGTGAATGCTGGCAAAGGTGAGGCGCTCGTCTTTCTCGTCGTGATTTATCGCTAATCTGCGTCACACCTCAAAACACACGGCCATCAGCGGGAGATGAAGAGACGCCGCTTTCTCACTTGCAGCACCTTGTTCCCAGTGGGTGGTGTCGTCGCCGCTGCGGAGGCTCCCAGCGCAACGAGCCCCGTGGCAGCCCCCCCGGAGCCACCGCCGTTTGCATTCGCCAGCGCCCCTGTGCTGGCCCATCCTTCTGACGATGCCGTCACTCTCCTCTGGGCGACGAACGGCTTTGCATCAGGCTCGGTCGAGTACGGTGAGACTAGCGCGCTCGGGCTCAAGGCCGGCGGCGCCGACGGCGGCCTCATGCCGTATGACGAGCGCACCTTCAAGATCCGCCTGCAGGGCTTGAAGCCCGGCACCACCTACCACTACCGCGTCGCGGCGTGCCCGGTAAATTTCCGCTCCGCCTACAAGATTGAACGCGGCCCGGCGGTGTACAGCGAGGTCCACACCTTCCGGACCCTGAACCCCTCGGCCGAGGAAACTACCTTCACCGTCTGGAACGACACCCACGAGCAGCCGGAGACGCTGAAGAGACTGCACGCCCTGCATCAGGAGAAGCCCGGCGATTTCCTCCTCTGGAACGGAGATGTCACCAATGACATCTACAAGGAGGAGAAGATGGTGGAGCAATTCCTCAGCCCGAAAGGGGTCGCCTTTGCCACAGGGGTTCCTTATTTCTTTGTTCGTGGCAATCACGATGTCCGCGGCCCTGCCGCGCGTCATCTCCCCCGCTTCACCCAGGTGGAGGGAAACCAGTGGTTCTACTCCTTCCGCCAGGGTCCCTTGGGAGCGCTGGTGCTGGACACCGGCGAGGACAAGCCAGATGACCATCCCGTTTACGCGGGGCTCAATGACTTTGCCGCTTTCCGCACCCTGCAGGCCCAATGGCTGGCGCAGGAGATCGAGAAGCCACACTTCAAGTCCGCGCCTTACAAGATCCTCTTCTGCCACATCCCCCTGCGTTGGAAGGATGAGCGCGATGGAGGGTCTTTCTGCACCGATGGCCGGGCGAAGTGGCATGACCTGCTGGTGAAGGCAGGGGTGCAACTCGTGATCTCCGGCCACACGCATGAACACCACTGGCTGCCTGCCGATGCCAGTGTGCCCTACGGGCAACTCGTAGGCGGAGGCCCCAAGCCGGAACGCGCCACGATCATTCGCGGTCACGCCAGCAAGCAACAACTCACCGTCATCATGTCCCGCCTCGATGGCAGCGTGCTGCAGGAGGTGATCCTGCCCGCCCGCCCAGCCTGAGGTCAGGCCCAGATCATCGCTCACGCTGTTTTCCCGGAACGAGGGAATAACGGCGCTCCCTGTCCACGCCCAAGTT
>NZ_BATR01000064.1 GCF_000739655.1 Verrucomicrobium sp. BvORR106 | reverse complement strand
GGGAGTCGTTTCTGCGGCGGGAGCCGGTGCAGGGGCAGGGGCAGGGGCGGCGGCTTCTGGGGCTGGCGCAGGCGCGGGGGCCGGGGCCGGGGCAGCGGGAGCTTCAGCAGCCGGGGCTGGCGCAGGTGCAGGTGCCGGAACCGGAGCCGGAGTTTCGCCAGCAGGTGCGGCAGGAGCAGGCGCGGGGGCGGCTGCATCAGGCGTCGTCGGAAGCGTTGGCTCAGCCGGAGCTGTAGCAGCGGGCTTCTTGTCAGCTTCGTCGATCAGGCTCGGCACATTGGCCTTGGAACCATCTTTGTGAGCGACCAACACGGCCAGAACAAAAGTGATCAGATAGAATCCGATGCCCAGCCAGGTGGTGCCCTTCTGCAGGACCGTAGTGGTGTGCGCGCCGAAAGCGTTGTCCATGGTGCCGCTGCCGAAGGCTGCTCCAAGACCTTCCTGACGAGGACGTTGCATGAGCACGATGAGGATCAGCAGCAGGCAGATCAGCACCAGCAGCACAATGAGGAAGCCTATGAGATAGTCCATAAAGGGCGGCGAGTATTGCACAGTTCTGCGGGTGCACAAGGGAAAAGGGCACCCCGGTCAAGCCCTATCGGCGTCTGCCGCCCCCGGAAAGGCGCTGGCGGACCACCTCAAACAGGCAGACCCCGGTGGCAACGCTCACATTCAGGCAGGGCACCTTGCCGCTCATGGGGATTTGGACCAGGTAGTCACAGCGCTCTCCCGTGAGGCGGCGCATGCCCTCCCCTTCCGCCCCCATGACGATGCCGATGGGCCCTTTCAGATCCACATCGTAAATCGACTGCTTGCCCTCGTCTTCCGTGCCGACAAACCAGACTCCCAACTCCTTCAGCTTGTCCATCGCCCGGGCCAGATTCGTCACTCGGGCGATCGCGACATTCTCCGCCCCGCCACAGGCCACGCGGATAACCGTGTCCGTGATCGGAGCTGTCTTGTCCTTGGGCATCACCACCAGGTCACACCCCGCCGCGTCCGCCGTTCTCAGGCAGGCGCCCAGATTGTGCGGGTCCTGAATGCAGTCCAGAATGAGCACCATGGGATTGGGCTTGTCCGCCAGCACGCTCGCCAGATCGTCTTCCTCATAGATGCGGATCGAAGCGGTGGGATTGGAATGCTTATTGGCTCGGGCTTGATTTTCCTGTCGGCGCATGGGCAATAGCCGCAAAGGATTGGCCTCTGTGCAAGAGATTCTTTGGGGGAAACGAGGGTTGGTTCTTGGTTCTTGGTTCTTGGTTCTTGGTTCTTGGTTCTTGGTTCTTGGTTCGCAGGTCGCGGGGAACGAAGGCACCACATAGGACATCGATCAGTCGACGTCAGGGTCATTGATGCCGGAGGCATCACAGCC
>NZ_BATR01000065.1 GCF_000739655.1 Verrucomicrobium sp. BvORR106 | reverse complement strand
GTTCATCTTCGACTCTTTGAACAGACGCTCGCGAATCTTCCGTGACGTCACGTGGTCGCCTTCGCGACCAGCCAGAGGGCCGTCGTTCACGGAGAACTGCATCACGATCGTCGGCGGGTCGATGGCCACGAAAGGCAGGCCTTCCGCGTCAGCGGTGCCAGCCACGGTCTGACCGATGTCCACGTCTTCAAAGCCGCTGATCCCGACGATGTCGCCGGCAGTACCTTCTGCGTTTTCGCTCACACCCAGGCCCGTGTACTGGAACACCTTGGTCACCTTGATCGCCTTGGCAGACTCTCCGGGAGTCTTGCCCAGAAGGAACACGCGGTCACCCAACTTCACGCTGCCGCGGGTCACCTTGCCGATGGCCACACGACCGACGAAGTTGTCCCAGTCGATGTTGGACACCAACATCTCGAAGGAACCTTCGGGTTCAGCCTTGGGAGGGGAGATGTGCTTGACGATCTTCTCAAGGAGGAACTCCATCGGGTGATGCTCACCTTCGGGCGAGTCGCTCACCCAGCCAGCACGGGCGCTGCCGTAAAGGAAGACGGCGTTGAACTGTTCTTCGCTGGCTTCCAGCTCGAGGAAGAGTTCCAAAACGTTGTCATGCACTTTGTCCGGCTGGATGTGCGGACGGTCCATCTTGTTGATCAGCACGATCGGGGTCAGTCCCTGCTGAAGCGCCTTGCGCAGCACGAAGCGGGTCTGAGCCTGAGGGCCTTCATACGCGTCCACCACCAGCATCACCCCGTCCACCATCTTCATCACGCGCTCCACTTCCCCGCCGAAGTCGGCGTGGCCAGGGGTGTCCACGATGTTGATGATGTGGTCGTTCCAGTGAACGGAGGTGTTCTTGGCCTTGATGGTGATGCCCTTTTCCCGCTCGAGGTCCATCGAGTCCATCGCGCGCTCTGCGATCTGCTGGTTCTCGCGGAAGTTGCCGCTGGCACGAAGCAAGGTGTCCACGAGCGTGGTTTTGCCATGGTCAACGTGGGCGATGATGGCGAGGTTACGGATGTTTGCGGGTGACATGGGTGGGCTCTGGAGGGGGCGGAATAACAGTCCGCTTGGCTGGGCTAACAGGCGGTCGGAAGGCCCCGCCCGCGCAAAAAGGGTGGGAATAGTACCCGGAAACGCGAGAAGCGCAAGTGAGGACGATGTCACCTGCCGTTCTGGAAGCCGCATATTCAGCGGAAAAGAGCTCTGACTGAACGGAGGATTTTTGCACACTCCCCATGTTTTTTCATATATGCTGGCGCAGATGTCTGACGATTTTCATGCGCCTGCTCCCCCATACGACAGCTCTGCGGACGGGGAATGGGCACCGCCGACACCGGAACATCTCCAGACCCTGCTGACCGGCTATGAAGTGCTGGAACTGGTGGGTCGCGGCGGCATGGGGGCGGTGTACAAGGCGCGTCAGGTCAGCCTGGACCGGGTGGTGGCCATCAAACTTCTGCCTCCAGATCTCTGGAGCGCGGATGTGGACTACGCGGAGCGGTTCCGGCAGGAGGCCCGCATGATGGCCAAGCTCATGCACCCGGGCATGGTGGCAGTGTTCGACTTTGGCCAGACCTCAGAAGGGCAGCTTTATTTTGTGATGGAGTTTGTGGAGGGCACCGACGTGGCCCGCATGATCGCTGCCCGCGGTGCCCTGCCGCCGGAGGCAGCGCGGTCGATCGCCCTTCAGGTGTGCGAGACCCTGCAGCACGCCCACAAGCACGGCATCATTCATCGGGACATCAAACCGGCCAACGTGATGGTGAATCACGAGGGACGGGTGAAGGTGGCAGACTTCGGCCTGGCGAAAATGCCCGCCCTGGACCTGGAGGGGGTGGATAGCAGCATCACCATGGGCTCCCCGGACTATCTGGCCCCAGAATGCCTGATGACAGGCCAGACCGAGGATCACCGCGTGGATATCTACGGACTGGGGGTGATGCTGTACGAGATGCTCGTGGGCATCATCCCTCGCCGGAACTACTTTCCCCCCAGTAATCGGGTGCGGGGGCTGGACGCGCGCTATGACGGCATCGTCTCCCGGGCCATCGCCCATGATCCGGACAGCCGCTACCCGACGGCGGAGGACTTTCACAAGGACCTCTCCCGGCTGGGTGCCCCTCCCGCCGCCGCCATCCCTGCTTCCCAGCGCCCTTCCGCCGCCCCACGGGCATCCGGACCGCACCGGCTGCCGCCGCCGGGAGCCTCCCGCTATGTGCCCCCGCCGCCCAAGGCCAAAACGCCCTGGGGTCTGCTGGCCATCTGTGTCGCCCTCGCTGGAGCCGGGGCTTACTTTTATCTCACCCGAAATCCGATCTCCTCCGGCTCTCCCGCTGCCCAGACGCCCGAGGTGGCCCGCCAAGGCGAGCTCGACCCGGGTGCGAGCCCCGGTGCGAGGCCTGGCAATCCGGGTTCTCCGTCGCCATCGGGCCCCTCTTCCTCCCCCACCCCGCCAGTTCAGCCAGTCCAACCGGGCGATCAGGCAAAGGCCCTGGAGTTGCTAAAATGGGCGATCGGCTCGGGTGGCAAGGGTGCCATCCGGAGCGGCACCATGGTCCGCGAAGTCCCTACTCTGGAGCAACTGCCGCCTACAGGTGACTGGCACCTGGTGGCAATCGACTGCGGCTACAACATGGTGCCAGCCAGCTCTCCCATCCCCTGGGATCTCGTCGCGAGTCAGCCCCAGCTCGAGGCCTTTTACTTCCGAGGGGAACAGAAGCTGCAAGGGCGGGATCTGGCGAAGCTCGCACCCTTGACCTCCCTGGCTCGGCTCCAGTTCGACAGCGTCGACACCTCCAACGAGGAGATCCAGGGGCTGCCTACCCTGCCATCTCTGAAGCTCCTGCGGCTGATGCGCTCAGGAGTCACGGGTGCCTCCCTGCCCCTCCTGAGTCAGCGACTGCCGCAGCTGGAGCAACTCACCCTTGGCCGGACCCCCATGACGCTGGAGGAGATCAGTGAGCTGAAGCGCTTCCCCAAGCTGTGGGAACTGCGGCTCAGCGAAACCCGCCTTACCTCAGATCTGATGGGCTCCTTCGGCAAGGTGCCCGAGCTCCGCAACCTGAGCTTCGTCAATTGCGCCTTCGACTTCCCCGAGATGCCCAACCTGCCGGGTGTAAAGGTCATGTACATCTTCAATCTGAACGTCACCCAGGCAGCAAAGAAGGACTGGATCCGCTCCCTGACGGTGCTCACCGGCCTGCGCTCCCTGACCCTGATGCGCAGCAACCTCAAGGACGATGACCTCAGCCCCATCGCCGGATTGGCGAACCTGGACTACCTGGATCTCACCTCCAACCAAGTGTCCGGAGCCGCCGTGATGGCGGTCGCCAGCCAACTCCCCAGGCTTGATAACCTGGTGCTGAGCGAGTGCAAAGGCATCACCGATGCCGACCTGCTCCAGCTCACCGAGTGTCGACGGCTCCAGCGGCTGGATCTCCGCAACACCAACATCACCGATGCGGGGCTGAACCCGCTCAAACACGTGCCCGGGCTGCAGGTCCTCCAGCTACAGGGCACCCGGGTCTCCGGTGCGGGTGCGGAGGCCCTGCGACGCGCCCTCCCCAGATGCCGCGTGGTGCTTTAGGCCACCGTCGTGAAGTGTCTCCTAGCCGGGCACCCCCAAGGAGCGGCGGTTTGTGCTTGCACAACCGCCGGGGAAAAGCGGAGGAGTTGGTTGCCCCATACCCATCACATTATGCGGCCCTACCGCTGCTTTCGCGCTTGGTGGCGATCTTCCTCCGGCAACCAACGGCGGTTGTGCAAGCACAAACCGCCGCTCCTTGGATCCCTTGAACTCGCGAGGGCGCGCAGCGGGCCCTACAAGTTCTTAAAAGCGTCTTCCAAGCTCGGGCCCTTCAGCGTGACTGACGTGGGGGCAGGCTCAGCCACCTTGGGCTTGATCGCGCTGTTGATCACCTCTGCCTGCAGCTTGCACAGCTCGACGATGCCTTTTTTACCCAGGGTGAGCATGGCACTGAGCTGGGCCTCGCTGAAGGTGGACTCCTCCCCGCTGCCCTGGATTTCCACGAACTGGCCGTCTTCAGTCATTACCAGATTGCAGTCCACATCGGCATCGCGGTCTTCCTCATAACAGAGATCCAGAAGGGCCTGATTCCGGAAGATCCCCACGCTGATGGCAGCCACCTTCTTCTTCAGGGGCTGCTGACGCAGCACACCTTTTTCCAGCAGGCGGTTGAAGGCAATCGCCGATGCCACACAGGCACCTGTGATGGAAGCCGTGCGGGTGCCGCCATCTGCCTGAAGGACGTCGCAATCGATCCACAGCGTGCGGGGGCCCAGCTTCTCGAGGTCCACCACCGCCCGGAGGCTGCGGCCGATGAGGCGCTGGATTTCCTGGCTGCGGCCGTCCAGCTTGCCCTTGCTGATGTCGCGGTCTTTGCGATCCAGCGTGGAGTACGGCAGCATGGAGTACTCCGCCGTGAGCCAGCCCCCTGTCACACCCTGCGCCTTCATCCAGCGGGGCACTTCTTCCTGAATCGTTGCCGCACAGATGACCTTGGTGTTGCCGAAGGACACCAGCACAGATCCCGTGGCATGGGGAGCGATGTCGAGCTGGAAGGAGACGTTGCGGAGCTGGTCGGGGGTGCGTTGATCAGAGCGAGGCATGCCGCGAGATAGCACAGGCAGGCCATCTGCAAACGCCAAAAGACCAATTTCCGCCAGAGGGACGCACGAACTCTACCCCCGGATTGCCCAAGGCCCACTCCAACCAAGAACCTCTAGCTCGGCTTCGCAACCGGCCGCCCCTTGTCTTCTGGAGCCTTGGTGATCCCGCGGCTCACAAACTCGTGCACCTGCTTCCCCTGGTGATACAGGGTCACCACCACGCCTTTGATGTCATCGTTCTCTTTGCGGCGCATCTTGGGGTCAGCCCATGTCCAGCCCGGAGCAAGTTGCGTCACCTCCAGTTCCAGCGTGTCGCTGTCCAGGCTCACCGTTTCATTGAACTTGATTGCAGGAATGCTCTTGGAGCCTTTGACGTGCTCCGCAGACCTCGTTTTCCCGTCAACACTCGTGTAGTGAATCTGGTAGCGCACTTCCACATTCTCCAGTGTCTGGCCGGACCGGTTCAACACCTTGAAGTGACAGACCCATTTCTCCTTGGCTTCCACCACTGCTGGTCCGTTGGCCCGGGCACGCTGCTTGCCAGAGAGGCACTCATCCGTCCAATCCACCGTAAAGTTGTATCGAACCTCAGCCGGATTGGCCTTGAGCCATTGCTTGATATGCTCCCGGTCCGCCTCGACCAACCGGGTCAGCGGCAGGGTTGCAGTGGAGCCATCCGCCATCTTCAAGTTCACCAGGTCCACCGTCGCAGAGACGATCTCGGCGGAGATCGTGCGCCCTTCTGCACTGGTGAAGGTGCGCACCTCTGCTTTGAGGACGGGAGCGAGCCCCAGGAGGGCAATGGCGAGGGCAACGGGGAGAGAGCTTTTCATGGCCGTGCGATGCGGGAGGTGATTTTCCCGCAGCATAGCCTAAAAGAACTCACAATGTCAATACACCGTCTATTGTACGGCGATCAAACATAGGATACGCCCCTATATTAGCTTTTCAGCGATCTCGCCAGCAATGGCCAGCAGTTGCTCCTTTTCCTCAGTGGTGAAGTCATACGGCACCATCTTGCCAATGCCCAGCGTGCCCCGCAGTTCCCCGCCAGCCAGCGCGGGAACGGCAATGGAGCCCTGCACGTTGGTCTGCCTCGCTCCTTCTTTGGCCACGCCACCCAGATCTGCCTGCAGGTTGCAGAGTTCCACTGGTTCCCGGCGTTCTGCGGCCGCCCCGGCGATGCCCTTGCCCACCGGGATGACTTCCACCACGGGCAGGAGTTGCGGCGGGATGCCCTTCTGCGCCACCAGCTTCAAGAGACCGTCAGACGGGTCAATGCGGTGCAGGGTCCCGGTGGTGCAACCGAACTGGGCGATCACTGCCTCCAGCACGACCTGCCAGTCTGGGGGGGAAGTCTCAAGCAACGGAAGAAGAGAGGAGGTGGACATGCGGCACCTTAGCCCCGGCCCCGCCAGAACGGCAAGGGACAAGGTGCAGGGCTACCGGCACCGGGCATTCCGGGGTTTCGCGGAGTTGCCAGACTGGAGTTTCCCCTCCAAAATGGGCCGCCCATGCCGCCCTCCAAGAAAGCCGCCTCCGCTGCCGCCACGAACTTCACCGTCGTGATGGGAACGGACGACGCCCGGATGAAAGAGGCGGCGCTGAAACTCTCCCGCGAGCAAACGCCCCCGGACGCCGGAGACTTCGGCGTGGACATCATCGAAGGCATCGCGGAGAGCGCCGAGCACTGCGGCCAGATCGTGCGCCGCGTGCTGGATGCCCTGCAAACCCTCCCCTTCTTTGGTGGGGAAAAGCTGGTCTGGCTGAAGAACGCCAACTTCCTGGCCGACA
Organism: Verrucomicrobium sp. BvORR106; assembly: GCF_000739655.1. GTDB lineage: Bacteria > Verrucomicrobiota > Verrucomicrobiia > Verrucomicrobiales > Verrucomicrobiaceae > Verrucomicrobium. The sequence continues at coordinate 12,004 of NZ_BATR01000065.1, read as the reverse complement.
GCGTGGTGGGCCGGTCCAACGCCGCTGTGGAGGGCATCGAGGCCATCATCGACTACGTCGAAAAGCAGCTCCCGCCCGACGTGAAATTTCTGCTCAGTGCCTCCCAGGTGGACAAGCGCCGCTCCGCCTACAAGCGCCTGACGAAGCTGGCTGACGTGCGGGTTTTCGACAAACCCGACACCTCCAAAACCGGCTGGGAGGACGAGGTCATCCCACTGGTGGAACGTCGCGCCCGCGAGCTGGGCGTGAGCTTTGAGAATGAAGCCCTGGAAATGCTGGTGCAGCTGGCCGGGGAAGACACCCGCCAGCTCGACAGCGAGGTGGAGAAGCTGAGCCTCTACACCGACGGACGCCGCGTCACCGTGGATGATGTGCGTCTGCTAGTTCCCTTGAACCGAGCCGGTGTGGTGTTTGAGCTGGGCAACGCCCTCGGCAAACGCGACCTGCGCCGCGCCCTTGAGCTGGTGCGCACCCTCATCTACCAGGGCCAAAACGCGATCGGCATCCTGCTCGCCGCCATCGTGCCCCGCGTCCGGGGCATGCTGCTGGCCGCCGATCTCATGCAGCGCCACCCGCGCCTGCCCCGCAACGGCTACCCCGCCTTCAGCAGCTTCCTGGACAAGCTGCCCGAGCACGAAACCGCACATCTCCCGCGCAAAAAGGACGGCAGCGGTCTGAACGTGTACCCCATCTTCCTCGCCCTCGGCGAAACTCAGCGCTTCACCGCCGCCGAACTGCGCTTGGCCCTGCAAGCCTGCCTGGATGCCAACCTGAAACTGGTGACCTCCAGCATCGAACCCCAGCTCGTGCTGGAGCGGTTGTTGGTCGGGATATTGACGAAGTCGGGGAAGCCAGTGCGTCAGTAGGGGAGTGCCTGCGGCACGGTGCGTCAGTGCGTCAGTGGGCAAGGTGTTGGAAGTGGCGCGGTGCGAGAGCACGAAGTAGGCTTGCGGAAGTTGTTCTTGGTTCGGAAGGCGCGGGGCGACATTGCAATCTCCTCATCTTTCTCCGTCAACCATCGTACATTTCCCAGAACCCGGAGGGTTCGCCATGAATAGCCATGGGTCGACCGAGCGGAGCGAGGACCACCCATGGAAGGTGGGGCTGCACATTCTACCGCGGAGCGGTAGGCCCATCGCGGTCATCGACCCCACGGGTGATCTCGCAGTCCCGCGTCCGATCACCCCCCCCTGACCATCCCGCAAGACGTGGACAGAGCTCCAACCCCTGTGTCAGCTCTTGCGTCTTGTGTCTTGAAGTCTTGTGTCTCCCCTGAAGACGACCGCAAACTCCACCTGATGCTCCTGCCGCTCGACGTTCTCCCGCATCACCTCCAACCCGGTCTTGAACGACTCACTCACCGTCTTCACATCAAGCACCCGGTGGTAGTGAATGTAGATCACGGCTTCACGCAGCAGGAAGAACTTCCGCATCTGCTCCGCATCCAGCTCCTTCACCAAGCCTGTTTCCTGATACCCGTCCCACACCGCCTGCCACAGAGGCAACATCCGGTCGGTCAGGCCCGGGTCGGCAAACTTGTTCAGCACTTTGCAGTACACCGAGTCATAGAGCACTGTGGCCAGGTCCTGAGCAAAGTAGCCGTGCTCTGCGTTGTCGAAATCAAAGAGCCACAGCTCCCCCTCATGAAGATGGCAGTTCCCTAAGCTGACATCCCCATGCACGGGGCCGTAGGTTGAGGAGTCAACAGGCCAGCTCCGAAGGCTGTCCACCAGATCGGCCACACTGGACCGAAATGCATCTGAAACCTGGCCCTCCAGTGCTGCCAGATCCTGACAAATCAGCCGCGACTGATGCCAATGCGGTCTTTTCCACTCCGCCCCCGAGGTCTCAAAAGTTGCCACTCCTGCATGCAGTTGGCCCACCAGCGCTCCCAACTTCCGGTAGAGATCCGGCCCCAGATCCGCTGCCTTCACCTTTTCGCCGGGAGCCTGCTCAAAGCAGGTCACCAGACAGGTCTGGCCGTTGATGGAGCCTTCAACACAAGTCACCCCCTCTTCCGTCAGCAGAGGGGGGCAAACCCGGAGCCCCATGCTCGAGAGATGCGAGACCCACTCCAGTTCAGCCTCAACTTCCGCCTTGGTCCGGTGTCTTCCTTCAGAAATGCGCACGACGCAATCTGCCCCCGACGGATGCCGGGCCCGATACACGTGATTCTGGCTGCTGCCCAGATGCTGCAAGCCATCGACAGGAATCCCATAGGGCTCCACGAATGTCTGCAACTGCGCCCCGGTAAACTTCATTCTGCCAGCCTACCCAGTCAGTGTTGTGTCTCCAGCAGCTTCTTCATCGCCGCCGCATAACGCACGCCAAACTCGCGCAGCGAAGGCGTGTCGAAATGCACGACGTCCCCCTTGTGCTTCAGACCGCTCGAACTCACGACCGCAACGTTCGGCACCAAACCCGGCAGCGTGGTCAGCTGTTCATTCACCACCGGCCAGTGGCTGGGCTTGCCCTCCTTGTTCGTTCTTTCCAGGAACTCGCCCAGCTCCCCAGCGACAAACGGCACCTCCCCCACCCCCAAATCGGCACGCAGGTCCTTGACCATGCCCGCCAAACGCTGGGCATAACTCCGGGCCTTTTCCTCCGAACCGGAGTCCGCCTCGCCCTGATGCCAAAGGATACCCTTCAAGTTGCCGCTCTTCATCGCCTCCCGCGCCCGCACCAGCGCCGCCGCGTAGAGATCGCCGCCTTTGACCCAGCGATCCAACGGTGTGCCGCCTACTGCACAGGGGATGAGGCCAATCGTCACCTTGGGCTTCGCCTCCGCCAGTTCCCGCGCAAAACTCATCCCCAGGCCCGCACCCGCAATGGCGGGCTTGTCCGTGTGCAGCGGCTCCACGCCCGGAGCCCACACATTGCGGGCGGAGAACTTCAGCACCCGTTCCTTGGAGAGACGGTCCTCCAGCGGCAGCAACCCGCGTCCGGCCATGTTGGACTGGCCGATCAGCAGGTAGAGGTCAAACAACTCCTTTTCCGGCATCGATTCCGCCACCTTGGCCTCCTCCCTCAGCTCGCCGTGGTTCCCGTAGGCGAAAGCCTGGTTGATCACCTTTTTTGTCGTTGATCCAGCACTCACCAGTTTTCCGGCGCGGATGTCCTCCTCCTTGATGACCGAGAGCAAAATGGCCTTGTCCGCCGGCTCATAGCGGCCCAGGTCATAGGTAATAAAGATGCGACCATCGGGTGCCTGCGTCGCATCGGGATAGGAGACACGGGGACGCTCATCCAGCAGCAGCTTGTGGGGCCAGGTGTGGCCTTCATCATCCGACAGCCAGGCGGTCAGCTTCGCCCGCGGATACTTCCCGGACGCCGTGGCTTCAGGCTCATGGTACACCAGCAGGAAGGCGCCGGACTTGAGCCGCAGCAGGCAGGCCCGCGTGGCCGAACCCGGTGAGAATCCCGCCATGGGCACCGCTTCGCTCCAGGTCTTGCCCGCATCTGATGACGTACTTTCATAGAGCCCCTTCTGCGTGCGGATCGCCATGAGGATCGACCCGTCTTTTCTTGGGGCCAGGGTGGCCTCGCTGAAGTTGCGCAATTCTCCGGGGATGGTCGTGCCCCCTTGCCAGGCCCAGGTGGCCCCGGCATCCGACGAGACAATCGTGCCAGTCTCTTTGCCAGCCATCTGATCCTTCCAGGCGGAACGCGCGCTCACAAAGAAGGGAGCCAGCCAGCGACCGTCCGGCAGCACGAGGGGCTTCCCGAACAGGGTGCCGCCCTCGCCGATCAACTGAGGTGCCGTCCATTGAGGTTCGGCCTTTTCCGGATCATCCGCGCGGATGGCAAAGGTGCCTGCAAAGCCCGAGTCCGGCTGCCCCGCCGCTTTCGGCGTCACCTGCTTGTAGAAGATCCAGAGCCGCCCCTGGGGATCCACCCAAGGGAGGGGATCCACAATTGCCGTGCCTTTGGGGCCCTCAATCACGGCCACAGGCTTGGACCAGGACTTGCCGTCATTCCCGCTGCTGGCCACCAGCGCGTAGTTGCCCAAATTCCCTTCGCCGACATCACCACTGTACCACGCCGCCCAGAGCCGCCCCTTGGGAGTGCGATCAATCCCCGGGATGCCCTGCCAGACGCGCGCGGTCTCAGAATACGCCGCGCCCGGGGTGGTGATGATATTGGCCTGCGGTGGCTCCGCAGCGAGCAGGATAGAGGAAGCACCCCACACGAGGGCGGCGGCAAGCAAGTGAGAAGGCAGCAGGCGCATGGCAGCAGGAAGGATCAGCTCCTGCTAAACGCATCCCAACACCGTTTATTCCATCGATCAATCTCCCTCCCTGCCCCTCAGTTCATAATTGTGACCTCACCGGTTCACCCGGCCGGACACGTTGCCAGCCATCAGGGCCTCAACTTCACCTCGCGTGGTGAAGTTAAAATCACCCGGGATGGAGTGCGCCAGGCAGGAGGCCGCGACGGCGAAGCTCAGGGCGGTCTGCGGCTCTGCCAGATCAGGAGAGTTCAGCGCATAGATGAGGCCGGCGGCAAAAGCGTCCCCTCCGCCAAGCCGGTCCACAATGTCCGTGATGGCATAGGGTTGATAGCGGTCGCCGTTCAGCGGGGCCAGGAACACCTCGTCCAAGGCGGAGTCATACAGCATGCCACCCCAGTTGTGATGGTTGGCGGAGAGGCTCTTGCGCAACGTCATGGCCACGTGCGTGACCTGCGGATAGAGCGCCTTGATCTGGCGGGAGACATCCAGCACAGGATCCGTGCTGCCTGGAGAGGCATGGATGCCCATCATCGCCGCAGCATCCTCCCGGCCGCCAATGAGCACATGCACATACGGCAGCAGTTCGCGCATGGCGAGCGTCGCCAGTTCATGCGGGCGGAGCCCCGCCTTCCACGTCCAAAGCTTGGAGCGGAAATTCAGGTCACAGGAAATCCGCAACCCGCGGGAGGAAGCCTCCCTCAACGCGTGCAGAGCCACGGCGGCAGCATTCTTGGAAATGGCAGGCGTGATGCCCGAGAGGTGAAACCATCCGGCCCCCTGAAAGATCTCATCCCAAGGATATTCCTTGGGCGTCGTGATGGAGACGGAGGAACCTTCACGATCATAGATCACGTTTCCCGGGCGCTGGTTGACGCCGGTCTCAAGGAAATAAAGTCCCAGCCGGCCCTGCGAGGTCCGCAGGATGTGCCGGGTGTCCACACCGAGGGCGCGAAGGTTGGCCACACAGGCATCCGCGACTGCGTGATCTGGGAGGGCCGTCACAAACGAGGCCTGCCCGCCCAGGTGCGCGATGGACATGGCAACATTTGCCTCCGCTCCCGCAAAGGTGACCTCCACCCCGCCAGGCATGGCCTGCTGAAAGCGCTGGTACGCCGGAGCCGCCAGGCGGCCCATGATCTCCCCAAATGCGACAACTCGTGATCCGCTGCTCATGCCAATCCTCCTCGAACCTTGTTGACGGTGGCGCGCGCGGCGGCGGCCCTGGCCGTGATGGCCGCCCAGTCCCCTGCCTGAATCAAATCCTTGGGTGCCAGCCAGGAGCCCCCCACCGCATGGATCATCGGCTCATTGAGCCACGTTTCCAGATTGTCCTGCGCTACGCCACCCAACGGAATGTAACGCACACCCAGATGCGCGAAAGGAGCGCTAATGCTCTTCAGGTAGCTCAGGCCACCGCAAGGCTCTGCGGGGAAAAACTTGAGCAGCTTGCATCCTGCTTCTACCGCCAGCTCGATGTCCGTGGGCGTGCAGACTCCCGGGGCAAAAGGGAGCCTCAGCCGGGCTGCCTCTGCCACAGTGCGGGGGTTCATGCCCGGCGCGACGCCAAAGGCTGCTCCCGCCTCCACCACCTCATTGACCTGTCCGGTGGTCAGAATGGTGCCGACACCTGCCGTCATCTCCGGCACCTCCTTGCGGATACGGCGCAGGCAATCCAGCGCCACCGGCGTGCGGAGCGTCAGTTCCATCGCGTCCACCCCACCCGCCACCAGCGCCTTCGCCACCGGCACCGCCGCGTCCACGTCATCCAAAATGAGCACGGCGATCACGCCAGCCCGGTACAAACGTTCGTGAAGCTCTTCAGTAGGCGGAGGGTTCATGCGGTGCGGATCGCCACTCTTGGCGCGTCTGTCGGTTGGTGCAAGAGTTGGTCGTGGTTCGTTAATCGTTATTTGTTTCTGGCGGGTCGGAAAGTCTGGGCCTCACCCGAAGGCACACTGGCCCCTTGGCCAGGGCGTGCTATCCTTCGTCTTGATGCGCAGCGAAACCACCCATGATCGGGTTCTTGAATTCATGGCCAAATTGGGCCGAGGAGTAAAAGGCGCGGGGCGAATATACCTCACCGGTGGCGCTTCTGCAGTCCTGTTTGGCTGGCGCTCCGCTACGATGGATATCGACCTGCAGGCAGATCCCGAACCGTTGGGATTCTTTGAGGCGCTACCCGACATCAAAGAAGCCCTTGATATCAATCTGGAGCTTGCTTCGCCTGCGGATTTCATCCCTCAGCTTCCCGGGTGGCAAGATCGCAGCGTATTCATCGGCAGGTATGGTAGCGTTGACTTCTATCACTACGACTTTTACAGTCAGGCACTCGCCAAACTTGAGCGATACCATGACCGCGACCTGCTTGACGTGAAAGCCATGCTGGAACGCGGATTCATCAAAAAGGGACGTCTGCTAGAACTCTTTGAAACCATCAAACCCAAGCTGATCCGCTATCCTTCGATTTCTCCATCTGCATTTGCAGATAGAGTTCTGCAATTCACAACGAACGGCGGCAACGCCGAAAACCAATGAACCACCAGTTCGAGCAGAATGCTCAATTTGCAGACCTGCCTGGATCAGAGTTCATCTGGGAGGGGCTAGCTGACCTCGAATCGGGACGCGAATCCGTGGCGTCTCTGCTAATTGAGATCGGCCGCACGAGGCTCAGTCGCGCAGGAGTCCGGCTTCCCGTGCCTACTACTCCAAAAAGCTCGACGGATGCAGAGACGCGACTCTACCGACTGCTCGGACGTACCCAGCCCGAAAACGCCTATTCGCAGTACAATGCCTGGATCCGAAGGCTGGTCAGTCTGGAACAGGCGCTGGAGTCCAGATACGAGCGTTCTGCGGTCAGACGCCTCAGCAAGGATCTACGCTAGATTGGCCTCAACGCGCAAAACGGCGATCACCTTCTGCAAGCCGACGCCATTCCATCCAGCCCAGCCATTCCCAACACCTTGACCACTGACGCACTGCCCACTGACGTACTGGCCCACCCACTGGTTCAATGCAGTCCATTCACTTCATTCGCCAGGATCTCCAGCCCTTCCTGCACCACGGCCTGCGGCTGGGAGAACGTGAGCCGCAGACACTGGTGTGCATGTTCCCAGGGCTCATCGAGGCCAAAGAAAAAGTAGTGCCCGGGGATGACCAGCACCTTCCGCGCCTTGAGCCTCTGATACAGCTCTGCCGCGGGGATGGGCAGTTCTTTGAACCACAACCAGAGGAAGAACGCGCCCTCCCGGGCGTGCAACGCCCAGGGCACCTTGTCCGCTATCGAAGCCTGTAGCACCTCCACGGCAAAATCTGACCGCTGCTTGTAAAAGGGACGGATATGCTCCCGGCTCACGCGGGGCAGCGTGTTGTCCTTCAGCAGAGGCGTCATCAGCGCCTGGCCCGTGTTGCCGTTCGCCAGAGAAACGATGGCATTCATGTTCCCCAGGGCCCGCACGATCTCCTTCGAGGCCACGACCATGGCGGTTCGCACGCCGGGCAGCCCCACCTTGGACATGCTGATGGAGAAGATCATGCCCTCCTCCCACTGCGGAGCGAATCCGGTGTAGAGCACATCCGGAAACGGGTGCCCATACGCATTGTCCACGATCAGCGGGATGCCGTGCTCACGCGCTAGACCTTTGAGCCGGTCAAACTCATCCGGCGTCAGGACGTTGCCTGTAGGATTCGTCGGACACGAGATGCAGATCGCCGCGATGTCCGGCGTGATCTTGAGCCGGTCAAAATCCACCCGGTACTTGAACTCATGCGCGCCGTGTTCCTCCAACTTGGAACGACAGGCGGTGAGCATCCCGTCTGAAAGTCCCTGGTTGGCATAGCCGATGTACTCCGGCACCAGCGGATACAGGATGCGACGCTTCGTGCCGCCGGAATCCCCGGCCAGCAGGTTAAAGAGCAGGAAAAACGCTGTCTGGCTGCTGGGCAGCACGGCGATGTTCTCATGCGCGACCTGCCAGCCGCACTCACGCTTCAGGAATCCCGCAAAAGCCTCCCGGAACTGCGGACTACCCGTGGGAGGGTCGTAGTTCAGCAGCATGCGGTCCAGAGCGGTGCCATCTGCCACCATCTCCTCCATGCGCTCACGCCAGAGCGCCTGCACCGCGGGAATGGCCGCGGGCTGACCGCCGCCGAGCATACGCATGTCTGGATGCGTCGTCAGCGAGATCCCCAGGTCATCCATCAGTTCCTGGATGCCGCTGGAGCCGGAAAGCCGCAAGCCTACGTCAGAGTATGGAGGCGTCATGATTCCCACAATGAAGGGAGATTGCCCTCCCGGGAAAGAGGATTGTTGCTCACATTCTCGAAACCCGCTCCAAAACCCTTCCCAGACACAAATTGAGCCAGATCACGTCCCGCGCTGTCTCAGGCAGAGCCGAACTCAGGACCGCTTCGTGAGACGTTGCTTTTCATTGAAATCCCTGCCGAGACTCCGTAACATTCGTTGCTTGATGAAATTTCAGATCCTGCCCCCCCTCCTGGCCGCCGCGATGATGAGCCTGCAGGCCTCCTGTGGGGGACTCCCATACAATACGAAGCCCAGCGCTGCGGACATGGATCGCTTTTACAAGAGAGCTGAGGAAATGGCGCAGGATCAGATCGCCGTGCTGGACAAGGAAAAGGCTGCAGGCCGCCTCACTCAGGAGCAGTACGACCAGCGCGTGACCTACGTGAACAACAGCGTGGGTCAGCGCGCCAACGAATTGGCGTGGGCCCGGCATGAACTGGCAGACAGCCAGAAGCGCTCCCTGGGCATCCCCACGGGCGACACACCCCAGGAAGTTTCCGTTCCCAGTTCCGCCGGCTCAGAGAGCTTCTACCGGCCCTACGGTCAGGTGGGCAGCGGTTTCGGCATGAACTACAACAACCCGCTGGGCACTCCGGTGGGCGGCATGTGGCACGGCTTCACTCCGGGCATGATGGCGGGTCAGGCCGGATCCCGGTAACCTCGGGCGGGTGGGAGCGCGTCGCGGCCCACGCACCTTCCTCCACGTGAACTGCCCCTCATGCGAATGCCCCGCCACGCCCTCTCCTCAGCGTTCCAGACTGCCGCCCTGCCTGTAGTAGTCCTGGTTCTGCTCTCCTCCTGCACCATTCTGCCCTTCAACCGACATGCAGATGGGAACAAGGCCTCTGGCAATCCCAGCCTGCCGTCCACGCGGGGCTGGGGACTGATGGCCGATCCCAAACTGACCGGCTCCGCCTCCCCCGGCCTGATGGCCCCAGGCTCCGGTGCCCCGGGCATGCCGCCGGGGGATGGAGGCTCTCCCGCCTCCGCAGAAGGCGGCGGCTTGTTTGACTTCTCCAGCGTCACAGCCAATAGCACCCAGTCCACCAGCCGGGTGCAATGGAGCCGCAGTGCGATGGATGCCACCGAACTGGCCCGACGGTCCGGCAAACCGCTGCTAATCCTCGTCAACAGCCGCAACAGCCCGTCCGGCCAGTCCATCGAGAACACCCTCGTGCTTCAGCCGGAGTTCAAGAAACTGACGGAAGAGACCTACATCCCCCTCTACATCGACTTCTCCGACAAGGCCACGATCGACAGTGACTTCTACCAGGCCTTTAAAGACCGGCTCAAGGTCCGCGGCTACCCGACCATCCTGGTCACCCTGCCCGATGGCACAGAGGTGACGCGCCTGAGCGGCTACAAACACGAGTACGAGGTGAGCTACATGCTCAAGCTGCGCGAAAGCGTGGCTGCCAGCCAGAAGGCCATCGAGTCCCGGCGTAAACGAGTGCTTCCCCCAGAATACCGCGCCTGGACGGACAAACAGGGGGTGGTGGTGTATGCCAAGCTGGACAAAGCCGACGCCAACATGCTGAACCTCACTACCGAATGGGGCACGAAGTTCACCACGTTCACGAACCGCCTGAGCAGCGAAGACCAAGCTTGGATCGAATCCGAGCGGGCGAAGCGGGAGCCAGCGCCAGGGGCCAAGTCCTCCTAGGCACACGCCGTCGCAGCCCAGGGCGAACGAGGCAGCACTCCCTCGTGTTTTTTTGCTCAGGGTGAGAGGCTTAGATCAGGCTACTTCTTCCAGTAGATGGCCCGGAAGGGATGGTTGTCGATCAGATTGGCCTGCACGCCCCCCAGCCCAGGTCTCCGGAACTGCACCCCGACATAGTGATAAACGGGGAAGATGGGAGCCGCCTCGGCGATGAGCAGCTTCTCTGCGTCTGTCATGATCTGGTGCCGCTTGGCGACATCCCCCTCACTTGCGGCAGCGGCGATGAGTTTGTCATACTCAGGGCTGGCCCACCCCGTGCGGTTGTTGCCGTTCCCGGTGGTGAACATCTCCAGGAAGGTGTTGGGATCGTTGTAGTCCCCTACCCAGCTGGACCGGCAGAGGTCATAGCTCAGCTCCCGCATGGTCGCCAGCCAGACCTTCTGCTCCTTCTTCTCCAGTCCCACCTCGACCCCCAGGACCTCACGCCACATCGCCTGCAGTTCCACTGCGATGTTTCGCTCGATCGGCAGCGGCAGGTGCAAGTACTCCACCCGGGGGAACCCACGGCCACCGGGGAAGCCCGCTTCCGCCAGCAGTTCCCGGGCACGCTGGGGATTGAAGGTGACGCCCGGCGGCGGTTGGTAGTTCTGCCCTGCTCCCGGAGGGGTCAGGGAATAAGCCGGCCGCTCCCCGAGCTGGGTGATCTTTTCCACGATCCTCTTGCGATCCACTGCATAGGAGAAGGCCAGCCTCACCCTGGCATCCGTGAAGGGAGCCTTGGTGGCGTTCGCGCGGATGAACCAGGTGCCGAGGAAGTCCCCGGTCTTGAAGTAATCCTGCTCCTTGAGCTTGGGGACGAGCGAGGGCGGCACCATCCCCTTGTCCATCATCAGGTCCGCCTGACCGGTGAGGAAGTAGTTCAGCGCCGTGTTGGCCTCAGTGATCGGGATCACGTCCACCGTCTCCATCGCGACGTTCTTGCGATCCCAATAGGTGGGACTGCGACGAAGCCGGATGTGGTCGTCGATGAGCCATCGCTCAAAAAGGTAGGGGCCATTCCCTACCAGATTATCGGCCTTGATCCAGCTGCCTCCGTGCTTTTCCACCGTGGCGCGATGGACGGGAGAGAGGGTCAGGAAGGCACAGAGGTCGATCCAATAAGGAATGGGGTTCTCCAGTACGCACTCCAGCGTTTTGGCATCCAGCGCCTTCACCCCCACCTGGCTGAAATCCTTCAAGGTCCCCTCATTGTAGGCCTTGGCATTCACCAGCGGATAGAGCTGCGGAGCATAGTCCGATGCCGTGGAGGGCCGGAGCGCCCGCTCCCAGGAGTAAACAAAGTCCTGCGCCGTCACCGGCTCCCCCGTGCTCCACATCGAGTCTGCTCGCAGGTAGAACGTGTATTTCTTATGATCGGGGGAGATCTCCCAGCGCTCCGCCACCGCCGGCTCCGCCTCGCCCGCCGAGTTGTTTCGGCAGAGTCCTTCAAAGAGAGACTCGCTGATCCGCATGCTCACCTGGTCGGTGGCCATCGCCGGATCCGGCGTTTCAATCTCCGCGCTGTTGATGAATACCAGATCTGCCCGCTGCGCATCCCGACTGCAAGCAGTCAGAAGGGCACCGGTCACGAGCACAAAAAGGGGGATGCGGCACAAGTCTCGCATCCCCCAAGATAAAGCGCAGAGCGCTGCAAAGCGCGAATCAAATCAATTGCCAGCAGGCGCTGGTGCCGGCGCAGGCTCGGGAGCCGGCGTGGCAGGAACCGGAGGCGGCGTTGGGGCCGCACCAGGAACGGCGTCCACAGGAG
>NZ_BATR01000066.1 GCF_000739655.1 Verrucomicrobium sp. BvORR106 | reverse complement strand
CAGCGGAAACCGTGATCCCCGCCACGAAGTCAACACCCGCGTCGTAGGCGGGAGTGGACCAACCGTGCGCAGTTGGGGTGGCCGCCAAGGAACCTCATTGAGATGCCCGCCTCAGGCCGAAGTTGATCCCAGTATGGGATCTGTAGCACAGCCCAATGTTGGACGAGCCCTAAGCGAGTCAACGTTGGGTGACTCCAGAGAGGATGATCAGGTGGGAAGGCCGACAGCCTCCGCTTCCTACCCACCGCCATCAACACCTCCAGGTCAGCACCCCAGGGTCCTTGGCAGGAGCGAGGAAGGATCAATTGGATAAATTGGATAAATTGACCGTGCATCCCCCGCGGCGACTGAGCCGACGGGGACCGTCGGACTACTCCCCCAGCGACGTTGCCTCGGCATGCAACTTCCCCTCCACACTGTTCCGATTTCAATCTGCAATCGCCACCTGTAGGGCAAGCGCTCCGCTTGCCACGCACGTCCCCTGCCGGGGGCAAACCCAGGTCATCTGGCTGCGGCATGCCAACACGCCCTCATGGGACGTTTGCACGGGACCGGGACAGGAATGTCCCTCACTCCTTTTACTGACTGCTCCGTTGGTCGTCTCATGATGAGCGCAAGTTTCATCAAGGCGCGCCTGTTAAGGAGTCAGTGCGCTCAGAGTTGCGGTGGTCTCATCGGGAAGTAAGGTCGCCGATCTGATCTTGTCCGGCCCAGGTGGTCCGATGCCGGAGGCATCATAGCCATTAGCCGGATGGTTGAAGGAGCGTAGCGACTGACACCTCCGGAAGATCAGATCAAGCATTGCATCCCGGAGTGGATGCCAGCGACGTTGCCTCGGCACCCAACTTCCCGCCACACTGTTCCGATTTCAATCGGTTGTCGACGTTGGAGGGCATGCACTCCGCTTGCCAGGCACATCCCCTGATTCGAGGAAAAACCCAAGTGATCTGGACGCGAGATTCCAACACCACTCCATGGGACGTTTGCACCGGACCGGGACAGGAGTGTCCCTCCCTACTTTTACTGACCGCGCTGAATGAACCTCGCTTATTTCCCTTAAACCAAACCGTCCGCTCACCAGCGATACCTAAGGCCTGCCAACCAGCAAGCCTCCCCACCACCCCCAACACCTGATCCCGCTCGCGGGATTTTGGGACTGCGGTGAGCATCACCGCTTTAGCTGGTCCTTGTGACGTTCTTCGTCGACCCCAGCGTTCGCCGGCTTCAGTGACAAGGAGCGGCGGTTTGTGCTTGCACAACCGCCGGGCGGAATCGGAGCGATTGAACGCCAACGTCCCTCGTCACGCGCCCCCACCGCTGACCAAGACTGAAGTCCGTCACTACATTGCCAACCACCCACCGACTCAAGTCTTGTGTCGTGTGTCTTAAGGTCTTCTGTCTCCTGCGAAGCAGGCCGGCGTCAACATCGCGACAAAACTCGCCACATGGCGCGGGCAGAACCGGATCCGCTCAAACGCCCACCCGGGTCCGGGGAAAATGGGCCAGGCATTGCCTGCGGCATCAAAGTGCACCTGCACCTCGTGCGGAGATCCATCCAGGCCCACACCCATGGCCTTCAGAGAAGCCTCTTTGATGGTCCAGGCTTCGGCAAAGGCGCGTCGGCGCAAACCGTCCGGCAAGCAGGACCACGCCAGAAACTCATCCTCGGTAAAAGCAATCTCAAGGTGCTCATCCGACGGCTCGTGCTCGTCGATCTCCTCGACATCCACCCCGATGCCCGCCGCCTCCCCAAGAATAATCAGGGAACATTCGTCTGAGTGCGCGACGCTGAAGTCCAGATCACTGGCCAGAGGATGCATGCAGCGCGGCTTTCCATGCACATCCATGCGCAGCGGCACCTGGTTGGGCGGCATGCCGATCTCCCGTCCCAGCATGCGCCGCAGTTCCGCCCGGGTGCGCACCGCCAAGGCACAGGTGCGGCGATCCCGCAGCGTGGCGTGGTAGTGAGCCCGCTCCTCCAGCGTCAGCATGGCGGAGTCGATCGGACAGACCTCGTCGAGGTCTCTTCCATCAAGAATCCGGCAGAGCACGGATCGCTCCTCCATGGCGGAGGAGGCAGACCGCCTGCCGAGGGCGAAGTGGGCGAGCATCATGCCGAAGCGCCCGTTGGCTGTTTCCGAGGTCTCGTGGGTGGTCGTGGACGTCATGCGGAAGTTCCCCTTTGCGGGTTTGAGGAGCCATTTCCATGCCAGACGGCTGATCATGGAGAAACCCATTTTCAGCCAGCTCTAACAAGTATCGGGGCTTGGACATCCTTTGGCCGACAACTCCTCAAAAATATTTCAAAAAAAACTTCACCCGTTTGATGCACACCACTATCCCTCTCGGATCCCCTTCATTACAGACATTGTTATTATAAAAAAAGAACCAGGCCGCACTTGAGCAGCCTGGTTCTTTTTATCTAAATCTACAAATAAAGCGTCGGCGATCAGCCCACATCCGCAGGGCGCCATTTCTCCAGTGCGAGAGCCGCGGCCCCCACTGCGCCGGCGAACTCCCCAAGCTCTGAGATCAAGATCGGCACGCTGGGATGGTAGTCGCTCTCGAACTGAAGGGCGAAGTTGCGCACGGAGTCAAGATAGATGTCACCCAGCGCCGTCAACGGACCTGCCACCACAACGATTTCCGGGTCGATGAGCTGCACCATCTGGGCAATCGCCCAGCCGTGCACCGCCGCCACCTCACGCACTGCGGTCAGCGCATGGGAGTCCCCCTCCTGCGCCTTCTCCAAAAAACCTTCCAGCTCCACATCGGAGCCGCTCAGGGTGTTGTAGCGGGTCAGCGCGGCCGTGACAGAGGCATACTTTTCAAACGTGCCTCCAGAGCGCCATTCCCACTTCTCCTCCAGCGCGTTGTACACCGGGCAGTTCCAGCCACGGATCTCCCCGCCCAGCTCCTGGTGCCCCGTGGCCAGCTGGCCATCGCGGATCACGCCCGCGGCGATGCCATAGCGAACGCCCAGGCAGACCAGATCCTGGCAGCCACGACCTTCACCAAACCACCGCTCCGCGAGGGACATGGTGCGGATGTTGTTCTCGATGTAAACCGGCGCGTTCACCGCATCACTGATGATGGAGGACAGCGGCACATTCTCCCAGCCGGGCACATGCACGTACTTCAACCCCACCCCACGACGGGTATCCACGCGGCCTGGGACTGCCAGGCCCACCGCCAGCAGCGGCAGATGGGTCTCCCGGGCCAGTTCAGCCAGCGCAGCCGTGATCTCACGCAACACAGACTCCACGCCCATCTGGCCCTGCAGCGGCACCTTCCGCTGCGCGATGGTTTCCTGCGCGAAGTTCACGGCGGTGGCGAACATCATGTCCGCATAAAAATCCACCCCAAGGAAACATCCTCGCGCCGGGTTGGGTCGCAGTCGGGTCGGCGGGCGCCCCGCCTCCTTCGTTGGCTCCACACTTTCCGTAAAGTATCCGGTCGCCACCAGTGCATCCACATGTCGACCGATGGTCGATGCTGCCACTCCGATGACACGTGCGAGTTCCACTCGCGACAAGCCGCTGTGTTCCCTCACCCTCCGAATAATTTCGGCACCAAAATCCGCGTTGTCCTGAACTTTCAATCCCAGCATAACCTTATTAATCCGGTAGTTCTTCCCCTTTGGTCTCAGGAAGAAATACCAGAATCAATAATCCGACCAGAAAAAATCCAGATAAGATTGAAATAGCGGTGGAAAGATCAAACGCCGCTTTGAGTCCGCCAGACAGCCAGAACAGCACAGGCGCAGCCAAAATTCTGCCCGTGTTAAAGCAAAATCCCGCACCCGTAGCGCGCAGATGTGTGGGGAACAATTCCGGAAAATACACGGCATAACCCGAGTGCATGCCCAGTGCAAAGAAGCCAAAAACAGGCAGCAAACACAGCAGCAGTGGATAGCTGTTGTACGCTTGGGGCAACCAGCACACGGCAGGCGTGATGATGATTGCGCCAACATGCATTAGCGCAAATGCTCCTCTTCTACCCAGCTTCACACTCATGGGACCGAACGAAAGCATGCCCAATGCCGCACCCAGTGTCTGGATAAATCCGTACGCAAACTTTGCCTGGGACGCAGCTTCACCCGTAGGATGTCCTTGCGCGAGCAGTAGCTCTCTGGCCAGATCCTGACCTGCGATGACCACGCCCCAGAAAGTAGCCAGCCCCACCATCGCCAGAAAGGCCCCCAGCACAGCGCGCTTTCTGGAGAAGGGATCCGTCAGCAGTTCCTTGAAGCTTCCCAGACGCCCCTGCCGCTGAATGCGGGCCTGCTGCCACGGCAGCGGCTCCTTGATACCTGCCCGTACCCAGATCACCAGCAGGGCAGGCAGAATGCCCACCAGGTACGCCAGTCGCCACTCCGTCCCCACCACGATGCCCACCACCGCAGCGAGCCACAGGCCGATGACACTGGAGGAGTGGTAGATGCCCGCCGCCCGGGCCCGGGACTCCTGCGGGAACACCTCCGCCACCAGCGCTGCCCCCACCGCCCACTCCCCGGCCACCCCCATGGCCACGAGGAATCTCAACACCCCCACTTGCCAGAGCTCGGTGGCAAAGGTCATCAACCCCGAGAAGACCGAGTAAAATAGAATGGTCAGGATCATGACCGGACGCCGCCCCCAGCGGTCCGCCAGCGAGCCAAAGAGCCAGCCCCCCACCGTGCCTCCGATCAGGAAGATGCCCAGGAACCGCTCCCCCCAGAGCTTGACGGCTCCCGGCTCCCCTGTGCCCAGGATCGCCGGCAGCATATCCGCCCGGGTCACGTTGAAGAGCTGCCCCTCGAACGCGTCAAACACCCAACCCGCCGAGGCGATCAGGAGGACCATCCATTGGTAGCGGCTCACGCCGTGCCACCAATGGTGCGGGACATTCAAGGCGTCACTTGCCTGAGCCATAGGTCGTGGTCAGATAGTCCACCAGTGCGGTGGTCTCATCCGGCAGCGGAGCGCCATATTTGTCTTTCATCTTCTTCACCACCCCATCCCAGAACTTCCGGGGGAACGGCGGCTGGCTGGCCACATACTCCACAGAGTGGCAGGTGATGCAGAGGGACTGGGCCAGCTCCACGCCCTGTCCGGCTTTGTAAGTGCCGGTTTCCGCCGGCCAGTCCTCCTCCTTGGGCAGCGGCGCAGCGCTGCCGGGAACAAGGAAAGCGGTGCCAAGCAGAGCCAGAGGAAGAGCAAGAAGGGAAAGTCTCATGTCAGGAAAAAGAAGAGGGTTGGGGAAAGAGAAATGCGTTCGTCGAATCAAGCCGCAGAGACCTTCACGGTCTCCACCACATTGCGCAGATAGCCTGCCGGGTTCCACAGCGGCTCCATCGGCTGGGTCTGGCCCACGCGATTCGTCGCCCGGCAGCGCAGCTCCCAGGCGCCCTGCTTCGGCGGCGTCCAGGTGAAGCTCCATGGCCGGAAGGAGTACTTTCCATGATCCTTGCCCAGCTCCGCCCCGCGCCAGGTGCGGCCCCCGTCATCAGAGAAGGTCACCTCCGTGATGCCCTCGCCCCCGTCGAAGGCAATTCCTTGAACCACCGTCGACTGCCCGGCTTTCACCGTGGCCCCGTCCGCCAGGCTCGTGATGAAGGAGCGGATCGTAAACTTGTTGATCGGGATCGTGCTGGCAGGGGTGGTCCCGGGCTCCACGCAGCCGCCCGGTGTGGCGGGGATGCGGTACCCCGTGGCCATGAAGAAGCCGTCGAAGGCATCCTTCACCACCGTGAGCTCATTCAGATGCTTGATCCAGTACGTGCCATAGTAGCCCGGCACCACCAGGCGCAGCGGGTAGCCATTCAGCAGCGGCAGCGGCTCACCATTCATCTCCCAGGCCAGCAGGATCTCGCCATCCAGCGCGTGATCCATCTCCAGCGCCTTGATGAAATCCGGCGTCTGCGGCACGGGCGGCGTGTCCATCCCGTTGCACACCACCTGCTTCGCCCCGGCCTGCACACCCGCCTTCTGCAGCACGTCCTTCAGCCGCACGCCTTTCCAGACGGCATTCCCCATGGCCCCATGGCCCAGCTGGCCGCCGCCCACGCGGGGTTTGAAGAAACCACGGCTGTTCCCGGAACACTGGTTCACGGCAATAACCTCTACCTGCTCAAAATTCTTCTTCAGCTCGTCCAGCGAGAGTTGGAGCGGCGTATTCACCAGCCCTTTCACCTCCAGGCGGAAGGCCTTTTCATCCACGGTCTTCGGGATGTTGGAGAGGTGGTACCGCACGAAGAACGCGTCATTGGGCGTGATCACATCCTTGAAGACCTCAAACGGGGTCTCCAGCTGCGGCGGGCGGTGCGTAAGCAGAATGAGCGGCCTCTTTTGAGGAAACTTCACCAGCCTGCGTTCTCCATTCTCAAACGGCAGCACCACGCTGTCCGCCGCGCCGAGCGTGCCGGCGAGGCCAAGAGTGGCTAGACCTGCTTTTTGTAGAAAGTGACGTCGGGTGGGGGAGGGGTTGTGCATGAACAGGAAACGCACGATCACCGGCTAGTTTTAGGGCTTTAAATGCTCATTGAGGGATAGGGGTATCACCTTGAATGAAAGCATCCAGTTCGACAATCCCCCTCGATTGAGTGGAAGCCCCCGCCGCCAGGCAGAGCCCCACACTCCAGAGCCCGTCGTTCGCATTCGCCACGGGGGGCAGGCCCTCTCTCACCACTCGGATGCAGTGGTCGATCTCCTGTCGGAGCTCGATGAGCTCTCCTGAAGGCAGGTGCAGTTCCAGCTCCTCCACCGACTCGCCATCATACACGCGCATCGTGCACACGGGGTCCGGCACCCGGTCCGTGGCCCCACTCCAGCTGGCCCAAATGGCCCCCTTGCTGCCCGTCACCTTCACCGTCTGATGATGGCCAAAGGCCGCCAACGTCTGGCAGATCGTCGCCTGCGCCCCGGAGGCATGCCGCACGATCGCCGTCACGTTGTCATGCAGGGAGGGGCGGGAGTCGTCCACCGCATTGGCTGAGGCATAGACTGTCGCGGGCTCGCCATGCTGCTCCAGGTACCAGCGGGCCAGATCGAAGAAGTGCACCGGCTCCTCCAGCATCCAGTCCCCCACCCGCTCCGGGTCATACCTCCAGCCGCCCGATCCCAGGCGGTAAGGACGCCGGGAAAGCTCCACCAGCACATTCCACGGCACCCCGATCGTTCCCTGGTCGATCAGCTCCTTGATGCGCCCCCACTGGGAGGACAGCCGCAGTTCGTGCCCCACCATGATCTGCCGCCCGGCCTGAGCTGCCAGTGCGATGAGCGCGTGGCAGTCCGGCAGCGTCGTCGCCATCGGCTTCTCCAGCAGCACATGGCACCCGGCCTTCAGGGCCGCCGCCGCGATGGGAAAATGCACATGATTGGGGGCCACCACGTCCACCACCTCCACCGCCGCCGTTTCCAGCATCTGTTGAGCCGTCGCGAACACCTCCACCCCCGGGAAGTGTTCCTGCGCCAGCCTGCGCGAGGCCTCTGAGGGTGCCACCACGGCCGTCAGCACCGCCTCCGGATGGGCGGCGATGGCCTGCGCGTGGTGCCTGCCCCACGCTCCATACCCTACCAGGCCAAATCTCACTTGCTGTGGTGTCGACGGCATCCCCCAGCCTAACCAATCGGCTAGCAGAAAGGAAAATTCTTTGTGAAGGGAATAAATTGGGCTATCGTATGAAAAACCATAATTCCGTCGCCATGGTGCCCCCCTTCACACCTGTCGAGCCCCCGCAAGGAATCCGGATCCGATCTCGACGCCGTCAGGCCGAGGTAGCGTGGTTTGGAGCACTGTGCTCAGACGACTGCGAGTTCCTGGGGGATCCAGCCCCCCATCACCGCAGCAGCTTCGAGCACTGCTCGGAGATCGTCCGCCGGGCGGATGAACACGGCTACCAGAACGTGCTCCTTTCCTCCGGCTGGACCGAAGGGCAGGACGCCCTCGGCTTCGCCTTCTCCATGGCCGTGCTCACCCGGCAGATCCACCAGCTCGTGGCCCTGCGCATGGGGGAGGTGCACCCGCCCATGCTCGCCCGCGCCATCGCCACGCTGGACCACATTGCCCGCGGCCGTCTGGCCCTGAACATCATCTCCTCCAACCTCCCGGGCATGGACCAGGACAACGAGGCCCGCTATGCCCGCAGCGCCGAGGTGCTGCAGATTCTCCAGCAATGCTGGGCCCAGGATGAGCTGGAGTTCAAAGGCGAGTTCTACGACATCGCCCGCATCCGCACCGACGCCGCCCGCCCCTACCAGCAAAACGGAGGCCCCTTGCTCTATTTCGGCGGCATTTCACCCCGCGCCCAGGAGCTCTGCGCCCGCTTCTGCGATGTCTTCCTCATGTGGCCCGAGACCATGCCCCAGTTGGCCGACACCATGCGCAGCCTCTCCCGTCAGGCAGCAGGGTTCGGCCGGGTCATCGACTTCGGCCTGCGGATTCACGTGATCGTTCGTGAGACCGAGTCCCAAGCGCGAGATGCCGCCCGCAAGCTCATCTCCCGTCTGGACGACGCCCGTGCCTGTGAGATGAAATGCCGCTCACAGGACCACCAGTCCGCCGGCGTGCTGCGTCAGGATGCCCTGCGCGCCGGGGCTGATAACGATGGCTACATCGAAGATCACCTCTGGAGCGGTATCGGCCGGGGCCGCAGCGGCTGCGGCAGCGCCATCGTCGGCGATCCCGACCAGGTCTACCAGAAGATCCAGCGCTACAAAGACCTGGGCATGCGCTCGTTTATCTTCAGTGGCTATCCCCACCTGAGCGAGTGCGATCTGTTCGCGAAATACGTACTCCCCCGCCTGAAGACCTGCCGCCTGAACGAGGTGAACGGCCGCCTGCCACGCGTGCAGGAGGAGCATCTGGCGATGGCGTGAATCCAGTGGGCAGTCAGCAGTAGGCAGTGGTCAAGGTGTTGGGGCTGAAACTGTACGGAGTACAATCTTCAGCTTGCCTCACTTCGCGCTCCGATAGATCAACTGAGGCACTCCGCGCCATGCAGCGTCGTCAGTAACAGGAGGCAGGGACTTTCCAGTCCCGGACCCATCGCACGTCCCAGCGCAAACTCCGGTGAATGACACCCAACGAACGAAGCCGCCCAACTGGATGCCCCGTCATGGGACGCGCGGCACCGACCGGGACAAGAATGTCCCTCCCTCCTTTTACTGATCACTTCGCTGGGCGCACACTCCATTGCGAGAGCTCATATCTGACGTCTTTAGTCTCCCGCGAAGCGAGCCATGCCGAAGGCATCCCAGAAGGTAGCCGGAGGTTGAGGGAGCGTAGCGACCGACACCTCCGGTACGTCAGCAAAACGAATTGCACCCTGAAAGGGTGCCAGCGAAGTCATTTCATCGATCCGCCGCCTCCATCCGCTCCGATCACCTGCCATCCCTTCCCCCTCCGTGCCTTTGTGCCTTCGTGTGAGAATGTTTCATCCCACACCCCATCATCCCTTCCGATTGCCAATCAGCTCCACCAACGACGTCATGGGACGCCCGGCCCCGACCGGGACAGGAATGTCCCTCACTCCTTTTACTGATCACTTCACTGGGCGCACACTCCGTTGCGAAAGCTCAGGCCTTGCGTCTTGTGTCTTCAAGTCTTCTGTCTCCCGCCGAAGGCTGGCGCCCCCTGATCAAAGAACTGCTCCATCCGCCCACGCAGGTCGCCGTAGAACGTGTCCGCCATGTGCCGGAGCATCGCCTGGCGCTCCACGCTGGAGAAATGCGCACTGGCTCCTGCCAGCGCCTCCTCCTGGGAGCGTACCCGCTGCTGGAAAGTCTGTTCCAGATCCATGAGGGTTTCAAGAAACTCCTTGGCCGCCTTGGAGCGGTCCACGCCTTCAATGAGCGCCTGCTCCAACGGCTTGTTCCGGGTCAGGTGCAGCAGCCGGCCGTTGGCCAGTTCATCCATGTACCGGTGATAACTCTTCAGGAACGCCTCGCGCTCCTTGTCGAACCGCACCTCATCGCAATCCACCAGCGTGTCATACGGACCAGGCTTGGCAAAGAACTTCACCATCAGCGGGATCGTGTCCACCAGCATGAACAGCAGGGACAGCACCACATACGCCGTCAGCGCGAACTGCCCGCCCTCAGACCCCTCCTTGAACACCCGGTGCAACGCCAGCGTCTGCTTCAAGATGTCCCGCCGCGGCTCCTCACGGATCTTGTCCATGCGTGCGCGCTCGTCTTCACCGATCTTGGCCAGCTCTTTCTGCGTCTGTTCCATCTGCTCCAGACGGGTGTCGATCTGCGCCTTGAGCGTCGCGCGGATCTGGTTCTGCTGATCCACAAACTGGTCCGCCTGCTGCTGCTGCACCTGCTGGCGCAGCCCTTCCATCCTGGCCTGCTCCTGCTTCAGCTTCAACGCCTGCTCGGTCGCCTTCACTTCCGCCGCTGCCGTGAGGGTCTGCTCGATGCTCAGCGACTCGGCCTGCAACTGCGTGCGCTCCAGCGTGCGGGCCTCCAGCATACCGGCCACACGTTTGCTCTCATCGCGACGCCAGGCCAGCTGGTCGCTCTGGATGCTCTTGGCCCGTGGCCCCAGGCCGATGATGCCGCTCCGCTGGCCGTTGAGCTCGCGCTCGAACTCCTTCTGCCAGAAGTCCAGCTCCGACTGCAAACGGACGGACTGGGTGGTGAGATCAGTTATTTCCTTCTCCGCCGTCTCCAGCTTTTCCACCGTCGGGGCCTTGGCTTCTGCGATCTGTTTTTCCAGCTCCGCCTTCGCCCGTTTTTCCTCGTCCGTGAGCGGCTTCTTCTCGGCGTTGTTCTCATCCCCCGCCAGGAACTTCGCGCTGAAGCTCTCATCCCACTTCTGGCGCGCCTTGGCGATCTCTCCGTCCAGCACGGTGATCTTATCCTCCACCAACTTCTTCTGCTCTGTAGCCGTGGCGCGCACGGCATTCAGCTCCATCTCGCGATCCTTCTCAATCACGGAGGAGATGGTGTCCTTGAAGAGCAGCAGCGTCAGCGGGTGGGAGACGGTGACTCCCATGAGCGCTGCCACAACCAGGCGGAGGAAA
Source organism: Verrucomicrobium sp. BvORR106 (assembly GCF_000739655.1). Lineage (GTDB taxonomy): Bacteria > Verrucomicrobiota > Verrucomicrobiia > Verrucomicrobiales > Verrucomicrobiaceae > Verrucomicrobium. The sequence goes on along the minus strand of NZ_BATR01000066.1, from coordinate 62,895 downwards.
AACTGGCTCACCTTCCGGAAGAAGGACTGGTATGCCCGGTACGTGGCCAGCAGGGCCCGGTCCACCGTGAGGATGATGAACGCCCAAACCGCCGCCACACCGAAGATCACGTTCCAGTTCTCTGTCAGCGTGGAGATGGCATACGCCGCCGCGATGAAGGCAAACACGCAGGGCACCAGCACCGTCGCGCCAAAGGCCACATACTTGCGCACCTCCCACGGCGGACACTCGCGCAAGTTCACGTCACTGGCGCCGGAAAGCCAGACAAAGACACGGGCGAAGAAACCAGGCTGGTTCATGGAGGGAGACGACAAGAGGTCAAAAAGGCACGCAGGCGGGATGCTATCGAGGAGGCTGTGCCGGGGATCCTCCGCCCGCAGGCAGGGTTTTGTGCAGGCCAGTTATACTCGCCCGACAGGTCCCCTGCAAGAAGTTGCGAACCCTCTGACGCCGGACAGGGCCGCCAGATTCAATTTAAACTCATGCGGACCAGCCCCGCTCCCACCCGCCAGACCAGCGCGGTGATGCCCCCGGCCAATCCCGCCGCCAGCAGCCCCACCATCACCACCTCGGCCGCCTTCACCGTCGCAATGCGCCAGCGGCTGATCCCAAGATCCTCCAGGGTGGCGAACTCCCGCCGCCGCATCTTGAAGGACAGCGCAAAGACCAGCGCGGAGATCAAGACCACCACCACCCCCAGCACCACCAGCAGCACCACGGTGAACCGCTCCGCCTGCACCAGTGTGGCCAGCAGCGCATCCATCTCCACGCCCGGCTGCACCAACTGATGGGCGGCCTCCGGCTTCTGATAGCGCCCCAGCAGGATGGCCTGCGCCTTCTCGTCCTTCGGCACCACGAGGATGGCGGTGAGCGGGAAATCATCCGGATTCCCGTGAAAGTGAAACGACTTCAGGTTCTCGCTCGTGACCTCGTTGAACATCCGCACCGCCTTGCTGCCCACCACATTCTGATCCGTGCGCGACAGCACCGCGTTCGGGTCCTCCGCCTTCACCAGGTCCTCATGACCGTGGGCCTTGCCCTCGATCAACCAGGCCGTTTTCACATCCACAAAGATCGCCTGGTCATCCGCCGTTCCCGACTCCGCCAGCACCCCGGTGATGGTCATGCGCAGCGGGTAGATACCCGCGAGATCAAACACCTGCTCGGGCGAGGAGCTCACCTTGCCCCCCACATGCCAGCCGCGCTCGCGCGCCACGCGCGCGCCCACCACGCAGTCGCCCAACCGGCCCAGTGCGCGTCCTTGCGCGATGCGCAGCCCACGATAGGTAAAGTACTCCAGACTCGTGCCCACGATGGGGGCCTGCTGGGCGTGATACCGCACATACAGCGGGATGGCCGATGCCAGACCGCTGGACCGGATGGTCTGCACCTGCTTCTGAGGGATTTCCCCCGCGCCCCGTCGACGGAAGTAGAGGGCATTGAGCACCAGTTCCAGCGGGCTCCCTTTGGCTCCCAGCACCAGCGGGGTCGCCACCGCACGCGAGCGCATCTCCGCCTGGGCGATCTGCACCAAGCCCCGCACGGCCAGCGGCAAGGCGAGCGTCAACCCGAGTGCGAGGATCAACAGGAGAGTCCGCAGCCGGTAGTGCGCCACATACTGCCAGGCGAGTTGCAGCGGCCCTTTCATGATGGCTGGCTCCACGCCTCCACGCTGATCTTCTGCTGAGTCTGCTCGTGCAACTCGGAGTCGTGCGTCACCAGGACCAGCATCGTGCCATGCTCGTGCAGTTCCTTTTGCAACAGTCCCGCCACCATGTTGCGGCGCTTCGTATCCAGCGCAGAGGTTGGCTCATCCGCCAGCAGCAGGGCCGGCCGGTGCAAGAGCGCCCGCACCACGGCAATCCGCTGTCGCTCCCCTTGGGAAAGCCGGGAAACCAGATGGTCCCGATGCCCCGCCATGTCCACCGCCTCCAGCAGAGATGCAGCCCGCGTCTCGTGATCTTTTTGCAGACGCCCCGTGAGCCGCAGCGGCAGCAGCACATTGTCCCAGGCGGTCAGGTACTCGATGAGGGCGAAGTCCTGGAACACCAGACCCGTGCGAGCGAGCCGCACCGCCCGATTCGGCGCGGCCCCTTCAATCTGCACCGTGCCTCCCCGCGGAACCAGGATGCCGGAGAACAGCTTCAGCACCGTCGTCTTCCCCGCCCCGCTCGGCCCACCCAGCCCCAGGCTCTGGCCCGGTCGCAGGATCAGCTCCGGGATGTGCAGCGAGAATCCGCCCGCGCCGTAGGTAAAACGGAGGTCGCGGACTTCAAGCATCGCAGAAGAAGGCTGGGGTTCGTGGTCTTAACTCCGGTCAGGCATACTCCTTCTCGGCCCGCTCGATGGCCTCGCTCACCTCAGACCACTGGGAGTAGGCTTTTTCCAGGCCGCCTTCCACCGTGTTGAACCGGCTGGTGGTCTCCATGACCTCGCCGGCGTCGGTGCCAAAACCGTCGCCGTTCATCTTCTTGACCAGCGCCATCTTCTCCTGCTCCAGGCTGGCGATCTGCTCTTCCACCTTCTCCAGCTTCTCCTGCAGCGGCTTCAGCACCTGCGTCCGCTGCTGGCGCTTCTGCGCCTCCACACGCCGACGCTCCTTGGAGTTGTTGTCGATCTCCACCGGAGGGGCAGTCGGCTTCGCGACCACAACTGGAGCGCTGAAGCTCACGCTGCTGCCCGATGACTGCCGGGCCTTCTCCTCCGCCTTCTTGTCCAGGTAGTAGCTCAGGTTTCCGTGAAAAAGCCGGGGAGATTCACCCACGCGGAACTCCAGCGTCTTCGTCACCACCGGATCAAGGAAATCACGATTGTGGGAGACGATCGCGTAGCTGCCGGAGTAGTCCAGCAGCGCCTGCTGCAGCACCGACTGGGAGCGCATGTCCAGGTGGTTCGTCGGTTCATCCAGCACCAGGAAGTTGGAGGGCATGAGCAGCATGTTGGCCAGGGCCAGACGTCCGCGCTCCCCACCGCTCAGCACCTTGACCCGCTTGAACACATCATCCCCGCGGAAAAGGAAACAACCCAACAGCGTGCGGAGCTGGGCCTCAGACATGCCCTTGGCGGATTTCTCAATCGTCTCCAGCACGGTTTTCGCGCCATCGAGCGCATCGGCATGATCCTGCGAGTAGTAGCCCACCCGCACGTTGTGCCCCAGTTCCCGCGTGCCACCGGTCGCCTTCTCCACCCCGGCCAGGATCTTGCTGAACGTCGTCTTGCCCGCACCGTTCACGCCCACAATCGCCAGGCGGTCGCCTTTGCTGATCTCAAAATCGAAGGGCTTCAGGACGTAACGCACCCCGTCGTAGCTCTTCGCCACGCCTTCCATGCGCATCACCGTGTGGCCGCTGGCCGGAGGCTGTGGGAACTTGAATCCAATCTCGTCCGCCTCCTCCTCCAGCTCGATGCGCTCCACCTTGTCGAGCGCCTTGATGCGGCTCTGCACCATGGAGGCCTTGTTGGCCTGGGCACGGAACCGGTCAATGAACTGCTGCGTCTTCGCGATCTCGCGGTCCTGGTTCTTCTTCGCCCGCTCCAGTTGCTCGCGACGTGCCGCGCTCTCCCGCACAAAGAAGGAATAGTTGCCCTGGTACTGGGTGGCCCGGGCCCCCGGCTCGAAGGCCAGCGTCCGGTTCGTCAGGTTGTCCAGCAGACGCCGGTCGTGGCTGATCAGGATGATCGCGCCGGGGTAATTCTTGAGGTAGTCCTCCAGCCAGACCACCGTCTCGATGTCCAGGTGGTTCGTCGGTTCATCCAGCAGCAGCACGCTGGGCTCTGCCAGGAGCAGCTTGGCCAGGGCGATGCGCATCTGCCAGCCCCCGCTGAATTCGTCCGTCAGCCGGTCCATGTCCTTGTGGGCAAAGCCCAGCCCCATGAGCACGCGCTCGATGCGCGGCTTCATTTTCGAGAGGTCGTGGTGCTCCAGGCGGATCTGGAGGTCGCCAAAGACCTCCAGGGCGTCGATGTACTCACTGGAGGACGTGTCGTAGGTGCCCAGAGCCTCGCTCGCCTCGTCAAACTGGCGCTGCAGCTCCATCGCGTCCTCAAATGCCGTTTCCGCCTCCGCCATGAGCGTGCGCCCCTTCACCTCCACCCCCTCCTGCGGCAGGTAGCCCACCGTCACCGACTTCGCCTTGATGATCTTCCCCTCGTCCTGCTGCTCGATCCCCGCGATGATCTTCATCAGCGTGGATTTGCCCGCCCCGTTGGGCCCGGCCAGGGAAAAGCGCTCCCCGGCCCGGATGGTGAAGTTCAATTCTCCAAACAGACGGCGGGGGCCATATGAGATACCAAGGTTTTCTGCGGCAAGCATGGGAGAGCACCCATGCCATGAGGTGGAGGGGGATGCAAAGGCCGGAGGGACAAAAGTAGTGCTGGGCTTTGGCCTGGCTTCCCAGCGCCGGGCCAAAAGGCACCCCCACGCCAACGGCGTGATACATAAAAGCCCGGGGTCAGACCGCGAAGCGGTCGCCACCCCGGGTTTGGGGTGAACACGATGGAACTCCAACGGAGTTCTACAAACCGCTCAGGCTACCGGAAGTCACACCCCCCATTTTCGGCAGCCGCATCAGGTCTGTTTGCACGGTCTGTAGAACTCACTTCGGAGTTCCTACCCATCAAACCGTACACCCGGGGTGGCGGCTCGTCCCTCGCCTGACCCCGGGCTATTTTGTCTGACGCCCTTGGCGTCAAAATACCCTCGCGTGGAGCGAGACGGATGCCTAGCAACGCCTCCCGCGCAACACGGATGTCGGGGAGCGCACGCATCCTGCGTGCTGTTCTCGGCATCTTGCCGAGGACGACGATTTTGCAAAGTCTGTGAAGGGCCTCCAGCCAAAGCCCCCCAACACCTGGCCTCGCTTGTCCCGACGAGTCGGGATGGAGTGCGTGCGTGAAGCACCGCTTTCGCGCCCCCAATGACATCCGCTCACTTTGCATCGTGAGCAGGGCCAACTCATCCACAACCAACCTATTTCGCGGGTTCCTTGATTTCCTGCACCAGGATCGACTTCACCGACACCTTTGAGGAGTCTGAAAACACCGAGACCGGACTGTTAATGGCTGAATAGTCGCCAGAATGCTCGAATCGCAGTTCCTCGTTGACGTAAATCGCCTGGGACGTGGAAGTGACCACCCAGCGGATGATCACATACTTGTTCGCTGGGATGATGCCCTTACCGGTCTTGTGCTGACCGTTGGCAGGGCCTCCGTCCACTCGCAATTGATGTGGCACATCCCGCCAGTTGAAGATCACCTGATCCGCGGCGTACCCTACCCTGAGGTCGGTCGAGTCTGTTTTTGCCGTGATCGTGATCTGTACCGGCGGACGAAATGTCGCTTGAGTAGTGAGCTTTTCCGTCCCCTTGAGCGTCACTGGCACCGCCTTGTATTGCTCGTTCGTCTTGCCGATGTGCTCGACACCAAGGTCCGCCCCGCGGAGAAGCGGCAAAGTTGCAATGAATAAAGCGAAAAGACCTGGGAACAGCCGGTTCATGGATGGGAATGGGTGGGTTGAAATCAGAGGCATCCGTTTCGGATTGTACGCGGAGTAATTTACAGATTCATAGCGGTTTTTTCGCATTTTCTCGATCCGGGGTGGCGCCGGATCATTCATCTCGCCCCACCACCAACGACCGAAAGCACAGAGCATCTTCGACGTATTGCGTAAGTCCCAACATACCCTCCCTCAAGCGCACCATCCCGCTCTCCCCATGCTCTCCCGCCAACTCTTGATTCAATTTCCGTTGGCCCTGCTTCTCGCCGCAGCCTCGAGCCCAGCTTTTTCGCAAGGTGACGCCCCCACCCTCACCAACGCCGTCGGCATGACGCTCGTGCGCATCCAGCCGGGCACCTTCACCATGGGCCAGGACGGACCGCCCTCCGACTACCGGCTCTCCAAGCACCCGGAGAAGTTTGACGATGCGGACTGGGACGAAAAGCCGGCCCATCAGGTCACGCTTTCCCAGCCTTTCTTCATGGGAGCCACGGAGGTCACGATCGGCCAGTACCGCCAGAGCAATCCGGACTTCCGCAGGGGCCAGCCGGACGATGACGCCGTGACCGCCATCACCTGGCACCAGGCGGTGAAGTACTGCGAGTGGCTGACCCAGAAGGAGGGGCGCACCTACCGCCTGCCCACCGAGGCGGAGTGGGAATACGCCTGCCGCGCAGGCACCACCACCTTGTTTTCCACGGGCGACGCCCTGCCGGACAACTTTCAGCCCTGGACCGGAACCACCGGGCACGTTCCCCTGGCACGACCCGACGGTACCCTGCCTCCCCCTTACCGTCAGGAGGCCAAGGTCAGCCTCCGTGTGGCGCAGTCTCCCGCCAATGCCTGGGGCCTGTATGACATGCACAGCAATGTGGCCGAGTGGTGCAGCGACTGGTACGGCCCCTATGAAGCCGGTGCCCAGACCGATCCCGTCGGCCGGTCCGACGGCGACTTCCGCGTCATTCGGGGTGGATATCACTCCAACTTCGCCCGCTATCTCCGCAGTGCCAACCGTGCCGCCTGGCTCCCGGAGTCACGCCACAGCCGCACCGGGTTCCGTGTCGTGCTCGCCGACGCGCCCAAGAGTCAACCGCTGCCACCTGCCCCCGCCCCGCAGCACGCCCGGGAGGTGAAGCACGGGTCCATGAAAATCGAAAAGGGCCCCCAGCACCTCCCCCATTTCTCCGGTCCCAAGCCCTACGTGAAGATCGAGCCCGGCTCCTTCGGCCCCCTTTTCTTCACGCACAATCACAGCCCCTCCATCACCGAGTGTCCCAACGGCGATCTGCTCGCCGTATGGTACTCCTGCGCAGAGGAACCCGGCGCGGAACTCAACAACCTGGCCAGCCGTCTGCGCCACGGTGCCACGGAGTGGGAACCCGCCTCGCCCTTCTGGGATGGCCCGGACATCAACGACCACGCGCCCAAGGTCTGGCGGGACGGCCAGTCCACGCTCTACCATTTTGTAAAAGGTCGCGATGAAAACCTGTTCCGCACCTCCACCGACAACGGCGCGACCTGGACCAAGGCCCGCCTCATCCAGCCTGCGGGAGAGTACGGCAATCAGGTGCTGCGCCTTGCCGATGGCACCCTGGTTCTTGGAAATGACACGCGCCAGTGCAGCCTCGTGTACAGCCGCGACCACGGGGCCACCTGGACCTACAACGACGTGAAGCAGCAGGCCAGCGACTTCCGGCCCGGAGGCCAGGGCTTCCGCTACCCCGGCATCCACGCCCCCATGGTGCAGCTCAAGGACGGCCGCATCATGGCTGTGAGCCGCAACGACCAGGAGGCGGACCAGGCAAAGTTTGACCACAAGACCCCGGCCAGCTTCACCAGTGACCTGGGCAAGACATGGACCTATGAAACTACCGAATTCCCCGCCATCAGCACCGTGCAGCGCGCGGCCATGATCCGGCTTCAGGAGGGCGGCATTCTGCTGTGCAGCTTTACCGACCAGTGGCGCGACTGGAAGAACCGCAAGGGCATGAAGTTCCATACCGCCGACGGCAGGGAATTCACCGGCTACGGGATGTTTGCCGCCGTGTCTTACGACGAGGGTAAAACCTGGCCGGTGAAGCGATTGGTCACGCCCGGCGGCGCGACACGGTCCATCAACGCCATTGATCGCGTCATGGTGGAGGTCAGCGACACCCTGGCCGAGCCCTGCGGCTACCTGACGGTGACCCAGACACGGGACGGGAACATCCAGCTCCTCACCAGCAAGAATCACTACGCGTTCAACCTGGCTTGGCTGGAGGGGCGGAAGTGAGAGCCACCGGCCCAAGTTCAATGCCGGCTAGTCCCCCGCTCAGGAGGGTTAAAGACCCCGCCTCATCCCCCTGCCCATGAGGTCCCTCCCTGAACAACGGCAGGCCACGTTTGGCAGATCCCATCAGACAAAAAGGCTTGGTTTATTCCAAGGAACGCCCTAGCATGCCCCCCATGTCACCGCGAGACCTTGCCCTTCGCTGGTTCCACGAAGTGTGGAATGAACGCAACCCCGACGCGATTCGGGAGATGCTGGCCCCGGATGCCATCGGCCATACCGAAGGGGGCGAGATGGTGGGGCCTGAGGCCTTCATTGAACTCTTCCACCGCCCCTTCCTCACGGCGTTCCCGGACGTCGAGGTGAAGGTGAATGCCGTGATCGAGTCTGGCGCCGAAGTGGCCGTACGCTGGACAGCCCGCTGCACCCATACGGGCGACGCCTTCGGGATCGGCGCCACCGGGCGCAAACTGACCTTCAACGGCGTCAGCTGGTTCACGGTCCAGGATGATCTCTTTGTCGAGGGCTGGGATCACTGGAACTTTAGCGGGTTCATGCAGGCCCTCTCCAGCGGCACTGGCACGGCCAGCATTTTGGTGGAGAATGCCCCTGACTCCGAGCCCAGCAACGTGGCCTGAGTTCCGATTGCCCCGATCCAGGCTTCTGAGGTCAATTTGTGTTCACACCCTGAGGCGTGATTCTCCTGAAGCCAGGGTTGCAACTTCCTCTGGGGCGGAGTTGAGTGCCCTTCTCAAGCATCATGCATATTCGCGACATCTTCGCCCAACGCCGCCCGACGTTCTCGTTTGAGTTCTTCCCGCCCAAGACCGCCGAGACCTCTCAGGCGCTCTACGAAACCATCAGTGAGTTGGAAGCTTTCAAGCCGGACTTCGTGAGCGTGACCTACGGCGCAGGCGGAACCACGCGCGAGTTGACCCATGATCTGGTGGTGCGCATCAAGCAGACCACCTCCCTCGACCCCATCCCTCACCTCACCTGTGTGTGCCACAGTGAGGAGGACATCGGCAGCATCCTGCAGCGCTATGCCGAAGCCGGCGTGAGCAACATCCTCGCCCTCGGCGGGGATCCTCCGCGCGGTCTGGCCAACTACGAAAAATCCAAGGACGCCTTCCAGCAGGCCTCCGATCTGGTGCGCTTCATCCGCAACTTCTCCGGCCATCCTGACAATCGCGGCTTTGGCATCGGTGTGGCCGGCTTCCCTGAGGGCCACCCCACCACCCCCAACCGCCTTCTCGAGATGGATTACCTCAAGGCCAAGGTGGATGCCGGCGCAGACTACATCTGCACCCAGCTCTTTTTCGACAATCGCGATTTCCTCGATTTCCGCGATCGCTGCCACCTCGCTGGCATCAATGTCCCCATCATCGCAGGCATCATGCCCATCAGCAGCGCCTCCGGCATGAAGCGCATGGCCGAGCTGGCCGCGGGGGCCCGGTTCCCCGCCAAGCTGCTGAAGGCCATCTCCCGCTGCAATGGCGATGAAGCCGCCGTGGAACGCGTGGGCATTCACTACGCCACCGAGCAGTGCGCTGATCTTCTGGACCATCAGGTTGACGGCTTCCACTTCTACACGCTCAACAAGAGCCGTGCGACGCGGGAGATCTACGCCAGCCTGGGCCTGAAAGACTCCCGGTCGCTCTGAATCGGTCTGAATCGAAAGATTCAAACCGACCCGGACCGGCGTTCCGATCTCCTGCAAGTCACCGGCTTGCCTAGAACCCCACTGCAACTCCCCTGCCCCCAAGTCCCGCATGAAGTCTGATCTGATCGCCGCCATCGAAGCCGGAGGAACCAAGTTCAATTGTGCCGTAGGAACGGGGCCCGACGACATCCGCATGCGCACGCGCATCGAGACGACGGACCCGACGGAAACGCTGCGTGAGGTCTTCGCGTTCCTGGACCAGGCCTCCAAGCAGGTGGGGAAGTTCAGCGCCATTGGCGTGGGGTCGTTTGGCCCCGTGGACCTCAATCGCAGCAGTGACACCTACGGCTACATCACCACCACGCCCAAGCCCGGCTGGAAGTACACCGATCTCCTGGGCTCCCTGGGAGAGATCTTCCACGTCCCCGTCGGCTTCGACACCGATGTGAACGCCGCTGCGCTGGGCGAGTACACTTGGGGCCATGGCCGCGCCTGCGAGCCCCTCATCTACATCACCGTTGGCACCGGGATCGGCGGCGGCGTGCTCATCAACGGCAAGCCGCTGCACGGCGCGTTGCACCCGGAGATCGGTCACCTCCTCATTCCCGCCATCATGTCGGATGCGCCCGAGCCCGACGGCATCTGCCCCTATCATGGGAGCTGCCTCGAAGGCCTCATCAGCGGCCCCGCCATCGCTGCCCGCTGGGGATTCCCGGCCGAGACTTATGCCCCCGATCATGCCTGCTGGGGCGAGTTCTCCACCCTCATGGCCCTGGGCCTTTCCAATCTCATCCTCACCCTCTCACCGCAACGCATCATCCTCGGCGGCGGCGTCATGCACCAGTACCACCTCTTCCCCATGATCCGGGAGGAAGTGCAGCGCCTGCTGAATGGCTACATCCAGACCCGCGAGTTGATCGAGGATATCGAAAGCTACATCACCTCCCCTGGTTTGGGCGATGATTCAGGATTGCTCGGTGCCATGGCACTGGGCATCGGGGCGCTGAAGTAGGGACTGGACGCAAGCGGTTTATTTCCGCCAACCCGGCCTTCGGTTTCCGAGGCCGGGCAAGATCCGCAGCGACCGAAGATTCTCCAACACCTGGCGACGAAGTCGCTGTGGAGTGCGTGCGTGAAGCGCCGCTTTCGGGACACCTTGTGAGGTTCGAGCCCCTCACAAGTGACAGCGGAGCCCATTCCTCCGCCCGCGCCACATCGTAACCAGCCCGACACAGGACTCCCCAAAAGCGGCAATCCTTGCCGCACTCCCAAAATCCTGCTGCGCAGGATCAGGCGGAGAAAGCCGATGGGAATGACACGAGCATCGGCCTGAGAAACCGCCAAAACATGCGACTGAAGTTCCCGGCAAGATGCCGGGAACAGCACGCAGGATGCGTGCGCTCCCCAAGCATCCAAGCCACAACGCTTCACAGTCATTGAGAACCGCACGCTTCCAGCGTACCCCCGATGCCGAAGGCATCACAGAAGGTAGCCGGGGGTCGAAGGAGCGTAGCGACTGACACCCCCGGTTACCTCAAAAAATCCCCCCGACCCTGAAGGGGTCGCAGAATCGTCCGCTCCACCTCACACTCCCACGCCACCTCATCAGACGCTCGACTGAGCGGGGCTAGGAACCCCGCCTCCTTTACCGGCTCAGACTCTTCCCCACCAAACCTTCGTGCCTTTGTGCCTTCGTGTGAGAAAAATTCCCCCACCCCAGACCTCAGGTCTTGTGTCTTGTGTCTTGTGTCTTCCAGTCTTCTGTCTCCCCCCGAAGGCGGGCTCTCACACCGCCGTCCCGGACAACGACAACTCCGCATCCTCCTCCAGCTCCGGCGCGGTCGGGGTGTTCAGCAACAGGCCCTTCGGCTCGCGGTTGGCCCTGCGGCACCAGTCTTCATAGGTGATCACCTCGAACGTCCTGTCCAGGTGCTCCACCACGGCGGTCATGGATTCCACCCAGTCCCCGGAGTTCAAATAGTGCACGTCCCCCACCTGCTTGTCCGCCGGGGTGTGGATGTGGCCGCAGATGATGCCCTTGCAACCCTTGCTGTGGGCCAGCTGCTGGAGTTGTTCCTCGTACTTGCCCACGAAGCTCACCGCACCCTTCACCTTGGCCTTCACCCATTTGGCGAACGAGAACGGCTCCTTGCCACGCCAGTGGCGGTAGGCGTTGTAGGCACGATTCAGCTTAAGCAACGTGTTATAACCCACCGCACCCACCTCGGCCATCCACTTGTGGTTCGTGGTCACGTGGTCAAAGCCATCCCCATGCACCACCAGGTACTTCCCGTGCGGCGACTCGTGCACGTGATCAAACACGATGCTGAAGTTGTCCAGCGCGATGGGCAGGAAGCGCTCCAGCACATCATCATGGTTGCCGCGCGTGTAGATGACTTCCACGTTCTCCTTCTCCATCTTCCGCAGCACAGTGCGGACGAAGTGCGTGTGCGCCTTGGTCCACTTACCATCGCGTTGCAGCGCCCAGGCGTCGATGATGTCGCCGTTGAGCACCAGTTTCTCGCAGATCGAGTTCCTCAGAAAATGACTCACCTGGGCTGCCTTGCACTCCTGAACCCCCAAGTGGACATCTGAGATGAAGATGGTCTTGAAGCGTAGTTTTCGTTTCATGATGGGTCGGCCGAAGCCTGTTGCGTAATGTGTCGGGTGTTGTGTGGTGGGGGCTTGGGGGAAAGAGGAAACAAATGTCAAACACGCACCTCAGCGCCGCTCAAGGCCGCCGCCGGTATCGTGCCGAGTAGTTCCTGCTCGAACTGTTCGATGATGGAGTTCCAGGAAAGTCTCAAGGCGGTGGCATGGGCCGCATCGCGGATGCCGACGTCGCTCCAGTGCTGCAGGGCCAGCTCGGTCGCCGCCAGAAAAGCCGCCTCATCCTTCTCCGGTGCCACATAGCCATTCACGCCATGCCGCACAAACTGACGCGCAGCCGCATAGTCGTAGCTCACCGTCACCAGGCGGCTCGCCAGAGCCTCCGTCAGCACGTTGCCAAAGGTCTCTGAAAGGCTGGGAAAGACAAACAGATCCGCACTGGCGTAGTGGCGGGCCAGGTCCTCACCCGTGCGTGCCCCGGCGTGGATGAACTCCGGGTGCTGCTGCTTCAGCCACGCGGCCTTGGGCCCATCCCCCACGAACACCGCCCGCGCCTTGGGCTGGATTTGCTGAATCCTTTGAAACGCTCTCACCGCCAGCGGCAGATTCTTCTCCGCCGCGATGCGACCGACGAACAAGGCCACCGGCGTATCCTCCTCCGCCCCCCAGGAGCGCCGCAGCTCGGCGTCCCGGCGTTCAGGGTTGAAGAGATCCGTGTCCACCCCACGACCCAGCACGCCCACGTTCTTGATGCCCAGGCCGCGCAACTGCTCAGCAGTGCTCTCAGAAGGGGTCAGCGTCCGCGCGGTGCGATTGTGGATCCACTGGAGGTACCACATGGCCGCCCGCTTGATGAAGGGCAGGCGATAGTCGTCCGAGTAGCTGTGGAAATTCGTGTGAAAGCCGGAGACCACCCGCTTGGCACACTGGTGGGCGGCGCGGATGGCATTGCACCCCATGAGGGTCTCCACCGCCACATAGATGCCGTCCGGCTTGAAGTCGCCGATCCTCCGGCTGAAGAACCGTCGCGTGGCCAGCCCCATGCGGATGCCAGCATACCCGGGCACCGGCAGGGAGTTGATCGCCTTCACCTCTACCCCGTGGCTCAGGTTCTCACCGCCCGCCCCTTCCGTGGTCGTCAGCACAGAGACCTGATGACCGCGTCGGGCAAGACCGCGGGCCAAGGTTTGGAGCGTCCGTGCCACACCGTTGATGTCCGGTGGGAACGTGTCTGAGATGATCATGAATTTCATCAGGCAGGGCCTTTCTCAGAGTATTCCTGAATTCCCGCGGCAAAATCCGCAGGTGGTGACTTTTCCGTCACCCACACCTTCCTTCATTCTTTTGACATCACATGGGGAAACTTTGCCCCTCTGCGTCATTTCCAGAGCACAAACATGCCCGCGAAAGTATTGGGTGTCACCTTGGCTCCGGCAGGCGGATGGGACAGCACATCGGAGATGTCGCCATCCAGAAAGAGGGCATCCTTGCACCCCAAGTGCAGGTAAAAGCTGGCCAACTGGTGGAAGGTGACCCGCCCCTTCTCCCGATCTTCGCGGTCCGACATAGCAAAGATGATCTGCCCGTCTGAAGCCCGCACGCCCACCGCATTGCGCAGTCGCCGATTGGGAGAATTGACGTTGAAGGCCGGATGGATCTTCCCCTGACGCAGGAGGATGGGGCCGCTCTGCGTGGCCAGACGCGGCTGCAGCCCGCTCCGTCCATATTCCTCTCCGGTCATCACCCCCGCACCCCGCTTGTCATCCAGAAAGAACACACCGTTCGGGTGCAGGTAGAAGTTCCCCTCCCCCTTGGCCAGATTCAGCGGCACCAGCTCCTTGCCGCCGGTAATCGTCAGCCCACAGGGCTTGGGCCCCCGCTCGTAGATCCCCGCATTGGTCGCAAACTCGATCTGACGCCCACCCTTGGCCGCCTCCTGCAACAGAGGGCCGAAGCCCCCCAGCGGCTTCCCATCCTGTCCCAGCCACCGCAGATCCAGCCGCGCGAAATCGGCCCGATCCACCCGCAGCACATGATAGATGGCCCCGCCAAACTCCACCTTCTCCAGATTCGCGGCATGCCCCAGATGAGTGAAGGACACGCCCAAGACGGAGGCGAACCACCCGAGCACGCGACCTTTGGAGAGACGGAACATCCCCTTCATACGGTGGACAGATGGGAAAACTAACCTGTCAGTTGCGGCCCAGCACCTTGTCCATGCGCTTGCGCAGGGACGCCGCCTTCTTGGGCTCACCCAGGTTCTCCAGCACGGCGATGTAATCCTCCCCGGTTTGCTCGTAGGAGTCGCTGTGAGTGTCCAGATGCTGCTCCAGGATGCGCAGACTCTTCTCGTAGTTCTCCTGCACCCCGGCATCGTCCTCCAGGTCGTAGCAGGCCGTGGCCAGGTTGGTGTAGCTCTGGGCCACCTCCGCATGCTCAGCACCCAGCACCTGCTGCCGGATGTCCAGCGCCTCCACATGCATCTCCTTGGCCTGCTCCGGGAAGCCCGCAGTGTAGTAGAGGCTGCCCAGGTTGTTGAAGACAGCGGCAACCCGCTCACTGTCGCGACCATAGAGGCGCTCCAGGGACTCCAGCGACATCAGGTAGTGCTGCTCCGCCAGGGCATAGCGGCCCAGGCTCTTGTAAATCATCGCCAAGTTGTTCCGCAGCTCGGCGGATTCCTTGGACTTGGGCGGCGTCACGGACTCATAGTCCAGGATCGCCTGGTCATACAGAGGGATGGCCGCCTCTTCCCGCTGGCTGAAGTCATAGAGCATGGCCAGGCCGCTGCGCAGCCGCGCCAGTTGCTCCTGCGGCACCCGACACTTGGCTGCGGATTCCAGCCCTTCCTGATAGAGGGACTCAGACTTGGCAAAATCCCCTGCCTGACGGTTGAGATTGGCCAGGATCTCCAGCGCATTCACCAGCACCGGGTAGTTGGCCTCATCATCCTCCACGGCCTGCCTTGCGTTCCGCAGCGCCGTACCCGCCACTCGCAGCGCGTCGTCCAGCTTGCCTGCCTCGTACAGGCTGGCTACGTGCCCTTCCAGCAGGGTGTTGAGATTCTCTGAAGACATACGTTAAAAGCAACCAGCAGTGCCCCGGGGGCTGGACATAACAAGGCAGGACCTCGCCCGCATCAAGTAAAATCGTGGCGAGGAACAGCAGCATCTGCACCATCCGCCACCTCCAGCACCTCCAGAAGTTGTGCTCGCTGTAGTGGCAGCGGGCGGTGAAAGGTCTCGTGCAAAAGCCCCGCAGCCCCGGCCGACACTTGACCCAGGCCGAGCTCCTCGCACAGCTTGTTCTCAAACCGATGGACCAACCGGGTGCTGGGCTCATGCCCCTCCAGGTAGTCCAGACTTTTTTGTAACAGCTCGTACACACTTCCCAACGGCGTCTCCCGCTCCACCACGAGCTCGACGAGTTTTGAGAAATAAGTCCCCGCCAGCACCCTGGCGTAGCTGTTGCGCATCTGCAGTCGTGGCTGCACCAGATGCACCTCCTTGAGGGAGTGCAGATCACTCTTGGTGCTCGGCAGGAAGACGACCTCACAAGTGACGAACAAGTCCAGCCGTCCCGCAAAGGCGGACTGCGGACGCAACGCCCCCTTGGCCACCGTCTTGAACAATCCCAGGTCAGGAGCGCACCAGTGCACAATGAGGCTGCTCTCCGTCAATCGATGACGGTTGATCAGGATCGCAGTCGCGCTTTCCACCGGGGTTGCTGAGTTCTGTGTTACGACCGGGCGGACTGTTCAATACCCGCCCCCTCCACCAGTGCCACGTTATCCTCCATGTGCCATGGATGATGCGGCGGAAATCGGAGGCAGGATGCTTTTTTCTCAGCACATTGTCAGGCCATCTTTCTCCCCACCATGTCCCAGCCGCTCCAAATCCTCCACCATCACGCGGGCACCCCCTCCACCCGCGCCAAGTTGGGGCCTTATGAGATCGAGTCCCTCATTCCTCTGGCAGATGAAGGGGCGGGCACGGCGTATCGCGTGCGCATCGAGCCACACCAGACCACCAGCGTGAGCTACCACAAGATCGCGGAAGAGTACTATTACGTCCTGTTTGGTCGCGGCACCGCCATTCTCAATGGTACCCCTTATCCGCTGGAGACAGGTGATTTCCTGCGACTGCCTCCCGGCACGACCCACGGCTTCATCACCGGGGAGGAACCTCTCGTCATGCTGGACATCCACGCTCCTGGCTCCCGCCCGGACCGGGACGTGTACTTCGTGGGCGACACCCCTGCCGGATTCACCGTTCCCCCCGCCTCATGATCGCTTGAGTTTCGCTTGCCTCCCCGGCCCGCGGGTTTATTAAACCTTCATGGACAAGGCCAAAACCGTCATCACCGATCTGCAAGCGTTCGACACGGAGAGCCTCAAGGGCCGCCTTGGCGGGCTCCGGAGGTATCTTTGACGTCGGGAAACTAAAATCCGACCTCGAGACGCTGGAAGACGAGCTGGCCCGCCCTGAGTTCTGGGACAACCAGGAACGCGCGCGCAAGACGATCGACACCGTCAACAACCTCAAGAGCAGAGTCCTCCCCCTAGAAGAACTCGAGCGGCGTCTGGATGACTTCTTCGTTCTGGGGGAAATTGCCCAGCATGAGAACGACCTCGCCTCCTGGGCGGAGGTCGAGAAGGAGTACATTGCCATGGAGCAGGCGCTCAGCGACTTCGAGCTGGCCATGCTCCTGACCGGTGAGCTGGACAAGAAAGGTGCCTTCGTCACCATTCACTGCGGAGCCGGCGGCACGGAATCCTGCGACTGGGCAGACATGCTCCTGCGCATGTACCAGCGCTGGTGTGAGCGCAGCGGCTACAAGACGGAGATGGTGGACTTCGCCCCTGGTGAAGAAGTGGGCGTGCGCAGCGCCGTCTTCCGCGTCACGGGTGACTACGCCTTCGGCAAGCTCAACTGCGAACGCGGCGTGCACCGCCTGGTGCGCATCTCCCCGTTCGACTCCGCCAAGCGTCGCCACACCAGCTTCGCCAGCGTGGACGTCACGCCAGAAGTGGACGAGGACATCGGCATCGTGCTCAACGAGGCCGACATCAAGTTCGAGACCTATCGTTCCGGTGGCAAAGGCGGCCAGAACGTGAACAAGGTGGAGACCGCCGTCCGACTCATCCACGAACCCACCGGCATCATCGTGAACTGCCAGGTGCAGCGCTCCCAGGGCAAAAACCGGGAGATGGCCATGAACATGCTCAAGGCCAAGCTGTACCAGCTGGAACAGGACAAGAAGAAGTCCGAGATGGAACGCCAGTACGGTGAGAAAGGGGATGTCGCCTGGGGCAGCCAGATCCGCTCCTACGTCTTCCAGCCCTACCAGATGGTCAAAGACCACCGCACCGGGGAAAAGACCGGGAACGTGGGCAGCGTCATGGACGGCGAGCTGGATCCCTTCATCGAAGCCAAGCTCCGCGGCCGCAAGGCAGGCGATGGCGATGACGACGAGGATGTGTAGGCCATCCGGATGTTGGAATGCTGATTTGTGATTTTTGATTGAAGGCCCGCAGCGATGCGGGCCTTTTTTTGCGTCGGCATATCGAATAGAGGTTGGCCGTTTACGTCTTTGGTGTTGTCATCCTCATCATCACGCCATCGCTCCACCTCCTCACCCTATGAAAATCCTGCTCGCTCTTCTGGGCGGTGCCGTCCTCGGTGCCGCAGCTGTGTACCTCGGGTTCACCCAGCAACTGGTGAAGCAGGGAAGCGGCAGCGGCAGCGAACGGCTCGTGCAGATCAACCGCTTCACCGGTGAGGCGAAAGAGGTCTTCGTCTCCTCGTTCGATGCGAATCGCCTGTCCGAAGCAGAGGATGCCAAAGATAGCGCCGCCTCTGAAGCGTTCGAAGCCGCCCAACTGGCCAAGCAACCGCCCGCTCCATCGACAGAGACAACCTCAGAGTCCACTTCATGGAAAGAGCTTCCCAAGGAGGAGATCGACAAGCTGGGCATCCGTTTTCAGTTCTCGCAAGGCCGCTACTACGCGCGCTGGCACAACCATCTCGACAAACCGATCCGCATTGAGACGATCCGTGCGGAAGTCCCCGCCGCCGAGGGAAAAGAAGCTGTGGACCGTACCTATCGGGTGGACTGGGAAACCCGCGGTCTGACCGACGATGGCCGCAATCTGGAAGCGAGCTTGAGCGACTATCCAGATGGCACCGTGAAGCTCACGCCCGTGAAGGTGTCGGTGCTGGAGAAGAATGCCAAGTCGCCTGACTCACTCAGTCCCTTTGCCCCTAGGTGATTTGAAGCCAGCCTCCAACAACGGAAGCCAAAAGAAGACCCAAACGACTTGAGGCCTCCTCCACCTGATCCCGCTTGCGGGATTTTGGGTTGGGGGAACGTCAAGGAGGTTGTGGTGCCAGAGGGACACTCGACAGAGGCTTCTGCAAGATGCAGAAGCCAGCACGCCGGAAGCGCGCACTCCCCACTGACTCTGGAGCGCTATGGCCTGGGACCGCACGCATCCTTGGGAGTCTCACTCACGCTCCGCCCCTCAGCGCCCGACCTCGCGCCATCCTTCGTGCCTTTGTGCCTTCGTGAGAGAATCACTCATTCCGCCAGCCACACCACTCCACCACTCCACCACTCCACCACTCCCCGCCCCGCGCCCCTTGCACCGCGCCCCTGTCTCCCTACGTTGCGCCGCAATGCAAGTCGATGTCATCACGCTGTTCCCCGAAGTCGTCACGGTGCCGCTGGGCGCGAGCATCATGGGGCGTGCCCGGGAAAAAGGCGTGCTGGACCTCCGGGTGCACGACCTGCGCAAGCACGGCATGGGCAAGTACCGCCAGGTGGATGACGCCCCCTTTGGCGGCGGCCCGGGCATGGTGATGCGGCCGGAGCCCATCGCCGCCATGCTGGAGGAGGTCCGCACCCCGCAGAGCAAGGTCATCTTCATGACCCCGCAGGGCAAACCCTTCGATCAAGCCACCGCGCGCCGACTCAGCACCGAGCCCCATCTCATCTTCCTCTGCGGCCACTACGAAGGCGTGGACCAGCGCATCGTCGACACCTGTGTGGACGAGGAAATCAGCCTCGGCGACTACGTCCTCACCAACGGAGCCATCGCCGCCGCGGTGATCGTGGATGCCATCGTCCGCCTTGTGCCCGGCGTGCTGGGCGATGACGAATCCGCCGTGCAGGAAAGCTTCACGGAATCTGGCCTGCTGGACCACCCTCACTACACCCGCCCCGCCGAGTGGCAGGGCCAGCGCGTGCCGGACATCCTCCTCTCCGGCGACCACGGGAAGATCGCCAAATGGCGGAAGGAACAGGCCCGTGAGCGCACCCGCAAGAACCGCCCGGACCTGCTGCCGCCGGAGCAGCCAGCCTGACCTCCTGGATCGTCAATGCCCCCTCACCCAGCCCGCCTCCGCCATGGACATCACTTCACCCAAGATCCTGAAGCTCAAAGGCGCGCTGTTCCTCCTGCTGGGCGTCTTGTCTGGAGCGCTCCTCCTCTTCCCCGACTACGACCCACGGCGACTCGTCCTCTTTGCCATCACCCTCTGGGCGTTCTGCCGGGCCTACTACTTCTGCTTCTATGTGTTGCATCACTATGCCGACCCCAGCTTCCGCTACGCGGGTCTCTGGTCGATCGTGCAATACCTCTTCAAGAAGCGGCAACCCTGAACGCCCCATCTGCCCGCCATGCTTCACCACCTCTCCTTCGCGGTGGCGGATCTCGACCGATCTGCCCGCTTCTATGACGCCGCGCTGGCCCCTCTCGGCTATCGCCGCGTATGGAGCGATGACACCGCCGTGGGCTATGGCACCATCGATGGGCAGGACAAGTTTGCCATCCGCCTCCGCCCGGATCATCACACGGTAGCGGGTGATGGCTTTCACGCAGCATTCTCCGCGCCTTCGCAGGAGGCCGTCGCCGCCTTCTATGAGGCCGCCATGCAACACGGCGGCACGGACAACGGACCGCCCGAACTGTGCCCAGAATACGGGCCCGGCTACTACGCCGCGTTTGTCATCGATCCCGATGGCTACCGCATCGAGGCGGTGATCATCAGAGCCTAGGGGCAGCAGCCCTTTTGTTGGAAGCTGAGGGCCAAAGGCCCGGCTTCATCCCAGCCTGGGGCAACGCCCCAGGGTTTGGGAGCGAAGAGGTACTTGAGGGCTGAAAGCCCGGCCTCATTCAGTTGGAAGAATGGTACCTCCTGGGAACCCTGCTCTTCACACCTGTCGATATCGCACACGATCACTTGCACGGCAGTTGCTCCACGCGCATTCATTCAGCTCCCGCCCCCATGATCAGCCTTTCGCATCCGCCCTACACCGTCCAGCTGCGCGAGGGGTTTCCCGTCGTAGCAACCTCCACATCGGCGGAGCCCGGACTTCTTCTGCTGGATGAAGCGGGTGCAGCCCCCGTCTCATGCCACCGCATTGAGGTATTGGAGGCAGACCGCAAGCTGGCCCAGCTTCAGTTGCAGGCTGGCAAAGGTGAGACCGGCGTGCACGAGCACTCGGCCCTCATTGCGGACGAGATCCTCTTCATCGCCTGCGGCGCCTACGTCACCGCCCTGCAGCTTCCCGGACTGGACCAGCTCTGGAGTTCGCAGGTGGACGATCAGACCTGCTTCGGCGTCTATCACCACCCCATCCACCACTGCCTCATCACTCACGGCGAGCAGGCCATCACCCGCATCAATTTCGACGGGTCCATGGTCTGGCAGGCGGAGGGCGACGGCGTCTGGACTGGGCCGCTGGAGCTGGAGGCTCAGACCATTGCCGTGACGGATGACTCCGGAAGGCGTTACGAACTGGACATCACCACAGGAGTCGCCAGCCAGCGCGTTCCTGCCTGAACCAGACCATTCGGAGGGGTTTTGCAAGATTGACGCCGTCTCAGTGATTTGTGATGAAGACGTCGCCACTGCTTCCATGAAACTCACCCTGCCTCTCCTCTGCCTGACCCTCGGGTTCTCCCTATTGTCCCACGTGTTTGCCGAAGGCCTGGACGGCAAAATCATGTGCGGTTACCAGGGGTGGTTTCGCACGCCCGATGACGGCACCAACACCGGCTGGCACCACTACGGCGGTCGGAACTTCGGCCCCGGAGCTTGCAGCATCGACCTCTGGCCGGATATCCGCGAGATCCCCGCGGCCGACCGCACCCCCACCCCGTTCAAATTCGCCGACGGCAGCCCGGCAGAAGTGTACAGCTCGGTCAAGCCCTCCGTGATCAACCTCCATCATCAGTGGATGAAGGAGTACGGCATCGACGGCGTGTTCCTCCAGCGCTTCGTCGTCTCCACCAAGGACCCGCGCCATGCGAAGGCCCAGGACCTGGTTCTGGAAACTACCCGCACCGCCGCCCGCGACCACGGACGGGAGTGGGTGCTCATGTATGACCTCTCCGGTATCAAGCCCGGCGAGACCCAGCTTCTGATCAACGACTGGAAGCGCCTCGTGGACACCTACCACTTTGCCGATGCCAAAGAGAACCCCGCCTACCTCCGGCACCGCGGCAAGCCCCTCGTCGCCCTCTGGGGCCTGGGCTTCTCCGACCGTGCCCCCATGCTGGATGAATGGAAACAACTCATCGAGTTCTTCAAGAGCGATCCGCAATACGGCAACGTCTCCCTCATGCTCGGAGTGCCTGCCTACTGGCGCACGCTGACCCGCGACAGCATCGCCGATCCGGAACTGCACAACCTCATCGCCAAGGCCGACGTCGTCAGCCCCTGGACCATCGGCCGCTTCAACACCCCAAAAAACGCGACCTCGCACTTTGAAAAGACCGCCACAGGTGACGTGGCCTGGTGCAAGGAAAGAAACCTCGACTACCTGCCCGTGGCCTTCCCGGGCTTCAGCTGGCACAACCTGCAAAAAGGCCGCGGCAAAGAAGCCCCGGTCAACGCCATCCCACGACTGGGCGGCGAGTTCATCTGGTCCCAGTTTGCCCAGACGAAGAAACTCGGCCTGCGCATGCAGTACGTGGCCATGTTTGATGAGCTCGACGAAGGCACCGCCATCTTCAAAACGCGCCAGGACCCGCCCGTCGGTGAAAGCCCCTTCGCCACCGAGCCCGGCGTGCCCGAGGATCACTACCTCTGGCTCACCGGCCAGGCCGGCAAGATGCTGCGCGGCGAGCTGCCCGGAGATGGCGCAGCCATGCCCGTGCGCGCTAAGTGAAGCAAGACCACGCTACGCCAGGCGCTGCCACAGCAGCCCAAGCGTAGCGTCGATTGGCAATCGGCATCATTCGCCCTCGCTGAAAACGAGCCCTCTCCCTTAAACGAAAAGGAGGCCGGGGTTTCCAACCCCGCTCAGTCGCACGTCTCAAATCCAGCTTCACCGCTCAAACGGAACTCCAACCCGGCTTGCGATGCCTTGGATTGGTGTAGATACACCTTTGTGCCTTTGTGTGAGATTTAACTCGGTCCCTGCAAGCCGAATCCTGGAGCCCCTACCACTACGGGCCCACACCTTGACCACTGACGCACTGAATACCGGCCTCACTCGTGAAGGTACGCCCAGTCTCGAATCTTCTGGAGGCCGCGGATCATGCATCTGACTTTGTGGAGCCGAAGATGTCTTGGAAGAGAAACTTGCCATCCGCCGTGCGAGTTGTGACTGACCCACGAATGATACCTCTCCTTTGAGCTTCAGCATGAAGGATCTGCACGGCAACGCGAGATGCATGGTCTGAGGAGGACAGCAAACTGGGCAGCCAATAGAGGGCCATGTCCACTGCCACCGGGTTGGTATCGAGCAGGGCAGCAACCTCTGCAATGACTTTGCGGGCGCCCAGCTTGGCAATGGCGAACGCGAGCCAGAACTTAACGCTGCTGGCATCCGGGCAAACCAGACCCGTGCGAAGTATGGCCATCGCGTGGGCAGGCCGGCGGATGCAGGAGGTGGCGAGACTGAGGGCCCGTTTTTCATAGCCGTAGCCTCGAAAGCGAAGACAGACGCCAATTAAGGCGAAACACTCGTCATCGGAGAGGCTGCGTAGCCAGCGCTTTACATCGGTGTCGCCACGTGGACCCCGGCGAGTCTGCATCAGGTCTTCGGGATCGTAGGCCGCTGGCATCACCTCGCGCGTTTGTCATTTGCCCGCCTTGAGGATCTTCGAGAGAAGACCGTCGAGTTCGGGAGTGTAGCGCCAGCCATCACCGGTTCCCAGAAGGAACTTGTCCAACTGGTAGTCATCGAGCATGAGAAAAGTCAAACCACCTACCTCAAGCGCTGCTGGAGGGATGCGGTCCTCGCATAGGGTGTAATAGCTAAGGCGATCACCGACGACTCCCTGCCCTTTGACAAGGCGGACTACGGTCGCGGAGACGTGAACCTCGTGGTAGGTGCCAGGACGTTCGGCAGGCTTGGCAGTCTTCTGCACCTCGCAAACCAGAACGACATGCTTGGAATTTTTGATGTAGTCGCCGAAGGTCTCTGCCTTCCCCGCGGGGATTTCTCCGAAACAAATGCTTGGAGGCATCAGCAAGGAGATCGAGAGAGCAAGGATGAGGCGGGCGATCTGAACAGGCGGGAAGCACTGCCATCCATACACATTCGATTGCTTGCGTTTGGAGTTCATTGGTCAACCGTGAAGATCACATGGCGACAGGCCTTCTCTGCCCGGTCAAAAAATGTCGGAAGCTCAGAGAACCAACCCCAGGTGTATTGGCAGTCCTCCAGGCTCTTCTCCATGTCATAGTCGTCAGGCAATTGCGAGTAGCGCAAGGCCATAAATTCGGGCGTCACTTGTGCTAACGCGTCTACCAGGGCACGCAGCTTCTCGTGCGTGACGAGCGACACGATGTAGTCATCTCCCGAGTAGAGCTGTTCCCCGCCCAAAATGCAGAGACGAAGCGGCTCAGCCCCGTTGTCGAACGTCAGATTTCCGTCCGTCAAACACCGATGAATCGCGTCCCAGGCTTTGTCAGTTTCGCAGACAAACCCCGCCTCCTTTTCCCAACGGCTCTCGATGTCTTCCTGCACGATTTCGATGAGCGCCTCGTCCGAGCCGGCCCCTCGCAAGGCGTCTAGGTCGATGTCGGTGATCGCGAAATGGACGCCTCTACATGCCATGGCGGTAGTTTTTATAGAACATACTGGCCATCCGCAAAAGTACAGAGAAAATCCAGCCTGGCGGCTTGCTTCCGCTTCTGAGGCAAGAGGCTGAAGTGTTGGCACCGATTCAAAGTCCAGGTACCAAAGGAGCCAAGGAGCGGCGGTTTGTGCTTGCACAACCGCCGAGGGAAAGCGGAGTGATCTATTGCCAAACACCCATCGCTCAATGCGGTCTTGTCGCTGCATTCTTGCCTGGAAGAGCTCCTCCTCTGGCAACCCTCGGCGGTTGTGCAAGCACAAACCGCCGCTCCTTGGGGGGATGCAAGGGCTCGCGCAAAAGACTGCAAAATGCCCGCCATCACCACTGGACGTTGGCTCTATGAATCAACTCACAACCGATTCTGCTCTATCATCCGGCTCTTCGTCGCTTATTGCTTCCGAGGATCGTCTGCGGGATTCACGTAGTTGATACCCCACGGGCCTTCCGCGTTCACCTGGATGATGCACTCCTCTTTGGCAAACCCGAACATCGGGCACCCTGACGGAAAGACCGACACACTGCCAGCAGGGAGCTCCGTGAGCTTCGCCTTGTCAAAGGTCTCGCCGTGACCCATCGCGAACGTACCGGAGATCACTGTCACTCGTTCGATCACTGGATGGGTGTGGGGGGTCATCATCCTGCCGGCAGGGATTTTGATCCGGAAGCCGATCGGCTCAGCCTTCTTCATGTCGCCATAGAGCATCGCTACCTGCAAACCTTTGGCCAAAGCCGGCGTGTCGATCCATTTCAATTCTGCGGCCTGCATCATGACCGGCTGGCAATTTTTGGCCTCATCCGCAGCGATGGATGGAGGCGGCAGGACTGCCAGCCCGATGGCCAGGGCCACAAGCAACGCCGCGATACGGCACCACGGGCGGCACCTCGTATTCTCGTTTGGAATCGTGTTCATGAGTTCAGTCTGGTTTGAGTTTGAGTTGGAACTTTGTTCCGCATGCTGATTGCGGACCGTTCGAAGATTCGGCCGCACACTGCGGCTAATTGGGCGGTCTCCGCGTTACGCGACGTTGCGTATCAGTTTGGTTCTCTGCCACATCGAACCCTTCGCATCCTATATTTCCCTGGCTGGGCCCGATGCCACTCGCTAGCATCATACCCGGTTATTGGATGACAGGTCAACCATTCCCGTTCGAGGAGGTGGAGACACAGGAATACTAAGCCAAGGAAAGCGCAAAGGTGCCCCAGATGGCCGAGATGAAGTTTGTTTGTCCGGGGCGAAGAGTTCCACCGCCCAGCATGCGGAACGGAAATCCAATCCGGTTGCGGCGGCCGAGAGTGAATAGCCGCTACCTATGTGCCTTCGTGCCTTTGTGTGAAGAAATCTTCGAGAACGGCTGGCTTACTCATGAAGGTACGCCCAGTCTCGAATCTTCTGGAGGCTGCCGCCGTAGCCTTCCTCCGGGTAGTTCTGAAGAGGGAAGTACATGAACTCGTCGAAATTGAGGCCACCACTGGGAGTGTTGATAATGATGACCCAAGGATTGCCCTCTTTTTCGCTGAGGTCTTGGGGGACAAAGTATCCGTACTCCGGATAGGCAGCCATGCCGGTGCCGGGGATCGAGGGAAGAAAGCCTGGCACGAGCGCCGCGAGATCGCGCGGTGGCGACCCGTGCTGGGTTTCATAAGCACGAATGGCCTGAATCAGAGGAGCGCTACGCTCTGCAAGACGGTGAAAGGCGGTCATCCGGATATGCCAGCCCCATTGGATACCCAGCAAGACCGCCACCAAGAGAATGACCGCCGCAATCAAGCTTCGAATTGCGACAGGCCGAAACCGACGATTCCATAACACCACCAGTGAGACAACCACACCTCCCAACGCCAGGGAGAATGCCAAAAAAAGAGGCAACTCCAGCCAAAGAAAGACGGTGGAGCCATAAGGCGCGACGACAAGAAGGTGCACCAGCGGTGCCACAAAAACAGGCAGAGCACAGAGAGCAACAAGCCCGGTAAAAGTGCGACGATGAAGAAGTCTTTTCTGTGTCATGAGGGGCTGTCTTGTCTATTGATTGGTGCAGCTGACGTCAGCGGATAAAGAAATTACCAAGAGAATTGTCGCTTCCCGATCCAACGTCTACTCACTGAGCAACGCCTTCACCACGCGTGAATAATCATCGGCCCCAGCGGCGAGATTGCCGACGCTGATGCTGGCAGCCTGGACGTTCCGCACGCGAATGGCTTGATTGACGTCGAGAGCCTTTTTGAGGCTCGGGACAAGCTCACACCAGAACCTCTCCGCGCGGCCAACAACAAGGGGACGGCCAGACTCGATCCAGGATGACAAGAGATAGGCGGTGTACGCATGGCTGGGAAGGAGGCAATTGGGACGTGTCTTGGCGGGATAGGGAAAGGCCTCCAGAACGAACAGGCGCATGGACAGCGCCAACCATGCTTCCGATTCACCCAACTGCGGCGACATTGTCGTGAACAGCGCTCCAGTCGCCCTGCGCCACCAGCGGACATCTCTGGTTGCCTTAAAGGTGGGATCGTTCCCCTCAGCATCGATCCAGAGATTCGGGACCGACGGTGATTCGCAGCCGAGATTCCGCTGAGCCCAGTTCAACACCGTTCCTCGGTGGGCCTCATGCTCAATGGCCATGTCTGTTCCCGTGCCAAAACCACCGAGGAGCCACATGACCTTGCCGCCATGAAAACTGCCTAGGTATGGCTGCGGAGGCAGGACGCTTCGTCGTGGCCAGGCCGCACGATCCATGGGATGAACATAGTCATCACCCGGCACTTCGAGGGCGTTCCAAGGATTCTCCATAGTTTCGTGGACGCAACCTTAAGGCAGTGAGACGGTCCGCACAAGCTGAGGGGAAACGCAGTAGGTGTGGCGAGTCCGGTCGTTCAGATTTAGACCGATAGGATCCACTTGCGAATCGAGATAAAGAGGCAACCTCATTTAGAGGTTCGTGACTTCAATGTTGGCCCATCTCTCGGTGAACTCCAGAGTCTCTCCGTCTGACGCGTTTCAGTATGCAGGCGGAAATGAATGATTCATAGGACCGATAAAGTTCATCGGATATGAGACCTAAAGCGAGAATTTCCACCTCAGACCTGAGATCAGAAGGAACATTAATCTCAGCTTTTGGGTGGAAATAGTGAGCGACCTGCTTCACCGCCGTTGTAACCAACGCATCAGGAGCCGTCGCGATCACATAACCCCACATGGCGCAAAGATCGCGGCGATCAACACTCCAATCATCAGAATACCTGGAAAATTCGAACTGTGCTTCGGTCAAAGCAATGACAAGATGGCTTTTCAGTTCAGATTTCATATCGATAGCAGTTATGCATGTGGGCGAACATAGTGGCCATTTGAAATTTTCCAATGCTCCTGAAGCAAACTGAAGCTTGGGCTTTGCAGGACGATGTGAGGCTTGCGTCCGGAGCCGACTGAAGTCGGTACTCCAACCCGGCTGGCGATGGCTTCATTGGGATTGCCAGATCTTTGTGCCTTCGTGCCTTTGTGTGAGGAATATCAGATCTCCGCAAGCTGAGGCCCGGACTCCGTCCAACGACAGCTCCAACACCTTGACCACTGACGCACTGCCTACTGACGCACCGGCTCACCAGCTCACTAGACCTGCACGACGGCTTTCACCACCCCGCTGCCGGGCTTGCTCCAGGAGGCGAATTTCTTCGCGGCCTCGTCGAAACTTGCGCGATGAGTGACCCAAGGAGTGGTGTCGAGGTGGCCCTCCTTCATGAGCCGCAGGATGCGGTTGAAGTCGCTGGGGATGGCGTTGCGGGAGGCGAGGAGGGTGAGTTCGCGGCGATGGAACAGGGCGTCATCGAACGGCACCGTCTTCGCGGTGATACCGACCCAGACCAGGGCACCGGCGAAGGCGGCGTACTCGAAGCTGCGGGCCATGCTGTCGGCGTTGCCGGTGGCATCGAAGACGATGTCGGCACCGCGGCCGTCGTTCTGTTTGAAAAAGTCTTCCGGCTCCAGCGGAGCATGCACCTTGGCCTTGGGATGGTTCTTGGAAACAAAGGCCCGGCGGGTTTCATCGGGCTCGATGACGTGCATCTTGGCCCCGGTCAAACGGACAAACTCCATGACACTGAGGCCGATGGGGCCGGCACCGAGGACGAGGACCGTTTCATCCGCGTGAGGGCACACGCGATTCACCGCGTGGCAGCCAATGCCAAGGGTTTCCACCAGGGCAAGTTGCTCGTAGCTGAGGCCTTCCGCGGGATGCAGCTTGTCAGCCGGTAGCACGAGCAGCGGCCGCAGGCCGCCGTCGGTGTGCACACCGAGGACCTTGAGGTTCTCGCAGCAGTTGGTGTGACCGCGGGCGCAGGCGTGACACTCGCCGCAGTTGAGATAGGGCTCCACGGCGCAGCGGTCGCCCGGTTTTACGTCGGTGACCTCATCCCCCACAGCCACCACCTCCACACCCAGCTCATGCCCAAGGATCCGGGGATGCTCGATGAAGGGCATCTTCCCCAGATAACCGCTGATGTCTGTGCCACACACGCCGACAGCGTGAATCCTCACCAGCGCTTCATACGGGCCCGGCTCGGCGGGCTCCGGGAGATCGATCACGTCAAACTTGCGGGGGGCGGAAAGGGAAAGGGCCTTCATGAAGACGAAAAAGCGATGCGAAAAGGAAGGGGTGGTACAACCTTCGCCTAAAAACTGGCATGTCCACCCCCATCAATGGGGAGAATAACGCCGGTAACATATCGCGCGGCCTCGGAGCACAGGTAAACCACGGCCCAACCAACGTCTTCCGGAGCACCGAAGCCCTCGATCTGGATGCGGCCGCGGATCTTGCGCTCGCGCTCGGCATCGGCGCTGATGGCCTTGCGCAGCATGGGGGTATCGATCCAGCCCGGGGCGACGGCGTTCACCCGCACGCCCTTGGGGGCGAACTCAGCGGACAAGGTGCGGACCATGCCGATGACGCCGGTCTTGGCGGTGGCGTAGCCAGTGACCAGGGGCATGCCCATATAAGCGGTCATGGAACTGACAAACACGAGACTGCCCCGCTGCTGCGCGAGCATGCCAGGGGAGACGGCGCGGGTGAGGGCAAAGGCCCCAGTCAAATGCGTGCGCAAAACGGAGTCAAAATCTTCATCCGTCATCTCCAGCGCGGGTTTCTTCACGTGCACGCCGGCGTTGTTTACCAGAATGGAGGGAGCGCCGACCTTGGCCTCCACTTCACGGACAAAATCCGGCAGCACCTTGGTGTCGGTCACGTCCACCACCATCGGCACCACGGCATCGCCAAGTTGGGCTGCACCGTCCTGCAGGACATCTGGACGCCGCCCGGTGATGACCACCCGCGCTCCGGCCTGGACCAGACAGCGGGTGATGCCGAGGCCAAGCCCGGTGCCACCGCCGGTGACGATGGCGGTCTGACCTGTGAGGGAGAACGGAAGCATGCGCTAACGTGGGCAGAAGACAGAAGACTTCAAGACACAAGACTCGTGACGTGAGTCAGGGGTGTGAGCGGGGCCAATTGAGACAGGATTAACAGGATTTATAAAAGATTAACAAGATGGGGATTGGGGTGAGGCGATGCGGGAAGGTTTGGGTTTGGACAGAATTAACAGAATTTACGGAATTGGTTTTGAGCGGTGGGTGGCTTGGGGGCGCTGGGTGAAGAAGGGTCACGAGAAACTTGGATGAGGAGTTTCACCGTCCCGCATGCGGGACGCCCCCCTTCGTTCCCGCCAACGGGGTTGGAGTTCCGCGTTTACGCGGTCAGGGCAGCACGCCCCATCGCACCGCCCCGTCCTTCGACATCCAAACCACGAAAACCAAGAACCAAGCACTAGGCACCACGAACTAAAAAAAGGGCACCGGAGTGACCGGTGCCCTTTTCGTCAAATCGCTATCGCTAGCTCAGAGTCTGTCTTCTTACGCATTCCCCTCTGGGTTCGAGGAGGCGGCGGCGTGTTCTTCGGGGCCGGACTCGCCGAGGCTGATGAACTTGAGGAGCTTGGCTCCGGGTTCATTGATGACCTTGACGGTGTCGCCTTCCTTCACCTCACCGCGCAGCAGGGCTTCGGCGAGGGGGTCTTCGATGTTCTTCTCCACGGCGCGGCGCATGGGGCGGGCACCGTACTGGGGATCGTAGCCCTCCTTCATGAGGAACTCGCGGGCGCTGTCCTCGAGGGTCAGCGTGATGCGCTTGTTCTTCAGACGGGCGAGCACCTTCGAGATCTCCAGATCCACGATCTGGCTGAGCTCGGTCCTCTCCAGCATGCGGAACACGACGATGTCATCCAGACGGTTGATGAACTCCGGCTTGAAGAACTTCTTCGTGGCTTCCATCACCTTGTCCTTCATCCCGCCGTGGTCGGCCACATCCTGCTGGATGGCACCGAAGCCGAGGCTGGTCTGGCGCTTGATGGTCTCAGCACCGATGTTGGAGGTGAGGATGATGACCGTGTTCCGGAAGTCGATCTTGCGACCGAAGTTGTCCGTGATCTGGCCTTCTTCCAGGATCTGAAGCAGCAGGTGCATCACATCCGGGTGGGCTTTCTCCACTTCGTCAAAGAGCACCACGCTGTAGGGACGGCGACGAACCGCCTCGGAGAGCTGACCGCCCTCTTCATACCCCACATACCCGGGAGGTGCGCCGATGAGGCGGCTCGCGGTGTGTTTCTCCATGTACTCGGACATGTCGAGCTGGATGAGCGACTCGGCGGAGCCGAACATGAACTCGGCGAGGTTCTTCGCCAGGAAGGTCTTGCCCACGCCCGTGGGGCCCAGGAAGATAAACGACCCGATGGGGCGCTTGGGATCCTTGAGATCCGCACGGCTGCGGCGCAGCGCCTTGCTGATGGCCACGACGGCTTCGTCCTGACCGATGATGCGCTTCTTGAGCTCTTCTTCCATGCGGAGAAGCTTCTCGGCCTCGGCCTGCTCCATGCGCTGGAGGGGCACACCGGTCCACTTACTCACCACGGCCATGATGTCCTCTTCGGTCACGTCCACGATGCGCTCCGTGTTGTTCGTGCGCCATTTGTCCAAGACGTCGTCGTGACGCTTCTTGGCGGCCTTCTCCTTGTCGCGCAGGTGCGCGGCTTTCTCGAAGTCCTGTTCCTTGATGGCCACTTCCTTCTCACCGCGGATCTCTTCGATCTCGGCTTCGATGACCTTGAGCTCGGGCGGGCGGGTCATCGCAGAGATGCGGGCCTTGGCGCCGGCTTCATCCATGATGTCAATAGCCTTGTCCGGCAGGAAGCGCGCGGGCAGATACCGGCTGCTGAGATGCACCGCAGTCGAGAGGGCCTTGGGACCGTACTTAGCCTTGTGGTGGCTTTCGTACTTGCCCTTGAGGCCTTCGAGGATGCGGATGGCATCTTCCACACTGGGCTCATCCACCTTCACTTGCTGGAAGCGGCGCTCGAGGGCGGCGTCCTTCTCAATGTACTTGCGGTACTCATTGAGGGTGGTCGCGCCCACGCACTGCAGCTCACCACGGCTGAGGGAGGGTTTCAAAATATTGCTGGCGTCCATCGCGCCTTCCGCGCTGCCCGCACCCACGATGGTATGCAGCTCGTCCAGGAAGAGGATGACGTTCTTCGTGCGGCGGATCTCGTCCATCACGGCCTTGATGCGCTCCTCGAACTGACCGCGGTACTTGGTGCCCGCCACCATGAGGGCGAGGTCAAGGACGATCACTTTCTTGTCGCGCAGGATTTCCGGCACGTTGCCCTGGGCGATTTCCTGGGCCAGGCCTTCTACAATGGCGGTCTTGCCCACACCGGCTTCACCGATCAACACGGGGTTGTTCTTCGTGCGGCGGCACAGGATCTGGATGACGCGCTCGATCTCTCCGGCGCGGCCAATGACGGGGTCCAGCTCACCCTTCTGGGCAAGCTCGGTCAGGTCACGACCAAAGGCGCGGAGGGCCGGGGTCTTGCTGTCCTTCTTCGAGCCGCTCACGGAGGGGGCGTTTTCGCTCTCCTCTTCCTCTTCTTCGTTGCCGAAGTTGGGGTCGAGCTCCTTGAGGATTTCGTTGCGGGCCTTTTCGAGATTCACGTCGAGGCTGCGCAGCACCTGGGCGGCCACGCCCTCACCTTCACGCAGAAGGCCGAGGAGGAGGTGCTCTGTGCCCACGTAGGAGTGGTTCAGCGCCTTGGCCTCTTTCGAAGCAAGGGCGAGCACTTTCTTGACGCGAGGGGTGTAGGGGATGTTGCCCACCATCTTGGTGTCGGGGCCACTTCCCACTTGTTGCTCCACCTGCATGCGGACCGTGTCCAGGTCCACACCCAGCTTGGTGAGCACGTTGACAGCGACACCCTGCCCTAGCTTGATCAGGCCGAGCAGGAGATGCTCCGTCCCCACATAATTGTGGTTGAAGCGGTCCGCTTCTTTGCGGGCCAGCGCCAGCACTTGCTGGGCGCGAGGGGTAAAGTTATTCATCATCGGATTCAGGGGGTGGCGCATTTTCAGCGCTGTCAGTGGATACGTTAAGAGGCTCGGGAACGGATTTCAATAGCTGTCGGGTAATTTCAGCCCGTCGCGTGTCCCGCTCTTCCGGGGAGAGCTCACGCTGGGCGGCGAGCTGCAGGTGCGCGGGCTGGATCTCCAGCAGCAGA
This sequence comes from Verrucomicrobium sp. BvORR106, assembly GCF_000739655.1. GTDB lineage: Bacteria > Verrucomicrobiota > Verrucomicrobiia > Verrucomicrobiales > Verrucomicrobiaceae > Verrucomicrobium. The sequence goes on along the minus strand of NZ_BATR01000066.1, from coordinate 30,176 downwards.
GCATCGAGCAGGCCGCGGTCACAGGCGGTGACGAGGTCCAGATCCGCCCCCAGACGCAGCAGGGAGAGCTGGGTGAGCGCCTCCTTGGAGTTCAGGATATGGGCGAAGCGCAGGGTGGCGTAGGCACGGCCCACCTGATCCCGCAGCATGGTGGGGCTCTCATGGAGGAGCTTCTCGCGGGCGTTGTTCTCCGCCTGCACGATATGTTCCGCCACCCCTTCGATGCGGCTGATAAGCTCAGACTCGGTCTCGCCCAGGGTGTGCTGGTTGGAAACCTGGAAAAGATTGCCCAGTGCCTCAGTGCCCTCGCCATAGAGGCCGCGCACCGCGAGGCCAATCTTGCTGACGGCATTCATGACCTGCTTGATCTGCTCCGTGAGGACCAGGGCGGGCAGGTGCAGCATGGCGGACGCGCGCATGCCGGTGCCCACGTTGGTGGGGCAGGCAGTCAGGTAGCCCAGGCGGGAATCGTAAGCGTAGGGCAGGAAGTTCTCCAGTTCCGAGTCCACGCGGTTCACCACCTCATAGGCGGTGCGGAGGTCCAGGCCGGCGCGGATCCCTTGCATGCGGAAATGGTCTTCCTCATTGACCATGATGGCCAGACTCTGGCGGCGGTCGATGAGGATGGCGCAACCTGTGGACCGGGCAGCATGCTCCCGGCTCACCAGGTGGCGCTCCACGAGAACCTGCTTCTTGGTCTTGGTGAGGTTCGGGTACTCCTCATTGAAGCCATCCTTCATCTCCGGCAGACCGGCCACGACGGGGCGCACCTCATTCATGAGATCCACCCGCTGGCGCTCGGAAGACCAGCCGGGGAAGGACCAGCCGCGCAGATTGCGCGCCAGACGGATCCGCGACGTCATGACGATGTCGGAATGCGGTCCGCGGCCCTGCATCCAGTCTGCCGGGTTCTTCAGGAGGGTGGTAAATCGCATGTTCAGGTGAAGGAAACGTTGCTCTGCAAATATAGACTACGCACCATGGCAAAACGATGAGAAGAAATCTACTGCGGTGAGCACAAAGATGCCTTTAAAATTCAGGAGAGCAGCCATAGCGCCAAGACGCCAGAACGAAATGCCTGCGGACGCAACTTTGCGCCATTTCAGTCCAAGTCGGGGCAAGCCGGTTTAGAGGGCAGGAATCAGGCCTTGGTCTCGATGGCCTTCACCTCATCGCGGAGGCGGGCGGCATCTTCATAACGCTCTTCCATCACGGCCAGCTCGATCGCGGCCTTGAGGTCAGCGAGTTTTTTCTTGGGGCTCACAGGAGCTGGGGGCGGTGGCGGCTTGGGCGCAGCAGGTGCTGCTGCGGGGGTGGCCGGCTCAGGGCGCTCTGCCTTGGAGGTGGGGACAGGCACACTGACCTGGCGGCCGGGCACCTTACCCACATGGCGGGTGCCCTTGTGCATGGCGCGCAGCATGTTGTCCATGTCATCGCCGAAGGTCTGGTAACACTCCGGGCAGCCCATGCGGCCGATCTTCTTGAGATGGGCACGGGTGAAGCCGCACTCTGGGCAGGCCAGGGTGTCGTCCTCAGCTGAGCTCTGGCGCGTCTTTTTCTGCGCGGCATTCCCCAGGAGGAAATCCGCCAGTTGGAATCCGGTCGGGTCGGTGACCCCCTTCTCCTTGGAGCACTTGTCGCACAAATTCACCTGCGTCATTTTCCCGTCCACGATCTGGGTCAGGAAAACGGTCGCTTCGTTGTCGCACATGTCGCACTTCATGGCCGGAGGAGGGGAACAGGAGAGGTTGGAGCGCCCGGGTCTGATTTCTGATTTTTGACCGAAATCGAACGCTCCCTCAACTATTCATTACGCAGGATAGACGACCGGTGTGCCGGTCGAGTTGGCCAGTTCCTTGAATTTGGCAACCAGCTTCTGCGTAAGAGGGCCAGGCTTGCCATCACCGATGAGGCGGCGGTCCAGCACCACGGCGGCGATCACCTCAGCGGCGGTGCCGGTGAGGAAGCACTCCTCAGCCACGAAGATGTCGTGGCGGGTGAGGTTGGATTCGATGACGGGCACGCCCAGCTCGGTGAGCAGCTCGATGGCCACGCCGCGCGTGATGCCATCCAGACCACCTGCGGAGATCGGAGGGGTATAGACCTTGCCCTTTTTCACGATGAAAAGGTTGTCGCCGGTGCACTCGGCCACGTAGCCCTGCTCGTTGAGCATCACGCCTTCCTCACCGCCACCTTGGATGGCCTCGATCTTGGCCATGACGTTGTTGAGGTAGTTCAAGGACTTCACCTGCGGGCTGAGCGCCGCGGGAGCTGGGCGACGGGTCGCACAGGTCACCATGGTGAGGCCTTTTTCGTATTTCTCAGCGGGATAGAGGCTGATGGAACCAGCGATGATAAACACGCTGGCCTTCGGGCACTGGTAGGGATTCAGGCCCAGGGAGCCCACGCCGCGGGTCACCACGAGGCGGATGTAGCCATCGCGCAGATTGTTGGCGGCTACGGTGTCCAGAGTGGCTTTTTCCAGCTCTTCAAAGGTCAGCGGGATGGTCAGACAGATGGAGCGGGCGGACTCATAAAGGCGCACCAAGTGCTCCGTGAGGCGGAAAACACGGCCATTGTAGAAGCGAATCCCCTCAAAGACGCCGTCCCCGTAGAGAAGACCGTGGTCGAACACGCTGATCTTCGCTTCCGACTCGGGAAGGAGTTTGCCGTCAAGATAGATGAGGGGAGCCTGGGACATGGAGAGCCCGCAGCATGCCTGATATGCGTGGAAGTGCAAGCACTTCGAGGAGACACACATGCCAGTGCGTCAGTGGACGGTGCGTCAGTGCGTCAAGACGTTGGGAACTGTATCAGGCAAGACGTCATCGGACGTCGTTGCCTGACCCTGTGCGTCAAGGTGTTGAGGGTGATCCTCTCGATATGTCGAATCCGAACCCTCACTCCTTTGGATCAGGCGAAGCCGCCTCAACCAGCGCAGCGTCTCAACAGGCCGCTTGCGGCCACCTCAACTCACCAACTCTCCCTTATTGAGCACCAGCTTGCGATCGCCGCGCTCGGCGAGATTCGCGTCGTGGGTCACCACGACCAAGGTTTTTTTGGACTCGGCCACCACTTCGAAAAGGAGGTCCATGATCTGCTTGCCGGTGGCGGCGTCCAAGTTGCCGGTGGGCTCATCAGCGAGGATGATCGGTGGATCATTGATGAGAGCGCGGGCCAGGGCCACGCGCTGCTGCTCGCCGCCAGAGAGCTCTGTGGGCAGGTGATAAAGACGCTCGCCAAGGCCCACGCGGGTAAGGAGCTCTTTGGCGCGGGATTCCGCTGGGGTGCCGCTGATCAAGGACGGCAGCACCACATTCTCCATCGCGGTGAGCTCTGGCAGCAGGTGGTAGTTCTGAAAGACGAAGCCGAGGCCCTTGTTCCTCACCATGGCCCGCGTGTTGGTGGATCCTTTGTACAAGGAAGTGCCACCGACGGACACATCTCCCTCTGAGGGCTTCTCCAGCCCACCCAGAATGTAGAGCAGCGTCGTCTTTCCTGAACCCGAAGCTCCACACAAAAAAGGCCTTTCCCCATGGGCCACGGTCAGGGAAACGCCCTTGAGCGCATGCACCTCATGCCCGGCAAGGCGGTAGCGGCGATGAACATTGTGAACCTCAAGAGCGGGGGCGTCAGGCATGGCGCGCCAACAGTCGGCGGGAGACTCAAGACTTCAAGACACAAGACGCAAGACTTGCCCCCCGCCCGCCTTCGGCGGGAGACACAAGACCTGAGACAGGGGTGGCAGGGGCACCAGTGAGCGGCGAACCCTATCAGTCCTATCCCGGCCCCACGAAAGCCCCCAGACCTCATCATCCCCCTCCCATCCCCAACACCTTGACCACTGACGCACTGCCCACTGACGCACTGGATTTCCTTGTCCAAACCGCCAAACTCGCTTCGTTCCTTCATCATGTCCGTCGCCGAGTCTGTCACTGCCCCTGCCCCCGCCGCCTCCGAGCCTCGTTTCGCCGTCGCCCAGTTGGATGAGATCCCGCCGACCCCCTGCCCCTGTGGTCAGGCACGTCGGGCGTTCAAGGAGCCGTGGAACACCCTGGCCAGCGTGCACCTCACGGACATCCATGTGGACAGCAAGCTGCACTATCACAAGAAGATGACGGAGATCTACATCGTGCTGGAGGGCGAAGGGCACCTGGAGATCGATGGCCAGATCGTCCCCCTCAAGCCCATGACCTCCGTGATGATCCGCCCCGGCTGTGTGCACCGCGCGGTGGGGAAATTGCGCATCATCAACGTGCCAATGCCGCCGTTTGACCCTGCAGACGAGTTTGAAGTCTGACGATCAAAAAATTAGGAATGAGGAATTCTGAATTAGGAATGGAAGCATCAAATACTTCGCCCTCCCGACTTCCATCCTGCGCCGCCCCCCATTTGCATTCCCCATTCCTAATTCTTCATTCATCATTCCTAATTTCACCCCGCCATGAAGCTCCTCCTCACCTTCCTCATCCTAGCCGCCGGGCTCGCCTCCGCCGCTCCCGATCCTGCCAAGCCCAAGAAGTCGAGTGGCCTGCCGGAAGACGCGCAGGAACTGGCCATCGGGAGTGCCGCGCCGGATTTCAAGCTCCCGGGCATTGATGGCAAAACGCACACGCTGGCGGACTACAAGGACGCCAAGCTGTTGATGGTCGCTTTCATCTCGAACCACTGCCCGGATTCGCAGGCTTCGGAAGAGCGCATCAAGAAACTCGTGGCGGATCTGAAGGAGAAGGGCGCGAGCTTTGCGCTGGTGGCGATCAACCCCAACAACCCCGCCTCTCTGCGTCCGGATGAGCTGGGATATTCCAAGTACAACGACAGCTTCGATGAGATGAAGCTCCACGCCAAGGAGCAGAACTTCAACTTCCCCTATCTCTACGATGGCGAGGCTCAGACCGCGGCGAAGGCCTATGGCTGCCTGGCCACGCCACATGTGTTCCTCTTCGATGCGGATCGCAAACTGCGCTACAAAGGCGCGTTTGATGACTCCCGTTTCGCCGATCCCGCCACGGTGAAGACCCACGATGCCCGCAATGCCGTGGAAGCACTGTTGGCAGGCAAGCCGGTGGCCGTGGAGACCTCCAAGGTGCACGGCTGCTCCACCAAGTGGCTGGGCAAGAAGGCTAATGTGGCTGAGGACGACAAGAAGTGGGCCCATGCCCCGGTGGATGTGGAGAACATCGATGCCGCCGGCGTGGCCGCAATCCGGAAGAACGGCACCAAGAAGGTGCGCCTGATCAACGTGTGGGCCACCTGGTGCATCTCGTGTGTGGAGGAGTTTCCTGAACTCGCCAAGACGGCCCGCAAGTTCGGCCTGCGTGACTTTGAGTTCATCACCCTGAGCCTGGACCAGCCAGAATCCAAGGCCAAGGTGAAGGAGTTCCTCGAATCCCAGGGCGCAGCCATCCCGGACAAGATCAAACCCAGCGTGAAGGCGGAGGGCCGCACCACCAACAGCTACATCTACACCGGCAGCCACGAAGACCTCATCAAGGCGCTGGATCCTGAGTGGCAGGGCCCCACGCCGCACACCGTGCTGGTGGCACCGAATGGCGACATCATCTGGCGGCACAACGGCGAGGTGGACGGTGAAGAAATGCGCGATGCCATCCTCAAATTCATGGGCCGCTACTACAAGCCTGAGTAACCCCTTCCCCTCCCATGACTCTGCCTCAGTTCATCCGCCCTCTGGTACTCCGCGCTTTGCTGGGAGGCCTGCTGGCAATCCCTCTGGCCCTGCCCTGCGCCCTCCATGCGCAGGATAGCGCCGCCAGCAGTCCGGAGGCGATGGCTGACTCGTGGTTCGGAGACGGTGTCGCGCTCTTCTTTGCCGGGAAGGCGAAGGAGAGTGTGGAGGCCTTTGACCAGGCCATCAAGCTCCAGCCCCGCATCGCCCCGCAGCTCTGGCAGCGGGGGCTGGCGCAGTATTATGCAGAGGACTACACGGGTGGCAGGAAACAATTCGAGCTTCACCAGACCGTGAACCCCAATGACGTGGAGAACGCCGCCTGGCACTTCATCTGCGTGGCGAAGAAGGACGGCGCCGAGGCCGCCCGCAAGGTGCTGATCCCGATCGAGGGCGACACCCGCGTGCCGATGAAACAAGTGCACGATCTCTTTGCCGGGAAAGGCAGCGAAGAAGAGGTGCTCAAAGCCGCCGCCAAAGGTGAGAAAGGCAGCGAGGCACTGCGCAACCAGCTGTGCTACGCCCACCTCTACCTGGGGCTCTACGAGGAAGCCCTCGGCAACGTGGACAAGGCCAAAGCCCACATGGTAAAAGCCGCCACAGAGTACAAGATGGACCACTACATGGGAAAAGTGGCCCAGGTGCACGTGAAGCTACGCGGATGGAGCCAGTAGTTCGGTGCGTCAGTGGTCAAGGTGTTGGGAGCGGCGGGGTCCGAGAACACAACACACGGCTTGCAGAGACGGTTCTACACAGGCGGTGTCGCGCAATGATCCCCCGCAGCTTGAACGGAGAGGAGTTGGAGTTCCGCTTTTAAGCGGTCCGGTTCCAGTTGACCCAATACGCCAACAATAAAAAAGCGGTGAGCCAGACGCCTCTGCGTCCGACTCACCGCCAAACTTTACTTACCTCTAACCGCTCACCACTTTTTACTTTTCACTCTCAACTTCTCACTTCCTCCCGGAACTACCTGATCACAATCCCAATACCGGGCAGATACACGCGGGCACGGGGTGGGTAGCAGTTGTCACGGTAGTACGGGCGGGAGTAGGACCCGTAGTAGCGGGGCCGGGAATAATACCCTGAACTGTAGTACCGGTAGGTGGGCGGGCAGTAATGCCGGTGGTGGTGGTGATGATGATAGGACCGATGATGGTGGTGACGGTGTCGGCGGTCACGCGCATCCGCAGACTGCGGTGCGGCAAAGCCCAGGGTCACGGCAACGGCGAGGAATGCTAGAAGGGTTTTCATAGATCTTCAGGGTTTGGGTTGCTTCCCGTTGGACGGGCCGGATGAAGGTTTATTCATCCAGATGTTCCGTCTCTCTTGTTTCCCCTGATTCGCCCCTCACCTGCCCCGGGTCGCTTTAAGCCCGGCTAAACAGAATTCACCATCCCCCTCTGGAGACGGCGAAGCCCGTATCAGGATCTCCCCCAGCCGGTTAGCGGGCGGCGAGCTCCTTGCTGCGCTCAGTCGCCTTGCGCACAGCCTGGATCAACGCATTGCGAAGTCCCTGGGCCTCAAGCTGTTCCAGACCGGCGATGGTGGTGCCGCCAGGGCTGGTCACCTCATCACGCAGCACGCCGGGATGCTTGCCGGTTTCAAGCACCATCTGGGCGGCTCCGGCGACCGTCTGGGCAGCCAGTTGCAGGGCGGTAGCCCGGGGCAGTCCCATTAAAACGCCGCCATCCGCGAGAGCTTCAATCACTGTGTACACATAGGCCGGGCCGCTGCCGCTCAGGCCAGTCACAGCGTCCAGCAGGTTTTCCGGCACTTCTTGGGCCAAGCCCACAGCTCCGAGCACAGCCTTGGCCAGATCCAGATCGGCATCGGTGGCCTGCGCACCGCGGGAGTAGGCGGAGGCACCTGCCAGGAGCAGGGCGGGGGTGTTCGGCATGGAGCGTACCACCCGGGCCTTCCCACCCAGCCAGCCCTCCAGTTGCGCCAGCGTCAGTCCGGCGGCGATGGAGAGGTACAGCGGGGCAGAATCACTCTTGGAGAGCCCTTCCAGCAGCGGCTTCATGTCCTGCGGCTTCACCGCGAGGATCACCACATCCGCATTTTCCGCGACTTCAGCGGGACTTTTGGCCACCTGCACCTCGGCGGAGGCTTCCTGGAGCGCCGCCACGGCAGCAGGCACCTTGTCGTAGAGGATCACGCCCCTGGCCTCAGCCAGACCAGCCTTGAGCGCCCCGCGCAGCAAGGCTCCACCCATTTTCCCGCAACCAATCAGTCCAATTTTCATTTGTGACAGGCATCTTGGAAGAGAACTGCCGAATGCCAAGCGAGAAAGCCACACGGCCTCATCCCTGGGCCGCCGCCAGTAGGACACAAAGCTTTTCCGTCCAACTGGAGCCCAGAACCTCAACATGCACATCAATTGGCACGATTTGGTTCTCGGCAGTCCGGATAAAATTACGGCCGTGCGTGTCCGCTACCCGGGTTCCGTCGGGATACTTCCAGATGTGTTTCCCAAGCCGCTCACAACCCTGCCTCAGAAACCAGCTTTCGACCTGGAGATCCGAGGGGGATCTCCCGGGCACAAACTCCTGGGAAGTGACCAGTGCAGCCCCATCATCCGTCTTCAGCACTCCCACAATGCTGATATCATCACCAAACACCAGGTTACACCGGACCAGATTGCGCACGTAGATGGGAAGATCCTCATACAGGCCAAAGTTCGGAGGCTTGGTCGTCTTGATCACCCGCCCAAGTTCTTTGTACCCAAAGACCCGGTGCTCCAACCCGCCTTCAAGATCTTTCAGATTGGCGACCTTCGCCTCAAACGCCCTCAGGTCGAGGACAAGGCCCCTTGCTTCCGCCCAGTGTACCAAGGATTCGGACTGGGCACGCTTCCATTCTTCCGCATCATAGCGTGCATCGCCCGTTGGCTCAAGGAGCTCCGTGTGTAGGCAGAGCCCTGCAAGCGAACTTGACGCATCTCTACTGGCGTCAGGATCACAATCTCCTGATTCTCTTGGCTGGAAGGCGAAGGCTCCATGACTCAAAGCAATGGGGAAAAGTAGCGCTCCCCACCCTGATTGCAAAAAGAAACCGCCCTCTCCTCATCGAGGATCACCCCCTGAAAAACTTAACCATCAACCCCTGCTAATCAAAACAGGGCAAATCCCGATACAGATCAGATCATCCCGGCACAGCGGGCACACGTAGCTTTCTTAGAATGATTATTGATCTCATTCCAAAACTGAATAACGTGTGGTCCCAGCATCGCATCCTTTGCAGCTGGGCTTGCCCATGAAAGCCAACCTGACAGGACATGATGAACCCGTGCTGCCGGCCGATTTCCGGATGACGCCGCAGCGGACCGTGGTGCATGAGGTGGTGAAAGCGTCTTACGACCATCCCACTGCGACGGAAGTCTTTATGCGTGCCAAGGAGCACGTGCCAGCCATCTCACTGGCCACGGTGTACAACTGCCTGGACACGCTCGTGGCACACGGGCTGCTCAAGCAGGTCAATCTGGACCGCGCCTCCTCCCGCTTCTGCGCCAACATGAATGATCACGTGCACTTCCACTGCGACCAATGCGGTGCCGTGGCCGATGCCCACCCGATCAGCAACATGCCCATTTCCACCCTCTGGAAACTGCCGGAAGGCAGCCGTGTCACGCGCCTCGACATCGCCATCCGTGGCATTTGCCCTGAGTGCGTGAAGAAAAATGCCACCGCCAAACCCCAAGTTTGACCTGCCCGCCAACTGCTTCCTGACCTCCTTGTTCCTGTTCCCCTTTTTCATCCATCCATGAGCCTCCTGATCCAAGACCTGCACGCCTGCATCCCTGACCGTGAAATTCTCAAAGGGTTCTCCCTCGAAGTGAAACCCGGTGAAGTCCATGCCATCATGGGCCCGAACGGTTCCGGCAAAAGCACCTTGAGCAAGGTGCTGTGCGGTCACGAAGACTACGAAGTCACCTCCGGCAGTGTCACTCTGGATGGTGAAGACCTCCTGGCGATGGATGTGGATGCCCGCTCCCGTGCCGGGCTCTTCCTGGCCTTCCAGTACCCCTTTGAGATTCCCGGCGTGAGCAACGCCAACTTCATCCGCGCCGCCCTCCAGGCCCGTCTGCCCAAAGGCGAAGAACTCGACGCCGTGGGCTACTACAAGCAGCTCTACCGCCGCATGGATGAGCTGGAAATGAGCCGCAGCTTCACCGCCCGCTCCGTGAACGAGGGCTTCTCCGGCGGGGAGAAGAAGCGCAACGAGATCCTCCAGCTCATGATGCTGGAGCCCAAGTACTCCATTCTCGACGAGACCGACAGCGGTCTGGACATCGACGCCCTGAAGGTCGTCTCCCAGGGCGTGAACGCCATGCGCTCACCAGAGCGTGGCTTCCTCGTCATCACCCACTACCAGCGCCTGCTGGACTACATCAAGCCAGACATCGTTCACGTCATGGTGGAAGGCCGCCTCATCCGCAGCGGCGGCCCCGAGCTGGCCCTGGAGCTGGAAGCCAAGGGCTACGAGCTCACCCACGCGGCCTGATAAACCCCAAAATCCTGTACGACATGAGTGTTGAAACACCAGACATCGCCGACATCAGGGCGGATTCCGTGGGAGACTTCTACTTCCCCGAGAACCACGTCTATGATGCGGGCTACGGTCTTTCGGAAAAGACCATCGACTACATTTGCGACGTCAAGAACGACCCCGACTGGGTGCGCGAGTTCCGCAAAAAAGCCCTGAAGGTCTTTGAGGAAAAGCCCATGCCCACCCACTGGGCCACCACGGACCTCAACAACATCAAGTTCGAGGAATTTCGCTACTACCTCGCCGGCGACCGCAAGGCCAAACGCTCCTGGGACGATGTGCCCGAGGAAGTGAAGAAGACCTTCGAACGCCTGGGCATCCCCGAGCAGGAGCGCAAGTTCCTGGCCGGTGTGGAGGCCCAGTACGACAGCGAAGCCGCCTACTCCAACGTGAAGAAGGTGGTGGAGGAGCAGGGTGTGATCTTCATGAACAGCACCGAGGCCCTCCAGCAGCACCCGGACATCTTCCGCAAGTGGTTTGGCAAGGTCATCCCCACCGGGGACAACAAGTTCAGCGCGCTCAACAGCGCGGTGTTCAGCGGCGGCTCGTTCATCTACATCCCGCCGGGCGTGAAGGTGAAGCACCCGCTCCAGGCCTACTTCCGCATCAACAGCGAGCAGTTCGGCCAGTTCGAGCGCACGCTCATCATCGCCGATGAAGGCGCTGAGGTGATGTACATGGAAGGCTGCACCGCTCCCAAGTTCGAGACCGCAACGCTGCACAGCGCCGTGGTGGAACTGGTAGCCATGAAGGGCGCCAAGATCCAGTACGTGACCGTGCAGAACTGGAGCAGCAACGTCTTCAACCTCGTGACCAAGCGCGGCATCGCGCATGAGGACGCCGAGGTGCGCTGGATCGACTGCAACATCGGCAGCCGTCTCACGATGAAGTACCCCGGTGTGGTGATGAAAGGCCGCCGCGCCCGCGGTGAGGTCATCAGCATCGCCCTGGCCAACACCGGCCAGCACCAGGACACGGGTGCCAAGATGATTCATGCTGCGGACGAGACGACAAGCAACGTCATCTCCAAGAGCATCAGCATCGGCAAGGGCCGCGCCACCTACCGTGGCCTGGTCCACATCCCGAAGCACCTCAAGGGTTGCAAAAACAACACCGAGTGCGACGCCCTGCTCATCAACTCCAGCAGCCGCACCGACACCTACCCGGCGATCAACGTGCGCGGCAACGAGCACGCCACGCAGCATGAGGCCAGCGTGAGCCAGGTGAGCGCGGAGCAGATCTTCTACATGCAACAGCGCGGTCTGAGCGAGGCGGAGGCCATGAGCCTCTCCGTGAACGGCTTCATCAACGACCTCGTGCGCGAGTTCCCCATGGAATACAGCGTCGAGCTCAAGCGCCTGATCGACCTCGAAATGGAAGGCTCCGTAGGCTGACCCACCCACTTCCTATTTCCTCCAACCTTTTTCCCATCAACCACAATCCATGAGCGTTGCTGCGCCCATCGCCGAACCAGAAATGGAGAAGCCTTTATCCCCTCCCCTGTCATCCGCACCGACTGATCTGACGCCCGACTTCAGCAAGCTGGAGGACGCGCCGGAATGGTTCCAGTCGCGGGCCCGGGCCGCCTGGGAGGAGTTCCAATCTCTGCCCATGCCCGGTCTCAGAGACGAGCACTGGAGGTATTCCCAGTCCAAGAACCTCAGTCTGGACGGCCTGCACCTGGCCGGTGAGACGACCGAGGCCGAGAAGCAGGCCGCCATTGAGGGCTCCAAGGGCCTCACCCATGTGGCTGCCCGCCTCATCTTCCTCAATGACCGCCTCATCCACAGCCAGACCGATGGCCTGGAGCAGGGCGTGGTGGTGCTACCCTTTGCCGAGGCCCTGCGCTCGCACGGAGACGTGCTTCAGCAGTACCTCATGAAGCGCAAGGCGGATCTGGGTTCTGAGAAGTTCGCCGCCCTCCACCTGGCCCACGTCCAGGCCGGGGCCGTGGTCCTCGCGCCGAAGAACGCGGTGCTCAAAGCCCCCATCGAGATCTTCCATTGGGTTTCAGGCGTCAACAGTCTCGTCTTCCCCCACACGCTCATCGTCGCTGGCGATCACGCCCAGGTGACGGTGCTGGACCACCACGCCTCCCTGCGTGATGAGGTGGCCCAGAGCGTGGCTGTGGCCGACTTCGTGGCGGGCAATGGCAGCCATATCACGTATGTGAACTCGCAAGAGCTTGCCGACTCCGCCCGCGCCCTGCACATCTCCTCCACCACGGTGGCACGGGATGCCCAGGTGAAGGCCCTCCAGCTTCAGCTCGGTGCGTCGTTCGCCCGCAGTGAAAGCGTGAGCGATCTCGCTGGCGAAGGTTCCCGCAGTGACATGCTCGGCGTGAGCCTGCCCTTCAGCAGCCAGGTCGTGGACATGCGCACCTTGCAGAACCACCTGGCCCCCCACACCTACAGCGACCTGCTCTACAAGAACGCGCTGTACGACAAGACTCGCACCATCTTCTCCGGCCTCATCAACGTGGCCGACGGTGCCCACTACACGGACGCCTACCAGAAGTGCCGCAACCTGCTCAACAGCGCGGACAGCGAAGCCGTCTCCATGCCCGGCCTGGAGATCAACGCCGACCAGGTGAAGTGCAGCCACGGTGCCACCAGTGCCCCCATCAGCGCTGACGAACTCTTCTACCTCAAGGCCCGCGGCATTCCCGACCAGGAGTCCCGTCAGCTCATCGCCATCGGCTTTGTGGAAGACGTCATCAGCCGCCTCGGACACGAGGAGCTGATCGAGTCCCTGGACCGCCGGATCGAGGAGAAATTCGCCCGTCAGGCAGCCTAGAAATTAGGAATTAGCAATTCTGAATTAGGAATGGAGCAGCCCGGATCTGCCTGCGTCTTCTCGCAGCGGTCCGGGCTTTTTCATCCATTCCTAATTCCTAATTCATCATTCCTCATTTTGCATTTGGGGCCTCGCCATCACGATAGGTGGGCTCGGGTTTGCCGGGGCGGAAGTGCTCTTCGTGGTCCAGCGTGCTCTTCACGCCGGGGTACACCTCGCCTGCGATCACCAGGCTTTCCTTCACGGCAGTGAGCAAGGCCTCGGGGTCGGTCTCGGCCCGCAGGTTCAGGATCAACTGACCGCCGGTGCTGGGCTCATCCAGCGTCATACCCGTCTCGGCCACGTTGTCATTGCGCACCAGGTTCACGGAGGCGATCTCGCCGCCGATGCCGTCGTCGGGGCTGTAGGTCATCTTGAGATGAGCCACCTCGGCCTGCTGGGCCGCCAGTTTTTCCTGGATGCTCCCGGCCAAGCAGCGGAGGTACCCGTTGGCATCGAACTCGTCTTCCGCCACCAGGGTGACGGTGGCGTTCAGCCAGCCCAGCAGCGCCTCGCCATCGGCATACACCTCGTAGTCCAGCTCCATGGCAGCGCGGTTGCCCGGCTGGGCCTCGCTGGAGAGCGAGCTGAACCAGCCCGTGAGGCCGTCTTCCTCACGCGCCGAGGCGTCCACAATCTTTGCCTGGGGGAATGCCTTCTGCAGAGCCTCGGTGAGCTCCGCGAGCTGCTCCGGGGTCAGGAGATCCCGCTTGTTCACCACGATGATGTCCGCCTCCTCGAGCTGCTTCTTGTAGATGTAGGTCACCTTGGAGGAGAAATTGCCCCCCGCATCCAGCCCCAGCACACGACGGGCCCGCACCGGGTCCACCAGCACGCTCAAAGGAGCGATGGAATACGAATCGCCGTACATGCGGCGCAGGGGATAGGTCACGGTCGCCACCAGATCCGTGCAGCTCCCCACCGGCTCCGCAATGAAGACGTCCGGCTTGGTCGCATCATTCAGCTTTGCCGCGGCATCCACCAGCGTGTTGAACCGGCAGCAGAAGCACCCGCCCGCGATCTCCTCCGTGGCGAAGCCCTGGGTGCGCAGCAGCTTGGTATCCACCAGTCCGCCCGCCTGGTCATTGGTGATCAGCCCCACCTTCAGCCCCTGGTCCGTCAGCGTCCGCGCCAGCTTGCCGATCGCCGTGGTCTTCCCCGCGCCGAGGAAGCCCCCGATCATGATGTAGCGGGCCTTGGTCGGGGAGGAGATGGAGGAAGAAACGCTCATGGATGTCGGGGAAAGTAGGAAGTGCGGAGACACAAGACGAGAAGGCACAAGACGCAAGACCTGAAACTGAGCTGACACCTGGGAAGAACGGCCTTGACGGGAACACCAGTAAGGGAAGAGGAGCCTCATTCTTGCCTCGATTCACGTCTAGCGTCACGCTGGCACCCCGCCACCGAACTCTCCCCTTTTCCCTTATCCCTTCCCCCTCTTCCCTTTCCCTGTTCATACCGCCTAGGGCCCCCAGTGCACATGCCACCTTCCTCCTCCATCTCCCCTCCACGAAAACTTCCTCTCCCATGGTCCCTGGCCTGGAGGCTGGCAGTGGGCCAGTTCTTTGCCTGGGGCATCTTGTACTACGCCTTCGCCATGGTGGCAGGCCCGCTGCACGATGACACTGGGTGGAGCCAGGAGTTTGTGAATGGGGGGCTCTCCCTGGGGCTGCTGGTGTGGGGCATCTGCGCCCTGCCTGCGGGGGCCTGGATCCAGCGACGAGGGGCCAGGCTGCTCATGCCAGCGGGGGCGTTTCTGGGGGGTGTTTCCTTGATCCTCATGGCCACCTGCACCGCTTCATGGGGATACTTGCTTTCCTGGATTTTGCTAGGCTGCGCCATGGCGGGGATGCTTTACGAGCCTGCCTTTGCCGTGGTGACCACGGCCTTCGGTCAGGAGTATCGACGTGGCATCATCCTGATCACCCTCTTGGGAGGACTGGCCAGCACCGCCTTCCTGCCCCTTACTCACGCCTTGGTGGACACCTATGGCTGGAGACGCGCCCTGATCTCCCTCGGTCTCCTGCAGGTATTGGTGGCAGTGCCTTTGCATCTGGGTCTTCCGGGCAGCATCAGTAATCCATCAAGCCTTGAAGCACTTCCTCCTTGGTATCGTCGGTTCATCCACTGGGCGGGGGAACTGCGTCACTACGCCACTGACCGCCGCTTTATTGGCCTCTCACTGTGGTTCACCGCCCACACGGCAGCATTCTCCGCTCTGACCTTCCTTTTTGCCCCCATTCATCAGCGTCTGGGCGCGGACACGGAACACGTCCTCTGGGCGATGGCGACCTTCGGGCCCATGCAGGTCCTGGGCAGACTGGCTCTGGCCTTTTGGGGTCGAGACTTCCGTGCAGTCAGCGTCGGTGGCTGGGCCCTGGGAGCCCTCATCCTCTCCATGGTGCTCCTTTTGATCTGGCCCGCCCACATGATCAGCATGCTCGGCTTTGCCGTCCTGTATGGCGCCGCCAATGGCATCACCACCATCCTCAAAGGAACCTCCGTGGCGGAACTCTTCGGCACCGAGCGCTATGCGGAGTTGAATGGACTGCTTTCCGGCCCCTTGATTCTCGGCAAAGCAGCCTCCCCTCTCGTGCTGGCCAGCATGTGGAGCCGCACCGGAATGCCCGAAGCTGTACTCGTGGCCATCTTGGGCCTGTTTGTGATCGCCGCTCTGGGATGGTTGCTCGTGGTGAAAGCGAGTCGGGGAGTTCGGTAAGAGGTAAATGGGTGGTGTCAGCTCCGTTTCAAGTCTTGCGTCTTGGGTCTTTAAGTCTTCTGTCTCCCGCGCAGCGGGCCTTGATATACTCACAAGAGTATATAAGCTGCCGCCATGAAACTTCGCCTTCGGGGAGATTCGCTCCGACTTCGCCTCACCCAGACGGAAGTGCTCACCCTGCGCGATCAGGGAGCCTTCGAAGAAGCCACGACGCTGGGCGCTGCCGCCGGACCGCGACTTGCCTATCGGGTGGAAACCACAACGGCCCAAAATTCCGCAGTCGCCTACGCTGTCGGAGCCTCGGGCACGGTGGTTTCGGTCATTCTCCCTGCCGCCGAGGTCACCACCTGGGCGGACTCCTCCAGCCAGGTGGGAATCTATTTCAATGAACCCTGGGGCCTCAAGGTGGCGGTGGAAAAAGACTTCCGCTGCCTGGATCCGAACCGCGACGAGGACGAGACAGACAACTTCACCAACCCCAACGAAGGCCACCCGCACCTCGACACATGTGATGCGGACTAGGAGTGCTTCGTGCTTGGTTTCCGAGGCGCGGGGCGCTCCCGGCTTGAAGTTTGAGTTTTGATATTTGAAGTTTGGAATTCCATGCTCCGCGTCCACGTCCTCCAGCACGTCCCCTTCGAAGGTCTCGGCAGCATCGAGCCCTGGCTCTTGGCTCGCCGAGCTGAGATCAACTACACGCGCTTTTTCGAGGAGAGCTGGACACTTCCGAACCCGACGGATTTCGATCTCATCATCGCCATGGGCGGCCCCATGAGCGTGAATGATGAGGCCACCTTGAGCTGGCTTGCGCCGGAGAAGGCCTTTCTGGCCAGTGCCATCCGCCAGGGGGTGCGCGTGCTCGGCATCTGCCTGGGAGCTCAGCTGATCGCCAGCGCCCTCGGTGCCGTGGTTCGCCCGAACCCGGTGCGGGAGATCGGTTGGTTCGAACTGACGGCCGAGCCCACGCCCGCCAACACTTTTGCGTTCCCACCCGTCGCCACCGTGTTTCACTGGCATGGGGAAACCTTTGACCTCCCACCTGACGCGATACGACTGGCCCGCAGTGCCGTGTGTGAAAACCAGGCCTTTCAACTGGGTGAGAACGTCATCGGTTTGCAGTTCCATCTGGAGACCACCCCGACGTCCGCCGCCGCCTTGGTCGAGCATTGTGCGGACGAGTTGGATGCCACCCAGCCGTACGTGCAGTCTGCCGCGTCGCTACGTGCCATGCCAGAGGCGGCGTACGCCAGCATCAACGGGCTGATGGGGGCTGTCTTGAGCCACCTCCTTTCCCACTCGACCCGTCCACAGGTTTCGCCATAAGCGAATCCTCCCGAATGAGTTAAAAAAAGCAACGTCGCTGCCCCTTTTAGCAGCTTGCACGGCACGGCTGTTGCGCTCTTGTGACTTTATGCTTTCCCTCTCCCGCTCTGCCGGCATCCTGTTGCATCCGACATCGCTGCCTGGCCGGTTTGGGGTGGGTGAGATTGGGCCGGGGGCCGAGCTCTGGCTGGAGTCACTCCACCGCATGGGGCAGAAAGTCTGGCAGATCCTGCCACTGGGCCCCACAGGCTACGGCAATTCCCCCTACCAGTCGCTCTCGAGCTTCGCGGGCAATCCCCTCCTCATCAGTCTGGATGCCCTGGTGAAGGACGGCATGGTCACGCCTTCAGACCTCCATTTGCTCCCAGAGTTCCCGGATGATCACGTGGACTTCGGCTCCGTCATTGAGGTGCGCATGGCCTTCCTGCGCAAGGCCGCCCGCCGCTTCATCGATCAATGCAATGCCAGCCCGCTGCTGGCCCGTGCTTTTGAGGTTTTCTGCCAGCGGGAGTCCGACTGGCTGGACGACTGGGCCATGTTCATCGCCCTGAAGGAGGAGCACGACAGCAAGCCCTGGACGGAGTGGCCTCGCGAAGTGGCCCTGCGTGAAGACGTAGCCATGGCGCAGGTCATGTCCTCCCTGGAGGCCGAGATCGAGGAGGCCAAGGCCCTGCAATTTCTCTTCCACCGCCAGTGGAACAAGCTCCGCATTCGCGCCCGGGAGCTGGGCATCGCCATTGTGGGAGACATCCCTATCTTCACCGCGCATGACAGCGCCGACGTCTGGGCGAACCGCGAGCTCTTTTATCTGGATGAGAACGGCAATCCCACGGTGATCGCCGGCGTACCGCCCGACTATTTCAGCGAAACCGGCCAGCGCTGGGGCAACCCGCTCTACGACTGGCCCAAGCACCTGAAGACCAACTTCAACTGGTGGAAGAGCCGCATGCGCAAGACACTCGCCCTCGTGGACGTGGTGCGCATCGACCACTTCCGGGGCTTTGCCGCCTACTGGGAGATCCCTGCCACCGAGGCCACCGCCATCAACGGCAAGTGGGTGGAAGCCCCAGGCGACGCCCTCTTTAACTCCCTCAAGGAAGAAATGGGCGAGCTCCCCATCATCGCAGAAGACCTCGGGCTCATCACGCCCGACGTGGTGGAGTTGCGGGACAAGCACAGCCTGCCCGGCATGCGCGTCATGCAGTTCGCCTTCGGTCCAGACACCGTAACGCCGCTCTACGACCCCACCACCTATCCGGAAAACAGCGTGGGCTACACCGGCACGCACGACAACGACACCGTGGTCGGCCTCTTCCGCAGCGAGGCAGGCGACGACAGCACCCGCACCGCCGAGGTGATCGAAGCCGAGCGCCGCACCATTCTCACCTACACCCAGACCGATGGCAGTGAGATCCACTGGGACTTCATCGAGCACGTCTGGAAAAGCCAGTCCCAGCTGGCCATCTGCCCCCTTCAGGATGTCCTCGGCCTGGGTAGCGAGGCCCGCATGAACATCCCCGGCAAAAGCGGCGAATTCTGGAACTGGCGCTTCACGTGGTTCCAACTGACTTCCGCATTGGAAACGCGGCTGCGGGAGGTCACGGTCAAATACGGACGGGCTTGAGTTGCCGGAGAGTCGGTGCGTCAGTGGGCGGTGCGTCAGTACGTCAAGGTGTTGGGGGCACCGTGGCGAAGAGAACGCATCATCGGCTTCAGCCGCATCTGGATGCCGGAGGCATCGATGGAGTTTGGCCTTCTAGGGAAGGATGCCGGAGGCATCCCAGCCATTAGCCGGATGGTTGAGGGAGCGTAGCGACTGATACCTCCGGAAAAGGGTCGTAAAATGTATTCCACCCCGGCAGGGGTGGCAGCAGAGCCGCAGTTCCAGGACGTCAAGGCGATGGGGCCACCGTGGCGAAGAGAATACATCGGCTTCAGACGCATCGGATGCCGGAGGCTATCGCTGGAGTTTGGCCTTAGAGGAAAGGATGCCGGAGGCATCCCAGCCATTAGCCGGATGGTTGAAGGAGCGGAGCGACTGATACCTCCGGTAATCAGGGGATATTTCCGACCCCGGAGCGGGTCGCAGCAACGTCCGCCCTGTCAATCAAGGTATTCCGGCTTGAAGGCAACCCCCGCTTTGACCAGCATTTGCACGAGCTCTTCCCGGAACGATTTCACCCGATGATGCTCCTGCTGGTGTGCAATGTACTGTTTGACCGCTTCCCGTGAAGTGGCGCTGACAGAGAATGCTGAATACCCTTCCTGCCAGGCGAAATGGCTCAGCCCGACCTCTTGGTGCACCCATATGGATGATGCCTTTTTCAACTCCCGCATGAAGTCGGAGAGACAGTGCGTGGGTTTCAGGCCGATCAACAGATGCACATGATCATTGATGCCTCCGACCCCCTGGCAAAATCCTCCGAGTCCGTGCACCGTACCGCCTAAATACTCGTGCAATCGGGGAAGCCACTCGGCACCGATCAGGGGCTCCCGGTTCTTGGTACTGAAGACAACATGGTAGTGCAGCGAGACATAGGTGCCGGACATGTTTGATGATGCGTGGAGAAAGAGGATCTTGCTGGCATCACCTTCGGGATGCAAATTTCTTTCTGCTTACCGGAGGTATCGGTCGCTCCGCTCCCTCAACCGTCCGGCTAATGGCTGCGATGCCTCCGGCATCCGAAGGCGTCTGAAGCCGATGGGCGCGCTCCTCACCACCGCGCCACCCCCAACATCTTCACTACTAACGCACTACTAACGCACTACTAACGCACTGCCACGCCTCCACGCCTCCACGCCTCCACGCCTCCACGCCTCCACGCCTCCACGCCTCCACGCCTCCACGCCTCCACGCCTCCACGCCTCCACGCCTCCACGCCTCCACGCACCGACGCCTCCACGCACCGACGCACCGACGCACCGACGCACCGACGCACCGACGCACCGACGCACCGACGCACCGGAGCTGCGACTTTGCTGCCACCCCTGCCGGGGTGGAATACATTTTACGACCCCTTTCCGGAGGTATCAGTCGCTCCGCTCCTTCAACCATCCGGCTAATGGCTGGGATGCCTCCGGCATCCTTTCCTCAAAGGCCAAACTCCATCGATAGCCTCCGGCATCCAGATTCGGCTGAAGCCGATGATGCGTTCTCTTCGTCACGGCGCCCCCAACGCCTTGACGTACTGACGCACCGACGCACCGACGCACTGGTTCTTTTTTACATATCCTCCACAGCAAAGTTGCCTCCCGCTCCGTGGGGCGGGATACTTTTCCTGTGATCGAATTTCTCCAATCCCTCCTCGATCAGGGCTTCGCTGTGGTGAAGCTCGCTCCGGCTGACCCGGCCACGCCCGACGAGCTGGCGGAAGTGCTGGAGGAGTTTGACCAGCGGCAGCGTTCCAGTCTGGCCTATGATGCTCCCGCGCTGGACCTTCCGACAGCCACTTGGGCGGCGGGGATCCTCTACCAGCTCATCCATCTGCTGGCCGCGCGGGATGTGGATGTCGCAGGCATGGAGGCCTCTCTCGCAGAGCCCTGCCCAGCCCCCCGCAGCGCCTCGGTGGATTACTCCGTGGACCTCCTCTTCCAGCATCTGCCAGAGGTGGCCCGCTTCGCCGCCCGCATGGCCCCGGATGACCCGCTCGTGTCCCGCATCAAGACGTTGGGGGCCGCTTGGCCGCTCAGCTCGGTGGGCATGATGCTG
This sequence comes from Verrucomicrobium sp. BvORR106, assembly GCF_000739655.1. GTDB lineage: Bacteria > Verrucomicrobiota > Verrucomicrobiia > Verrucomicrobiales > Verrucomicrobiaceae > Verrucomicrobium. The sequence continues at coordinate 9,356 of NZ_BATR01000066.1, read as the reverse complement.
GAGTCTTGCAACGGGGTGAAACCCATCGTCACCCACCCCTGCTTGCTGGCCCTCTACACCGACCGAATCCTCCGCACCGCCGATCTGGCCCGCCTGGAAGAGCCAGCTGTCCGGCAGGCGGCAGAGGACACCGTGGGAGCCTATCCTGATCTCTGCCCCAAGGTGGCCCAGCATCTGCACTTGCCTCTGATGGATGTTCCGCTTTGAATTAAAAAGAAAGTAGAAAACCCGCCATTAACTTCATGACATCGCCTGATTTTTCAGACGCGTCGCACATCGCCGCCCGCCTCCAGACGGAAGTCTTGCAAGGTCTCCGCCAGTCATTTGTCGCCAAAGATGAGGTCGTGGACCTGCTGGGCGTCTGCCTCGCCGCGGGGGAGAATCTCTTTATCCTGGGCCCTCCCGGCACGGCCAAGAGCGCGCTCGTACACGCCTTGGGCCAACGGCTGCGGGGAGACACCTTCTCCTACCTGCTCACCCGGTTCACGGAGCCAAACGAGCTCTTCGGCCCCTTTGACATCCGCCGTCTGCGGGAGGGCGATCTGGTCACCAATACCGAGGGCATGCTCAGCGAGGCCTCCCTCGTCTTCATGGATGAGCTCCTCAATGCCAACAGCGCCATCCTCAACAGCCTGCTTACCGTGCTGAATGAGCGCGTGCTGCATCGCGGGCGCGAGCGGCTCAAGGTCCAGGCCCTCATGTTCGTGGGTGCCAGCAACCACCTGCCGGAAGAAGACGCCCTGCGCGCCCTGTTTGACCGATTCCTGCTACGCGTGCGCTGTGATGCCGCGCCCGAAGACCGCCTCATGGAGGTGCTGGATGCCGGCTGGCGGCTGGAGTCCACCCCACCGGAAACGTCTTCCTTGGGCCCGGAGCACATCCGCCTCATCCAGCAGGCCACCTCCCGCGTCTCCCTGCAGCCCGTGCTGAAGGACTACGTGGACCTCGTGCACCGTATCCGGCATGCAGGCATCGCCTTCTCAGATCGCCGCGCCGTCAAGGTGCAACGCCTCGTCGCCGCCAGTGCCCTCCTCAGTGGCCGCATGGAGGCCCGCCATTCTGACCTCTGGGTCCTGCGTTATCTATGGGATCGGGATGAGCAGATCGAGGTGCTGCGCTCGCTCGTCCAGGAATCCATCAGCCGGGGAGACGCCGCCCCGGATGGCTCCGATCACCCCCGCGCCTCCGCCAGCGGCCAGCCGGATGCAGAATCCCTGGCCCGCAGTCTGGCGTGGCTGGAAGGGCGTCTGGACCCAGGGGCCTCTGCGCCAAGCCAGGCCTACCTGCGGGATCGCCTGGCCATTCTGGAAGGCAGCGTCCAGTGGGTGCAACGGACTGATCAGCGGGAGTTCCTCCAGTCCCGCATCCACCAACTCTGGGGCGCGTTGAAAACCAAGGAACCCGAAGCCCTGGCCAGTGTCTGACCCCAGAGACTGATTTCCTCACCGCCTCCGCCTTCTCCCCCCGTCAAATGACTGCGTCGCCCTCAGCGCCTGTCGCCGCCGCCACCTCAGCCCCCGCCTGGGTGGCCCGGCTGGCTGTGCCACTGGCCACCGCGCTGGACCCGCTGCGACGACTCTCCAGCTTGGAGGGAAGGCTCACCGGCACCTGGATCTGGGTGAAGGGCGGCCCCCTCACGGAATCCCAACAGGCGCTCTGTGCCGCCGTGCCCTGGCACAACCGCTTCACATCCGCCGCAGACGGCTGGCTCTTCGAGGCCGATCAATCCCTCCCTTGGGGCAAACTCCCGGACGGCCCCTGGCGTCCCCTCGCCGAGCTGCTCGTGCCACTGGCACCGCCTGCCTCCTTCCCCGGAGAGCTGCGGAATCGCGCCTTGCTGGAGATCCAGCGTAGCGCCGCTCCCGCTGCGCACGCCACCCCCGCCACGCTGCTCATGCTGCCTGCCGCAGACTGGTACGCATACGCCCACACCGCCCCCGCCCTGCGGCTGGAGCGGCTCAGCTTCGTCCTCAATGAAGCCCAGGGGCAGGTGCTCCTCCTCGGTGAACCGCTGCCCCCGCTACCCGGACGGCGCTACTACTTCCACGGACCCGCCGCCATCCCCTGCGGGCACGCCCCTTTCCCCGCCCTGCAACCCGCCACCTTGGCTACCTGGCTGCGACTGGCCGAGGGAGAGACCGCCCTCTTCGATGAAGACGGCACCTACGCCCGCATCAGCGCGGACCATTGGCGCCCCGCCAGCCGCAGCACCGTCCGCGTCAACTGCGCCCCTCTGAACCGATGAACACCGCGGCATCCAAAACCGGATTCAGCGGGGAGATGGCCAACGCCGCCGCCTGGCTGACCCCACCCATGGAGGCGGACTGGCACTGGGACCTGGACGGCAGCGCCATCCTCTGGGAGGACGACACCACCGTCGTGATGGCGGAGGAGCTGGCCATCATCTGCGAGCGGTATCAGCACGACTCTCCTCCGCCACTCTCTGCCATCGTTTCAGCATTGGCGATGCTCAAGGATTGCCATGGCCCCTCCATCCCCTTCTACCCAGAGATAGCCGCCCCCAACCTTTGGCCTCGCGATCTGCTCAAGACCCCGGGGGCCAAGCAAGTCATGCTGGACCTCGTCTTTCACCAAATGGAAGACCCGCTCCCCGCCGCCGGAGACGCGATCGCCCAGGTGATCCGTACGAACTGGCGGCCCGGTGTGGAGGACCGCCTGCAATGCCGGAACAATCTGTATGTCAGCCGCGAGCGGATCCGCGTGGCCCTCAGCCGGACCTCCGCAGAGGCGCTGCGGAGGCAGTTGGAGACGGGCGTGGACAGCCTTGTCGAGCCCGCGCCGGATCTCCCCAAGCCCGAAGGCTACTCCCCCCAGGCCCTCATGCGGGCGCTGGCGCTGGATCCTGAAACCTCCGGCCTCTCCGTGCTCACCCGGGACATCATGGCGGCACTGACTCTGCCCCAAGTGATGTCGCTGAAGGAGGAGCGCGCCACCTCCGGCGTCTCGGATCTGAGCAATCGTGGCCCCATCCACCGGCTGCTTCTCTCAGAGCTGGCGCATGATGATGACATGCTCGCCGCCCGGCTGGCCCTGGGTGAGGCCCTCTACCTCCAGCCCGAGCCCCCGGCCCATCGCCCCCCCGGCACCCAGCTCCTGGTGCTGGACAGCGGTCTGCGCCTCTGGGGTGCCGCCCGGGTCTTCGCGCTCTCCGCCGCCCTCGCCCTCCGGCTCAAAGCCCGGCCCGGCGCCAGCGCCGAGGCCTGGCGGGCCAAAGGTGTGTACTGGGAGAAGGTGGATCTGGACTCCGTCGAAGGCGTGAAAAGCCAGCTCAAGGCCCTGGAGACATCCTACGACCTCACCGCGGCCCTGACGAATCTCCCCGACTACCTGCCGGAGACTCCCGATCACGCCCAAGATATGGTGTTGGTGATCCACGAGGCCACCCTGCGTGATCCCGCCTTCCGGAAGGAGTTGGCAGCCCATCTGGATGCCAGCTGCCCCCTCCACATCGTCACCGTGGATGCCGAGGGACGGCTGGCGCTTCATCACTACTCCCGCCAGGGCATCAAGCTGCTGCACCAAGCCCGGCTGAAGCTGGAAAAGCTCCTGACCCCAGACGCGGGGAGCGCCCGCAGCGGCTCCCGGCTGCGCGCCGTGCGCTCCTGGCCAGCCCTCTTCGGCCCTGCGCAGCTCCCCTTCCTCCTTTCCCCGGTCTCGCCCATCGTGGCCGCGCTCACCCTGCGGCACGACAGCCGCCAGACGAGCTTTGGCCTCACCCAGAGCCACGAGATCTGGTACATGCGCAACTTCCTCACGGGAGCCCGGCCCGTACCCATGGAGCCCCTGCGCGGGAAGATGCTGGAGTTCCGCCTCCGCCAAAATCCCGAGAAAGACCTGGTGGCGGCCGCGTGGGATCAGGACCGCGCCCAGATCCAGGTCGCGGTGGTTCCTGCCCCCTCTGGCGATGAGCCGCCCATCCCCAAGATCTGGGTACTGGGCGGGGCTGACTCCCACCCACGCGCCTGCTGGGTGGATAGCGAGTGGCTGGTAGTCCTCACCTCACGCAGTCTCCGGGCCATGCACCTCAACAGCGGAGCTGAACTTCCCAGCCTGGATCTCCCACCCAACCTCCACCACTTGGGGGAACGCCACTTCTACTCTGGCAATAGTGAGCCCTACACCGTCCACCATTGCCTCGTTCAGGGCAATGGCATCAGCCTGCCCGCCTTCGGCACCACCAAGGTCACCCGCCCCGTCCTCACCTTCCACCGGAAGGGGCAGCTCGGCATGTGGAGCGTCGGCGCGAACGGGGTCATCATCTCCCCCTCCGGGAACCATCACATGGAAGGGCTCTCCTTCCCCCACCGGCTCAATGCGGCCAAGGCCAGTGCCGATGGCCAGAACGTGTGGATGAGGACCCAGCAGGGCTCCTGCTTCACCCGAGATCTGGAGACGGGTCAACTCAGCTCCAACGTCCCCGACCAGGGCCAGTGGCTCTTCTATGTGGAGAAGACGGCGTTCGCCCAGTTCGCCATGCGCACCCGGTTCGAGGCCGTCGGCCTCACCCCTGGCGGGGAGATTGCCCTCCGCACCTCCCGCGGCCGCACCACCATTGTCACGTTGTCGAACACCTGGTTCCGCCTGGAGCACAAGGCAGACGCAGTGGTCCAGGACTGGCGCACCTTTGGTGAGCCCGAGCCGACCGGGCACCACTGCGCCGTCCGCATCGCCGAATGGCCCGGCGGCAGTCGCGCCTTTCTGGATGAACGTGGCATCCTCCACCTACAGGCGTCCAATCCCGCCCTGGCAGAGGTCAGCATCGGTCTCCCAGCCAACATGATGCTGCCCGCCTGGAGCTCGGACGGATTGCTCGTAGGCCCCGCCGCCACGATGGAAAGCGGCCGGCCAGTGACCGGGCACGCCCAGGCCATCGAGCGCCACATCCGGCGCTTCGTCACGGAGACCCTCACATGATCCCCCGTACGCTCCACCTCGAACCCGCCCGCCCACCTGCTGGCGCGCCCGCCACCGCCTGGTGCCTGCCAGGAGCGGAGGCCGAGCATTGGATCGCGGAAATCACCCGCTGGCAGCTCCGGGATGAGTCCGCCATCCGGCTTTTCGTCCTGCCTGCCTCCATCCGGTCCCGAGAACCCGCCGGACTGCTGGTCATCCCCACCCCGGGAGATGTCCCGAAGGTACGGCCCGCTGCTCTGGGCTTCTGCTGCATCGGCCGCGCCCTCTATGTGCCGACGGAGGCACTGCTGCTGCCCGCCGTCACGCCCGCGGAGGCCGACGCCGTGAACGCCTACTCCGGTGCACTCGTGTTCCACCCGGGGCTGGGGCCCGTCGGCTTCGATGCTGGGGATGAGCACACCTTGGGTGAGCTATTGATCCCCCCGCCTGAAAGGATCGAGGAATGGACCACTCCCCTCCCCGGCGTCAGCCCGCTGCCGCGCCTCCAGTCCGTGCTGGTGAAGGCCCCGCCGCTGGAAGACCTGTTTGGCGAAGACTCACGCGAGATCGGCTCCGATCCCGCGCCGGAGTTTCAGAACCCACCCGACGGGGATACGCCCGGGAAATCCGCTGGGAAGTCCCCCTCCAAGGGGGCCGGTCTCTTCGCCAAACCGTTCCTCTGGCTGGCCCAGAAGTTCGTCCAGAGTCTTCCCCATACTGGCGGCAAGCGCACCATCTGGAACCGACTGGAGGACTGGGTAAACAACAAGCTGGCCGGGCCAGAGCGCAGCTTGGGGCAGGACCGGAACCGCGCCCTGCAACGCCTGCTGGATGAACTGAAGAACAATCCCGACGAGGGCCTGAAACACGCCCTCCCGCTCACCGGCAGCGGCATGCACCGTGGCACCGCCCCACCCTCCTCCAAGCTCGGCACCCGCACGCCCAACTTTGATCTGGGCCGCTTGGGCGGCGGACGTGCCATCGATGCCTGGGACGTCTCCCAGCATCAGCAGCAGGAGTTGCGCCGCCAGTACATGGAGCTGGCCAGTCGAGAGGTCCAGCTGGGCCGCCATCGCCGCGCCGCCTATATCTATGCCGAACTCCTGGGAGACCTCAGCACCGCCGCCATCGTGCTGAAAAACGGCGGTCACCATGCCGAGGCCGCCGTGATTTTCCGCGATCATCTGCACCGCCCTCTGGAGGCTGCAGAATGCTTTGCGCTGGGTGGGCAGATCGCCGAGGCCGTGAAGCTCTACGAAGAAGGACGCCGCTGGGACAAGCTGGCCGCCCTCTACGGCGAGCTCCAGCAACTGGACAAGATGCGCGAAGCCTACCGTACTTGGATCGCCGAGCTCGTCCGGGCAGATGACCTGCTCCAGGCCGCCAGCCTGACCCTGAATGAACTGCAAGACCGCGATGGCGCGCTCAAGCTGCTGGAAGGCGCCTGGCCCACCAGCCGCCTGGCCATGAACTGCATCGAGCGTGCGCTGGAACTCCGCGGAGCCGCCGGGGAGCACCACGAGGCCACCCGCCTTCTGGAATCCCTGCCGCACCATCCGGACGCCTCCAAGATGCAGCAGATGCTGAGCGTGTATGGCAATCTCCAACGCACTTACCCCGACCGCACGGTCAAGGCCCGCGCTGAAGACTTGGGACGTCGTGAGATCGCCCGCCTCCTGCCCACCGTGCCCGATGGCCAACGCAGCACCCTCATGCGCCTGCTCCAGTGCCTGAGCCCCGCCGACACCCTGCTGGCCCGCGATGGACGCCGCCACCTGGATGAGCACCAATCCTCCCGCCGCCCCGCCCTGCCGCAGCCCACTGCGAAAATCTCCCACGTCGGCCGGGTCGAGCTCACCACCATCTTCAGCGCCCGTCTGCCGTGGAAGACGCCTGGCCTCAAGGTAGTGCAGGCCGCCGCCGTGCAAGACAGCTTCTGCGTCCTGGCCTATGACACCAAGCTGCCCCGCCTCATTGGGCTGCACGCCAGCTTCCGGGAGGCCGCCACCGCCCGGCAACTGGAATGGGACCTGCCCGGGGATGACTGGCACGCCGCTCATGCGCCCCTGCTGGTGGCAGCACGTCACACGAGGAAATACCTAGTGCACCTGCCCCAGTCCCCCTCCACCGCGCAACTCCTCCACCTGCACGCCCTGCCCCCAGTCGTCGCAGGCGACCAGTTGGTGGAGATCGGCACCCCCGGCTGGCTCACCGATCCCATCTGGGCCGCCGCCTATGATGCCAATGGCTCCCTCTGGGCCCTGCGCCTCACCCGTGTGGGTTGGCGGCTCAGCCAGTTCTCCTCCCAAGGCACCATCTCCATCGACCGGCTCGTGGAAGGCCTCGACGACCTGCCCCTGCCCACCGTCCCGCTGCCCATGGTGGTGACCGCCACCCACGTCATCCTCGCCGCTGGCCCCCGGATCATCCTCATGCCGCTTCTGGGCACCGCCCAGCGCGCTTTCGAGGAAATCACCTTCGACGCCCCCGTCCGCTCCCTCGTGCCCGCCCCCGCCTGGAGCAGCCCCCGCGTCGCCGTCGCCACCGGCAGTGAAGCCCACGTCCTCTGGCTGGGCGGCTCCCAGCCCCACGCCATGCTTGTTGCGTCCGACCTCGAACCCACCGCCACCACCTCCTTCACCAACGACGGCGCCCTGCACGTCATCAGCGGCAACCAGGGCACCATTGTCCTCGCCAACCACACCGGCACCATCCAGCGCTGGCAGTTTGACCTCCCCAAACGCGTCACCGCCGTCATGCCCTGCGCCGACCTCTGGACCTTCGCCACCCTGGACGAGGAGTCAACGCTCACCCTCTGGCGGTATGAGGGAAGGAATCTGCAGCAGAAGAGGAATCAGTAGCCGGTGCGTCAGTGGGCAGTGCGTCGGTGGTCAAGGTGTTGAGGCCGAAGTTGTATAGAGCACGGGCTCCTGGCTTGCGGGAGGTTATGATGCCCTGCACATCAACCCTTCGGCACGAGTGGGGAGGAGTTGAATTCCGCTTTTGAGCGAATGCCATCAGGGAAAATGCGGCGAGGCCGATGATCTCCTTTTTGCGAACGAGCTGAGGGCTGAAAGCCCGGATTAATATCAGCCTTGGGCAACGCCCAAGGTTGGCGTTGGTTTTAGATGTTGAGGGCTGTAGGCCCGGGGTCATTCAGGGAGGCTCGTCGTGGGCAGGTTTGATGAGGCCGGGCCTTCAGCCCTCAAAGGTTGTTTGGTCATCTATTCCTTGGGCGTTGCCCAAGGCTGCTATTATGCCGGACCTTCGGCCCTTCTGAAATGTGATTCCTGCTGTCGGCACGGCGGATACGCTATCGCGACTCCGGGGCTCGCCAAGACATAACAGCAAGACTACCTTTTTCCCTGATTGCATTGGCTTTTGAGCGGTGAAGCTGATTCCGACCGCAACACAGCGGAGGGATCAAGGCAATAACACGCCCCTCGGCACCGCACCGGGGTTGGAGTACCGACTTCAGTCGGCTCAGGGCGCGCTGGAAAAACTTCGGCCGACTGAAGTCGGCACTCCAACACTGAGGTCTCAGAGCCGCGACGGTTCTTCTACCCTGTCCGACGCCAACATCCGCCTCTCATCCCTCCAACACTCCAACTCCTTTCCCAACCAAAGAAAAAGCCCCAACCAGCCGACACCGGCCAGTTGGAGCTTAAAACCAAAACCTTATCCCTTACCCCTCTTCCCTTTTCCCTCTCCCCACTACACCGCTTCCATCTCGGCCTCGAGCTTCTTCTTCTCGCGGGAGCGCAGGTTGGAGTCCAGCGTGCGCTTGCGCAGGCGGATGCTCTTGGGGGTGGCTTCCACCAGTTCATCCGGGGCGACATACTCGATGGCGCGCTCCAGGGAGAAGCGGATCGGAGGAGGCAGGGCAGCGCTCTTGTCGTTGCCAGCAGCGCGGAAGTTGGTGAGCTGCTTGGACCGGGTCGGGTTCACCGGCAGGTCGTCCATACGAGGGTTTTCCCCGATGATCATGCCGTCATAAATCTGGTCGCCAGGAGCCACGAAGAGCTTTCCACGAACCTGGATGGTGTCCAGCGCGTAGGTGGTGGCCTCACCGGACTCCGTGCTCACCAGCGTGCCGGTGCTGCGGGTCTGCATGGGGCCGGCGTGCGGTGCGTACTCTTTGAAGAGGTGGCTGTGAATGCCGTGACCGCTGGAAAGGTTCATGAGCTCGAACTCGAAGCCGATCAGGCCGCGGGTCGGCACCGTGGCCACCAAGGTGCTGCCGTGGGCGTGGGTCTTCATGTCCTCGATGCGGCCCTTACGCTCGGCCAGGGACTTCATCACACCGCCGACGTAATCTTCCGGCACTTCCACATAAAGGGTTTCAAACGGCTCGCAAAGCACGCCGTCCACGCGCTTCGTGATGACCATCGGGCGGGAAATAACCACCTCGAACCCTTCACGACGCATCTGCTCCACGAGCA
>NZ_BATR01000067.1 GCF_000739655.1 Verrucomicrobium sp. BvORR106 | reverse complement strand
AAACTAGCGCCAACCTTGGGCGTTGCCCAAGGCTGGTATGACTCCGGGCTTTCAGCCCTCAGCTCGTTCGCAAAAGGGAAATCATCGGCCGGGTTACCTTTTCCCTGATGGCATTGCGCTTCAGTCCGAAGTTGATCCCAGAATGGGATCTCTAACACAGCCCAGTGGTTGGACGAGCCTCAAGCGAGTCAACCCTGGGTACCTCCGCAGAAAAATGATCAGGTGGGAAGGCCGCCACCATCCTCTCCCTCCCCACCCGCCATCAACGCCTCCACGTCAGTCGGATGCGATGCCATATACCGCATCAACCAGGCGCAGCCATCCTCAACCAGCGCAGCCCCCTCAACCAGCGCAGCGTCTCCTCCTCCGCCCAAACAGCGCCACCACCCCCAGCATCATCAGCACCGCTCGGCCCGGCTCGGGCACGGCGACGAGGATTCCGTTGCTGGCGAACAAGGTGGTGTCCCAATACATGCCATCCGCCAGGGTCGGCAGTTCCAGATCTGTCAGGAGATTGAACCCCTGCCCGCCGGAGGCATCCGCATCCAGGTTCAAGGTGCCAACCCAGTCCATCAGGTCAAAGACATCGCCGAACTGCGGATTGTACCCCAGGCTGCTCACGGTGATGCGGCCGTTGGCATCCAGCTTCAGCACGCCCGCGATGTCCAGCCTGTCATGGTTACCCGTCTCAGCCTCATACGTCGCCAGCACCGTGGCATAGTAGCCTGTGGTCGCATCGCCCAGGCCGCCCGGCAGCCCCATCGCATTCGCGATGCCCGCCGCATCATTATAGGTTGTGGCCCCCGTGGCCCCGAGCTGCAGCTCCAGACGCGTCACCGGGCTGGCACTCCCGGCCAGGGTGAGGTCACCACCAAAGGTGAGCTTGCCCGTGCTGTTCACATCCCCCGGACGAAGGCCGTACACAGAACTGATGGTGGTGTTACCTTGAACTCTCCCGGTGCCGCCCAGGGTGCCACCGCTCACTGTCACCGCCCCGCTGCCTGTGGCGGAGCCGCTGGCATTGTTGGCCAGATACGTGCCTGCCGTGATGGACACCGCCCCACTCGTGGTCTGCCCTGCCGTCACCGTCCAGGCGCCGGTGCCAGACTTCGTGATGGTGGCACTGCTGCCCGTGGTGAACATGGAGACATTCATCGAACCATCCCCCGCCCCCTGCAGCACCAGGTCCTTCGTGTTGCTCACGCTGGAGAAGGACAGGTCCAAACGCCCGCCGTCAGACTGGATCGTGTGCGTGGTGCCCGTGCCCGCCGAGGTGAAGGTGCCGGTCAAAGTGTTCGCCCCATTGAGGTTCAGGAAACTCGCGCTCGTGTTGTTGCGGGAGTACACGGAGAAGTTCCGGTCAATGGTGGCCCCACCTGCGATGGCCAACTCCAGACGGCTGAGTTCCGTGGTCGTCCCGGAGCCGATGGTGACGAGGCTGGTGTTCCCCAGCGCACTGGCATGCCCCAGGCGCAGATAGCCCCCCGTATTGGCCCCGCCAAAGAGCGTTGTGGTGCCGGAATAGCTGTTGCTGCCGTTCAGCACCAGGATGCCACCGTCACTGGAGACCACACCCAGATTACCAGCGCCAGAGATCTGGCCATTGACGACAAAGAAGCTCGCCAATCCATGCGCATGGAAGCTGCCTGTCACACCGCTGTTGATCAGGATGTTGCGGGTCGCGGCGAGTTCCACATTCGTGGAATAGTTCGTCTGCAGGCTGGTGCCACCCGCGAAGGTGATGTTCGTCGCTGCCGTGGAGGGCACTGCACCCAGGTTGGCATCGCTGTTGATGTTCAAGGTGCCGCCGCTCAGGATCGTTCCGCCAGAGTAGGTATTGGTCCCCGTCAGGACCACCCGCCCCGAGCCCGCCTTCGTGAAAGAGTAGGAACCACCCTCCTCACCGATGCTGCCGGAGAAGGCTGTGTCCGCCGCAGAGTTCGTCGTCAATACCCGGTTGCCGCCGGTCAAGGTCACCTTGCCGCTGAAGGTCAGCACTTGGGTGCCCGTGACCGGAATGATCGTGTCCGCCGCAAAGTTGATGGCATTGGCCAGGGTGGCGACTGCGCTGCCCGTCCGGATGTTCCCGCCTGCAAACGTCACGGTCCCGGTCCCGAAGGCCGCATTGTTCAGCACCAGCGTGGTGCTGCCAGCCGCCAGGATCGTTCCACCGGTGTAGGTGTTTGCCACATCCAGCACCACATCCCCCGTCCCATTTCCTGTGATGGTGAGCACGCCAGACTGGCCCGCCACATCGGAAATAACTCCGCGAATGTAAAACCTAAACCCTTCATGTCGCAGGGTGCCGCCATTGGCACCGATCTGCATGGTATAGGTGTTCGCCAGGTCCACCGCAGCAGTCGAAACTGCGAGGGTGCCCCCATTGAGCACCGTCACCCCTGTACCAAGCGCTCCGGCTTTCGTGATCGTAAGCTGTCCGCCATTCACATACGTGCCGCCTGTGTAGGTGTTCGTGCCTGTCAGGACCAAGTTCCCCGCTCCCGACTTGGTCAGGCCGATGCTCCCCGTGATGGCAGAGGCGATGGTGAGATTCGCCGCCGTGCTGTGCTGATGCACGATGAGATCCTGCCCGTTGCCAGAAGTCAGATTGTTGTTGTTGATGCTCACGGCCGACGTCACAGTCGAGGTCATGAGGATGCCGCCGGTGGCAATCGTCAAGTTGCCTCCTGTGTTCACTGTGGCCCCGCCAGCTTGGTTGAACCGCAGGGAATTGATCGTCATGACTCCCGGAGCTGAAGTGCCCGCCGGTGCGTCCACATCCGTCCCCGCCGTGAAGGTGGAGCTGTAGGTGGACAATCCCGTCACAACACCCGCCGTGGCCCCGGATCCACTCACGGCCCAGGTGTTTCCTCCAACCGTGGCATAGCCTCCGAGGATGGTCTGCGAACCGCCCGAGAAGCTGGCATTGGCTTGCGTGGTGCTGATGGCACCGCTCGCGGGCAGGATGAAGTTCACCGTCGCGCCCTTGTTCCGGGTGATGCCGCCCAGCGCCAGTGACGCGGCATTGCCGCCGTTGGCCACCACTTCGATCGTCGAGGCCCCGGGGTTCAAGGTTGTGCTGGCCACCGTCTGGCTCGTCGTCTGGCCAGCCTGGCTGGTGCCCAGAACGCGGAACGCACCGCCGCCCAGCGCCAGGGTGGAGGTGGCATCAAGCCGGCTCGTGCCAGTATTGGAGGAGCCAAAGTCCACTTCCAACGTCCCTGCATGCACCGTGGTGGAGCCAGTGTAGCCTTGCGAGGAGGTGATCCGCCAGGTGTTGGAGCCGTTTTGATGAGGTTCACCGCGGCACCGTTATTGGCAAGAACCGCCGCCAACACGTTGGTCGCCGCATTGGTGCCCGTGAGCGTGAGCGTCCGGGCGCCTGTGCCGCCGGCGAAGCCCACCGCGCCCGTGTTGTTCAGATTCAGCGCCCCGGTGCCGGAGGCGTCGATCGTGCCGTTCGAAGCTCCCAGCGAGAAGAGCCGGTCCGACGTCTCTGCCGCGCCGGTGTGCTTGAGCGTTCCGCCGTTGAGCACCAGGTTGTCCGCCGTATTGGCAGAGTTCCCCAGCGTGCCAGCCTGCCCGCCATTGCCGATCGAAGCCACACTGACCGTGCCACCATTGATTGTCGTGGGCCCGGCGTAAGTGTTGGCTCCAGAAACCACCAGCGTGCCGGTGGTCGTCTTCGTCAGTCCCGTCCCGGTGTTGGCCCCGTTGATCGCCCCGATGTTCTGGATCGTGCCGGACTGGAGGCTGATGGTGTCAATGACACCCGTCACCGTGCCCAGTTGGTTGCCGTTCAGGTTCAAGGTGCCACCGTTGAGCGTGAAGGTGCTGGCAGTCGTGCCCAGGCCACCAGCATCGATGATATCACCCGTCACACTCAGCAGACCACCTGTGAGGGTCAGCACCCCGGTGGAAGTTCCGCCTGCCGCCGTGGCCGAGGTGAGCGTGATGCTGGTGCTGCCCGTCTTGCCCACCGTCACGATGCCACCGGAGATGTTCAACGCGCCCGAGGCGTTGCCAGCCGCGGAGGCATTGGTGGAGACAGTGATGCCCCCTGCCCCCACCACCGTCGTGCCACCGCCCAGGTTCACGGTGCCAGTGAAGGCGGCCGTCGTGGTGCTAGCCGCACCCTTCTGGGCAATAAGAATCTTGTTCGCGTCCAGCAAGCCTTTGTTGAACTGGAAGGTGCCAGTCACACCGCCTGCACCCGTGGTTCTGCCCCCTACGGTGAGAGTGTCCACCATCATCACCACCTCGTGGTTCCGCACGTCAAAAGAGCCGGTGGGCAAGCCGCCAGTACCGGTCACGCCATAGCCCACCTCCAGGTTTGTGACCCGGCCGCCAGTCTTGCCAGTCAGCGTCAGGGTGCCCAGTGCGTTGGAGAACTGCACCACCCCGCTGGACCGTCCGTCCAGGAAGCCGATGTTGAATGTGTCCACCTTCAGCACGTTATTTCCCGTACCCAGATTGAGCGTCTCCGTACCGCCGCGACCGGTGCCCATCTGCAGGCTCGTGGCTGTGATGTCGTTGTTCGCCGCCAGGGTCAGGGTGGAGGAGCCCGTGCCCACGCCGCCCGTGGCGTCACCGATGCGCAGCGTCGTCACGTTGGCCGTGAAGGAGCTCAAACCGGAGAGGTTCAAGGTGGCGCTGCTGCCGCTCGCCGCGCTACCGGTGTTGATCGGGTTGTTTCCCACCTGGATGGTGGCGCCGGTCACACTCAGGCTGCCCCCACCGGTAAAGCTGGCGGAGGTGAACATGTCATTGCCCCCATGATCAGCCCCCACGCGCAGGTCGCCGTTCACCGTCAGGGTTTGCCCCGCCTGTATGCTCACCGCCGTGGTCACCACACCACTGGTCAACGAACGGCTCTTGATGGTGAGCCCGCCGATCGTGGCGCTGCTCGATCCCATATCCAGGTTCGCGGTGTTACCCACCGCCGTGTTCCCCAGCGTCATCGTGGTCACTCCGTTCAACGCGGTGGAGGATCCCAGCTTGAGCGTGCCACTGTTGATGATCGCCGCCCCGGTGATCGTGTTGTTGCCACTCAGCACCAGGTTGCCGTTGCCGTTCTTCGTCAGCCCGGAGCTCACGATGTTCGCGCCAATGACCAGGTCGGTGGTGCTGTTCTGGATCACCACCAGGTCACGGCCGGTCGGTGCCCGCAGGGTGCCACCGGTGATCATGTTCCAGCCCGTGGCGGCCGTCGCGGTGGAGCTCACCAGGATGCCGCCCGTCGTCAGCGTCTTGTTGTTCAGATTCAGCGTCCGGGCCTCAGCCGCGCTGAAACGAAGGCTGTCATTGGTCGTGTTCGCCCCCAGGGAGGTGTTCACTCCTGCGGTTGAGGCATCCGCATTGCCCGCCAGGGTGGACGTTGTCGTGGCGGTGTAACCACCTGAAATGGTGGACAAGCCGACAATGTTGTTTGCTGCTGCACCCCGCGCCGCCCAGTCGTTCCCACCCACGGTGGCATAGGTGACACCACCAGAGTCCTTCAGCACCGTATTGGCCGTGCCAGCGGAGGTGGTGACGGTGCCGGTAGTGGGCAGGGTGAAATCCAGCAGCGCCCCGACGTTGCGGGTGATGGCTCCCATCACGAGGCTGAGAGAGGTCGCGCCATTCTGGGTCAGTGTCACCGCGTGGTTGCCCGCGTTGAGCGTGGTGCTGGCAAAGGTCTGGCTGTTCGTCGCCCCGCTCTTGCCCTGGAGATTCAGCGTGGCCCCGCTGGTGTAGGTGCCGGTGCCTCCCAGCGTCAGCGCCGCCGTGGAGATCATGTTGGTAGCCGGGGCAGACGTTCCCGAGAAATCCAGCTGCAGGGTACCCGCCCGCACCGTGGTGGCCCCCGTGTAGGTGTTCGCGTTCTGGAGCGTCAGCGTGAAGCTCCCGTCCTTGGTCAGCGTCCGTGCCCCGCCGGTCTCACTGATCACCCCTCCCACCACCACGTTGCCCGAGTTGGTGAAGAACGACCGGTTGCCGCTCAGGATGAGGTCCAGATTGAGCGTCTGGGTGGCCGCGATGGAGTTGATCACGTCCCCGCCTAGCGTGATGCTGTTCCCCGTCAGCGTCCAGGCCCGGTTGCTGGCGCTGTTCATGAAGTAGATCAGACCGTAGGAGATCCCAGGCGGTCAGGTTGTTGTTCACCGTGGTGGCGTTGTTCCCCACCCCGTTCTGGAAGCTCAGCAGGTCCCCGGCCGCGATCGCGGTGTCGCCATTCCAGTTGGCGCCCGTGCCCCAGTTGATGTCACCTGCCGTGGCCCCTCCGTCCCAACTGCGCTCTGCCGCAGGGGCCAGGGCGGACGCGACGACGAGAATCCAGAGGGTCAACCAGGATGACTTCATGAGGGGGGTTCGGGGATTGGGGGCTTGAGGGGGGCGGGCAAACACCATCCGCTGACGCGAAATGGGCGCGCAAGAAAGCAGGTTATTCCCATTCAGCAACTTTCCCGGCAGACGCCTCCTGCCCGCTCTTGTGCAGGCGGCCCTCCCAACTTGGGCATGGAAGAATCGGCCCGGAGCACCTGACGCCTCCTTTCACCCCGCCCTCCCAAAGCCGGGCTCCACCCTCATCGGACTTTGGTCCTATCGACGCTGGCCGGTCTTGTCCCCAACATCAAGGGATGACCTCATCACGCTTCCCGCCCTGCACAGCGTAGGCACAACCCCCTCTGAGCGAAGGCACTACACACACCCGGCAGCAGCCGCCCGGCCGGATTCCCAGCATTGTTTCCCACAACTCACCCTCCCACCCAAGCCATGAGCGCAGACGACAAGACCAAAAGCGACGAACCCGAAGAGCTGAGCAACAAGCAGTACACCAAGGAACTGCGAAAACTCCAGGCCGAGCTGTGCCATCTCCAGGAGTGGGTCAAGCACAAGGGACTGCGCGTCATTATCATCTTCGAGGGCCGCGATGCCGCGGGCAAAGGGGGCACCATCCGCGCCCTCACCGAGCGGGTCAGCCCCCGTGTGTTCCGCACCGTCGCGCTGCCGGCCCCGTCCGATCGCGAGAAATCCCAGATGTACATCCAGCGCTACATGGCGCACTTCCCCGCCGCGGGGGAGATCGTCATCTTCGACCGCAGCTGGTACAACCGCGCTGGCGTGGAGTACGTCATGGGCTTCTGCACGGAGGAGCAGCACGGCCGCTTCCTCGAACTGTGCCCCGAGATTGAAAAGTACATTGTGGACGGGGGCATCCAGCTGATCAAAATCTGGCTGGAGTCCAGTGACAAGGAGCAGAAGCGCCGCTTCGAGGCACGCATCGACGATCCTCTGCGCCAGTGGAAACTCAGCCCGATGGACCTGCCCTCCCGCACCAAATGGTTCAAGTACTCACGCGCCCGGGACAAGATGCTCGACGCGACCGACACCGAGCACGCCCCCTGGCACATCCTGCGCTCCGATGACAAGAAACGCGCCCGCCTCAACTGCGTGCGCCACATCCTCGGGCTCATCCCCTTCAAGAAGATCAAGCGCGAAAAGGTGAAGCTCCCGGACCGCTCCATGAAAGGGGCCTATGACGACGTGGCCTCGCTGGAGGGAAGGAAGTTCGTCCCGGAGAAATATTGAGTCACCTCGGGCAGCACCGATCAAGCCCCGCGCGGGCCTGCATGAAGATGATGATAACCGTGCCAAGCCGCCAGTGTCCTGCCCCAGAAGCAATTGGACAGCCCTGAGTTTGCGACGCGATAAGCCCCCTGGAGAGACGCAGCTCTCCTGCGCCAGCGTGCCTGCCAGGGTTGATCGCGCAGGGCCGTGGGGACCGCCTCCCACGATCTCACTCACTCCCGCACCACCCGGAGCCGGATGAAGCGCCTGCCGACTCCGGCCCCATTCACCGCCGTCTTGTCCGCCATCACCACAGGCGATGCGCCCGGCGTGCTGATCTGCTCCACATGCTCACTCCCGGAGTCCCAGCTCGCCAGATTGTCACTAACCTCCACAATGTAGCTGAGGTTCGAGACATTGACACTCGGCCGGTAGGAGAGAGTCAGGCGGTTCACGCCGCCCACCTCCATCACCTCAGACCCCGGCAGCGCTCCGCTGCCCCAGGGTGCTTGCGCCCCCTTGGGATCCAGATCGAAGGCATATTCCAGCAGATTGGGCACCCCGTTCTGGTTTGGATCTGCGGTGTCGCCGGAGATCAGCGGATCCGCCTGCTCTCCTGCGGTGAACTTGGTGGACTGCCACTGGGCAAACGGCATGGGCAGGCGTTGGGCCTGGACGCTGGGAATGCGAAGGATCCCGCCATTGCTCACGGTCTGGCTAAAATGCCCCTCGGCACTTTGGTAGCGCAGGAGTAGATTCTTGGCTGATCCCGGCACAGGATCCCCTCCCATCGTGCTGGCGCTCACCGTCATGTTGACGGTATTACTGTTGAGGTTGGCGTTGATCTGGGATTTGACATCATTCCTGACACCGTTGGCTCCATACAGCGCCTCCAGAATTATCAACCCAACCGGTGCAGGATCATTGTTCGTCAAGTTGATGACCGTGGCGGTCACGGCGCCAAGGCTGGACCCGGAGGACGGACTGCTCAAGTTCACGGAAAAACTGCGCGGCCACTCATAGGCGCTGTTTCCGATCAGATTGATCCTGATGACCCTGCTTGTTTCACCCCCAGCAAAGGAAACAACCCCTGACGCCCCCTCAAAATCCACTCCTGCCAGGGCGCCATCGGACTGCGTGGCATAGTTCACCGTCGCGGCGGAGGCTGTATCCCATGTCCGCACCACGTTAAGTTCAACAAACCCTGCCTCTTCACTCAACGTATGTTCGGCAAGCTGAAATTGGAACACCGGGCGGGGTTCATCGTCCACAATACCAATCCAGTGCGTCGATGGGCTGCCCAGCTCCGCACCTGTAGCGGGTGACTTGAGATGCACCGCAAAACTTTCAACCTCCTCGATCTGGGAGTCATTAATCAGTCCAAAGACCAACGTCTTCGAGGTCTCCCCCACTTGGAAGTTGAGCGTGCCAGACGAACTCACATAGTCTTCCACGTCGAGGGCGCTTCCTGCCTCTGTCTCATAAGCCACCGAGCGAGCGCTCGCAGATGGACCTAAACGCCGCACGGTCAGGCTGGCAGAACCGGTGCCCTCATTGTGGTTGGAAGTTGCCCCTTCAAAAGCAAAAAACTCATAGTTCAATCCCGCACCCTTCAAAATATTGCCTTCTGCATCCAACGCTATCAGAGCTTCTCCATTCCACGACAACCGATTGATGAGGACCCGGCCCAACATGGAGATTTCATTCCATGTCGCACCATTCAGTGAGCGGCGAAAGTAAGCCCCCTGCGCCCCCTGTCCCCAGGCATACGCCACCCCGCCGACTGACACAAGCCTGCTGACATTGTCAGTAAATCCCGCCACGGGAGCCCATGTTTCACCATCTGTGCTCTGATAGAGCCTGTTGGCCCCAAATACAGTGGCCAGAAGAAACTTACTGCGAGACCAGCAGACCGTCGAGCCGCTACTGAGCACCCCTGGATTGGACGGAGCCCGCCAGTTGATCGAGTCATTGCTGATCCGGATGCCAAAGTTTCCAGCCGCCACGTAGGCACCGCCTGAATAAGCCACCGTGAGGAGTGGTGTGGTGATGCCGCTCGACCGCGCCGTCCAGGCCGCCCCATCTGCGCTTACGAGTATCACGCCACCATCTCCCACCGCAAGATACTGGCTGCCTGTCCATATGATGGATTGCAGCGCCTCTGTCTTTCCCGTGGACCTGTCGGTCCACACATTCCCGTCGGGACTCGTCCGCACGTTTCCTCCGGAGCCCACCGCCACGTATTGACCACCGGCATAGATGACATCGTTCCAAGTCTTGCTGCTGACCGAATCCCTTGCCTGCCAGGTTCCTGTGGCGTGATCGAGCGCTGCCATCTTCCCACTGGATCCCACCACCACGGTATTTGACGTCGTTGATGCCAGGGCTTTCAGACTCGGGGAGGTGTCCACCTTTCCCAGCAGAGGCCAGGCTGGATCAGGAAGCATTTCAACGGTGAATTGAGTCACTGCAGAGTACGAGGCGGTGAATCCCAGATCTTTGTCCGAAACGTTGGCGTCCACAACCGTCTGATGATCTTCCACATTCAAGAATCTGAGCGATGCCTGGTACACTCCGTTGGGCTTCAAGGAGGAAAACGCGGCATAGGTCTCGAAATTGCGCAAAGTGACCCACCCGGATTGATTATTTCCCACAACCCTTAGTTCAATGCGACTGTCCGGAGACTTTGGACCGCTCCAGGGTTCCCATTCTACCCGGGGATTGGTGGGCGACACCATCAGCCTCCCGCTTGCCCAGGTTCCGCTGAGCTTGGGTGTCTGCGACGGCATGCCGTAACCTCCCGTAAAGACCACCCCCTGCGAAGTCGTGGTCGTAGCGCCCGAGAAGTAATTCCGCGTGGTGTCGAACCGATAAGTGCCGGCCGGAAAAACAGCATCCAGCAAGTTGAGCGAGGCAAAAGGCACCGCATAGTAATAGTGAGTCCCCACGAGTTGCTGAGACGAGACCACGGTAAATGGGTTGGGGCTATGAATGCTCCCTGCCGGCAATGTGACTGTCCCCGTCTGACTTGAAGCGGCAATGGTCCTCTTGAGGGACCCGACAAAACTGAAGGGAACAACCGAGTCTGGTTGGACAATAGTATTGTCCGTCTGGATGAAATTTTGCTGCTTGGCTACGCCAGCCTCATCGAGGGCTCCGTATGTGACACACGTCGACCCACACCACACAATCAGGCCAAACAATGGGGGACAAAAGAAAAGACGACGAAAGGCAGGCAAGACGCAGTCGCGCATAGGGATTTTATTTAATCCATATGCCCATAAAGTCAGCCAACCGTCAAAAACAATTCGCGGTCAGACTCCCTCACCCCCGCTCACTCAAAGTAAGTATCCTCATGCGCATACGGCGGCGCGCAGCAGCACAGGAACCGCAGCTCCACGGTGGCCGTGATCTGATGCCACGCGTTGGCCGGAATCAGGATCGCGTCGCCCGGTCCCACGTCACGCGTTTCGCCATCGATCTCCATGCTGCCTGAGCCTTCGAGGATGAAGTAGAACTCCTCGCTCAGCTTGTGGTAGTGCCGGTCCGTGGCCCGGCCCACCGGGAGGGAGGCCTCCGCCAGGCTCTGGTTCTGCACCGGCGCGTTCGTGCGATCCAGGATGCTGCGGATGGTGGAACCGTCTTTTGTGGTGAAGGGCGGCTGGTCGGAAAGGCGGTTGATTGTCATGGGTGGGTGCGCCATCCTTTCCACGACCGCGCCCTGCTGCAAGCCGGATCCACCTCAATTCTCCCACATGGACACCGCCCCTCCCTCCACCAGCCCGGCGCCCCCTGCCCCGTCCCTGTTGAGCGACGATGCTCTGCAATTCTACCAGGGCGGCACCGTCATCATCACCGGTGCGTCCTCAGGCCTGGGCGTCGAGTTTGCCCGGCAGCTCTACCGGCACGTTTCCGTACTCGTGCTTGCCGCGCGCCGGTTCGAGGCCATGCAGCAACTGGCTGAGGAACTCAATGCCATCCACCCCGGTGTCCGCATCATCCCTTGCGCCTGCGATCTCTCCACGGATGCCGGCCGCGTGGCCCTATGGGA
Source organism: Verrucomicrobium sp. BvORR106 (assembly GCF_000739655.1). GTDB lineage: Bacteria > Verrucomicrobiota > Verrucomicrobiia > Verrucomicrobiales > Verrucomicrobiaceae > Verrucomicrobium. The sequence continues at coordinate 2,203 of NZ_BATR01000067.1, read as the reverse complement.
GAAGGTGGACGGTCTGGGACTCCAGCCCACCCTGCTCATCAACAACGCCGGCCTGGGAGACTACGGCGCCTTTGCCGATGCCGATGAACCCCGCATCCGCCAGCAGATCGAGGTGAACATCACCGGCCTCACCCTGCTCACGCGTGACTTCGCCTACCGGGCCAAGGCCACTGCGGATAAACCCGCCGCTGTGCTCAACGTCAGCTCCCTGGCCAGCACCGTGCCCGTGCCAGATCTGGCCGTATACGCCGCCACCAAGTCCTACGTCTCCAGTCTGAGCGAGGCCCTGGCCATCGAGTTCGCGGCCAAACACATCCGCGTGCTCTACGTCTGCCCCGGGCCCACGCCCACCAACTTCGGCCAGAATGCCCGCCGCGCCGATGACCGCGATATCGACCGCAGCGGCCAGAACCTCCTGGTGGTCACACCCGACCGCGTGGTCGCCGCCGCCCTGGGTGGGCTGGCGGAGAACAAGATCCGCGTCTTCCCCGGCAAGCGCGTGCGTCTGGCGGCGTTGGTATTTGAGCTCCTGCCCAAGGTGATCGTGCGATTCATTTTGATCAGGCGCTATCGTCGCGCCCAGCACCAGCCCTGACGCGGCACCTTCCCCTTTTCATTTCTTTCTTCCCTCCCCCGATGGCCGAAAAAAACACCCCCAAGTCCCCTAAGCGTTCTGGTCGTGGTTCCGACCTCCCGCCGCCTGATGACGAACAGAACCTGCCCGAGCGCTGGCATCCGCGTCGTCGTGGCTTCTGGGGCAACTTCACGCGTTTCATCTTCTTCACCACCCTCCTGTTGGCCCTCGTCCTGCCCTTCACGCCCTACGCCGGCAAGATCAAACGATCCCTCATCGAGATCGTGGAAAAGGCCCGCAGCGGCAAGGTCGTCGTGCGCGACGTCACCAAGGAAGTGCCCGTGTACAAGGAGAAGACGGTGGAAAAGATCGTGGAGGTGGAAGTGCCCGCCCCACCGCCGCCGCTGCCTTCCAAGTTCATCGCGCGCAAGGAGGTGGACGCTGCCACCCTCTTCAACGGCCTGACCATCCAGACCACCCTGCAGACGGAGGAAGGCAAGTTCGCCAGCATCGAGCGCACCGACAAAGACGCCTACACCGTAGACTTCCAGCTCAAGATCCGCATCCCCCAACCCAATCAGTCCCTGGATGAGCTGGCCCGCATCAACCCCGAGCTGCCCAAGGCCCTGCCCGGACTGAAGTCCATGCTGGACAACAACGCCAAGGTCTCCGGCTTCTACCACAAGCTCTATGAGCGCAAGGCCAGCATGGTGCAGCAGAACCTGACCCGCCTGAACAAGATCCTGGACCGGCACAACTTCTTCGACTGCGAGACCATCCTGGAGCTCACCCACCCGGTGTCGAAGCGCAACGTCCTCCTCATCCAGAGTGAGATGGACGTGGTGGCCGATGGCTCCGACGGCGACCGCATGCCCGTGATGAGCGCGGACATCTACAACAGCGACTACTACCAGCCCTTCACCACCTATGAGTGGGCGAAGAAAACCAACACCGTGAACCCGCTCCTGCCCCGCTGGCAGAGCCGGTTTGAATCCGCCAAGACCGAGTACGGCAAGAAAGGCCTCTCCAACGCCAAGAAGGCCGAGTTCAAGTCCGAGATGGATGAGGCCGAGCGCATCGTCAAAGCCCTGAAAGCCCGCAGCAGCCTCATCGCCGAGAAGGATCCCTTCATCGTGATTTCCCTGCTCTTCCGGGACTATCCGAAGGTCCACCCCCACGCACCCAGCATTGGCGACTACGCCGCCATCATCCACGGCAACCAGATCCTGCCCGCCATCTGCGGCGACTACGGCCCCACCATGAAGATGGGCGAGGCCTCCCTGATGGTGGCCAAGAAGATCAACGACAAGTCCACGCCGTACAACCGGCCCGAGAGCGACCTGAAGGTGACCTACCTCATCTTCCCCGGCACCGCCGAGCGTCCCTTTGGCCCGCCCGATCTGCAGAAGTGGCGTGAGAAGGTGAACGCCTACCTCACCGACGTAGGGGGCGTGGGCGATGGCTACGTGCTCCACACCTGGGAGAACCCCTTCCCCGCCCCGGCCAGCGTAACCCCGCCTCCTCCGGCGACCACCCTGCCCGCAGCACCGCTGGTCACCTCCCCTCCCGGCACCACGCCCCCTGCCGCCACCTCCACTCCCGTGCCCACCGGCACCAGCACCCCGGTTC
>NZ_BATR01000068.1 GCF_000739655.1 Verrucomicrobium sp. BvORR106 | reverse complement strand
GGGCTGGCAGCAAAGGCATCATGGAGTTCACGGGCAATAAGATCATCCTGCAACCGGCGCTGGCCCGAGGCTTTATGATGGTGAGCGTGCAAACCACTGCGGCTGACATCCAGCGCCTGGCAGATCTCATACAAGTGCATCTCGGTGAGTTGCTGGTGCAAGACCGGGATCAAATCATAGAGTTGGGGTTTTCCTGGGAGACAATGGCCAAGGCTTTTTTTAAAATGTCGCGCTGACGCCTTGTGGTTTCCAGCTCCCTGCGCAGATCGGCCAGCTCGGCGGCCATCGCTACGGGACTGGCTTCGTCGAGCTTGGCCTGCGGCGCGCTACGCGCTTGCAGTCCAGCTGCGACTGCGCCAGTCCCGTAGCGAGATTTCCACTCACGGAGGTTCCAGTGGGAGATGCCCAGTTCCCTGGCAAGTGGATGGATCTTGCGCCCCCCTTCGATCAGAGCCACGGCATCACGTTTGAACTGCTCATCATAGCTGCGACGGGAGACTTTGGTCTTCTGGGAGGATTGAGTTGGGGAGGTCTTCATGAACGTTGAGGATTTACCCTACTTTTGCCGTCCACATAAACGAAGAAGGTTCAACGTTGGGCTTATAGCCCCATCCTCTTCGAGGAAGAACTTCGACTGAGCGCGTGAAAGGCATCCGTTCCCTGGTGGCCACGCACGCAGTTGGGGTGGCCACCAAGGAACCACCTGGAGGTGCCCGCTTCAGTCCAATGCCATCAGGGAAAAGGAATATGCCCCGAGCGCGAAGGAGAGACGCTGCGGCGCATCCATTTCACGGTCGGCTGATTGTGCAGGCTCATGAGGGCCGAAGGTCCGGCGTGATACCAGCCTTGGGCAACGCCCAAGGAATAGGTGACCAAATATCCCTTGAGGGCTGAAGGCCCGGCCTCATCAAGCCTGCCCACGACGAGCATCCCTGAATGACCCCGGGCCTTCAGCCCTCAACCTCTT
>NZ_BATR01000069.1 GCF_000739655.1 Verrucomicrobium sp. BvORR106 | reverse complement strand
CACCTCCTCTGAGGAGCCCTCCCACTTCGTGCACTGGAGCTTCGATGAAGCCGGCGGCTGGGTGGCAGAAAACCGCGGCCAGGCCCTGGGCCGCACGGAGGACACCAAGCTCTACCTGCGCGGCCATCCCAATCCCGAAACTCCCGGTGCCGGCACCCAGTGGCTGCGCGGCCCCTTCGGCCACGCCATGTCCTTTGACGGTCGCACCGGGTACGCGGAAACTCCCTTCCCCGGCATCGCTGGCAACGCCGCCCGCACCGTCGCCCTCTGGGTGCGGGTGCCCAAGAGCTTCGACGTCAACCAGGGCCACGGCATCGTGAGCTGGGGCACCCTTCAATCTGGCGGTGCCTGGCAGCTCTCCGCCAACTGCATCACCGAAGACGGCCCCATCGGCCGTCTCCGCGTCGGCACCTACCAGACCGGCGCCATGGTGGGCACCACCGACCTCCGCGATGGCAACTGGCACCACGTCGCCGTCGTCATGTACGGCGGCGCCCGCTCCACCGAGGCTGTGAAGAACATGCTCTTCTACGTGGACGGCCGCCCCGAGCCCATCGCCCACCGCTCCCTCCGCGAAGTCGACACCGATGTCGCCAACGCCCACCACGGCGTCTGGATCGGCCGCAACGTCGCCTTCCCGTTGCTTCCTAAAACCGCCAACCCCGTCTCCAAGTTCTTCCGCGGCGAGGTGGATGAAGTGTACATCTTCGACTCCGCCCTCTCCCACCAGAACATCGTGCGCCTGATGAAGGAAAACGAACCGCCACCCTGAAAAAATTAGGAATTATGAATGCTGAATTATGAAATGAGTTACGCTGTCAGCGGGCTCCAAGCGGGAAGCTCAATTCCTAATTCCTAATTCAGAATTTGCCTTTTAGTTCGTCGGCGTTTGTCCGCCATTGCCGGTCGTCTGCGGATTGCCATCCACATAGCCGCCGGCCTCCAGGGAATTCACGATCACTTCCAGCTGCGCCGCAGTATCCAGGTTGTCGCGGATCGCGGTGTGGGTCTGCGTTTCGTCCAGACGGGCGGTCAGGATGCTCACCCCGGCGACGCCAACGGAGGTCCCTGCTCCACTGAAGGGCAGGTCCTTCTCACTGTCGGCGCTCACGGCATAGCCCACCATCTTCTCCGCCACCTTGATCTTGCTCTTGGCGTTGCGGCTTTCCACATTGAGCTCTTTCTCCGTCTTGCCCAGAGCGTAGAATACCGTGGTGCTCACGTCATTGGTCGCCGTCGCGGAGATCACCATGCGCTGGTTTTCGCCCTTCAGGGCCACGAACATTTCACCAAAGCCCTCGTAGGTGAAGTACTGCTTCGTGTTCCCCGTCACCAGCGTGAGGATCAGCGTGCCCTCGCCGCCCTGGATTGGGGCGATGTAGTAGCCGTTCTGGTACGGGCGGTAATTGATGCTGTCCCCCGTCTGCTCAAACGTGAGCCGGTACACAGCCACCTGCGCCTGGGCGGAGGTCACCGCGCCGAGACAAAGGGCAAACGCCAGGAGAAGCGCGGGGAGGAAGGACGCCGTCTTTTTCATGTGAGTGTTGAGCTGGACTGAGCTGGGAGGACAGAGGAAGTCTATGAAACGCCGCCGCCCCTGTCGAGTTGCGGTTTCCGTGCGGAAAAAGTTTTGCGGGAGCGGAGCGGGCAACGGCAACCCTCCAAGGAGCGGCGGTTTGTGCTTGCACAACCGCCGATCAAGAACGGAGCACCAGACCGCCAAATACCCATCGCCTCGGGCCACCCCACCGCTGTATTCCAGCTTGGGCACGCCCTCCCTCAGGCCACCTCCGGCGGTTGTGCGAGCACAAACCGCCGCTCCTTGTATAAAGCCCCGCCACAGGAAGCTGCACCCCCTGCAACCTCCCCATTCCTAATTCATCATTCCTAATTCCTAATTTACGAATCTCCCTCTGTGGCCCCGCTGACACTCCATCACTCCGAATTCCCCATTCCGCATTTCGCATTCTCAGTACCTCCTCAACACCGTCCGCACCGGCGGCTTGCTGTTGTCCGTCTCCGGGTAATCCAGCGTGTAATGCAGCCCGCGGCTCTCATGCCGACGGATCGCGCTGTCCACGATCAACGATGCCGTTTCCACGAGATTGCGCAGTTCCAGCACCTCCCGCGTGATGTGGAAGTGCCAGTAAAACTCCTGCACCTCCCGCTTCAGATTCCGCAATCTCGCCGCCGCGCGCTGCAGTCGTTTGGTGGTGCGCACGATGGAGACATAGTCCCACATCAGGCGGCGGATCTCGTCCCAGTTGTGGTAGATCACCACCAGTTCATCGATGTCCTGGGCATCGCCCGACTGCCATTGCGGGATCTGGTACTGCTGCTCTTGGGCCTTGCCCATCGGCATCTTGTGAATCAAAAACTCCACTGCCCGGTGGGCGATGACCACGCACTCCAGCAGCGAGTTGCTGGCCAGGCGGTTCGCCCCGTGCAGGCCCGTGCAGCCCACCTCCCCCACGGCGCAGAGGCCGCGCAGGGTGGTCGCGCCGTTGATATCTGTCTTCACGCCGCCGCACTGATAGTGCGCCGCCGGGACCACGGGAATCGGCTCCTTGGTCATGTCGATCCCCACGCTCAGACAGGTCTGATGAATGTTGGGGAAGTGGGAGATGATGAAGTCCGCGGGCTTGGACGTGATGTCCAGATACACACACGGGCCACCCGTCCGCTTGATCTCATGGTCAATCGCCCGCGCCACGATGTCACGCGGGGCCAGGGAGCCGCGCGGATCATACTTCTGCATGAACTCCTTCCCGTCCTTGCCCACCAGCACCGCGCCTTCGCCGCGCAGGGCCTCTGTGATCAGGAACGAGCGCTTTTGTGGGTGATACAAACAGGTGGGGTGGAACTGGATGAACTCCATGTCCTCCACACTCGCGCCCGCGCGCCAGGCCATGGCCACCCCGTCGCCGGTCGCTACCTTGGGATTGGTCGTGTACTGATACACCCGGCCACAGCCGCCCGTGGCCAGGATCACGCGATCACTGCGATACGTCTCCACCTCGCCCGTCTCCTCATTCAGGGCATAGAGCCCCAGCACCCGGTCCTCAGAAACAAAGCCGAGCTTCGCCGTGGTGATCAGGTCAATGGCGTAATGCTGCTCCAGCAGGGTGATGTTCGGCTCCTGGCGTGCCGCCGCCACCAGCCGGTCGGAGATCTCCTTCCCCGTGGTGTCATGATGATGCAGGATCCGGCGCTTGCTGTGCCCGCCCTCGCGAGTGAGGTCAAATTCCAGGTGCCCGTCCACCTCGCGCTGGTCGAACTCCACGCCCAGGTCCACCAGCTCCGCAATGCGCGCCGGTCCTTCGCTCACGATCGTGCGCACAGCGTCCTCCTTGCAGAGCCCCGCCCCGGCGATCAGCGTGTCCTGCACATGGCGGTCAAAGGAGTCCTCATCACTCTGCACACAGGCGATGCCGCCTTGGGCCCATGCAGAGTTTGAATCCTCCGCCGAGCGCTTGGTGAGGACCAGAACGCGCCCATGGCGCGCCGCTTTCAGTGCCGCGGTCAGACCACCGGCACCACTTCCAACGACAATGAAGTCGTATTCCTGCATATGTCCTTTTCGTTGCGAACGCTCGCAGATGCAAGCGGGACGCATGAACTCAAAGGGTCCCGTCCAGCTCCAGATTGTCAATGAGCCGCGTCCGGTCAAAGAACACCGCCGTAGCCAGGAGCGCGTTGGAGTCCACCTCCGTCAGGGGCTCCAGGGTATCGCGGTCCACACAGGCGATGTAATCGATCACCCCAAGCGGGGCATGCGTCTGCAATTCCGTGCGAAACGCCTGGATCAGCGCCCCCGCATCCCGTTCCCCGGCCAGCCAGCGCCGCCGCACATGCAGCAGGCTCCGCCGGATCGCCGGGGCCTGCGCCCGCTGCTCCGGCGCGAGGTAGCGGTTCCGGGAGCTCATAGCCAGCCCGTCCTCCTCCCGCACCGTCTCACTGCCCACGATCTCCACCGGCACGTTCAGATCCCGCACCACCCGACGGATGATCGCCAGCTGCTGGTAGTCCTTCTTGCCAAAGACCGCCGTGTGCGGCTGCACCAGATTGAAAAGCTTCAGCACCACCGTGCCCACGCCGTCGAAGTGCCCCGGCCGGCTCGCCCCGCAGAGGCCCGTGCTCAGTTTCGTTTCCAGCACCATCACGGACCGGTCCGGCGGGTACATGTCCACCGCGTCCGGGGCAAAGATCGCATCCACCCCTACCGTCGCGCACTTGGCCGCATCCGCCTCCAGTTCCCGCGGGTACTTGGCGAAGTCCTCCTTCGGGCCAAACTGGAGCGGGTTCACAAAGATGCTGACGATCACCCTGCCGCCCTCTCCGGCGATCTGGCGGGCATCCCGCATCAGCTGCAGGTGCCCCTCATGCAGGGCCCCCATGGTGGGAACAAAGACGACCGGCCCGCGCTGGGCGGACCGCCAGGTGTTCAGTTCAGCAAGGGTGGGAAGAAGGGTCATGTCAGGATTTCAGATCACGGCTCTCGAACACGAGGACACCGAGCACGAACAACGTCAAGCCCACCCCGGCCAGGATGGAGTAGTTTCTCAGCAGCAGCGCCCACGGGATGCGCTCCGCGTACAGGTGCACCCAGGACTCCATGTAGGAGGTCATCAAGAGGTGCTTGTAGCTTTCCATGAACTTCCCGCGCTTCACGATCATGTCGATCAGGAGATACGACAGGGCCGTGATGGTCGCCGCCGAGGGCTTGATCCGCCAGCAGGAGAAAAAGAATGCCACACACGCCGCCAGGCTCATGCTCAGACTCAGCGCCACCGAGGCCAACGCATACCGGTAGAGACCGTCCGAGGCGTTGTAGAACTCCAACACCCCCTGATCCGGGGCAAAGACGAACAACCCGCCTCCCCAGCCCTGCAGCAGCACCCCCAGCCCCAGCGCGGACCAGGCGATGAACTGGATGAGGATCCAGGAGTAAACCAGACAGCTCAGGAACTTCAGCACCAGCAGCCGGAGTCGGCTGATCGGCCGAGCCAGCAGCAGGCGCAAATTGCCATCCTCACTCTCCTTTGCCACCACATCCCCCGCCACCAGGGTGATGTAGATGCCCCCCAGGATGAACACCGCCGAGGCCACTATGAGGAACCCCAGGGTGAGCGCAGAGAAGTACGACTCAAACGCCTCCCCCTGCCGCGAGATGATGCGACGGAAGAAGTTCGCGGAACCATCCCGCTTGAACACATAGAGCAGCACCGCCTCCAGCAGCAGGAATGCGCCAAAGCCGATGAAGGTGCGCTTCCGGGAGAGCATCTTGCGCAGCTCCGCGCCCCATTGGGTGAAAAAGAGTGTCATGCCGCCGTGTTCGAGTTCGCCGAGAGTTCGAGGTACCAATCTTCCAGGGTCTTGCGGTGCGGCGTCCAGGCCTGCACCTTCACGCCGTCCAGCACCAGCTGCTCCAGCAGGCCCGGGCCGTTCAAGTGGCCCGGCAGCTCCACCAGGCCCTGCTCCTTCCACACCGCACCGGAGCGCTGCACGATGAACTTCGCCCGCTCTGTGTCCGGCGTATCCAGCAGGTACTCGCGCCCTGCCTCCTCCCGCCGGCCCAGGGCCCCGTCATACACCTTGTGCCCCGCCTTCAGGATCACGCAGCGGTCACACATAAGTTCCACCTCCGCCAGCAGGTGGGAGTTGAGCAGGATGGTCAGGCCATGTTCTTTCCTCAATGCCAGCACGGTGGAGCGGAACTCGTGAATCCCCTCCGGGTCCAAGCCGTCCGTGGGTTCATCCAGCAGCAGGATCTTCGGCATGGGCAGCAGCGCCTGGGCCAGGGCCAGCCGCTGGCGCATGCCGTGGCTGTAGGTGCGCACCTTGTGGTGCACCCGCTCGTGCAGGTTCACCAGTTGCAACACCCGCACCACCTCCTTCTCCTCCCACCAGCCGCTCAGGGCACACAGGGAGCGGAGGTTCTGCCAGCCGCTCATGTATTCGTAGAACGAGGGCGCCTCAAAGATGGCCCCCACATGCCGCAGCGCGCGGGAGCGCTCCTTCTGCACGCTGTGCCCGGCCAGCGTCACCTCCCCGGCGTCCGGCCGCACCATGCCCAGCATGATGCCCAGCACCGTGCTCTTGCCCGCGCCGTTGTGGCCCAGCAGCCCGGTTATTTCCCCTTCCTTGACGGAGAAGGTGACGTCGTCCAGCGCCAGCCGGCCTGCGGTGAATCGTTTGGTGAGTCCGTTTGCCTCAATCATCTGCCTTTGCTCCCGGGTTCACTCCTTGCCTTCGTTCACCACGAACTGGATCTCCTTCGCCACATGCCCGTCGGCGTAGAGGATGTTCACCTGCACGTCGCGGTACTTGTGGAAGTTCTCCTTGTCACTCATCACTGGGATGCGGCTGCCGTCCTTGATGAAGCCCATGAAGTTCATGTTGTTGGCCGTCTGGTTGTTCAGCAGGTTGTTCCAGAGGTAGCTCGTGCCCGTCTTCTGAAAGAGGCCCTTGTTATCCGCCTTGCAGCAGAAGACGTCCGTGCCGTCCACGTAGTCGCTCAGGGTGTTGTCCATCACCGCCTCGTCAGAGTCCTTGCTCTCCCGTGCCACCAGCATCGTGGGCATGAGGTTGTTGTGATCCGCCAGATAGAGCTGCAGCGCCCCGCCCAGCCCCTTCAGATTGTTCATGCAGTGCACCGCCCGGGATCCCGCCACCACCCGCTGCGAGGCGGGCACGGCGATCGTGGCCAGGATGCCGATGATCACCACCGTGACCAGCAGTTCCAGGAGGGTGAAGCCACGGGGGCCGGCAGAGGTTCGCAAGTGCGGTTTCATGTCAGGCGGAGGTAGCAGGCTAGCGTGAAAGTCGTCGATTCGTATCGGTCAACCAAACCCCAGATCGCTCACCGCCCGGGCAGCGAGCGCAGGCGCTGCTGCATTTCCTCCAGCAGCGGGGCCAGGTCCATCTTCGTCTCGGCACTGGCCTCCTCGTAGTAGGCGCCCATGCCCTTCTCCACCATCTTCTCAAACGCCTGCGCATCCTCCTTCTGCATGCGCTCCATGCCGCGCTGGTCGCCCTGGTTGCGCTTCATGTCCGCCCGGGCCCGCTCCACCGCCTTCCGCCGATCCTCGGGCGACATGGCGTTGAAGGCCTTCATCACGGACTTGAAGTGCTGCTCCACCGTCTGCTCCAGGAAGTAGGATTTCTCCTCTTTGGACAGCGAGTTGAAGTACCGGTCACTCACATCCTGCCCGTCCTCCCGCATCTGCCGGCGCTGGTCGAAGTCCAGCAGGTTCATCTGGGCGATGGTGGCCTCCATCTGCTTCCGGCGCTCCGCCTCGCTCAGGTCCCCCGCCCCCTCCTGCAGCCACGGCGCTCCCGCCATGAGGTTCAGCACCTTTTCCGGGGTGGAGGTGTGTTTGTCCGTGACGTTCATCACGGCCGCCACCGCCCCCCAGATCGCAACCAGGGCGATCAGGGTGACGATCAGAGCTTTGGAAGACATGGCTGAGGGGGGTTATTTCCGCCCCAGCTTGCGCATGACGATGGCCTTGAAGCCATCCAATTCTTCATTCCGCAGCAGGGCATTGACCCCGAAATAGACGGCCGCAGCCCCCCCAATGGTTACAAACAAACTCACCAATCGCATGGCCGTGTGCTGATGCCGCCAGTCAGACAGGATCGTGACCTGCCCCAGCCAGCAGACGCCCGCCATGCAGACGACGGCGATGAGGAGCTTGCCCACGTTGATCGCCAGGCTGCGCCCCTGCATGCGGCCCGCAATCTTCCGCATCGCCAGGAAGAGCAGGCTGAAGTTCACCAGCGCAGACACGCTCGTGCTCAGCGCCAGCCATTCATGCCCCAGCTTGAAGACAAAGACCGTCAGAGTGTTCATGATCGCGCTCACCGCCACGGCCACAAAGCTGACCTTCAGCGGGACAAACCGCTTGTCGATCGCGTAGAACGCGGGCTGGATCACCTTGATCGCGGAGTAAAACACCAAACCCCAGGCGTAGCTCTGCAGGGCAATCGCGGACATCTGGGTGTCGTAGTAGGTGGACCGACCGCGCTGGAAGATGAGGCCCACAATCGGCTCCGCCAGGATCGCCAGGCCCACCGCCGCAGGCAGGGTCATCAGGAAAACCAGCTTGATCCCCTTCACCAACGTGTGCTTGAACTCCGGCGTGATTCCTTCCGTCGCCAGGCGGGACATCGCAGGCACCGTCACCGTCGCCACCGCCACGCCAAAAAGGCCCAGCGGGAGCTGCACCAGCCTGAAGGCCTGCCCTAGCCAGGTCACCGGACCGTCCCGCACCACTAGGCAGGAGGCAAAGATGCTGCTCAGCAGCACATTGAACTGCACCACGCTTCCAGAGATCACTGCCGGCCACATGAGCTGGAGCACCTTGGCCACCCCGCTGTCACGCCAGCCAAAGTCCGGCTTGAACTTGAAGCCCACCTTCCGCAGCGAGGGCACCTGAATGAGCAACTGGGCCAGACCGCCCGCCAGCGTGCCGATAGCAAAGCCGATCAGCGCCTTGGGCCCAAAGTTCGGGTCCAGATACCAGCCCACCACCCCGCCCACGATCATGGAGCCGAGGTTGAAGAACGTGGAGGACACCGCCGGAATGCCGAAGACTTTTTTCGCATTCAGCATCCCCATCACCAGCGCTGCCAGGGACACCAGCAGGATGAAGGGGTACATGATCTGCGCCAGCAGGACCGTGAAATGGATCTTGCTCTCATCATCCATCCACCCCGGGGCCATGATCCGGATGATGAACGGGGCCAGCAGCACCCCGAGGATGGAGACGAAGCTCATGAACACCGCGGCCAGAGTGAGCATCTTCCGCGCGAGATCCCAGGCGGACTCATCGCCCTCCGTCTGCATCTTCTTGGAGAAGGTGGTGACGAAGGCCGTGGAAAGCGCCCCCTCCGCGAAGAGGTCGCGCAGCATGTTCGGCGTGCGGAACGCCTGGTTGAAGCAGTCCAGCCAACGGCGGTTTTCCCCCGCAAAGAGGGCCGCCAGCACCATCTCCCGCACCAGCCCCAGCAGGCGGCTGCTGAAGATCGCCAGGGTGACAATCCCGAAGGCCTTGGTGCTCACCGCAGCACTCTGCTTGGCGGTGGCTGACGGGGCGGGTTTTTCTGGCTTGGGTTCAGAAAGGGGACTGGCGTCGCTCATGTCGCAGCAGCAGAGTTGGGGACGTTGGCGCTGTCAGATTAAGATCGTTTCACCGACGCGCGGCGCAGCCGATCCATCATGGCCAGGCCGAGCTCCCTCTCTGGCAGAGGTTCGGCGATGATTTCATCCACCCCCAGCTTGTCGAGCTCCCGCAGGGCAAAGAAGAACCGCACCGCCGCCTCCGGCAGCTTCCCTTTCCCGGGGCTGAGCACCATCACGTGGTCCCACTCCGCCAGGTCCGAGTAGCCATCGTCCGCGTCACCGCGGTAGCTGAGCAGCGCGTACTTCTTGCCGGGCTCGGGGGTGAATTCCTCCGGCGACTCGAGCAAGCGCAGCGGCGTGCGGGGAGCGTAGTGGGAGGGCAGTTGGCCCGGGGCCTCCAGCTTCTCCTGCTCTTCCGGCTTCAGATTTCTGGCCAGGATCGGTTTGCCAAAGGGCTTCAGGTCATCTGGCGTAATTGGACCGGGGCGCAGGATGATGATGCGCGCCTTGGGCTTCGCCGCCTCGATCCGGATGATCGTGCTCTCCAGGCCGTGCATGGTCGCGCCAGCGTCCAAAATAAGAGGGATGCGACCATCCAGCTCCGCCTGCACGGCCGAGGCTGAAGTCGGGCTGATCGAGCCAAAACGGTTCGCACTCGGTGCCGCCAACGGCTTGTCCAGCGTGCGCGCCACGCGGTTGAACACCAGGTGATTGCTCGCCCGCACCGCCACCGTCGGCATGCCCGAGGTCACCAGATCCGGCACCACCGGCTTCTTCGGCAGAATGATCGTGAGCGGCCCCGGCCAGAATTTCTCGGTGATCTTCTTCACCACCTCCGCGATGTCCTCCGGCACCTCGGCCACGATGTCGAGGTCCTTCTTGTGCGGCAGGTGCACGATGAGCGGGTCAAACGCCGGGCGTTCCTTTGCCGCAAACACCTTCGCGACTGCATCTGCATTCAGCGCATCCGCCGCCAGGCCATACACCGTCTCCGTCGGCAGCGCCACCACCTCCCCGGCGGCCAGAGCACGCACCGCCTCATCCACGGCTAAACGAAAGGCTTCGGGATGGTCGGTAGGGAGAGTGCGTGTTTCCATGAAATTGGCCGACGACAGTCCGTCAGTTCTTTGCAAAAGCAAGCGGGGGGAGGGGTCAGGGGTGGTTGGACGGTGGGGATTAACCACAGAGGCACAGAGAACACAGAGGGATGAAACTGAGGTTTAGACAGAATTAACAGAATTCACGGAATGGGGTTCAGCTTCCTTGGAAGGGTGTTTTTGCGCGGATTCGCAGTCCAAGCCCCTCCAACCCTCAGCGCCTCCTCCACCTCCCCACCACGTCCGCAAACCGGGTTGGAGTACCGCGTTTACGCGGCTCACGCCCCAAGCCATCGAGAATGTCCGCTATCTCCCCAACATTCGCGCCAGGAGAAGTCCGGAGAGGACACAGGCCACTTGCCCCCGCCCCCGATCACCGTCATCCCTGCGTACGACCTCAATCCTCGCGTTTCCCAGCCGGAGGGACTTCCTTCCTCCTCAGTGCCGGCAGAATGAGTTCGTTCTTCAGCAGGCTCCAGAAGCGTCGCCTCAACACTCTTTTCGGCGTATCCCAATGAGTTTGATAGGGTGTGATATCAAACTCACAGATCCACTCAGGCTGCAAATCGGGAAAGGCCCTTCTCGCAAACCTCACCTCCTCCCGGTGACACAATCGCTCAATGCGCCCGCGAAGCTCCTTCGTATAACCGATGTACCGTGAGCAGCAGCTTCCGTGAGTGGCTTCGTGGACCAAAAGAGTGGTTAAACGGAACCGAAGCCACAATGGATGGTCTTCTATTTCCAAGCCGCGGTAGTTGATTCGGCAATCCCGGTAGGGCCTATCGTACTTACCCCGAGTCATTTCAGGCCCAATGAAGATGGACCGAATCTCCCTCTTGATCCGCCGATAGCGACGAGGGTCATGTTGCTCAATATACAGCAATGCCTCTCGCAGCGTTGCGACCCACCGTTCACGCCTGTCTTCCTCCACAGCAGCCGTCACAATCCTGACGCCGTCGACCTTGGGATGCCTCCTCAACCGTATCAGAAGTTCAGCAAACGCCCGAAGCGGCCACCCTATCCAAGAAGTACTTAGCGACCAAAGCCTGTAGGAAACTTTGCGCCGGTTCATAAAGCTCGCGACCTAGATTCGCAGTTCTCCAGAAGACAGCCACGGTTCACGGTCGTCAAACCAAAACCCGGGCCACTCAAACACGATGACTGCACCCGCGCCGTAGTAGTCGCCCCCAAGCTTCCCTCGATACCAACACACCTTCGCATTGGGGAGCGCAGTCGGCCCGACTGCCGTTCCCGGCGGCTCGCCGGGAACTCAGCATCGGAGCGAAAGCAGGCACCTTCTTCATACACGCCCCCAGAAGCAGGCAGCGGGCGAGCCACCCGCGCTCCCCAATCTACCCAATCACTCCCTCACCCGGTTCATCGAAACCAGGGGACCACACGCTTCCAGCGTGCTGCCTTTCCGCATCTTGCGGAAGGCTCAGGCCCGCCACACCCGGCCATCCCTACCTCACCCATCACCTCAGGTCTTCTGTCTTGTGTCTTCTAGTCTTGTGTCTCCCGCGCAGCGGGATGAGGCATTTTCTTCAAGCGCACACGCTTCGGCAAGGCAACGCTGGCGAGCTCTTGCCCCACCCGATCCCGGCTCAAATCTGCCAACTGCCCAAGCCCATCGAGCAACCCCAGAGCCTGTAGCACGGCCGCATAGATCCCTATGCTGACCGCAGTGTCCCCTTCCTCCACTCGCTGTAAGGTCGAGCGGGAGGTGAAGGCACGATCAGCCACCACCGACATCGGTAGCTGCCGCCGACGGCGAGCATCACGAAGGTCCTCTCCGAGCTTGCTCATGGCCCGCCGTACCGCAGCAGAAGGGTGATGGGGAGTAGGCATACAATGTCATCTTCGCACT
Organism: Verrucomicrobium sp. BvORR106; assembly: GCF_000739655.1. Lineage (GTDB taxonomy): Bacteria > Verrucomicrobiota > Verrucomicrobiia > Verrucomicrobiales > Verrucomicrobiaceae > Verrucomicrobium. Next base: position 101,024 of record NZ_BATR01000069.1, on the reverse strand, counting down.
ACTTTAACAGATGTAAAGTCTCAGGAAGACGACACAAACCACGAAAACGATGCCTCCACCTATCGCATCCTCCCCTCATCCAGGCGCTTGCGGGAGTCTCAACCAGGTGCCGCCCCGGCGGCACCGTCTCAACCAGCGAAGCGTCTCAACGTGCCGCTTGCGGCACACCTCAACTCCCCACTCCCGCCACCTTCTCCACTGCCGGCAGCAATGCCTTCGCCATCGCCTCGTTCCCCGCGCCGTCAGGATGCACGCCGTCCTTGGCGAGGCTCGCGTCTGGCACCACGCCGTAGAGATTCACAAAGGCGCAGCCCTGTTCCTTGGCCAGCTTCTCAAAACCCTCGCCCAACTCCTTCACCTTCGCCTCACGCTCATTCGCGATTGGCTTGGACGGTCCCAGTGCATCCTTCCTGATGTTCGTCGGCCCCACCAGCAGGATGGGCAGCTTCGCGCCGTAGGCCTTACGGGCCAGCTCGATCATCTTGGTCACATTCGCCACCGCGTTGGGCACACAGGTGTCCTTGATGTCCAGCCGCGCATCATTCGCCCCCAGCGCAATGATCAGCGCATCCGCCTTGGGCTGGCGCGTCAGCATGGCCTCGAACTCCGGCAGCGACTTTGTGGGCCGACCGCCTTTGCCTTCGTTCACCAGCTTGAGCTTCCCGCCCGACTGCGCCTCCACCAGCGTGACCCAGAGTTTCGCTTTGTCCGCCCCGCTCAACGCCCCGCCCTGCGTGATGGAATCACCATACGCGATCACCGTCTTGGGCTCTGCACCCTGCACCAGCCCAGTGCCCAGCAGCAACACTCCCCATGCCAATGACAACGGAGCGAGGAAACGAGAAAAAGGAAGCTTCATAAGGTGACCATACACCGCCGGCCCTTCCCGCCTCTCGCCAAAAATCGCGCTACTTCGAAACTTTCCCGTCGGCCTGGTCTTCCTCTTCTTCCTCCTCCTCATCATCATCTCCACCATCCGGGCCTCCCGTGTCATGCGAGATCTGCGTCTTCATGAACCCTGACTCCTCAAACAACCCGCACTTCGGACAGTAGAGCCACAAAGCACCTTTCCGCCCTCCCAAGTCGGTATTCCGCTCCTTGCACTGCGGGCAGGCAAACTTGAACCCGCGCAGGAGAAGACGCACCGCCAGAACGGCCCCGGTCGCCCCCATGACTACCGCGATCAAGCCTCCCAGCGCCCCCACCACGTTCCCCAGTCCGGTTTTCGGCAGCAACATGCCCATCACCCCCAAGACCATAAACAGCGGAAACCCAATGCGAATAAGATAGTGCCAGGCAATAAATCCCATGGCCACAGACAAGGCAGCGAACCCATGCCGTCAAGTCAATCGAAGCCCCTCGGCATCCCAGCCCCTTCTCTCTTCAATCTGCGGGCAGCTCTTTCTTGGGCGCGGCGAGCACCGCATCCATCAGAAGCTTCAGCGCGGCTTCCGTCTCCTCAGACGAGACCGCATTGCTCCCCTCCGGGCTCGACACCCGGATCTTGAAAATGTGATCTCTCAGCCCCGTGACAAAGAGCTGGGAAACCAGTTTCACATCCTCCCCGTCCGCCCCCTGCTTCACGAACGTAAGCGAGTACGTCACGTTAAGGAACTCCAGTTTCCTCTGGGAGGGCAGCTTCAGCGTCACCTTGTTCTCCCCCGCCATCTTCACATCTGCATAGTGGCCCTGACGCTCCATCTCCCGAATGTCACCCATCGCCTGCTTGCAGGCATCCTTGATGGTTTGATCCTCGACCCCGTTGCGGATCACCTGCGTGTCCAAGTCATAGAGATACAGCGTGATCCACGTGCCGCCCGGCACGCGATAGAGTCGCGAGGCCCCCAGCCCGTGCTCCTCAAAGGTCTGCACCTCCCCATCCGATTCAAACATCCCCGCCTTCTCAGGCAGCGCCGCCAACACCGCCGTCGGCTCGTCCTTCGCCGTGGCTGACATCGGCACCGCTGCCGCCAGCAGGCAGAAGACCCAGGCAGTGAATTTCGTCACGCGTTTCATCTTCACAGCTGTAAAATACGTCAGGCCACAACGCCCTCCGCTCAACGGCTGCCAAGTTACCAGACGGCGACGTCCCGCAGCAAGAGGAAAGCGGTAGACCAAGGATGCGCTGAGGAAGCCAGGGCCTAACCTTCAAACTGACGATCGCTCCAGTAGCCTGGCCTACGTTTGTTGTGCATCACACAAACGACACGCACCAACGAGGCGGACTCATCATAGGCGTACATGATTTTGTAGGGCCAGCGATCCATCCGATACACTTGGATCCCTCCGCCGACGGACTGAAATCGTGACGGATCGTCAGCTATCTTCTGTAGGGCCAGGGTAACTTGGGCCAGAAATCTCACCCCCAATTTGGCACTCCGTTCCTCATACCATCGCACCGCATCAGTAATCTCGGCTTCCGCTTCCGGGTGGATCTCAATGGTCATTTCCCAGGCTTTGCAGACAGAATGGAAGAGACCCTGGAAACCATTTCCTCCAAAGAAACGCCCTTAACAGCACCTGACTTCATCTCCTCCAGACGTCGGGTTGCCGTAGCCAACTGCTCCAGTTCAACATCGTTCTCAGCAGGCAGGCTTACGATTAGCCTCTCCACCAACTCCATCCGCGACTCCTCAGGCAATTGAAGAGCTTCTTGAAACACGATGTCCACAGAAGAGACCATGAGACACGATGCCCTGAAATCCCAGATTTTGCAAGACCTCTGAAATAGGCCTGCCGCTACAAGATCTCGCGAAACCGAACGCATCATTTCTCACCACACGATCCCCCCCATGCCGAAGGCATCACAGACGGTAGCCGGGGGTCGAAGGAGCGGAGCGACTGACACCCCCGGTATTCTCAAAGAAGCACCCGACCCTGAAGGGGTCGCAGAATCGCCCGCTCCACCCCAGACATCCACGCCCCCCAGACCTCAAGTCTTGCCTCTTGTGTCTTCCAGTCTTGTGTCTCCGCCGCAGGCGGCGCTATTGCGTTGCAAACTTCGTCAACAACCCGCGCTTCCGCGTCGCGTTTAACGTGGACGAGAAGATCCATCCCGCCACCCCTAGGAACACCACGTTCAATCCGCAGGCCCAGTAGAAGTGGCTCCAGTTGAACGTGTGTTCACTCAGCACCTCGCGCATGCCCTCAAACACATGCGTGGAAGGCAGGGCCAGGGACAACCACTGCACCCACACCGGCGTGATCTGCTTCACCGGATACACCACGGCGGTGAAAGGCTGGATGAAGAACGGCACCGCCCAGGCCAGCGACTCCGCCGCCTGCCCCCAGCGCAGAATCAACGCCGTGGAGATCATGCCCAGCGCCCATCCAGTCACCAGCAGGTTCCCGAAGAAGGGCACAATGGCCCAGTTCATCTCAAACACGTTGAACTGGAAGCTCGAAAAGGAAATAACTGAGAGCATGGTGACCGTCACCAGGATGCGGAAGAACCCGATGATGAACGTGGCCGTCAGGTACTCCATGTTCCGCACCGGGGCGACAAAGACATTCAGGAGGTTCCGCGTCCACACGTCCTCCAGGAACGAGATGGCCACCCCCTGCTGCGCGCGGAAAATCACGTCCCACAGGATGATCCCGCCCAGGAGGTGCCCCACGATGGTGGGAACCTTCGACCCCGCATGCTCCTGCAGGTACATGCCCAGGTAGCCCCAGATGAGCAGTTCCACGATGGGCCAAAAGATGAGCTCAACGAGCCGCATGGGCGTGCGGCCATAGAGATACAGGTAACGGAGAACAAGGGCGCTGACGATGCGAGGATTCATGCCAAGGAAATAAGTCGGGAGTGAGCGAGATGAGAGAGAAGCAAGGTCCTAGTTGGAAGCAGGAGCAGCCTCCACCTCCCCGCTGCGGGCGATCTTGATGAACACCTCCTCCAGCGAGGCCGCGTCAGACTTCTTCACGATCTCCTCCGGCGTGCCCTCGGCCACGATTTTGCCCTTGTGCAGGAAGATCACCCGGTCACACACCTCCTCGATGTCCTTCATGAGATGGGAGGTGTAGAGGATGCTGATGCCACGCTCCTTCTGCACCTTGCGGATGGTCTTGCGCACCTTGTCCGCGATGTCCGGGTCCAGGCTCGCGGTCGGCTCATCCAGCAGGAGGAGCTCGGGATCATTGAGCAGCGCCTTGCACAGGTTCAGCCGGGTGCTTTCCCCGGCGGAGAGCTGGCCGGTCACCCGCTTGCGCAGGTCTGCGATCTCAAAAAGCTCCAGCAGCTCCGTGATCTTCTGCTTCACATTCGGCACGCCGTAGATCTTGGCGAAGACGGTCAGGTTCTGCCAGACCAGCAGGTTGCTGGGGAGGCTGGTGTAGGCGGAGGAGAAGTTCGCCCGCTTCAGCACCTCCAGGCGGTGCTTCACAAAATCCATGCCAAACGCCCGGATCGCGCCCGAGGTAGGCGTGGTCAGCCCCAGCAGCATGTTCATAGCCGTGGTCTTGCCCGCGCCGTTCGCCCCCAGCAGGCCCAGCACTTCCCCCTTGTGGAGTTTGAAGTTGAACCGGTCCAACACGGTCACACCGTCGAACTCCCGGGTCAAATCGTTGGCTTCGAGGATGACTTCACGGTCGGCGGCGCTCATGAGGAGGGGGTAGGGACAGGGCGGTGAGCATAGCTTACGCGGCGGGGATGCAAGCCGGATTCCGCAACAATCCCTCCGCCAAACCCCTGAAGTTCGTATCCACATATCGTGATGCGTTCATGCGTACTTGAAACCTCACGCCCACCCCGCTAACGTGCCCCATGCCTGCCCAACCCAATGCCCGCCCAGAACTGGAAGCGCTTCTCCGTAAGCGGATCCTGGTCATTGACGGCGCCATGGGTACCACCATCCGCGGCTACGGTCTCAGTGAGGAAGACACCCGGGGCAAACGCTTTGCCGATGCGCCAAAGGATCTCAAGAACAACGGCGACATCCTCTCCCTGACCCGCCCGGACGTCATCGGCGACATCCACCGCCGCTTCCTCGTGGCCGGGGCGGACATCATCGAGACCAACACCTTCTCCGGCTCCTCCATCGCCCAGAGCGAGTTCTTCAAGGAAGACCCCCGTGAGACCGGCAAGGGCCGCAAGGACCCCGCCTTCTACCAGGAGGTCATGGACGACAAGTTCCTGCGCGACCTTGCCTGGGACATCAACTACGACTCCGCCCAGCTCTGCCGCAAGTGGGCAGACAACATCGGCAGCGACACCGGGCGCAAGCGCTACGTGGCCGGGGCCATCGGGCCACTCACCGTCTCCCTCTCCGTCTCGCCCGACGCCGACGACGCCGGCTTCCGCGTGGTCACCTTCGACCAGGTGGTGGAGGACTACCGCCGCCAGACCCGCGCCCTCATCGCCGGCGGCTGCGACATCCTGCTCGTCGAGACCATCTTCGACTCCCTGAACGCGAAGGCGGCCATCGTCGCTCTCCAGGAAGTCTTTAAGGAAGACGGCATCGAACTCCCCCTCATGGTCTCCGCCGCCGTCGGTCTGGGTGGGGAAACCATGATCTCCGCGCAGAAGGCCGAGGCCCTCTGGAACGCGGTGCGCAGCGCCAATCCGCTCGCCATCGGCCTGAACTGCTCCCTCGGCCCGGACAAGATGCGCCCGTTCCTTGCGGAACTCTCCGCCAAGGCGGACGCCTTTGTTTCCGCCTACCCGAACGCCGGGATGCCCAACCCCCTCACCCCCACGGGCTTCGATCTCGAGCCGAAGCACATGGGCGAGTACATCACAGACTTCGCCGGCGCTGGACTGGTGAACTTCGTGGGCGGCTGCTGCGGCAACACGCCCGACCACATCGCCGCCATCGCCAAAGCGGCGGAAAACATCCCGCCGCGCGAGATCCCCGTCATCGAGCCCCTGCTGCGCCTGAGCGGCACCGAGCCCTTCACCCGGGAAAAGGACTCCAACTACCTCATGATCGGCGAGCGCACGAACGTCGCCGGTTCGCCCAAATTCGCCAAGCTCATCAAGGAAGGCAAACTGGAAGAGGCCGTCGGCATCGCCCGCCAGCAGGTGGAGAACGGCGCGAACGTCATCGACATCTGCATGGACGAAGGCCTCATCGACGGCGTCGTCATGATGGACAAGTTCCTGCGCCTCGTCACCGCCGAGCCGGAGATCGCCAAGGTGCCCTTCATGGTGGACTCCTCCAAGTGGGAGGTCATCGAGGCCGGTCTGAAGTGCCTCCAGGGCAAGGGCATCGTGAACTCCATCTCCCTCAAGGAGGGCGAGGAGCTCTTCAAGGAGCGCGCCCGCACCATCAAGCGCTACGGGGCCGCCACGGTGGTCATGGCGTTCGATGAGAACGGCCAGGCCGCCACCTATGACGAGAAGATCCGCATCTGCGAGCGCGCCTACCGCATCCTCGTGGACGAAGTGGACTTCAATCCCGAGGACATCATCTTCGACCCCAACATCCTCACGGTCGCCACGGGGATGGATGAGCACAACAACTACGCGGTGGACTTCATCGAGGCCACCCGCTGGATCAAGCAGAACCTCCCCGGGGCCAAGGTCAGCGGCGGCGTCAGCAACATCAGCTTCAGCTTCCGCGGCAACAACAAGGTGCGCGAGGCCATGCACAGCGCCTTCCTCTATCACGCCATCAAGGCGGGAATGGACATGGGCATTGTGAACGCCGGGATGCTGGAGGTGTACGAGGACGTCCCGCAGGAAATGCTCGTGAAGGTGGAGGACGTGCTCCTCAACCGCCGGCCCGATGCCACCGAGATCCTGGTGGACTATGCCGAGCAGTTCAAAGGACAGACCGGCGCGAAGAAGCAGGAGGTGGACCTCGCCTGGCGCGAGCAATCCGTGGGCAAGCGGCTGGAACACGCCCTGCTGCGCGGCATCACCGACTTCATCGACCAGGACACGCAGGAGGCACTGGATGAACTGAAGGTGCCCCTCAAGGTCATCGAAGGCCCCCTCATGGACGGCATGAGCGTGGTGGGCGATCTCTTCGGCGCAGGCAAGATGTTCCTCCCCCAGGTGGTGAAGAGCGCCCGCGTGATGAAGAAGTCCGTGGCCTACCTCGAACCCTTCATGGAGGCCGAGAAAGCCGCCCGCGCCGCGGAACGCGCCGCCGCGCACAAGATCGCCCTGGAGACGGATGCCAACGCCGTGGAGGCAGAGGCCGAATCCTCAGGTGCGGGCACCATCGTGCTCGCCACCGTGAAAGGGGACGTGCACGACATCGGCAAGAACATCGTGGGCGTGGTCATGGCCTGCAACGGCTTCCGCGTCATCGACCTTGGCGTGATGGTCTCCTGCGACAAGATTCTGGAAGTGGCCAAGGCGGAGAAAGCCAATGTCATCGGCCTCAGCGGCCTCATCACCCCCTCACTGGATGAGATGGTGCATGTGGCGAAGGAGATGGAGCGCAACGGCTTCACCGTGCCCCTGCTCATCGGCGGGGCCACCACCAGCGCCGCCCACACCGCCATCAAGATCGCCCCGCACTACAAGGAGCCCATTGTCCACGTGCTGGATGCCTCCCGCTCCGTGCCGGTGATGACCTCCCTGCTCAGCGAGGAGCAGAAGGCCGGGTTCAAGGTGCAAAACGAAGAGCGCCACGCGAAGCTGCGCGAGCAGTACGCACAGCGCGATGATGCCAGCAAGCTCCTGCCCCTGGCCGAGGCCCAGGCCAAAGGGTCCCAGTTCGACTGGAGCACCCAGGAGATCGCCGTGCCCGAGTTCACCGGCGTGCGTGTGTTTGATCCGCTGCCCATCAGCGAGGTGGTGCCGTTCATCGACTGGTCCCCGTTCTTTCACACCTGGGAACTCCGCGGGCGCTGGAACGAGGAAGAACAACGCTTCAAGAGCGCCCTGCCCGAGTTCCAGGACCAGGTCGAGCCCGAGGCTGCGAAGCTCTACAAGGACGCCCGCGCCCTCCTTGATCAGGTCATCGCGGAGAACCTCTACACCATCCGCGCCTGCTTCGGCTTCTTCCCCGCCAACCGCATTGGCGATGACATCGAGGTGTACACAGACGAAACCCGCACGGAGGTGCGCTGCGTCTTCCACACCCTGCGCCAGCAGATGCCCAAGAAGGACAAACCCAACTACGCCCTGGCCGACTTCGTCGCGCCCAAGGACAGCGGTCGCGCCGACTACATCGGCGGCTTCTGCGTCGGCATCCACGGAGCCGACGAATGGGCGGAGAAGTTCAAGATCGCTCTGGACGACTACAACGGCATCATGGCCAAGGCCATCGCCGACCGCCTCGCGGAGGCCACGGCCGAGTACATGCACAAGCAGGCCCGTCTCGCCTGGGGCTATGAGAAGCCCGAGGAACTCAGCAATGACGACCTCATCCGCGAGCGCTACCGCGGCATCCGCCCCGCGCCCGGCTACCCCGCCCAGCCCGACCACACCGAGAAGCCCATTCTTTTTGACCTGCTCAATGCCACCGAGCGCACCGGCGTCTTCCTCACGGAAAGCAACGCCATGCACCCCGGCGCCGCCGTGAGTGGCCTCTACTTCGGCCACCCGGATGCCCGGTACTTCGCCGTCGGCAAGATCAACAAAGACCAGATCGAAGACTACGCCGCCCGCAAAGGCGAGACCGTGGAGCACATGGAGAAATGGCTCGGCCCCTGGCTGGCGTATTGAGGGGGCGGGAGCTTCGGGGGGGAATGGAGTGGGAGTGGGGGAGTAATGGAGTGATGTGAAACCGCGCACAGGAGGCGAGGGTTCCTAGCCCCGCGCCTTGCGTGCCCACGTCGGCCGCCGACGATCAAACCACCAAAGAAGATCCGTGGGCAGCGTTGGAGTTCCGCGTTTGCGCGGTCAGGAAGCGATCGCCTCCCCCGAATCTCAGGGCCAACGGCCCGACCTCATACCAGCCTGGGGCAACGCCCCAGGTTCTCGCAAAGAGAAGAAACTGAGGGCTGAAAGCCCGGCCTCATTCAGGCTCACGCCTCAATCGTCCCTCGGCCCCCTTCCCGCTCCGCCCACCCCACAGACCGCGGGGCCGGAGACCCCGCCTCCTTTACTCTGCAGCCATCTGACCCAGCCGCTTGTTCGCGGGTACAGGAGGCGGGGGTTCCCAGCCCCGCGCCTTGCGTGCCCACGTCGGCCGCCGACAATCAAACCACCAAAGAAGATCCGTCGGCAGCGTTGGAGTTCCGCGTTTACGCGGTCAGGAGGCAGCACCCAAGCAAGCCACCACAGCCAAATCCTCTCCCCATCTCCAAACCTCCCGGGCTGCAGAGCATCCCGACCCGTCGGGATTGCCGCCTCAACCGCCCCCCCAAGATAGAAGAACCCTCCCGGCCCCTCCACCATCTCCGATGCCGGAGGCATCACAGCCATTAGCCGGTGGTCGAAGGAGCAAAGCGACTGACACCACCGGAATCATCAATCAAAGCTCCCCGACCCCGAAGGGGTCGCAGCAATCCCCGCCCCACCCACAACCCGCTCCTACCCCAAACCCTTCGTGCCTTTGTGCCTTCGTGTGAGAATAGCCCCCCACCCCTGCCACCTCATCACTCCATCACTCCCCAGACCTCAAGTCTTGCGTCTTGCGTCTTCCCGTCTTCTGTCTCCCGCGCAGCGGGCTAGGCCCCGATTTCCCCATTGACGCCGCTCCGCCTTTCCCTACACTCGCCCGCCCAAAAAACGTATCACTTGCCTTTCGCCTGAGGTGTGAGATCCTTCGAACCCCCAAATACCAAGGGGGTATTTGAATATGGATCAGAACCCGTTCCCCGATTCCAGCCCTGTGGCTGAGACGTTGCCGCCGATGGATGCCCCCCTCATGTCGGAGGCTCCCGTTGCGCCCGTGGCAGACGTCCCCCCCACCCGTCCGGCCGGGGACCGGAAACTGTTTACCGAGCTGGGCCTCGCCCCAGACATCCTCAAGGCCATGACGGCCCTGGGCTTTGAGCAGCCTTCTCCCATTCAGGAAAAAGGCATCCCGCCCGCCCTGGAAGGCCGCGACGTCGTCGGCCAGTCCCAGACCGGCTCCGGCAAGACCATGGCCTTCGCCATCCCGGTCGTGCAGAAGATCGATCCCCGCGACCGCGGCGTGCGTGCCCTCATCATGTGCCCCACGCGTGAGCTCGCCATGCAGGTCTGTGAAGAGGTGGCCAAGCTCACCGTCCACAAGCCCGGTCTGAAGGCCCTCCCCATCTACGGCGGCGCCACCTATGACCGCCAGATCCGCGGTCTCCGCGACGGCGCGCAAATTGTCGTCGGCACCCCCGGCCGTATCCTCGACTTCCTCGAGCGCGGCATGCTCCGCCTCGACGCCCTCCAGACCCTCGTCTTCGATGAAGCCGACGAAATGCTCGACATGGGCTTCCGTGAGGACATCGACTCCCTCATGGCCCTCGTGCCGGAGAACCGCCAGACCCTCTTCTTCTCCGCCACCCTCGCCGGCCCCATCCGCCACCTGGTGGAGAGCTACACGAAGAACGCCGCGCTCATCACCATCGAGCACAAGGCCCTCACCGTGCCGACCATTGAGCAGCGCTACTATGAAGTAAACAGCCGCTCCAAGATCGAGGTGCTCTGCCGCTTGCTCGACATCGAGAACCCGCGCCTCGCCATCGTGTTCGCGAACACGAAGAAGGCCGTGGACGACATCACCGATGCCCTCATGGCCCGCAGCTATGGGGTGGACCGCCTTCACGGCGACCTCAACCAGACCATGCGTGACCGCGTCATGAAGAACTTCCGCGCCGGCAATGTGGAAGTGCTCGCCGCCACCGACGTGGCCGCCCGTGGCCTGGACGTGGATGACGTGGATCTGGTCGTCAACTTCGACCTCCCCTATGACGAAGAAGACTACGTGCACCGCATCGGCCGTACCGGTCGTGCAGGCCGCAGCGGCAAGGCGATGAGCCTCGTCAGCGGTCGCGACATCTTCCTCCTGCAGCGCATCCAGCGCTACGCCAAGGTCAACATCGCGCGCCACAAGGTGCCGACCCGTGAAGAAGTGGACGGCAAGCGTGTGGACACCCATTTCGCCAAGCTGCAAGCCACGCTGGAAGAAGGCAAGTTCACCTCCCACGAGAGCACCGTCCAGCGTCTCCTGGACGCCGGCCACAGCAGCACGGACATCGCCAGCGCCCTGCTCCACCTGCTCCTCTCCGACTCCGCCCGCGAGTCCGAGGAAATTCTCGAGGACCGTCCCAAGCCCGAGCGCAAGCCGCGCCGCGAAGACCGCCAGGACTACGAACGCTCCGGCCCGCCGCAGCAGCGCTTCGAACAGCGCGAAGGTGGCCGTGAATTCCGCCCGCCCGGCCCGCGTCCCCAATCCACCCAGGAAGGCTACACCCGCCTCTTCATCAACGTGGGTGCGATGGACGAAGTGACCCCGCGTGAGATCTCAGGTGCCATCTACCGCACCGCCAATCTCCCCCAGGGCTCCCTCGGCCGCATCGAGATCTTCTCCAAGTGCAGCTACGTGGGCGTACCCACCGAGTTTGTGCAGCAGGTGCTCAGCGGCATCGAGGGCTCGTCCCTCCGCGGTCGCAGCCTTCGCATGGACATGGCCGACCAGCAGGAAGCCCAAGGCGGCGGCGGTGGTGGCGGTTATCAAGGTGGTGGTGGTGGCGCTGCCGGCGGCGGTGGCGGATACCAGGGCGGCGGCCAGCAGGATCGCCCCCGTTTCCCCCGCCGTGAAGGCGGCCCCGAACGCCGTTCCTACGGCGGCGGCGGCACCAGCAGCGGATACAGTGGCGGCAGCCACGGCGGCGGCTTCAAGAAACGCCGTCCCTTCGGCAACCGCGAAGACTAACCTCTCGCCAGAGTAATTCCTAAAACCCCGCCAGCCCCAGGCTCGCGGGGTTTTTCGTCTTTGAATGATGAATTATAAATTAGGAATTAGGAATGACCATCGGGTCACCCCGCCACGAAGACTGCTTGCAGCCCATTCATAATTCATAATTCATAATTTTTGCTTCAGCTTCTCTTCCACCGCTTCCAGCTTCTTCTCCACAGCCTCCAGCTTCTCCAGCACCTTCTTCAAATCTCCCACTTCCTTCTCAGCATCCCGTTTCAGCAGGTTCGATGAAAGATACGCCGTGAGCGAGCCGAACAATCCGATGCCCATGATCATGAGACACGCGGCGACCAGCCGGCCTTGAGGGGTCACCGGGTAGTGGTCGCCATAGCCCACGGTGGTCATCGTCACCACCGCCCACCAGAAGGCGTCCTGCACGCTCTGGATGTTGGAGCCCTCCACGCCTTTCTCAAAGTGGAGCATCGCCATCGCGCCCACGTCCACGATGAGGAAGCAGCCAAAGAGCACGCTCAGCAGCAGGCTCTGCGCCCGGCTCTGCTGCAGCACCATCATGATCTGCCGGCCAGAGCGGATGATGCGCAGGATGCGGAACAGCCGGAAGAACCGGCCCCAGCGGAAGATGTCCAGCGAGGGGATGCTGGAAATAAAGTCGATCCACCCCCACTTCAAATAAGCCAGCCGGTTCGGCGCCGTGGCCAGGCGGTGGAAGAAGTCTCCCATGAAGATGAAGCACATCACATTGTCCGTGATGTTCAGCCCCCAGCGGATGTCGTCATCCAGATCCAGGATCATCTCCACCCCCAGAGCCACCAGGAGATAGATGGAGAGCATCGCCAGCACCAGGTCCCAGACCCGGAGCTTGCTTTCAGCAGGTTGCCAGGAGCGACTCATGAGGCTGCGGATGACTTGGTTCTGGGCCGGAGGAGGGCGGAGACGGTCATGCCCAGCCCCCCCACGACGAACAACATGGGGAACCACAAGGAGTACAACGCCGCTCGCGACCCCTGCTGGAGAATCGCCGTCTCAGGATGATCGGGATTCACATAGCAGGTGACGACATGCCCCACGGGAAACTGCTTTACCTTGGCCATGGGCTTGTCCTGCTTGTTGGAGGAGCCCTCCACGCGCTCCACCTTCGTGCCTGTGTAGGTCTTGTCGCCGACGGTGTAGCGATAGTGAATCTCTGCCCGGTAGCCCAGAGGGGAGTGCGGGCTCGGACGGTTCGTGATCAGCTGCGACATGATGACCACGGCCTCCACCGGCTGCCAGTGCCGGGTTTCCTCGGCCCGCTGGTACGCATGCCAGAGCAACCAGGTGGCAATCGCCCCCATCATCGCAAGGAACAGTCCCATGGCTGCTTTGATGGCGCGGTCTCCTCTGGTGTCGGTCATGCCTGATGGTGCGCGTGAAGCCCCTTCTGTCGAGCGACAAGATGCCGCCCTCCCCTTCTCGGAAACAAAAAAGACATGTACGCAGGCTCCACAACCGCTAGGGTGAAAACTCTCTCCCTCTGCCGCCGTCCTCTCCTCATGCCCATCTCCTCTCAGAAAGCTGTCCGCTGGATCTTGGAACCCGTTGATGCCGAGGTTCTCACCAGCCTGAGGAGCACGGCTCTGGGAACCACGTTGCCACCGCTGCTGGTGCGCCTGCTGGCCCTGCGCGGACTGGCCACGGAGGCCCAGGCCAAGGGCTTCCTCCAGCCCCGTCTGGCGGAGCTGGGCGACCCCTTCGTCCTCCCCCAAATGCGGCAGGCCGTGGACCGCATTCTCCAGGCCGTGGACCGGCAGGAGCAGGTGGTGCTCTATGGGGACTATGATGTGGACGGCGTGACCTCCCTCACCCTGATGACGCTGGTGCTGCAGGCCTACGGTTTGCAACCGCACGCCTTCCTCCCCCTGCGCATGGAGGAGGGCTACGGCCTCAGCCACGACGGCCTCGTCCGGTGCTTTGAAGAGCATGGCAAGCCCGCTCTCCTCATCGCCATGGACTGCGGCACCGTCTCCGTGGTGGAGGCCGACTGGCTCCAGCAACAGGGCGTGGACTGCATCATCGTGGATCACCACGAGCCTGCCGACCGCCTGCCCACCTGTGTCGCGCTGGTGAACCCCAAGCTGGAGGTCCACACCGGGCTCACCTACTTCTGCACCGTCGGGCTCGTCTTCAAGCTCACCCACGCTCTGCTCAAGACGCGCAAGCTGGACAACTTCGACCTCAAGGAGCATCTGGACCTCGTCGCCATGGGCACCGTGGCCGACCTCGTCCCGCTCAAGGAGGAGAACCGCGCCCTCGTGCGCAAAGGCCTGGAAAAGCTCGCCACCACCCGCCGCGTCGGCCTGTGTGCGCTTAAGCAGGTCGCCGGCGTCGATGGCTTCATCCAGGCCCATCACATCGGTTATCGCCTGGGGCCGCGGCTCAATGCCGCCGGCCGTCTCGATACCGCGCAGACCGCGCTGGATCTCCTGCTCAGTGAGGACCCCCAGCTCGCCCGGGAGTGCGCCGAGCTGCTGGACGAGCACAACCGCGAACGCCAGGACGTCGAGTCCGTCGCCCAGAAGGAGGCCCAGGCCATGATGGCGGCCGATCCCAGCCTCGGCGAATCCGCCTGCATCGTGCTCGGCTCCCGCACCTGGCATCAGGGTGTGGTCGGCATCGTCGCCTCCCGTCTCATGCGCGATCACCATCGCCCCACGCTGCTCCTCGCCTTTGGTCAGGATGGCCATGGCAAGGGCAGCGGTCGCAGCGTCACCGGCATTTCTCTGGTAGCCGCGCTCGATCAGTGCCGCCACCTCCTGATCAAAGGAGGTGGCCACCCCATGGCCGTGGGTGTCTCCCTCAAGGAGGAAAACCTCGCCGACTTCCGCACCGCCATGAGCGCTGCCGTGGAGAGTCAGATCACCGCCGACGAACTCACTCCACGGCTCCATCTCTCCGCCGAGATCTCCCTTGCCGACCTCACCCCGCGTTTCCTGGAGCAGTACACACTCCTCGAACCCTTCGGCATGGGCAATCACGAGCCCATCTTCCTCTGCCGCGGCATGGAGCCCATCCTGCCCGGCCAGGTGCTCAAGGAAAAGCACTGGAAACTCACCCTCCGCCAGGGCGGCCAGTCCCGCCCCGCCATGTGGTTCAACGCCCCCCTCAACGACGTTCCCCCGCCCCCTTGGGACGTCGCCCTCAAAGTCCAGCGCCAGGTCTGGCGCGGCCAGGAATCCTGGCAGCTCATGATCAGCGAAGTCCGCGAAGCAGAGTAGGAGCCTAAAATTAGGAATGCTGAATTAGGAATTAGGAATGGAATTCTTTGAGGTGCCTGGATTTCAAGCGACGTCCACATCTCCGCTCCCCACATTCATAATTCATAATTCATAATTTCGAATTCCCAGCGCCTCTGTGGTTAAATCGATTCATACGAAAGTGACTCCTTTCAATCCTTTGCCCAGCGCTTCCAACGTTTGACCTTTACGCCCGGCGGGGATCGCCCAATTTTCCCACCATGTTCGATCTCCAAGTCAACGGATACGCCGGCACCGACTTCAACCGCGATGGCCTCACCGCAGAGGCGTTGCATCACGCGTGCGTGTGCCTGAGAGAAGACGGCGCTTCCGGCATCCTGGCCACCATCATCACGGATGACCTGCCGGCCATGGAGAGCCGGCTCTCCACCCTCGCCCGCTTACGTGAGGCCGATCCGCTCGCCCAGGAAATCATCGCCGGTTTTCACATCGAGGGCCCCTTCATCAATCCGGAGAAAGGCTATGTCGGTGCTCATCCTCCGCATGCGGTCAAGCCCGCCACGGTGGAGCACGCCAAGCGCCTGCTCGATGCGTCCCAAGGCCTCGCCAAACTCGTGACCCTCGCCCCAGAGAATGATGCTGGCTTTGCCACCACCGCCTATCTCTCCGAGAACGGCGTGTGCGTCTCCGCCGGCCACTGCAATCCCTCCCTGGAAGTCTTGCGTGAGTCCACGAACCACGGCCTCAAGATGTTCACGCATGTCGGCAACGGCTGCCCCATGCTCATGCACCGGCATGACAACATCGTGCAACGGGCCCTCAGTCTCCGCGACCGCCTCTGGCTCTGCTTCATCCCCGATGGTGTGCACATCGAGTTCTTCGCCCTCCAGAACCACCTCCGTGCCGCCGGCGTGGAGCACAGCATCTTTGTCACCGACGCAATCTCCGCCTCCCGCCTCGGCCCCGGCAAGTTCACCCTCGCCGGTTGGGACATCGTCATCGGCGAAGACCTCGTCGCCCGCTCCCCCGATGGCTCCCACTTCGTCGGCTCCACCGTCACCTGGCCCCGCATCCAGGAGAACAATGCAAAGCACCTCGGCCTGAGCCAGGAAGACTTGCATACCCTCTCCGTGGCGAATCCGCGGAAAGCGCTGGGGCTTTGAGGCAGGCGGGAAATCAGTTAAACCACAGAGGCACAGAGAACACAGAGGAATGCTTTTTAGACAGAATTAACGGAATTAACAAAATTCAGGTTTTAGCTTCGAACAGACCTGCGCTGACACCGTCATCTGGAAGCTAAACCTAATTCCGTAAATTCTGTTAATTCTGTCTAAACCTCAGCTTCAGTCTCTGTGTTCTCTGTGCCTCTGTGGTTTAACCCAATACCCGTTGCACCCCGCCAAGTGATACTCTAGTATCACTTTCATGAGAACCGAGCTCGTCACGACGCTCAAGCGCAAGGCAACCGATCTCATCAGCGAGGTGACCGCTGATCATCAGCCCGTGCTCATCACCCAACACGGGCTGCCCGCCGCCTATCTGGTGGATGTGGCCACGTTTGACGCCATGGAGGCCCGACTTCAGCTTCTGGAAGGCATCGCCAAAGGAGAGAAAGCCATTCAGGAAGGCCGCACGGTCAGCCATAAGGAAGCAAAGAACCGGCTCTCCCGATGGCTCGAATAGTCTGGGCCGAACCCGCCCTTCAGGATCTGGAGCAGATCGCCGACTACATCGCGCTGGACCACCCGCCCGCCGCGAAGAAGCTGGTCAAACGCGTCTTCAAAGAGGTCGAAATGCTCCGCACCTTTCCCGAGATGGGCGCGGTCCCTCATGACTTGCCCGATTCACGTTACCGGCATCTGGTCATCAACCCGCTTCGCGTGTTTTACCGAGTTTCCGGGAACACCGTTTTCATTGTCTACGTCATGCGGTCCGAGCGTCTCCTTCAATTGGGTGATCTGGAATCGAGAGACAAGTAGCAGTCCCACGTCGATCAACAGCCTCTCCACCAACCCATTCCCAAAAGCAGGGTTTGAGTTCAGTAAAAGGAGTGAGGGACATTCTTGTCCCGGTCCGCCCCAAGCGTACCCCGAGACCGCCTTGTTCGCCCTCTCCAAAACCACCCATGGCGAACCCTTCGGGTTCATGAACCAACACCAAAAACTCAACCACAGCACGTAAACACCGCGCCCACCTTCAACCACCCCAAAACCGAATCCCAATTCCGTAAATTCTGTTAATTCTGTCTAAACCTCAGTTTCAGTCTCTGTGCTCTCTGTGCCTCTGTGGTTTAACCGTCCTACCGATTTACCGTCTCACTGAATTACTGTTTTACCGACATCACTTCCCTCAACCTCCCCTCCCCTTCTTTCCCCGTCAGCACCTTCGCCCGGTGCCCGCTCTTGCCCAGATCCTCCTCGGCATACAACACAAACTCAAAATGCCGCCCGCCGGTTTTGAAATGGTAGTTCACCACATCGTCCGCACTCAGCGTGGGATGCCCGCCACGCTTCGTCAGCGCGAACCGAATGCCCTGCTTCCCGTTCAGCCCGCGATAGATCACCTCCGTGCACACCTGCCGCGAAGCATCGGCGAAGTCGAAGAGGAAGTCATACGCATCGCCCTGATACGCGAACACCTCGGTCACAAACGCCGCGCGGTCCGCCTCTGACAAGCGCGGACGCAGCACCGCCAGACGGTTCACATTGGTGTCCATGATGTGGCCCAGGTTATTGAAAATAACCCCCTCCGCCACGGCCTCGATCACATCCGCCTTCTGACCGTTCACCGTCTCCCGCTGCTGGATGCGCTCACTCACCGCCGCCTTCTCCGGCCCGGCCAGTCCGGGCAACCGGGCCACTTCCACACCCGCTGCCGCCCGCTGTTCCGGAGTGCCCACAAATGTGATGCCGTGCTTGAACGCTCCGGGGATGAACACATCACTCATGTACCCCGCCGTGTAGGTCAGGATCACATCACCCGGCTGCAGCAGCGACTCCACCTCGGCATGTTGGGCCTTGCTGAACTGGATCACCTTCACGCGCGGGTTCTTCATGCGACTCACCACCTTGAACAGAAGCGATCGCGCCGAGTAGGCCAGATCTCCGCCTTCCGCCCCCAGTTCACGGGCCACCTTGGCCGCCTCTGTGTGCGACATGCGGTTCTCCACCGACACCTTCAATCCCGGCCGCAACCCCTGCGCACGACGCACCGCCGCCACGGCCCGCGCCTGATCTTGCGGTGCCTGCGACAGCAAACGCTCATACCCCGGACTGCTCAGTAATGACGCACCCGTCCCCTGCTTTGCGGCCTGCGCTTCCTTTTCAAACAGCACCTGCGATGCCTCCAACCGCCGCTCCAGATCCGTCGCGGTCACATTCAGCTGCAACGTCTCGAAACTGCCCGCGGGCAGGTGCGATTCAAACTGTGCCTCATTCAGCTTGGCCGCTGCCACCTTGTCCCCGGCGAACAGGGCCACCAGCTCCGCGCTGTGCCGTACCAGCACCCACTGGGCATCCACCGTGAGCAGATGCGCCGCCCTCGCCTCGTCAGCCGACGCACTCGCTGGCAGTGATCGCTTCCCTCCCAGTGTGGCGACCAACTCGCACAATACCTCCCGCGCCGTCATATACTTGAAGAGGAGCGTCTCCATGCGGTCACTCTCCCCCGCATCCAGATACCCCCGAGCCCTCCACGCACCGCCGGAGCGCGCCGATAGTTTCCTGAACTCCGCCAGGATCTCGTCCATCTGCAGGGAGACCGACTCCAGTCGCTCCGGCCCCCGCCGCAGGTCATCCATCACCTGACTGGCTGGGATCGGTTCGCGCCGTTCCCCACCCTTCTGCTGGAACCCTGCGCAACTGGAGGAACCCAAGGCCAGCAAAGCCAGCAGCAACAACCGGGAGCAGATCGAATTGACGTTCCTCATAGACGACAAAAAGGGGGCTGATTTTCGGAGAGTATGAGACCATGCCAGCATGGAGGCAATCCTCGTTTGCCGACGCCTCAACCAAAATCTCGAGGACCGCGCGCTTCCAGCGTGCCGGCTTCTGCATCTTGCAGAAGCCATCAGTCAAACGTCCCTCCAACCTCACCAGCCCCTCGACTCTCCCCCAAACCCACCGCCCCCAACACCTGGCGACGAAGTCGCTTTGGGACTGCGGTGAGCATCACCGCTTTGGCTACACCTGGTGAGGTTCGAGCCCCTCACCCCTCCCAACGAAGCCCACTGCCCCCATGCATCCTTCGTGCCTTCGTGCGAGACCATCCCTCCCTTTCCACTCACCAACCGCCAATCCACGCTACCGCCACTCCCCACCCCAGCGCAGCGTCTCAACCAGGCGAAGCCGTCTCAACCAGCAGCCGCCCCGGCGGCCGCGTCTCAACCAGCGCAGCGTCTCAACCTCCACCTGCCAAGCAAGGATCCAGCATCCCATCGCGTAATGATCATCCGCAACGGTTGATCAGAATCTCATGCTGCCCCTGCGATGAAACTTCTCCGCATCAGCCCCTGCTTGCTGCTTCTCCTGGGCAGTGTATCTGCGGACCAGATTCACGCTGCGGACGCCGACGCCTCAACCAAGGACAATGCCGCGGGGCTGGCTCTCTTTGAGACGAAGATCCGGCCCATGCTCATCGAGCACTGCTACGAATGCCACTCGGCCGAGTCTGGCCAGACCAAGGGCGGACTGCTGTTGGATTCAAGGCAGGGGCTGCTCAGCGGCGGGGACAGTGGCCCGGCCATCGTCCCTGGCGCTCCATCCGCGAGCCTACTGCTGACCGCCATCTCCCACACAGATCCGCATCTGAAGATGCCGAAGAAGAAGGCACAACTGCCTCCCTCCGTGATCGCGGACGTGGGGACCTGGGTCAGCGTGGGTGCCCCTGACCCTCGCGAAGGCAAGACGACGAAGATCACGGTGAAGTCCCCCGCCAAGGTCGGACCGGAGCCGCAGTACTGGTCTTACCGTAAGCCGGTGCATCAAGTTCCGCCGCAGGTGAAGCACCCTACGGCAGCCCTGGGCAATCTGGACCGTTTCATCCTGGCGAAGCTGGATGCCGCCGGCCTGTCCCCCTCCCCGCCTGCGGGCAAGGTGGCGCTCATCCGGCGGGCCACGTTTGATCTCACCGGTCTGCCCCCCTCCTCCGCCGAGGTGGAGGCTTTCTTGGGAGATGACTCCCCGGAGGCCTACGCCCGTGTCATAGAGAGACTGCTGGCCAGTCCCCACTATGGAGAGCACTGGGCCCGGCACTGGCTGGATGTGGCACGCTATTCCGACACCAAGGGTTATGTCTATGCCCGTGAGGAAAAACGCTTCGTCCATGCCGCTCCCTACCGGGATTGGGTGGTGAAGGCGCTCAACGAGGACATGGGCTACGACCGCTTCCTCCTTCGGCAGATTGCTGCAGACCAAGTGGAGCCCGCGGGTTCACCGCATCTGGCCGCCATGGGTTTTCTCACGTTGGGACGCCGCTTCCTCGGAGTCACTCATGACATCATCGACGACCGCATCGACGTGCTGATGCGCGGCACGCTGGGGCTCACCGTGGGCTGCGCCCGGTGTCATGATCACAAGTTTGACCCCATCCCCACGCGGGATTACTACGCGCTCTACGGGGTTTTCCAGAGCTGCACCGAGAAGCTCGTGCCCAGTGCGCCCCCCTCCAGAGATGAGGCCTTCGCCGCGAAGCTCCACGCTCTGGAAACCAAGCTTCAGACGACCCTCCGCCTGCGCCGGGATGAACAGGCTGCTCGCGTGCGGGCCACCCTCTCGCAGCACCTGACCGCACAACTGGAGCTGGAGAAATATCCCGAGGAGGCCTTTGGACAGCTCCTCGATGCGCAGGACCTCAATCCGGTGGTGGTCCGACGCTGGCAACGCCATCTGGAAAAGGCGCGGGTGAGCCATGACCCGATTTTCACCGCCTGGCATGCCTTTGCCAAACTCCCTCCAGCGGACTTCCCCCAACAGGCCGCTGCCGTTTCCGCCGAGCTGGCTCACCGCAAAGACGAAGGGCATCCGCTGGTGACCGCGCTCTTCACAAAACCGCCTGCGAGCATGGTCGAGGTGGCGGAGCGTTACGGCACCCTGTTTGCCGATCTCGAGAAGCAATGGCAAGCCCACTTGAAAGTCCAGCCCGGGGCCAATGCCCTCCCCGATCCCTCTGCGGAAGCACTCCGTCAGGTGCTCTATGGGCCGGACTCGCCCTGCTTGGTGCCGGATGAAGCGATTGCGAACATTGAGATGTTCTTCCCCAACAATGTCGTCGTGGAGCTCTGGCGGCTTCAGGGCGAGGTAGACCGGGTCCTCATGGAGCCCTCCCACGCTCCCGCACATGCCGTCATCCTTGAGGACCGCGCCCAGCCGGTCACCGCGCGCATCTTCAAGCGCGGCAACCCGCTGACGAAGGGCGACGAAGCCCCCCGCCAGTTCCTCCAGGCGCTTTCGGGTGACACACCCCGCCTTTTCACCCGTGGCAGCGGCCGGTTGGAACTTGCCCAAGCCATCATCGATCCCGCCAATCCACTCACTGCCCGCGTCATGGTGAACCGCGTGTGGATGCACCACTTTGGCCAGGGCCTGGTGACCACCCCCAGCGACTTCGGCGTGCGGGCGGAACCGCCCAGTCATCCGGAACTGCTCGACTGGCTCGCCCTGCGCTTCATGGACCGGGGCTGGAGCATTAAGGAGCTGCACCGGCTCATCATGCTCTCGTCCACCTATCAACAAAGCTCGCAAGGACCGGAGCATCCCGCAGCGCTCCGGGTGGCGCAGGAGCGTGATGCCGACAACCGGCTCCTCTGGCGCATGAACGTGCATCGCCTGAGCTTTGAAGAGGCCCGCGATGCGTGGCTCACCGCCGCAGGTCAGTTGGATGCGAGCGTCGGCGGACGGCCCCAGGAGCTGTTCGCCGAGTCCAACACCCGGCGCACCCTCTATGCCACCGTCGATCGCGAGGACCTTGCTCCGGTCTTGCGCACCTTTGATTTTGCCAACCCCGACCTCTCCATTCCCCGGCGTACGGAGACCACGGTGCCCCAGCAGGCCTTGTTCGCCATGAATCATCCCTTCCTTGCCGCGCAGGCCCGCGCTCTGGCCAGCCGGAAGGAAGTCCAGGCCTGCCGCACCGATGCAGAACGGATTGCCCTGATCTATGCGCTGCTCTATCAGCGAACCCCTGAGTTCGAGGAGCTACAGGTGGCTCTGGACTACGTGCGTGATGCCGCAGCGCCAGAGCGTCTCGCCATCCGCGAAACGGCCAAAGCCTGGCAATATGGCTACGGCGGATGGGATGAAGAAGCGGGGCGTATGAAAAACTTCACGGCCCTGCCCCGGCTCAAAGACCGCGCCTGGCAGGGCGGAAGCCGCTGGCCGGATGTCACGCTGGGGTGGGCGCAGCTCACGCCCGAGGGCGGTCATCCTGGCAATGACAAGGAGCACGCCGTGGTGCGTCGCTGGACGGCGCCTGCCGATGGCGACTACATCGTGGAATCCCTCCTGAAACACGAGCCGGCGGCCGGTGATGGGATCCGCGCCTTCGTCAGCCAGGGCTCCCGGGGTCAGTTGCGCGCCGTCACCCTGCATCAGTCGGAATCGGTCATGAACCTCGACGGACTCTCCCTCAAGGCAGGCGACACGCTCGACTTCGTGGTGGACATCGGCAACGGACTGAACAGCGACCAGTTCCTCTGGTCACCCCGCATCCGTTCCGCCGGGAGTGCAGGGTCCGGGGGCGATGTGGACGCCCAGGTGTGGGATGCGGAAGCTGATTTCCCTGAACCCACTGACGGAGCTCTCGATCCCTGGGCCCAGCTCGTGCAGATCCTGATGCTGGCGAATGAATTCATGTTTGTGGACTGAATGGCTATGAACCCGAATCTCACGCCCCCTCTTCCGCTCTCGCGACGCGAGTTCCTGCGCCGCTCCGGACTTGGCTTCGGCATGATGGGACTGGCGGGGCTGGTGGCTTCTCCCGAACGACTGGCCGTCGCCAGCACAGGCGCGGGGCAGCTCAGTCACATCGCACCCAAGGCCAAACGCGTCATTCATTTCTTCCTCAACGGTGGCCCCTCTCATGTGGACACCTTTGACCCCAAGCCCGCTTTGGCGCGGTATGTGGGCAAAACGCTGCCCCAGGCCCGCCTCACCGAGCGGAAGACGGGAGCGGCCTTCCCCTCCCCGTTCACCTTCCAGCGTTACGGCCAGAGCGGGATCGAGGTAAGCGAGCTCTTCGCGAAGACGGCTGCGCACATGGATGACATCGCGGTGATCCGCTCCATGTACGCCCAGGTGCCCAACCATGAGCCGTCTCTCATGCTCATGAACTGTGGCGACTCCGTGCAGCCCAGGCCCAGCCTCGGCTCCTGGCTCATGTACGGTCTGGGCACGGAGAATGAGAACCTCCCGGGCTTCATCGCCATGTGCCCCGGTGGCCAGCCGATCAAGAGCGCGGAGAACTGGCAGTCCGCCTTCCTGCCCGGCATCTACCAGGGCACCTATGTGGACACCCAGCACCGCGAACTGGACCGCCTCATCGAGAACATCCGCAGTCCTCATGCCACCGCCGGCGTCCAGCGTCGGCAACTGGATCTGCTCCAACGGATCAACCAGGCCCACCGCCAGGAGCGGCTCGATGTCCGGCTTGATGCCCGGATCCAGTCCTTTGAGCTCGCCTTCCGCATGCAAACCGAGGCGGCAGACGCTTTTGACCTTTCGCACGAGCCCAAACACATCACCGACCTCTATGGCAATGGCGTCCATGGCCGGCAGACGCTGATCGCCCGCCGCCTGCTGGAGCGTGGGGTCAGATTCGTCCAGCTTTGGCACGGCGCAGGCCAGCCCTGGGATAACCATGAGAAGATCGAGGAGAACCATCGCAAGCTCGCCGCCGAGATTGACCAGCCCATTGCCGCCCTGCTCAGCGACCTGAAACAGCGTGGCATGCTGGATGAGACCCTCGTCATCTGGGGTGGCGAATTTGGCCGCACCCCCACCGTGGAGATGGGCGGCGGCACCTCCAAGCTGGGCCGCGATCACAACCACTATGGCTTCACCGTCTGGATGGCCGGCGGCGGCATCAAAGGCGGCACCGTCCACGGCAGCACCGACGAGCTCGGCTTCGCCGCCCAGGAGAAGCCCACCAGCGTCCATGATCTGCACGCCACCATCCTGCATCTCATGGGCCTCAATCACGAACAGCTCACCTACCGCTACGCCGGTCGCGACTTCCGCCTCACAGACGTGTATGGCGAGGTGCTGCGCGAGATCATTGCCTGAACCGCCCGCCAGGTAATAGCCCATCCGGCGTCCGGCGCGATTTCAGGAAATCACCGCGTCGCCTCAATCTCAGTGGGGACCGCACGCTTCCAGCGTGCCGGCTTCTGCATCTTGCAGAAGCCCTCAGTCAAACGTCCCCCCGACATCACCAGCCCCTCGACGTTCCCCCAAACCCACCGCCCCCAACACCTGGCGACGAAGTCGCTATGGAGTGCGTGCGGGAACCGCCGCTTTGGCTACACCTTGTGAGGTTCGAGCCCCTCACAATCATCAACGAAGCCCAACCCCACTCCGCTCCCACCGCACCGCCAACAGTCCGACACAGGACTCCCCAAAGCGGCGATTCTCGCCGCACTCCCAAAATCCCGACAAGTCGGGATCAGGTGGAGCACAACTTGAGTCACTCGCACATCCCTCCATCCTCCGACATCCAGATCCCCCACTTCGCTCTCCTCCAACATCCCTTCGTGCCTTTGTGCCTTTGTGCCTTTGTGCCTTCGTGTGAGAACTTCCCTCCTGCCCATCCCGCCCTGCAGGAGCCTCAACCGGCCGCCGCCCCGGGCCTGCGTCTCAACCAGCGCAGCGTCTCAACGTGCCGCTTGCGGCACACCTCAACTTCCCCACCAACCTACCACTCACCGCTTACCACTTACCGAATCCATCCACTCCACCACCCGCCCGGTCAGCTTGAACGACCCGTTGCGGTTCACGTGGTCCGCATCATAAAACTCGTCGGGCGGGAAATCATGATTCCCCCCTTTGTTAAAGTCCTGGAACCAGCTCAGGGGCAGTTCCTGGTCCAGCTTCTCCAGACGCTGCACCATCTGCATCATGGCCTCGTGCGTGCTCCAGTCCGGATCCGCCGCGGGCGCGTCCTTCACCCAGGGGTGCATGGGGGTCACCAGCAGCAGCACTTTCACACCCTTGGCATTGAGCGCCTTCACCGTTTCCACGAACTCGGTCCAGCGCTCCTCGCTCCACTCGAAGTTCGCAGTCTTGAAGGTCTCGTTGATGTACGCGTGAAGCTTCTCCGGCTCTGTGGCATCCGGCATGCCGCCGCGCTTGCGCCCTTCCCAGCCCCAGTCGTCAAAGTTGTGTACGTTCAGCTGGCGCACCTCATCCACGGTCACGGGGGTGGTCGCGGCAGGCACCGGCCAGAGCTTGGCCTTGTTCTCCTGATCATAGTGCCAGCCCGGACTCGCCAGAAATTCGGACAACTTCCGCGGGTCCTCCCGCTTCGCATTGAAGCCACGCGGACTCACGCCCCACACCACCCACTCCAGCTTGGGCAGCGGCAGCACATACTCCCGCACCACCAGACATTGCATGGCGTTGTTCGCACCGGCCGGGGCCAGGTTCAGCGCCACCGGCGTGCCCTGATTGATCTGCCGGTAGAACATGCGCGTGGAGATGCCCTTGGTCACAAGGGAGTTCCCCATGGCCACCACCCGCAACTGAGGACGCAGCTTCCAGTAGAGCCGCATCTGCTCAGAGAAAAAGCCGCCATAGTCCTCCCGCAGTACCAGCGGGGCCTCCTTCCCCTTCGGCAGGGGGGTCATGTCGAGGTACTTGGGCAGATCCTCGGTCACATCCAGGTCATCACTCTGGCTGACGTCTTGCAGCTCTTGTTTTTCCGCGAACGGCCGGAGGTTCAGCGTCACTTCCTCCTCCAGATTCTCATTCACCGGCACCGCCTTGGCTGCGGCCACACTCCAGTGGGCCACCCGGATTTTCGGCACATCACACGTGCCGTAGATCACTTTCTTCACCGCGTACTCGTGCCACACCAGCGAGTCATCATACGGGAGGATGTCCGCCGGCAGCTTCTTCTTGGAGATGGCCACCCGCGTGGCCACCACTTGCAACTCCGCCCCTGGCACCCGTTCCGCCGTCTTGGGCTTTTCCTGACGACACCCCACCAGCAGGGTCAGCAGCCAGAGGAAACAGATGCAGCGGGGGGTCATGGGTGGGCAATCTGGAGCAAACCCGGGCACCATTCAAGCCCGGTCAAGCCAGCCCCCAGCCCCTCATTCGCGCTCACATGCTGGCTCACTTGGCCACACAGGTCGCCTGCCAGGCGACGATCCTCTGGGTCAGCTTCACGGATCCTGCCCGGTTCATGTGATCGGCGTCATAGAATTCCTCTGGGGCGAAGTCGTGATGCCCCGCCAGGTTGAAGTCCCGGTACCAGCTCAGAGGGAGCTCCTGGTCCAGGCCCGCCAGCCGCTGCACGAGCTGCGCCATGCCCTCGTGGCTCGTCCAGTCCGGGTCCGCGGCCTCCGTTTCCTTCACTACCGGGTGCATGGGCGTGGTCACCAGCAGCACCTTCACACCTTTGGCATTCAGCGCGCGCAGGGTTTCCACGAACTCCCGCCAGCGGTCCTCGCCCCAGGAGAAATCAGGCTCCTTGAACTCCTTCTTGATAAAGGCGCGGCGATCCTCCGCACTGCTGGTGCTGGGCAGGGCGACCTGATCGCGCCCCTCCCACCCCCAGGCGTCGAACTTGGTCACCTTGAGCTGCGCCAGCTCCTCCACCGTCACGGGAGCTGTCGCAGGGGCCGGCCAGAGTTTGGCCTCATTCTCCTGGTCATAGTTCCACCCCGGACTGGCCAGGAAGACCTCCAGCTTCGCGGGATCCACCCGCTCCGCATTGAAGGCCCGCGGGCTCACCCCCCAGACCACCCACTCCAGCTTGGGCAGCGGCAGTACGTATTCCCGCACGATCAGGCACTGCAGCGTGTTGTTGGCGCCAGCCGGAGCCAGGTTCAGCGCCACCGGGGTACGGTCATTCTCACTTGGGTAAAAGAGCTGCGTGTTGACCCCTTTGGTCACCAGGGAGTTCCCCATCGCCACCAGCCGGAGCTGGCTGCGCAGCTTCCAGTACAGCGTCATCTGCTCAGAAAACAGGCCGCTGTAGTCCAGTCGCAGGGACTTGGGAGTCTTGTCCACCCGCAGCGTCTGCCCCAGATCGATGAAACGCGGCACGTCCTCGTCAAAGCCCAGGTCATCACTCTGCGCCACCTCTTGCAGGGCCGAGTTGGCCGCGAAGGGCCGCAGGCTCAGGGCCAGTTCATCACCCACCTTCTCCTCCACCGGCACCTCCTGCGCCCCGGCCACGCTCCAGTGAGCCACCCGGATCTTGTCCGCCTTGCACTCGCCGAACCAGACCTTCTTCACCTGGTACTCGTGCCAGACCAGCGCGTCATCATAGGGCACCACATCCATGGGCTTCTTGGCCTTGGACACCGCCGTACGCTCCGCCAGCACCTGCAGTTCCGCCCCGGGAACACGCGCCTCCCGACAGCCTTGAACGGCAAACAACACCAGCACAAGGCCCAAACGGGTGGCAATCATCTGGTGCCACTCTGGAGCAAGTCCCGCCCCGCGCAACCAGCGGAAAAGCAACATTGCACCCCGCCCAGCCCCTCCTAGAGTGCGCTCTGCCCATGTCCTCCCCCCTTCCTCCCGGTCTCACGCTCATCGCCATCGCCGCCATGGCGTCGAACCGCGTGATCGGCCGGAACGGCACCCTGCCCTGGCACCTGCCGGAAGACTTGAAGTTCTTCAAGAAGACCACCGCCGGCCATCCCGTGCTCATGGGGCGAAAGACCTTTGAGTCCATCGTGACCGCTCTGGGCAAGCCCCTGCCGAACCGCCGCAACATCGTCCTCAGCAGCACTCTGCCACCTCAAGACGGCGTGGAGATCATCACGGATCTGGC
The DNA here is from genome assembly GCF_000739655.1 of Verrucomicrobium sp. BvORR106. Taxonomy (GTDB): domain Bacteria; phylum Verrucomicrobiota; class Verrucomicrobiia; order Verrucomicrobiales; family Verrucomicrobiaceae; genus Verrucomicrobium. Next base: position 73,036 of record NZ_BATR01000069.1, on the reverse strand, counting down.
CGACCTCGCCCAGCTCCCCGCTCTGGATCCTGCCCTGCCCGTGTACCTCATCGGCGGGGCTCAGCTCTATGAGGCGCTGCTGCCGGTCTGCGATGAACTTTTGCTCACGTGGATCGACCAGGCCTATGAAGGCGATGCGTTTTTCCCGGCTTTTGAAGCGGATTTCACCCTGCAGGAGGTGCTCGGCCGCGGTGAGGGCTTCGAGTTCCGCCGTTACGTGCGAAGCGGCAGATAGGGTCTCACGGGCCGGGACGTTAGACTGCTCCGCGCTTGGTGAAACCGGGCGCGCCTGTTCTTTTCTCCCACTCATGAAACCATCTGCCTCGATCTTCCTCGCTCTGGCGCTGGCCACCGTCACGGCTGGCCCCGCCTTCGCCGACGGCCCCAAAGACAACATCCCCACCAACGTCCGCCCCATCCCACCCGTGGGCGTGGAGGTCCCCCAGGCCGACCGCGAGGCCATTGAAAAAGGACTGCAGGAGCTCAAGGCCGCTATCGAAGACGCAAAGAAGGCCCAGGCCAAGAACCCGCAACTGGCCGACCTGCTGCCGGATGTGGAAGTCTTCTACAAGGCGGTGGACTGGGCCCTGCGCTACCAGCTCTTCAGCAAGCCACCAGAGATCAAGCTCGCCTTTGAGCAACTGGCCGAGGGCAAGTCCCGCGCCGAAGCGCTGAAGAAAGGCGACGCCCCCTGGACCCGCCAGAAGGGCCTCGTGGTTCGAGCCTATCGCTCCAAGATCGACGGCTCCGTGCAGCCCTATGGTCTGGTCATCCCGGACAGCTACGACACCAGCGGCGGCGCTCCGGTGCGGCTGGACTTCTGGATCCACGGCCGTGGCGAGACGCTCAGCGAGCTCAGCTTTGTGGACCAACGCATGAAGCAGAAAGGCCAGATCTTGCCGAAGGACGCCATCGTCCTGCACCCCTACGGCCGCTATTGCTGCGCCAACAAGTTCGCAGGCGAGGTGGACCTCTTTGAGGCGCTGGAGCACGCGAAGAAGTTCTACCGTATCGATGAAGACCGCATCGTCATGCGCGGCTTCAGCATGGGTGGTGCCGCGGCGTGGCAGTTTGCCGCCCACTTTGCCGACCAGTGGTGCGCCGCCAATCCCGGCGCCGGGTTCGCGGAGACTGCGGAGTTCCTCAAGGTCTTCCAGACGGAGGATGTGAACACCGTCCCCTGGTGGCACAAGAAGCTCTGGGGCTGGTATGACGCCACAGATTATGCCCTGAACCTCATGCAGTGCCCCACCGTGGCCTACAGTGGCGAGATTGATAAACAGAAGCAGGCGGCCGACATCATGGACCGCTTCCTCAAGGCTGAGGGCCTGGACCTCACCCACATCATCGGGCCGCAGACCGCGCACAAGATCCATCCGGACAGCCTCATCGAGATCGAGCGGCGTCTGGCCGACATCGTCGCCCTGGGCCGCAACCGCACCCCTGCGGAGGTGCACTTCGCCACCAAGACCCTCCGCTACAACCAGATGAACTGGGTGACCGTGGACGGCCTGGAAGAACACTGGGAGAAAGGCCGCGTGGATGCCGTGGTGAAGGGCGACGCCTCCGTGGAGGTGAAGACCAGCAAGATCACCGCGCTCACGCTGAACTTCGACGCCGGGCACAGCCCCTTCCATCTGCAAAAGAAGGTGACCATCACCCTGGACGGCACCCCCTTCACCACCGGCACGCCCAAGCTGGACCGCTCCTACACCGCCTCCTTCCAGAAGAAGGACGGGAAGTGGCAGATCGCGGAAACAACTGTCGCCCCTGCCGCTGGCAACGTGCTGGCCAAGCGCCACGGCCTGAGCGGCCCGGTGGATGACGCCTTCATGGATGCATTCCTCTTTGTCACCCCCACCGGTCCGGCCCTGAATCCCGCCGTGGAAAAATGGGTGGGCAGCGAGCTCAACCACGCTGTGGTGGAGTGGCAGAAGCAGTTCCGCGGTGACGCCCCGCAGAAGAAGGACACCGAGGTGAAGGACGAGGACATCGCCCGCAACAACCTTATCCTCTGGGGTGACCCCTCCAGCAACGCCGTGTTCAAGAAGATCGCCGACAAGCTGCCCATCAAGTGGACCGCCGAGGGCCTGGAAGTGAACGGCAAGAAACACGCCGCCGGCGAGAACGCTCCCGTGCTTGTTTACCCGAACCCGCTCAACCCCGCCCGCTACGTGGTGATCAACAGCAGCTTCACCTACCGCGAGTACGACTACCTGAACAACGCCCGCCAGGTGCCCAAGCTGCCCGACTGGGCCGTGGTGAACTTCAGCGAAGCGCCCAATGTGGTGACTCCCGGCAAGATCACCGACGCCGGCTTCTTCAACGAAGCCTGGCAGTGGAAGCCCGCTCAAGAAGCCGCCGCCGCGGCCAAGCCCTGAGACACCACCCTCAAGGTCCCAAAACCGTAACTCCTCGCTCCATCACCGCCCGCCGGTGATGGAGCATGGGGGAAGGGATAAGGAATAAGGGGCAAGGGATAAGCAAGCTCACCAAGAGCCACCCCCGACTCCCGCAAGCTGAGGCCCGCCCTCTAAATACCCCGCCCCCAACACCTTGACGCACTGCCCACTGACGCACTGACGCACTGACACACTGGATTCTCTTGCTCCCCACCAGAAACCAGAGAGAATTGCGCCATGCGTCACCCCATCCTCCTGCTGCTGCCGCTGCTCGCATGGCTGCTGGCCGTGACCAGTCAGGCTGCGGCCCCGCAGGAGCCTCTGCCGCCCCTGCCGCCGAGTTCCATCCTGGATGATGCCCGGCTCTTCAATCCCGAGCAGACGGCGAAGCTCACCTCCCTCCTGGCCACCTGCCGACAGCAGACCGGAGTGAGGATCACCGTTGCCACCTTCACCTACACCAGCGGCATCACCGTCAGCCAGCGCGCCCAGAGGCTGGCCCTCCTCTGGCTCGGGGGTGAACCCGGCCTCGTCTTCGCCTTCGACCGCGGCTCCTCCCAACCCGCCATCGCCGTCTCCCCCGGACTCTGGAACACCTACCCTGCGGACGACATCACCATGATGGTCCTGCGCAACAGCACCATCTTCGCCAACGGGAACCCCGTCCCGGATGAACGGATGGTCGCCGTGATCGAAGCCACCGCCGCCCAGATCACCAATCTGGAAACCACCCGGCGTCAGCGCCTCCAGGTCTTCACCAAGGACGACCGACAACTCGCCACCGTCGTCATCCTCGTGCTCGCCGCCCTCGGCGGAGCCTCCCTCTGGTTCTCCCGCCGCATCCGGCACAATCGCGCGGTTCAGGAAGAAACGTACCTCTTCCCCGACGTCCACGTCTCCTTGCGACTGGGTGCCCCCTTCGGCGGCGGCACCGCCGCCGAGGCGAAAGGCCGGCAGTAGCCGCGACACCAGCCTCCAGCCTCCAGCCTCCAGCCGGTGCGGTGTGTGCCACCGGGAGGAGCGCAAGCATCCCACAGCCCACTCTTGTGTCTCCCGCGTAGCGCATGCGTCAGGTTAACAAGATACAGGGAACCAAGCGGAGACTGATCCCGAGTTCGCACAACGGCACCCCCACGCCAACGGCGTGATACAAAACAGCCCGGGGTCAGACCGCGAAGCGGTCGCCACCCCGGGTATCGATTGGATAGCGATGGAACTCCAAGGGAGTTCTACAGACCGTCCAGAATACCCAAGGTGCCTCTCCTGCACACGGTGAACGAACTCAGGGATACGGCCACGGTTTGTAGAACTCACTTCGGAGTTCCGGTCCACCCGCCCATGTACCCAGGGTGGCGGCTCGTGCCTCGCCTGACCCTGGGCTACTTTGTTTGACGCCCTTGGCGTCAGAGCGATCTCATTGGGGACCGCGCGCTTCCAGCGTGCCGGCTTCTGCATCTTGCAGAAGTCCTCAGTCAAACGTCCCTCCGACATCACAAGCCCCAAGACGCCCTCCCAATCTCACCACTCCCAACGCCTGGCGACGAAGTCGCTGTGGAGTGCGTGCGTGAAGCGCCGCTTTCGCCTGCCGACAACACCATCCCCACTACCTCAAGACTACCGCCAGCCAGCCCTGCTTTCCCACCAGGTTCAAGGGAGCAAACCGATCCACCAAAGCGGCCCTTCACGCACGCACTCCAGAGCCCCGCAAGCGGGGCCAGATGTTGATCGTCTCCAGACTTCTCAACCCTTCCTCGGCTTCCGATTTCATCTAGACGCTCGACTTCAAACTTCCCGCCACACCACACGATCCCCCGCCCCCCATGCCGAAGGCATCACAGACGGTAGCCGGGGGTCAAAGGAGCGTAGCGACTGACACCCCCCGGTATTCTCAAAGAAACCCCCGACCCTGAAAGGGTCGCAGAATCGCCCGCTCCACCCCGGACATCCACCCCCACGCCACCTCACCAGACGCTCGACTGAGCGGGGCTGGGAACCCCCGCATCCTTTACCGGCCCGCAAAACTCAGGGGCCTCTCAAGACATCCCTCCGACCTCTCAAGCCCCCCAGACGCTCCCCGACCTCACCATCCCCCAACACCTGGTCCCGCTTGCGGGACTTTGGGACTGCGGTGAGCATCACCGCTTTGGCCACACCTGGTGAGTTTCTAGCCCCCAACGGCTGCCACCGAAGCCCGTCCCCGCCGCCCGCACCAAAGCACAACACGGCACCAAGACCGCCCTGAACCCGGAGGGTTCGCCATGAATGCGACCGAAATTCTACCGCGGAGCGGTAGGCCTGAGCGGACATGCGCCGACGGACGCGAATTCGCGGAAAGAGGTCAGGGGATGCGCAACGCCATGGGACTACCGCTCCGCGGTAGCGCTGCGGGCCGGGCAAACCACGGGTAGCCCTCGCTTCACTCGGTCGACCCGTGGCTACTCGTGGCGAACCCTCCGGGTTCAGCTGCTGGAAGGAGCGATACCCAACCGCTGTCTCCCACCTCGACCGACGCTCCCGGCAAAATGCCGGGAACAGCACGCAGGATTCGTGCGCTCCCCAAACTTCCTTCGCAGCGTCGCCCCAGAGTCAGTCTCATTGGGGACCGCACGCTTCCAGCGTGCCGGCTTCTGCATCTTGCAGAAGCCTTCAGTCAGGCGTCTCTCCAACATCACCAGCCCCAAGGCGCCCTCCCAACCTCATCACTTCCAGCCCCTCATGCCGAAGGCATCACAGACGGTAGCCGGGGGTCGAAGGAGCGGAGCGACTGACACCCCCGGTCACCTCAAAACATCCCCCGACCCTGAAGGGGTCGCAGAACCTTCCGCCTCGTCTCCTGATGCCGCAACTACCTGCGAACAAGAACCGGGACGGCACTTCCCCATTGCCTCTCCGGCAATTCCACCACTCCCTAACTCCACCACTCCACTGATTTACCGTCCTACCGAATCACTGAATTACCGTCTTACCGACATCAATCCTCCTCCTCCGCCCCTTTGGGCGGCAATCCCAACTGCAACCTCATCTCGCCCAGGCGGACATCCATCTCCTCCACAAAACGCCAGGACAGGCGCTTGCGTTGGTATTTGCGCCAGAGCACGTCCCGCAGCGCCTCATAGTGTTCCAGCGTGGGCTCGGGCAGCGGCTCCCATTCATCCATCTCATTCGTCGTGTGGAAGAAGTGCCACTTTCTCGCATCCCAGCAGGCGCGGAAGTGCAGACGGCGGTTGTCTTCATCCCGCTCATGCCATTCATGGGTCTGAGAGTGGAGTTTTACTTTCATGGATAAGGGGGGCGCGAAACGAGCAGGCGTACATACACCTCTTGCAGCCTGTTCCGCCCGGATGCAAGCCCGGCCTGCCTCAGCCGAACCGTACACAGTACACAGGCGGCAACTCCGCGCTCAGGCGCTGCCAGGACTCCCCGCCATCCGCACTGGTCCAGACGGAGCCCGTGGTGGTGCCGAAGGCCAGCGTCCGCCCGTCCTCCGCCACGGCCAGCCCATGCCGGTAGGCCAGATGGTACGCATGCTCCTGCGGCAGGCCCTCCCGCGCCGGGGTGAAACTCCGCCCGCCGTCCCGCGTCCTCATCACGCTCAGCGCCCCGTCCACTGGCACCCGCAGCTCATCCTTGATCCCCGGCACAAACCACGCCGTGGCCGCATCCGCCGGATGCACGGCCACCGCAAAGCCAAAGTCTCCGGGATCCGCCGTGCGCAGGCGCTCCCAGTTCTTTCCCGCATCCCCAGAGCGGAAGATGCCGCTGTGGTGCTGCATCCACACCACGTCCGGCTGGGCTCCATTCCGCACGATGCGGTGCGGATCCTGCACGTCTGGGTCCCCGGCCAGCTCCGGAGGCATGTAGTCCGCCTGCTGACCGGCTCCGATGCACTCCCACGAGGCCCCGCCATCCGCCGTTTCCCAGACCCCGCCGCAGGAGATGCCCAGGAGCACCCGCTGGCTGTCCCGCGGATCCACCAGGATGGAATGGATGCCCGGCCAGTCATAGCCGCCGCCGAACCACTTGGCCCGCTTCGGGTGCTGCCACAGGCTTTCCACCAAGGACCAGGTGGCCCCGTGGTCCTCTGAGCGGAACAGCCCACCCGGGATGGTGCCACACCACAGCACTCCTGGCTGGTCCGCTCCGCCGGTCTCTAGCGACCAGATCTTCTCCAGATTCCACGGCACCGGCACCTGCCTCATGGGACACAACACCTCCGTCGCCCCCTCCGGCTTGGGCGGGTAGGCTGGGCTCGCCCGCTCCTCCCACGTGGCCCCGCCATCGCGGGAGGCCTGCAGCTTGGTGCCGAAGTGGCCGTGCTCCAGCACCGCATAGAGGGTGCCGTCCCGCGCATCCGGCAGCAGCATGGGCACATGCACCCCCAGAAAGGAGGCCCGGCCCAGCCGCCAGCCTCCGTCCGGGGTCGATTCAGCTTCGATCAATCCTTTGCGGGTGCCCAGATAGAGTTTCATGGTGGAATGAAGGGGGGAGGGAGAGGTGCGAGCAGCGGCTTCGTTCAGCCGCCAGACAACGCCTGCATGACGAATATCTCCGAGTTCGGCGAGACAGGGTCCGACAACTTTTTGCGATCCCGGAGGGTCTGCCCATCCAAAAACACCACCACATGGGTACGCAACGCCCCCTGGTCATCCAGGATGTACCCCTGCAACTGGGGCTGCCGCTCAAACGCCGCCAGCAGGGCCTCCCGCACCGTGTCTCCTGAAACCTCGCACGCAGCAGAGGCCGTCTGGCGGGCGAGATTGGCGGTGAATTCGACCGTGGGCATACGGGGGCAGCCCGGCTCAGGGGCTGCGCCAGCCTAACGAAAAGCCCCCTCGGGAGGCAAGCCGATTTCACACCGGCCTGGGAGCCCGCTCAAAGAAACTCCGTCATCCCATCAAACCCGTGCGACACGGGAATGGCGTGGCCGATGTCCTCCAGGATCTGCCGGGTGAGGCACAGCTTCCGGTCCAGGAACACGTCATCATGCATGGGGTCGTGATGCGTCACGATCCAGCGCTGCACCCGCGCCAGCTTCATCAGCGCACACGCGTTCGGTAGGGAGCAGTGGCCCCAGCCGATCCGGGACGGGTACTCGTCCGCCATGTATTGGGCCTCATGCAGCACCACGTCCACCCCATTGAGGAAGGAGACGATCTTTTCAAACGGTGCCACCTGGGGGTGATACCGGCTTAGGGCATGGGGCGCGCCCGTGTAACCCTGCAGGAACTCGTCATCCGGCATCCAAACGACGGACTGCTCGCCAGTCTCCACCTTGTAGCCCACCGTCGGCAGCGGGTGGTGGGAGAACTCCCAGGTCACCCGCGCATTGCCGATCTCCACCGGCTTGTCGCTGATGTGCTGGAAGCGCAAGTTGGACCGCATGTCCTCCATCTGCACGGGGAAGTAGTCGCGATCGAGCTGACCGCGGAAGAGCGCCTCCAGGTTTTTCCCAAAACCCGTGGAGCCGTACACCGTGATGTCGAAGCCCGGCAGATACGCCGGGGTGAAGAAGGGGAAACCCTGGATGTGGTCCCAATGCGTGTGGGTGATGAAGAGATGCAACTTCCGCGGCCCGCCCTCCAGAATGTGATTTCCCAGCTCCCGGATGCCGCTCCCGGCATCAAAGATGAGGAGGTCATTCCCCACCGCAAAAGACATGCAGGAGGTGTTCCCGCCGTAGCGCTGGAACCGATGCCCCACGGTGGGTGTGGACCCGCGCGTGCCCCACAGGGTGAAGTGCGTGCGCCGCGTGTCCAGCACCGGCTGGTAGCTGATCGGCACCGCTGAGGCTGGCAGCACCCCCGCTCCCGCCGCTCGCGCATCGGCCACCATTGTGCCGCCTAGGGCGGCGGAGACCTTCCGCACCAGATCCGCGGGGTTGAAGGGCTTGATCAGGTAGTCCAGCGCTCCCAGCTCCGCCGCCGCCTGGCGCTCGGTCTTGAAGTCCTTCGCACTGCACACGATCACGGGCAGGTCCTTCGTCTTCTCGTCCGCCCGCAGGATCTTCAGCGCCTCGATGCCGTTCATCTTGGGCATCATGATATCCAGCAAGATCAGGTCCGGCAGATCCTCCCGCACCTTCACGATGCACTCCTCGCCATCGGCGGCCAGATCCACATGAAAACCCGCCCCCTCCAGGGCGTAGCTCATGGCCAGCGCAATGATGTTGGCATCTTCAACCACGAGGATGCGCGCGGGTTTGGTACGTGCAGGGGGATTTTGGCTCACTGGGGTGAAACAAAGGCGGCTGTCGCGCGGGTGCAACTGCCAATGTGGGGTGCCCACCACCAAACGCGACTGTCACAAATGGATTGCAAGATCCACAGTGACTCGCTTGTTTGTCTGCCTGCGCTTATGCGCATATAGCCCGACAACACCCTCACTCCAACGCCATCCTCAACCCTTCCTTGATGAAAACACGCCTCCTGGCAGCCCTCTGCACCGCCCTGGCCGCCTCTCCCATGGCCTTCGCCACCCCCAGCGGCCTGAACAACATCCCCACCGCCGACGTCACCCCTCCCGGCGTGCTCGTCATCCAGAGCTTCACGAACTTCGGCAACGACAAGGACGCCGACCTCACCCTCGGCTTCAAGACCGGCCTGGACCTCTTCGGCCAGAAGTTCGAGTTCGGCGCGGACTCCCACATCCTCCCGGACAAGGGCGGCCCCGTGGTGCTCCAGGCGAAGTACAGCCTCCCCTTCGGTGAAGGCCTCCCCTCCCTCGGCATCGGCGTGGCGAACATCGCCATCACGGAAGACGACCGCGACCGCGCGGGCGATCCCTTCAGCTACCTCGTGCTCTCGCATGACTTCGGCGGCCTCTTCCGCGCCCACGCCGGCTACGGCTTCCAGACGGACAACAACAGCGTCCTGCTCGGTGTGGACAAGACCGTGAAGCTCTTCGAGCGCGACCTCACCCTGCGCAGCGACTTCACCCAGGTCCAGGACGAGTCCCAGTGGATGGGCAGTCTCGGCTTCCTCTACGCCGTGCATGAGAACGTCGTGCTCGAGTCCTGGGCCAGCCAGCCCTTCGACGATGGCGACACCATCTACACCGTGAAGCTGAACTTCGTCTTCAAGTTCTAGATCTCACGGAGCGATCCTCCCCTTTCCTCATCCGCAAACCTGTTCAGTCGACAAGTAACCTACCCATGAAACCCACTCTGTTCGCTGCCGCCGTGCTCGGCGTCACCACCCTCCTCGCCGGCATGGCCCAGGCCGAGATCGGCCTCATCAGCCCCGCCGACGCCAAGGCCCTCATCGAGAATCCGGATCCCGCCAAGCGCCCGATCGTGCTCGACACCCGCGGCGGCTACAAGGACTACTTCCGCGGCCACCTGCCCACCGCCCACCACATCAACTTCGACACCCTGCGCGGCACCGACCATGCCGTGCCCGTGCAGTACCTGCCCGAGGACCTGACCAAGGCCCTCCTCGTGCGCGCTGGTGCCGACAAGGACCGCCTCCACATCGTGTACGCCACCGGTGAGGCCCTCCCCAACGACGAAATCCTCAGCGCCACCATGGTGGTGCACGTGCTCGAGAAGGAAGGCATCCAGAACATCCGCATCCTCGACGGCGGCCTCCCCGCCTGGAAGGCAGCCGGGTTCAAGCCCACCCAGGAATACTTCGGCAACCCCGCCGGGAAACTCCCGGAGAAAGGCAACCCCGAAGTCGCCCTCACCGCAGATGAAGTGATCGCCAAAAAGGACAAAAAAGGCGTCATCCTCGTGGATGCCCGTCCCATCAACGAATACCTCGGCCAGGACGAAGTCTGGCTGCGCAAAGGCCACATCCCCGGCGCGGTGAGCTTCCACTGGGCCCGCCTCACCGAGAAGGACAACACCCACAAGTTCAAACCCTTCTCCGAAGTGAAGGCCGACCTCGAAGCCGCCGGCATCACCAAGGACAAGGAGATCATGTGCTACTGCGGCACCTCCCGCGAAGGCAGCCTCCTGCGCTTCTACCTCAAGCACGTGGCCGGCTACCCCAACGTCCGCCTCTATGAAGGCGCCTGGAAGGAATACGTCTGGCTCAAGGACAAGTCCCTCCCCGCCGAAACCGACGCCCCAAAAACCGCCGGCAAATAAGGCGCAGACCAGCGTCTGCCTCCGGTTTGGTTCAGCTCAGGAATCACACCCCAAAGCATGCCTTCGCAAGAGGGCATGCTTTTTTGTTTTGCGGGTTCAGGTTTAACCACAGAGACGCAGAGGGCACAGAGGTTTTAGGAAAGAATTGATTCGAGGCAAACGCGCCGTGGCTTCCGTTCTCCGACTCCCGGCAGACGAGTCCCGCCAAACCAAAACACCCCCTGGCATCCCTACAAGATCCGCAAACAGGGTTGGAGTACCGCGTTTACGCGGCTCACTCTACAAGCCGCCCACGACGTCTCCTCGCCCCCCTCCGAAGCTCATCCCTGAAAGGGATATCTACCACAGCCCAGCGGTTGGACGAGCCCTAAGCGAGTCAACCCTGGGTACCCGCACCCCATCAAGATCAGGTGGGGAAGCCGGCAAAAACGAACTGCCACCCCCGACTCACACGGAGACCCATCTCTCACATCACGCGGCCTCGCACCCCCTCACTTCGCCTCTCCCTCATTCCCCTCGTCTTCCTCCAACGTCAGCGAATCAAAATAGAACCTCGGCGGCCAGATGCTGATCACATGTCTCGGCTCAAACTCGATCACCTCACCAGTCCTGATAAGCTCAGTGTTTGACGCATCGTTGTCGAGCACCCCCTTGTAACCCAACGACGTGTACCCGGTGACGCGCACCCACAGACGCTCCACCTCAGGATCACGATTAACGGGAAAGCGAAACATCACCTTGCCCCATTCTCCCACCTCCAGGCGCTGACGATTCCATTCATCGGGCAACTCGAAGGTCGCCGCGTGTAGCTTCTGATGCTCCACCGCATCAACGACCTCATAACTGGGAACAAAATCCTCCATAACAGATGCGATACGCCACTTTCACGCCTCCCCATCACCTTGCCCCGGCCCACCTCCCGCACGTCATCGCCACACTGGCGCATCACCTCAAACCATCGACGCGCCATCCCGCATAACTCACCAGCATGCCCATCCATCCAGACCTCAATGCCCGGATCTCGGTTAACCGAGCCACGAAATCGCAGAAGCTGGGTCATGCCGCAGTCTCTTTGATCTCCCGATGTCATTTCCGCTCCGTCGATCAAAAGCCCGACCCCGGATTGAAGTGATCATTCACCCGCTTTGAGAGCACAAGATAAACCCCGATCGCGGCCGAGAACAGGACAGAGAAAAGCAGCCACAAACGGATGATGGAGAAAAAGCTCACGTTCAGATTCCCCAGCTGAGTCCATGAGGCAAACGTGATGATGGCCCCCACCCCACAACGAGCAGCCGTGATCCACCGCGCCCACCCCTGGCCAGAGATGAGAAACACGGCCAGCACCACGTTGACCACCAGACCCGCCACATTTCCAGCAAGGCCACGGGTGCCGACCAAGACGCCCCACAAGACAGCATTGAGCAGTGAGAAGCCGATGATCAACAGGGCGATGCGGGTGACGAGAGTTTTGCCGTCCATAGTGAGGTTCAGAGAGGTGGTTGGAATGAAGGAAGGATAAAATTCCACAGCAAACTAGCCCAGCTTCTGACCCACCACCAGATCTATGGCGGCCTACAGATCGAAAAAATCGCGATCTGATCATGCCGTCCACTCCAATTCGCCGCTCCCCTGTCATCTTCCTCCGTGTATGGAGGCCTCCTCAGTGCCAGTTCCCAGAACTCCGCAACCCAGCTCCAAACTCACGAGCGCACCCAGTCACGGACATCTCCCACTCCCCCTTACAATTGCCTTCAAAGCCCCCGTCCCGGAGGGACGCTGGACTATAGCCGGTGGTGACAACCACCGGACCACACCGCCCCCCCTCCCACGCGTCCCGGAGGGACGCCGGATCGGCTTCACTCCACGCTCTCCAAGCCTTCGCCCGATCCTCGCTAAAAACACCTGGCACCGCTCGAAGCTCATCCCTCATCGGGAAGTTGGCTTGTCGACTTTGACGATCTGATGGTGGCCCCGCCCGGATTGCCCGATGCCGGAGGCATCAAAGCCATTAGCCGGACGGTTGAAGGAGCGTAGCGACTGATACCTCCGGAAGTTCAGATTCAGTATTGCATCCCGGAGCGGATGCCAGCGACGTCGCCTCCGGCATCCAACTTCCCTGGAACACTGTTCCGATTTTAATCGGTTATTGACGCTGAAAGGGATATCTACCACAGCCCAGTGGTTGGACGAGCCTAAGCGAGTCAACCCTGGGTGCATCGCCACACGATCCATCAGGTGTGGAAGCCGACCACGCTCCCTCTCCACCTTAAGACACTCACCGGAACCCATCATCTCCCAGCTCCGCTCATTCACAGCAGTGCCACCAATACCCAGAATCACAACTGCTCCAAACAATCCTCTTCAAGCCGAAGGTCATTCATGAAACCACCAAACCGTTCATCAACCTCCGGGCTCACGTCAACAACGCACAGCCCTCGTTCTTCGACCTCTTTAACCAAGTAGATTCTCCCCAAGCAGAATTCGAAGATGCGGCGGCTTTCCTCAGGAAGCTCAGCCACCCAATCCGGCATCTTCACAAACCTGACTCTGTTGCCTGCTTGAATCATTGGAACGAAACTAACTTGAGAGCATTCACTATCCGCGACACGCCCTCAGGCATTCACGTTCCTCCAGAGGGCTTCGAATCGCTTCTTGACTCCGGGTTTCGAAAATTTGTCCTCCACAATCGTCTTCGCGACCTCCGTCCTGCCCTCCAGCAGCGACGCAGCTACGACATAGACATAATAGTGCTGTTGAAGCAACCCCCGCGAATCTCCGGCCTCATATTGGCTCACAATGCCTCTCGGTGTCGAGTAATCCTCGAGAAATGTCAGACCGTGCTCGATGAATTTGCTAAGGATTCCTTTTGTAGCGTCTCTCACTTGGGAAAAATTAGCGAGATAGCATTCCGGCATGTGCGGCTTCGTCACCAACGTAAGGCGCTGGTTTTGGATCACGTCTGGGGCATTCGCGAGAAGCCAAGGATCTTCCGTCAATTGAAGGGCGAGTTCCGAGATTCGAGCATTGGCCGTTCGGAGGGCAGGAGTCAGATGCGCTATAGCCCCAACCGCGTAACTTGGATTACTTGCGAACTCGAAGGCAAACTGACATTTCATTCCGCCCTCTTGCCGCGAATAGACCAGTCCTTTGGGTGGTCGGTGATAACCGAGTGCCGTAAGGGGGGAATCCATTTCGTCCTCCAATGCACGAATCAACGCAGCTTTGATCTCGGGTTGCTTCATATGCCAAACTGCCTGACGGTTCAAACCGGCGCAAGCTTTGGATTCAGTGGTTGCACGTGCCGAACGCTACCTGGTCACCAAGTCCTCCAAATTCCCCGGTCACGTTGCTCACGGCGTCGTCGGACTCTGCGCCACAAAGATTCGCTTCTCCGCATCCCACACACAGATCTGCTCAAACCTCCGCGAAGGCAACGCTCTCCCCTCAAGATCCTGAATCGCCACTGTACCCGTCAAAGAGACAACATCCGACGACTTATCCGCCGCACGACGGTACTCCACCTGCAAGTGGTCGCCCTCGAAGCGGGCCTCTCCATTCTCTGGCACGCCAAACGCCTCCGGCACCGACCAGAAGCGCCCCCGCACCGTCGTATCCAGCATCAGTCGCAACTTTCGCCCCTCCACCTCCCAGATTCGCAATGAGCCGTTGCCCATATGGGTGCTCTCGATCACCTCCAATACGGGCTTTGCGATCCGCTCCAGCCGAACCCAGCGGAATCGCACCACATAGTGCCCGCGATACTCTTCGTAGTCCTCCGGAAAGACGTACTCCCAGGGAATGGCGTCTCCTTTGCGGTGAAACACTTGCAACCGTCCCCACCACTGAGGCTCCCTCTCACTGTAAGCCGCCACAATCTGCGGTTCATCCGGGCACGGGGAGAACGTCACCCTAGGGGTGCCATCCATCACGGATGCGATCGTCTTCGGAACGTCATCGGACTTCGGCTCCGTCGCAAAGGCGGTGACGGCCACTAGGCATGCGAGAAGCCATGTAATCTGAGTGACTTGTTTGCTCATGAGGGCCCGCACGGTGTTTCAGCAAGAGTCATGCACCTGACAATTCGATCAACTCTAACCTGCATCAAACTTCCAGCCACCCTGGGTCGTAGGGCCATCCGAACTTGCGGTATTACCACCTTTAGGAGCAATGCGAGACACGTGGAGCGCATGCCCTACAGACTGAAACAGACATCGGGCGAAGACAAATATGCACAGGCACTTTCCCCCACCTGCCACTCCTCCTTACCATTGCCTTCGAAGTCCCCGTCCCGGAGGGACGCCTGGACTGTAGCCGGTGGAGACAACCACCGGATCATCCTCCTCCACCGCCCTCGCGTCCCGGAGGGTCGCCGGATCGGCTTCAAGCCATCACCAGCTTCCACCCCGCCTTCACTCAAACCTAAACACTAGCTTTTCTCCATCCTTCATCTCTTTGGTTTGATTCCCGATGTCACCGGTAAATCGCAAATACTCATACAGGCCGCGGCGGCGAATGTTGTTCACAGAATACTTCCCACCAAGCACTGCTGGCACAACAAGTCCAAAGCACTCTCCAACTGCCGGCTCGCCTTAAGCCCCCACCAATTCCTCCACCAGGGCCGCCATCTGCCAGTCAGACTTCTGTTCAGGATCGGCAAAGGCGGCCTCAAGCTCGTCGTCATCGGCAGCAAACCTCACCGCCGACAGTTCTTCCGGACATACCCGCCAATAGCATCTGTTCACGCTCCGCAGCAGGACATTCCCCATGGAACTCACTGCCAGGACCGCATCCATCTTCAGCAACACCCATCGCCATTCCGCATCCAGCGCTTCAAGAACTTTGGGTGCGTCGAACTGCATATCTTTTTGGATGCGATGTTCTCCCCATACCTTACCGCGTCTCACTTTCAACCCACTATCATCCTGGAACAGGGGCAGGTCACCATTGTCCAATGCAAAGAGGATGTCAGACGCTCCATCTGGCAGCGCAATAAGCGAGCCCCTCCCCGTCCCGGAGGGACGCTGGACTGTAGCCGGTGGTGACAACCACCGGATCACACCATCCCACCGCCCTCGCGTCCCGGAGGGACGCCGGATCGGCACCACTCCACCACTCCACCACTCCACTTCTCCATCACTCCGTCCCCTCCTCCCGCTCAACGCCTCTCCACCAGCCCCAGAAGCTCCGCTGGCTCCGCCACGCACGCCGCGGCACCCGCCGCCTGCAGCTCCTCCCGCGTCCCATAGCCCCACAACACACCCAACCCCCTCACCCCATTGTGGCTCGCGCCCCTCATGTCGTACTCGCGATCCCCAATCATCACCGCCTCCTCAGGGCGGATGGCCTCCCGCTCCAGGATGTACGCAATCAGCTCGATCTTCTCCGTCCGTGTGCCATCCAGCTCGCTGCCATCCACCGTGTGGAAATACTTGTTTAACCCAAAGTGATCCACGATCCGCCGGGCAAAGACCGTCGGCTTGGAAGTGGCCACCCGGATGACGTGCCCCCTCTGCTGCAACGCCTCAAGCGTCTCCACAATGCCGGCATACACCGCGTTTTCAAACAGCCCGATCGTCCCGAACCGCTCGCGGTACTTCCCCAGTGCCTCCTCCGCCAGATGCTCCTTCTCCGGGCCCAGCAGCGTGGCGAAGCTCTTCTTCAGCGGCGGCCCGATGCACCATCCCAGGTTCTCGGCAGGAGGTGGCACCACCTCCAGACTAGCCAGCGCATGCTGAATACTCCGGGTGATCCCCGGAAAGGGATCCGTGAGGGTTCCGTCGAGATCGAAGAGGAGGTGCATAGGGGAACAGGTGGCGGATGCCAAGGGCAAACTTTACTGACTCATCACCGGATCCGCCCGGATTGCAACCGACGACAAAGCTCCCATGGGCCCTGTTTATTTGAGCCTCTTGTCGGCGAGAATATACTGAGTTAGCCCCCTCTGGCGCAATTCTGTCTCCATTTGCTGGAGCAGTTCGAGTCTCGCTTTCATCGGACTTGGCAATGGCGGCCCCATGCCTAGGCGTACGCCAGTAGGCTTGTGCTCAATCAGCATGAAATCTCCTCCCTCGGCCCTCCCAAGGGTGATCTCGACTTCTTCTGGTTTCAACATCAAGCGCCGATACGGATCGTTGCACAATCTGGATCCCTACACAAAACAAGACCAGCCTTCGTTTCCCACTTACTTCCTGAACTCCTCATTCACCAGTTCGTTTGGTTCCGCTCCACTCCAGTGAGCTCCAATTCCACTCGCACAGGTGATGACCTCCGGCATTCGCCCATCACCATGGCCCAGCTCCAACTGGGGCAGCGCAGAGAAATCAACATGGATACGACGCTGAATCTGTTCAAACGACTGACCGCCGAGATGACGCGCCGCATCCTTGAAGTAAGGCTGCAGATGCGACCAGCCAGCCGGCATGGTTCCCCTGTCTTTTCTGTAAGCAATGATCAACTCAGCTGTCGCCCATTGAGCATCACAATCCGGCACCGTCTGATGGACGTGGTCATAAATTACAACGGCCAGGCACGCTGCTCCGCATAGCAGCGCAAACAAGCACCAAGCCAGAATCTTTTCCCATCGCTTCATGGCATCCCTAATACAAGAGGACTGTGTCTTCCGCCTGAATGCGGACATCGCCTTCCCCAGTCATCACCATCCTCTTCAAGTCGAGTGGTATCTCAGCGGATCCCCGAATCACCTTCCCTTTGCGGATGTAAGACGACTGATATCCGCCGGCAGCCATGATCGCTCCAGCCGCCGTCATGCCATCCCGCCATGCGACGACCTTGGTGATCCTATGCTTCCCATCGGGCTCGACAGAGCGTGCGTACTCGAAGACTACTTTGACGCCAACCGTCCCTTTTGTGGTGTCACTACGCAGGGCAAGAAGCATGCCGCACGCAAAGATCCCGACCAGGGCCCACCGGCTCCACCAGCCTGCCAGATCATTGCGTGAAACTGCTTTCACCTTCATCGGTCAGTCGCTGAGTGAATGGACGCTCCCTATTCTGCCGGTCGAGCCCCGCCGCATCAAGCTCCAAATCGTTGCCTGATGGAGCGAGAGAAGGCGGGGACAACCACCGGATGAACGCATGAATGAATGTCTGCCACCTCATGGCGTCCCCGTTGGCCCGCCTACCCAGGCCTCAGGGGATGTAGCTCGCGGCGAAATACCAGAGGCCGTTCGACTGATATGCCCCAGCAGACCACCGCACTATTGTCGTCGTATCCTTGGGATCTTTGCTGCCGAAGGTGAAGACAATCAGCTTCTCAGGCGTCACGTTCCATCGGATGCCCGAGAGCAGAGCATTCCGCATTTCTTCGGAGAGGTCCTTCTTGTCCTCCCGCCGCTGGGCTTCGTATTCGGTAAAAGACAGCACTTGTGTCCCGGTGTGTTTAAGATGGTCCGGCACGCCGCGCCACTTTTCGAATGTGATCCTTGCCTTCTGGGCGGCATCGGGCGGCACGCCGTCGAGATTGAGATGAGCGAGAATCGCACCGGACTCACCGTGCAACACAAACCTCTCAGCAAGGGACTGAACCTCATCAAGCTGGGCGATCCCCTCCGGGCCCGGGGTTGGCTTTGAGCAGGCGCCCATCAGCGCCAGTAGCAAGATCAGAGCGAAGTACTTTGGCATAGTGAGCTAACGTTGGACCGTTTTCACAAACATCAATTACCAAAGCTTGTATCGTTGCCTCCCGCATCTTGCTGGTTTTTGGGTTGCCTCACCTCGTAAAGACCGTAGTGATAGGTTGCCTTTCGTTCGTCATTGAGAATCTCAGTCAGCCCTACGTAGTACGGCGGTCGATCCTCCGTCACAAAGAGAAACGGAGAGGAAACGAGGGACCCGTTCACCCAGGAGAACGCGAGTTGCTTGCGGTCCAAGCCCGTCTCAATCTGGAGTCGCAATCGTTCGGGCGGGATGCTCATTCCTGAAGGGTTGCTCACTCGGAACCGCAAGTGGCGCTCCATCTTGTCACGTTGGTTGTTTACGTAGTCTCCAAAAGCAATTCGCTCGTAGAAGCGCCATTCGGTGAGACGTGGCGGATTCTTGTCGGGTTGCGCATTATGGGAAGAGACGAACGAAGTGAGGTGGGCACTTCTGACTTTCGTGAAGCGGCCGTCCAGGGAAAAGTCGGCCACCACCTCGAGCAAGGCCGGATCCAACGAGCGCATTTGCTCCATCGGGATGATCGCCAGCGGTGCTGGAGGCGCATGGCGAAACTCCCCCCTTGAAGTAAGCAGTGACCAGAGGCCAATGGTACAACCGAGCATGATGACCAAGCCAGGAATGATGCACCGCTTAAGGTTCATTGTATAGACCTCGCAGGAGATGCAGACGCATCAATCGCCACTGTGAATGACTCAAGCACCCGTTGCGACATCACACGTTGGAGCATTGCCGCCTCCGCCGCAAATACCAAACAACACCCGCAACCAGAGGGATGGTCAGCCCGATGCTGATCACCCCAGTCACCGCGGGCCGTTCGAGCCCACTCAGAGTCCAGAACAGCTCAAGGTACTCGAAGTAGCGGGAAAACTCCGGACCATTGACTCCGACGAACGCCACCGTCCAGGAGACAAAGTAGCACCCGACCAAGATGACGAGACCGATAGAAACATTCTTCATGGCGTAGCTAATCGTGTTGTCATCCTTCAGCCATTTGTTCCCGGCGAGCGTGCCGGGTTCACTTCGGCATCCTGTGACAAGGCCATCGCCAGACTGATCAAGATGCCCGTTTCCTCCAACGCCTCCCGTCCAGCCAGCTCACCAAAACGCCGCCAGCCAAACCCATCCTCCGGTGATCTCGGAATGACATGGAAATGCGCATGAGGCACTTCTTGATGGGCCGCTTCTCCATCGGCCGCAGAAAGCGTCACTCCCTCACATCCCGGCAAGGCGGCCTTGAGCGCCCGTCCCACCCGCCGCACCAGATCAAACACCTGCGCCCCCTCCAGATCCGTGAGCCCGGTGAACGAAGCCACATGACGCCGCGGCACCACCAGGACGTGCCCCGGATTGACCGGACGAATGTCCAGAAAGGCAACCGCCAGATCATTCTCCGCCACGCGCACGGAGGGGATTTGCTGGGATAGGATCTGGCAGAAGATACAGGCACTCATAATGCAGCCGCCCTGTAGAAAGAGCACTCCACAAGACTGGGGAAACTTTGACGTTTGGTCAATGTACAAGTGAATCGATCAGCGCCATTGAGCGGGCACCGTACTATAGCGATCATCTCTCGTCGGCATACCAGGAGCAAAACTTAATCTAGCCCCGCAACTCCGCTGCATCGTCCCGGAGCGGCATCGGAACGTAGCCGGTGGTGACAACCACCGGAACGACCCGACGCAATGTAACCGGGCAAGAACACAGCCTATCTCCAACGCACCTCACCGATCCACCGTCCCATCCGGGACGGAAGCAATCTCATCTCCCCTCACCCGGTGGTTCCCGGCCTGCGGACAGGCCTTCACCACCGGCTACAGTCCGGCGTCCCTCCGGGACACTTCGCATGCCTGGCTCCGACACCCCTCGCCGCCTTGGACTGTCATGACGGTTCCGCGGGTTGTTCGCAAATACGAACAGCATTGTCCGCGATCTTCCACTTACCCCTTCACGTGCCCACAACTCTCCCCCGCACTATCTGGACCAGCCGCGCCATGCCTGCAGCGGGCGCACAAAGCGGGACAACTACGATGGAGGTCAACACCAACCCCCTCAGCACATCTCCCGCGGAACTCCCCCTGACAAACACTCCGTACCCACTTGCGGCCACGATCCAAACGACAAAAGACACGATGGGAGCCAACAAGACCCCCAGATGGGCGCTGTGTGATTCCGGCTTCCCGATCAAGCCCAAGCCTCCCCCGATCACATGCACACCGACCAACATCGCCACCACAAGCCACCCCCCAGAAGAGGCCGTGTCGGGTGTCGATGAGATCATCCGAAACACGAATAGCACAGGCAACCATGTGATAGCGATAAGGAACGCACTAGGAAAATACCTCGCCAATCCGTTCTTCATCGCAGTGTCAGGGAGTTTGAAGATTGAAGTTTGAAGTTTGAAGCTTTGGGTCTTCACCCCTTCTTCACCTCATACCGCATCTCCACCATGCTCGCCCCCATCTGGCGCACCGCCGTGAGACGCAGCACCGGGCTCAACACGGTACGAGGAAAAAGCGGCTTGCCCTTGCCAAGGGTCACCGAACCCACCTGCAGGATCAGCTCGTCCAGTAGCCCCGCATCATAGAACTGCCCCGCCAGATCGCCGCCGCCCACCACCCAGAGATTCTTGCCACCGGCAGCCGTTTTCATCTCCTCATGCACCGGGCGCACATCCCCTTGCACAAAGCGGATGTCCGCCCCTGCAATCCCGGGCAACTCCCGGCTCGTGAAAACCCACGTCGGCTGAGTATACGGCCACGCCGAGCCCACCTCGGCCACGACCTTCTCCTCGTTACGCAGCATCCACTCATACGTGGTGGAGCCCATGGCCAGCGCCCCCACCTCCGCAATGAACGCCGGATAGCTGGACTCATTCAGCTCTCCCAAGGGAAACAGCCATTCAAGGGAGTTGTCTTCCGTGGCAATGAAGCCATCAAGACTGGTCGCGGTATAATACTGGGTTTTCATGGAGGCCATCCTGTACTGCCCAGCCGTCAGGGATCAAGTATCAGATCGTACGTCATCGCTCATACACTCAACCCGCCATCAATCCGCTCGGCATAGATTCCGTCCGACAAGAGCAACCTCCGGTGAAGCATCTCGCCGCCAGTCATCACTCCATCGCTGATGCTATCCCAAACTTCGAAGTTGATCATCACGCCCTCAGGCATCGATGGGTGCTCTGCCATAAGCCAGTTCCAAAGGCTCTGCCAGTCCATCGCGCGGTTCTGCAAAAGAATGCTCAATCCACGATCCCCGAAGAACTCAATAGCGGTACAGAAGTCCCATCCATTCACCCACTTCTGGCACAACTGCTCATGGATCCGCTGCTCAGTTTCCACCTCTATTCCAACAGTCGACGGAGTCGTAGGGTATTCATGCTGGTAGCGTTGGGCCACTTCCACCCACTCCTCGGCAGAGACGAATTGCAGCGTGAACCTATTCTCGATGGCCATCGCTGTATTGTCCACGCCCGATCTCATCTCGTCAATGAGGTGCCAACTGCCGATAAAACACCGTCGTGCTGCACAACCCTCCCTGGGGCCAGAGCGCGTATTCCGGGATGACGCCACAACGTTCCCAACCGTGGCTGGCATAGAGACGTTCTGCATCGCTGCCGGTGACCGTATCCAACACCAGCAAGGTCCGGTCAGCCTGGCGAGCCTCTTCTTCAATCGCCCGCAAGAGCGCACTGCCCACACCGCGACGACGCGCAACACGGTGCACCTGCATCTTGGCCACGTCCGCCCGATGCGGCTGATTGTCCGGCATGGTCAGAACCAACTGCACAGTGCCTAAAATCATCCCGGAGACCGTGTCCTCCGCCACCAGTACGATGCGCTCGCCTCGCGCCGCGCCCGCCATCACCTCCTCCCAAAATTGCAGCACCCTGGATCGAGACAGCGGCAGCATGAACCCGATGGAAGCTCCGCCTTCCACACAATCGAGCGTCAGGTCAGCCAGGGCCTCGATGGTTTTGCCGTCTGCTGCGGCCCGGCGAATGGTGAATGACTCGGGGCTCTTCATTGGATTCATTGGAATAGGCAATGATCGGGATTTGATCAATGGATGGCATCCCCTCGTTAATCGCCATCACAACTCGCTGACGGCACCAACTCACGAGCTAAAGCTCTGCACTACTTTAAGCTTCCATCAGAAGCAATGTAGTCCAGAGCTTCAGCTCGTCAGTCGCACGTCTCCTGCAAGCCTTCCGCCACAGGTGACACCATCCAAATCCGAGCATGACTCTTTAGGGGTTAAATCGAACAACCTCCATCGTCCACGAAGACTCACAATACGTCAACAGAGTGCCCCTTGGATCTACGCCCTCGTCCCGGAGGGACGTCGGAATGTAGCCGGTGGTGACAACCACCGGATCACCGCCCCTCACGCTATTGCGTCCCGGAGGGACGCCGGAACTACGGCGCCCCCCTCGGAGGGGGACATGGTATCAACCCCGCGCATCCTCAGTCAATTCAGGCAGTTGATGCACCAATTGCCTCAATCGCTTGTCCAAAACTCCCTGCTGAGCCAGCCTTCTCAGCTCTGAAAGCTGAAAGCCCGCCCGCCGAATCTGCTCAGACCGGCGTTGCCCCACGTGCGGAGGCTCAAGATAATCAGGATGTGAAGGCGGCAGGGCGCTCCGTTTCATCCATTCCTCAACACGAAGCCGGTCCTCCTCATACCCACTCGTCCAGAAGGCGCACCCGTCTCGGGCACACAGTTCCAGCATCTTCGCAATTCCCTCAACGATCTGGAGGTGCACTTCATTCTCGGACTCACCTTTGGTGTCTCTTCCTCCAATGGATTGAACCACCTGGTCACGGTTCAAGAGCATCACCCGGAGCACCTCTTGGGCGCAGACATAAAAAATCCCAGGGTCCTCACTGTCGATCCAACCCACGTGATCAATGCGACACTGGAGATGCCAGATGTGCTGATATCCCACAAACTCATCCCATCCCGTCGCCGGGCCATCTGTAAAGTCATTGAGCAACCTGCCCAGGGGAACCAGATGCCACTGAGCCGACCATTTAGGAAGCTCCGTCCCATTGAAATAAAACGGATACGGGAGGTTGTGATCGGGAGTCGCTCATACATCTAGAGACCCATCACGCTTTTCATAGACGCAAGCTTCGCTGAAACGAGCAGCCTTTTCTATTTCGGTCGATCGTCGCAGGCATATCACAAGGGCATTGGAACATAATCCTATGTTGTTCGACACGACAACAACAAAGCCATAGAGTTCATCAACCCGCCAACCTTCCGCCGTCCCATCCGGGACGGAAACAATTCCTCTCACGTTGATCCGGTGGTTCCCGGCCTGATGACAGGCCTCCACCACCGGCTACCTTCCACGGTCCCTCCGGGACCCATTCCTTGGCCACCACGCGCCGATCTTCCACGGCTCGCACACAAGCAGCCGGTCACAGACGTCGCAAAATCACACCCGCGACAATCACCTGATGACGCTGCACACCTCCGTCCCGGAGGGACGCCGGATGGTAGCCGGTGGTGACAGCCACCGGATTGATCAATCCCCCTCACCCTCGCGTCCCGGAGGGAAGCCGGAATGGAGACTGCTCCAGAGTGTCCGCGATTACCCGTCGCCGTGTCATCCAGAATACAATCTTAAGACCCCAACTTCACTTTACCGCCCTCTCCAACCTTTGGCTTGCTCTTCAAATAAAGCTCTCTTTCGTAGTTTTTGGTCCAGTTAAGGGTTCCGTTGTTAAGTTCAAAGCCGAAGAACTGTCCGTCAACAACGATCACCTCTCCAATCCTGGAGACGATCGCCCCTTTGAACTGAACTTCCGTCCCGTGAACGGAGTTGTGCATGGTTCCGTCAGCACGCCAGCCATCACTACTGCCTTCACGTTCGGTCGCATGTCGAAACTTGAGCTTCACGGTTGCCGCCTCATCCGTGCAGGAGGCATTGAAGGTGTACTCCCCTTCCAAGGATCGAAGTTCAGCCTCCGTGATCTTGAGCTCCTCACCGCCCCACGCGAGCCGCAGGCAGCCAAACAGAATACCAGCGAGCAACCAATGAGTTTTCATCTTTAGAGCAGTGTACACCCAACTTGCCACTTTCCTCAAGCATCGACCATGACGCAGTTGGCCAGCCTTCCGCCGCCCCATCCGGGACGGAAACAATTCCTCTCACGTTGATCCGGTGGTTCCCGGCCTGATGACAGGCCTCCACCACCGGATTGATCAATCCCCCTCGCCCTCGCGTCCCGGAGGGACGCCGGACCGCCTCATCGCGCCCCACGTCCACTTTGCCCCATCGCCCTTCATACCACGCCTCTTCGCTCCCCCGCTGCCAAGAGCCGGGACGGCTCTTCTACCTTTCCTCCGCCACTCCGCCACTCCGCCACTCCACCACTCCACCACTCCACCACTCCACCACTCACCGCTCACCGAATGCCACTCCATTGAAAAACCCCTTCCATTACCCGCGCTTATTGCCGATACTGCACGGACATCCGCATCCTCTTGGTTGCGACCTACCGCTCACTGGCATCCCCCTCTGGTTCCCATGAACAACGCCATCCTGCTGTCCGTCCGTCTGGTCTTGCTCCTCGCCCTGTTCCTTGCCGTCCCCGCCTGCCAGACCAAGCCGGTCTGGAAGCCGCAGCACCGCCCCGACTACAAGCAGCGGCTCACCCGGGGCTGCATCTTCTACATGGATGGCGCCGGTGGCGGCACCGACAAATCCAACTACGCCGCTGGCGTGGTGGCCGGCATGCTGGATGCCGGGTACACCGGTGCCGGGGAACTCGTCACTTGGGAGACGGGCAAGGGCCTCATCGCAGACCAGGATGCCAGCGTGGAGTACAAGCGGGCCAAAGCCGCCCAGGCTGCCGCCAGCATCCTGAAGTACAAGACGAAGTACCCGAATGCTCCCGTGGGCATTCTGGGCTTCTCCGCAGGCACGGCGGAGGCGGTCTTTGCCCTGGAGGCCCTGCCGGAGTCCGTCCAGGTGGACCACGTCGTGCTACTCGGGGCCTCCATCAGTCGGGACTATGACATGACCCAGGCTCTCAAGCGCGTGAAGCGGCTCACCATCATCACCTCCACGCATGACCGCATGCTCAAGATCCTCATGCCTCTCTCCGGCACCGCGGACCGGAAGTTCCACGACCCCGGTGCGGGCATCAAAGGGTTCGTGCTGCCAACTGGGGCCTCCCCGGCCACCCGTCGCCTCTACGCAGAGAAGATTGTCACCATCCACTACACCAAGGAATTCCGGAAGGACGAGGACAAGGGCCACCACTTCGACAACGTGAAGGAGGACTTCATCCGGGACCACGTGGCGCCGATCTTCACAGGGCATCCCGCGCCCCAGCCCCCGGCTCAGAGCACCTCCACACCAACACCCCGCGCTTGAGCGCTCCGTCTCCCTTCCACTCCGCTCCCACCCCACCCCGCCTCACCACACGCACTTGCTCATGCAGACTCGCCTTCACCTCGTCGGCCTCCTGCTGGCCCTGCCCTTGCTGAGCTCCTGCTCCCTACTGGGCCTCCGTCAGCAGGTGGAGACCCTGGAGTCCCGCGGCGGCATTGCCGTCGAGGTCACGAACCTGCCCAAGGACGCCCGCCACTCCACCTACGCTCTCGCGTGGCGCATGGAGAACGGTCTGCGCAAGGACTCCGCCGGCTTCCAGAAGGTGCGCCCGGATGGCATCGCCGCCTTCAATCTAAGCCTCGATAGCACCTACCGCGTCGGCGCTTTTACGGACGAGAACGACAACCGCCACTATGATGCGGGCGAGCCGCTGGACTTCATCAAAGATGTCCAGCCTCTCTCCCTGAGCGATCCAAAGGCACGGGTGAAAATCTGGAAGCTCACCCTGCATCGCGAGCACAACCTGCCGCCCGGTACCGTCATCGAGATGCCCGTGGAAAACAAAGCGCTCGGCGGCATCACGCAGGTCGCCCTGGGGGACGTGGCCTCTCTCGATGAGCCGCGCTTCGCCCCGGAGGTGGGCGGCAGCGGCCTCTGGCGTCCACTCGACTTTCTCAGCACCAACACCCTCGGACTCTACTTCACCGAGCCCTACGATCCCCACCGCATCCCCGTGGTGTTTGTGTACGGCATCGGCGGCAGCCCGCAGGACTTTCGTTATTTCATCGATCACTTCGACCGCAAACGATACCAGTTCTGGTTTTACCACTACCCCAGCGGCATGCGGCTGGACCGCGTCTCCAGTGTGCTCGCCACCGGCCTGCGGGGGCTCCGCCAGCGCCACCAATTTCCCGTCTGCTATGTGGTGGCCCACAGCATGGGCGGGCTGGTCTCCCGCACGGCCATCACCGAGGCGGTCAAGGATGAGGGAGTCAACTTCATCCCCAAGTTCGTCAGCATCTCCACCCCATGGGGCGGGCATCAGGCGGCCGAGTCTGGCATCCGTCACTTGAAGAAGCCCGTGCCCTCCTGGCTGGATGTCCGGCCCGGCAGTGATTACCTCCTGCACATCTACGCCACGCCGCTGCCGAAGGGGACCGTCCACCACCTAGTCTATGGCTCGATCAAAGGCGGCCCCTTCTACCTGCGCGGTGAGAACGACGGGGTCGTCACCGTCGTCAGCGAGACCGACCTCCGCATCAAGCAAAGCACCGGCTCCTTCCGCCACCTGCTGCACGAGCACACCGAAATCCTCCGCGAGCAGGAGACGCTGGATTGGGTGATGACCTTGTTGAAAAAGTAGTGTATGCTGATCGAGACTCCAGCCAATCCGCTGCCCCCGCCAAACCCAACCCACTGAAGTCATGCCCACCCTGACCAATAGCTACGACAACTGCCAGCTCCTGAACGTTGGTGATGGCCCGCAGGGTCGCGGCCCGTTCCTCATCCGGCAGCAGGGCTCCGCCCCCGGCAGCACGACGCTGGATCAGATGCGCTACTTCCTGCGCAAGGACGGCACCTGGGTCCTGGGCCTGGCGGTTTACATCCTTTCCGATGCCGAGCAGGAGAAGAACTTCCTCTATCCCACCAGCGCGGACGCCACCAATCTGCTCAGCTCCCTGACGGGTGATCCCGTGGTGGATGACACCCTGCCACCCGACAAGTCCGCAGAGGAACTGATGCGAGCCGCGGAGAAGACCATCACCGGCCTGTGGGGCCATCTGAACCGGATGGAATCCTAGCCAACAACAGGACCTCAAGGGAGGCCAGCGCGGGTTCTAGAAACAACCTATTTGCTCCTTGCTTCCGTTACAGCGAGCCCGGCTCCGGCCGGGCCTGAAAGAAATTTTGCAACCATTTCGCAGTACGGGTTTTCAACTCGTGCATGAAGACACCACGCATCGTCTCGCTTCTCGCCGCCCTCAGTTTCACCACCGCCGCCTTCGCGGAGGGCCCTGGCCCCGGTGGGGATCAACCACCCGGACCACCGCCCGCACCCCGGGGCAATGAAGGGCCCCATGGCCGAGCCGAGCAGGGCCCCGGCCCCCGTCGCGACCACGACTTCCGTCGTGGCCCTCAGCAAGGCGCCGGTGACTCCGCGGAAAAACGCGAGCACATTGAAGAAGCCCTGAAGCACCTCCGTGCCGCAGGCCTTGGCCACCTGGCAGAGCGCATCCAGCAGTCGCTCAAGAACAATCCGCAAGGTGCCGGCCCGCAGGACCAGCAGAACCGCCGCGACTTCCGCCGCGGCCCGCGCAACAACGATCGCCGCCGTGAAGGCCCCTGGCAGTCCAATGCCGGCCCGCGTCAGTTCCGCCATCCCCACCTTCCTTATGGCCCCGGCTTCGGCTCCGGATTCGGCGCAGGCCGCGGTGGCCAACCCGGCCCCTTCGCCCGCCCCAACTTCCAGGCCCGCGGTGAGCGCCGCCACCCAGGGTTCGCGCCTCAACAACAACCCAAACAACAGGGTTCAGGTGACAACGACCTCCGCAATGAGGTGCAGCAGCTCAAGCGCGCCGTGGAAGAACTGCGCCGCTCCTTGAACACCCGCGGTGATCGTGACGGCCGCGCTGACGGTCCCGGCCCCGACCGCCAACGTCGCCCGGAGTTTGACCGCAAGGACGAGCCGCGCCGTGAACAGTCCCGTGACAATGATCGTCGCGATGACGGCCCCCGTGCTGACGGCCCCCGCCACGATGGACCTCGTGCCGACAGCCCCCGCAGTGACGACCGCCGCCACGACGGCCCGCCCCAGTTTGCCCCCCGCGCCGATGGCCCCCGCAATGAAGGACCACGTGCTGATGGCCCTCGCAACGACGGCCCCCGCCAAGACGGACCTCGCGGTGACAGCCCCCGTCGTGAAGGCCCCGGCCCCGATGGTCCTCGTCAAGACGGACCCCGCAATGACGGCCCTCCCGGCGAGCGCCTTTGATTCAGACATTCAGGACTGAGAAATAACTTCCTCCCTCCACCAGACCCAAGGTCGACCAGCCGCGAACCGCGCGCGAGTCCACCTTGGGTTTTTCATTTCCTGGATGCGGTTCGATGTCTCATGCAAACACCTCTACCCTGACCCACCGGTCTTTGATCCCCCACCACCCAGCATCTCTGTGGATGTCGACGTGAGGAGAACAGACCAACCGCGCGCGTTTTTGAGATAGCCGCCAAGGAACAACCTTGAGGTGCCCGCATCAGACCGAAGTTGATCCCAGTATGGGATCTGTAGCACAGCCCAAGGTTGGACGAGCCCTAAGCGAGTCAACCTTGGGGGCCTCCGCAGAGGATGCTCAGGTGGGAAAGCCGAAAGTATCCGCTATCTCCCCACCGCAATCAACGCCTCCACGTCAGACGGATGTGATGTCG
Organism: Verrucomicrobium sp. BvORR106; assembly: GCF_000739655.1. Lineage (GTDB taxonomy): Bacteria > Verrucomicrobiota > Verrucomicrobiia > Verrucomicrobiales > Verrucomicrobiaceae > Verrucomicrobium. The sequence continues at coordinate 44,094 of NZ_BATR01000069.1, read as the reverse complement.
CACGAATGTTTGATTGCACTTCACAATGCCACACGCTGACTGACGTTCCCGGCAAGATGCCGGAAACAGCACGCAGGATGCGTGCGCTCCCCAAGCTTCCCTGCAACAACGCTCCGCGGTCATTGGGGACCGCGCGCTTCCAGCGTGCCACCTTCTGCATCTTGCAGAAGGTTCAGGCCCGCCGCACCCGACACTCCCTTCTCTCCGGGTACTCCCTCCTCACCCATCCCCTCAGGTCTTGCGTCTTGTGTCTTCTAGTCTTGTGTCTACCGACTCATCTCCCCATCAATCGCCCGCAACAACGACTCCGGCCCCGGCACATCCAGGTCCAGAGACCAGATCATCACCCCCGCCAGATGCTTCTCCAGCGCCAGACGCGTCTTGGCCTGGATCGTGGGAATGCCGTTGTACCAGATCGTGCTGCCCACTTGATCCTTCGTCGCCGCATCGGGGTACTGCGAAAGAATCGTCGCATACGGATAGTCCCGCTTCTTGAAGGCCTCGCCAAATCCGTAGCCGTAGAACGGCACACCCAGCACGGCCTTGGCCGGCGGCAGCCCGCGCTTCAGCCAGTAGTCCACACTCTCTTTGGCGAACTCCAATGACGAATGTTGCCCCGGCCGGTCCGGCGACCAGTAGCCTGCGCCGTCATAGGCCATGATGTGGATGTAGTCCATCTGCCCCAGCACGGCATCCGGTACCCGGTCGCCGCCATACCCTTTGGAGAGCGCCGCGGTCAGCAGGTACCCCTTGGCCTTCATAAGCGGTGTGAGCACTGCGATGAAAGGACCATAATCCTCCGTGATAGACGGCCCCTCGATGTCCACGTCCAGACCATCGAACCCGTGGCGCTCCACATACGCCACCAGGCGCTGCGCAAAGGCCTCTCGCTGCCCGGCCCCCAGGAGGCGGGCATACCGCCCCTTCAGCACCTTGTCCCCGGAGGCCGATCCACCACCGATGGACACGCACACCTTCACGCCATGGCGTTTGGCCTCCCGCAGCAGCACCGCATTCGCCTCACTATAGGACAACTCACCCCCATCATTCACCGGATTTTCAAACGCCACATTCAGATGCGTCACCCGCTCATACGGGATCTGGGTGGCGAAATTCTTCAAGTCGATCCAGTTCGGCACATAGGCCACCACCATCTTCCGTTCCGCGCCAGACACCGAGCCCACCATCACCGTCAACGTCAGCGCAACAGTCAACGCCACCAGCATGCCGTGGAAAAGGGAGCGCGCTCTGGAGGTGCGAATTCGGGTGTGCAACATCTCTCCAGCATGAGGGAGGGTTCAGGCATCGGCAAGACTCCACCGCCTGGGAGCGAGATTTCCAGCACGCCTCCCATTAGGATCCCCTCTCCATCTGCTGGAGAAAGTAACTTTCCTCCTGCACCGCCACCTGCCTCGCCGGAATGGTGCAACACTGGGCAAAATCCCGCCGTTCAGGACACAGCTCGCCCTGCCCCTCTTCCCTGATGTCTCCGCTCCGCCTCCGTACCCCCTGCCTCCTGGCCCTGGCCGCCGCGACCGCGACCACATCCGTCCACGGGGCTGCGGCTCCCTCTGCTCCCGCCGGATACAGCACCCAGGTGAAGCCTTTGCTGGAGGCCCATTGCACCGATTGCCATGGCGAAGATGTGCAGAAAGGCGGGCTCCGGCTCGATAATCTCGCGGTGGACTTCCAGGACGAAAAGCTGGCCGCCAAGTGGACCCACATCCTGGACAAGGTCGCTTCCGGCGAAATGCCGCCCAAGAAACAGGAACGCCCACCCCAGGCCATGGCGGCCGCCGCCACCACGTTCCTACGCAGTCAGCTTCACACCGCCTCCCTCACCCGACAGCAGAAGTATGGCCGCGTCACCCTGCGCCGGCTCAACGGTCGGGAGTATGAGAACACGCTCAATGATCTGCTGGGCACCAAGCTCTCCCTCAGAGAGATGCTGCCTGAGGACGCCACCACCGCAGGCTTCGACAATGTGAGCGCCGGGCTGGACCTCTCCTCCACGCACTTCCTCCTCTTCCAGGAAGCCGCCGCCAAGGCCGTGGCCTCCGTCATCCCCGTGCATCCGCCCCTGCCCTTCAGCAATGCCCGCACGGGAATGGAGATCACGCAGAAGGGCCCCAACTTCAAACAAGGGCTGGGGCGCAACTCCAAGCTGCAGGGTGACACGCTCATCATCTACAGCAAGCTGCCTCGCTACGGTCTCTGCTCCACCGCCCCCGTCCCGGCCACAGGACGCTACCGCATCCAGATGAAAGCCTGCGCCGTGGGCGCGGAGGGCAAGCCCATCCCCGTCGGCTTCATGACGGTGATGAACAGCGGCCGCGAGGGCCCCATACTGCGTGAGGTGCGCGACATCCCCCATGGGGAGCCGCAGGTCATCGAGTTCGAGTTTGACCTCGAACGCAACCAGTCCTTCGTCGCCAATCTCCTCACCAACTGGGACATCCGCGGCTTCAAGAAACCCCTGGAGGAATACACCGGCCCCGGGCTGCTCGTGGAGTGGCTCAAGATCGACGGGCCGCTTGATGCCTTCCCGCCGCCTGCCTACAGCACCCTCTTCTCCGGCATCCCGCTCAAGCCTCGCTCCGTGGCCCGGGCAGAGAGCACCGGCACCAAGGTGCCCAAGATCCCGGAGAACCGCAACGAGTTCCAGTGGAACAACGACCCGCTCGTTCCTGTTTCCTCTAACCCCAAGGAGGACGCTACCCGGCTCATCCACGCCTTCCTCCCGCGGGCCTTCCGCCGCCCCGTGGACGAGCCCACCGCCCAACACTATGTGCAGAAGGTGCACCGCCGGCTGGATGAGGGCGCCTCCTTCCTGGATGCCATGAGCTACGGGTACAAGCTCATCCTCTCCTCACCCGACTTCCTCTTCCTCGACAGCGCCCCGGCCACCGCCCCCGCGCCGGATGGCACCCTGCCCAGCACGCGGCTGGATGACTACGCCCTTGCCGAGAGGCTGTCTTATTTCCTCTGGTCCAGCCTGCCCGATGAGGAGCTGCTCACGCTCGCCGCCAGCAAGAAGCTCAGCACCCCCGCCGTGCTCCGCGCCCAGGTGGAGCGCCTGCTGAACTCGCCCAAGGCCGCACGGTTCACGGAAAACTTCGCCGGCCAGTGGCTGGACCTGCGGAAGATCGACTTCACCATCCCCGATCCCCAGCTCTACAGCGACTTCGACAACCTCCTCCTCTGGGCCATGCCCCTGGAGACCCAGGCGTTCTTCAATGAAGTGCTGCGCCACAACCTGAGCCTGCTGAACTTCGTGGACTCTGACTGGAGCATGCTCAATGAACGGCTCGCGGCGCTTTACGGGATTCCAGGAGTCAACGGCAGCGAGTTCCGCAAGGTAAAGCTCCCCGCCGAGAGCCGCCGCGGCGGCGTGATGACCCAGGCCTCCGTGCTGAAGGTCACCGCCGACGGCACCCGCACCTCCCCCATCCTGCGGGGCAAGTGGGTGCTGGAGCGCATCATTGGCAAGCCCCCCTCGCCCCCGCCGCCAGACATCCCCGCCATCGAGCCCGACATCCGCGGCGCCACCACCATCCGCCAGCAGCTGGATCTGCACCGGAACTCCACCGCCTGCGCCTCCTGCCACGTCCACATTGATCCGCCCGGTTTCGCTCTGGAGAACTACGACCCCATCGGCAACTGGCGCGACTTCTACCGCGTGACCACCCGCACCAAGGCGGGCCAGGTGGACGTCCCCTACACCGGCCGCGGCGTCTACCGCGGCCCAAATGTGGAGAAAGGCAGCACCACCCATGAAGGCCGGGCCTTCAACGACATCACCGACTACAAGAAGATCCTGCTGGAGGACAAGGACCAGCTCGCCCGCAGCCTCACCGAGAAGCTCATCATCTACGGCACCGGTGCCGACATCCAGTTCGCCGATCGTGAAGTCGTAGAGGCCATCATCACCAAGATCCGCCCCACCCAATACGGCCTCCGCGATCTGGTTCATGAAATCACCCAGAGCCGCATTTTCCTGAACAAATAGCTCTCGATTCCCTCTTTCCGCCTCCCTTATCCCTCTAACCTCCTCTTCCCTTTTCCCTCTCCCCCCCCATGCTCAACCGCCGCACCTTCCTCCGCGCCTCGGGAGTCGCCATTGGCCTGCCCTTCCTGGAGGCCATGCTTCCCACCCGTCTCCGGGCCGCAGCAGGCACCGGCACCGGCAGCCAGCCACAGCGCATGGTCCTCGTGGGTCAGCCGCTCGGCATGTATGGGCCCAACTTCTTCCCGGAAAAGGCCGGTCGCGACTACGTGCCCAGCCGCTACCTCAAGAACATCGAGGCGTACCGGGATCAATTCACCGTCTTCTCCGGCATGTCCCACCGCTATGCCGCGGGTCACTTTGCCGAGGTGGGCCTCTTCACCGGTGTGGCCCCGGAACTCATCCGGGACAAGGACATCAAGAACGGCATCTCGCTCGACCAGGAGGCCGCCTCCCACATCGGCAACCAGACCCGCTTCCGCTCCCTCATCCTGGGCGGCGGTGATGTTTCATGGAACCGCCGCGGCGTCCGTCTCCCGGCAGAGAGCCGCGCCACCCAGGTCTTCCGCAAGCTCTTCATCGCCGGCACCCCGGAGGAGGAGACGCGGGAGCTCCAGCGCATCAAGGACGGCCAGAGCATCCTGGATGATGTGGGCGACCAGATCCGCGCCCTGAATCGCAAGGTGGGCCACCCCGACCGGGAGCGGCTCGACCTCTTCCTCACCTCCGTGCGGGAGGCCGAGCAGTCCCTCCAGCAGGATGAGCACTGGAGCACCACGCCCAAGCCCCAGGTGGGCATCAAGCAGCCCACCAGCGACTTCGGCGGCCCCCAGTTGATCGAGCGCTCCCGCCAGTGGTATGACATCGTCCACCTCGCTCTGCAGACCGATTCCACCCGCGTGGTTACCCTCTGGCTCGGCACTCAGGAGCGCCCGGAGATCGATGGCGTGAACCTGGGCCACCACGATGCCTCCCACCATGGGCTGGACCCCGCCAAGCTCGATCAACTGGCCCTCATCGAGGAGGCGGAGATCAAGGTCTTCGGCGAATTCCTCGCCAAGCTCAAGGCCACCAATGATGGCGACCGCCCGCTCTTCGACCGCACTGCCGTGCTCTACGCCAGCAACCTCGGCAACTCCTCGAACCACGACAACAACAACCTCCCCATCCTCCTCGCCGGCGGCACCTTCAAGCACCAGGGGCACCTCGCGTACGACACGAAGAACAACACCCTCATGTCGAACCTCTACGTCCGCATGCTCCACCACATGGGCATAGAGTCCGCCACCTTCGGCGCCAGCAACGGCATCATCAGCGAGGTGTAGGCTGGACAAGCATCGCGAACTCGCCCACAAATGCGCATGGACCGCCGTCATTTCCTCCGCACCACGCTGGCCACCGCCGCCCTTCCCTCCCTCGCCCTTGCGCAAGAGAGCAAGGCCAAGAAACGCATCCTCCTGCGCTCTTCCTGGCAGACGGTGAACATCGGCGATATCGCCCACACCCCCGGCATGCTGCACCTGCTCGAGAAGCACCTGCCTGAGTACGACGTCACCCTCTGGCCCAGCAGCGTGGACAACGGCGTGGCCGAGATGCTGACCAAGCGCTTCCCCAAGCTCAAGATCCTCGCCCCCACCGCCGAGGCGAAAAAGGAAGCATTCGACACTCACGACTTCCTCCTGCATGGCTCCGGACCCGGCATTGTCGGGCAGAAGTCCATCATCGAGTGGACGGAAAAGACCGGCAAGCCCTACGGCATCGGCGGCGTCACCTGGAGCGGTGGCAAGGACAACGGCGAGGCCATCAAGGTCATCAGCGGCGGCAAGTTCGCCTTCTTCCGCGACTCCGTCTCCCTAGAGCTGGCCAAGTCAAAGGGTGCCACCTGCCCCATCATGGAGTTCGGCCCGGACGCCACCTTCGCCTGCGATCTGGTGAACGATGAACCCGCCGCCGCGTGGCTCAAGGAAGTCGGCCTGGAGGACGGCAAGTTCGTCTGCTGCATCCCGAAGCTGCGGAACACGCCCTACTGGGAGATCAAGAAAGGCGTGAAGTTTGACGAGAAGAAAAACGCCCGCAACGAGGAGATGAAAGAGCACGACATCGCCCCGCTGCGCAATGCCGTGATCGCCGTGGTGCAACAGACGCCCATGAAGGTCCTCCTCTGCCCCGAGGACGCCAGCCAGATGAAGCTCAACAAGGAGATGATCTACGACAAGCTGCCGGAGGACGTGAAGAAGAAAGTCGTCTGGCGGCAGGACTACTGGCTCACCGACTTCGCCCAGAGCGTGTACAACCGCAGCGCGGGCCTCTTCGGCAACGAGCAGCACAGCCCCATCATGTGCATCGGCCACGGCATCCCCGCCATCGTCTGCCGGTACAAGGAACAAACCAGCAAGGGCTTCATGTGGAAGGACATCGGCCTCAGCGAATGGCTGTTCGACCACGACTTCGATGAAGCCGAAAAAGGCCTCACCCCCGCCGTGCTCGCCATTGTGAATGATCCGGCTGCTGCCAAGGCCAAGGCCCTGAAAGGCAAGGCCGTCGCGGATGACCGCATGAAGCGCATGATGGATGTGTTGCGCGCGAGTCTGGAAACTCGGTGAATGGTGAGTGGTTAGAGGTAAGTGGGTCGGTTGGGCGCTGGGAAAACAGGACGAGGCATGCTCAGCGCACACAAGCCCGCTTCCTCAATCCGCAAACGATGAGCTGGACCATTCCGCAACAGGGCAAACACTCTTGATGAAACGAGGTTGACACAACCTTCATTTCATCGATACAGACACCCAATGGCATTCTTCGAATATCAACGCCTCGTCACCGCTTATCATGGTTGCGATCAATCTTTGGTAGATTCGGCACTTCGCGGAATTCCATTGAATGAGAGCCGCAACGACTACGACTGGCTTGGACGAGGCATCTACTTCTGGGAGAACGGGCCCGCAAGAGCCATGGATTGGGCAAAGGAAGTGGCAAAACGCAAAAAAACGAGGATCGCGAAACCATCAAAAATTGGTGCGCTGATCCAGCTCGGCAATTGTTTTGACTTGCTCGACCTTCGCTTCACCAGATACCTCAAGACACTGTGGCCTGAGTTTGAAAAAGCGATGGTCGCATCTGGAGCGGCACTCCCCAAGAACACACCCTACCTTCATCGACTGGACTGCGCTTTCATCGACTGGGCCATTCCCAGGGTCGAATCCATCTCATCCTCTAAGTTTCATACAGTCCGGGGAGTGTTTTTGGAGGGCACCCCAATCTACCCTACCGGTTACATATTCGAAAAGTCTCACATCCAGATCGCTGTCCGGGACCCCGCATCAATTATCGGCTATTTCGTGCCTGCGGGCAGCCTTGACGTTTCGTAGTTTCTCTGCGACCCTTTTACCATGGCAGCAACTCGGCGCAAATCTACTATCGGGGCTCGTAAGAAGTCATCGGTCAAGAGTGCCGTTCGGAAGCTGGCAGTCAGCAAGAAGCCTCGCATTCGCTCGAAGATCGTCCGAAAATCGAGCAAAGCCCCTCTATTGACGGGTGTCAGCGTTTCAGGAATCCAGCAAAAGGACTTGGATGCAGCGGTCGCGAGAGTCAAAGTCATGACCAAAAAAGAGCGTATCCAGTCGCTCATCGACTCTGGGATACTCACTTCATCTGGCAAACTGGCCAACGCGTACAAGTCTTAGAGGACGACGTCTCCTGGCTAGCAGTCAAATACGTGCTGTCAGCCCGAGGTGCCAACATAGTACGCGACTGACATTCCCGGCAGATGCCGGGAACAACACGCATGGATACGTGCGCTCCCCAATCTGCCCTGCGACGCCCTAGACTCACCGGAAACCGCACGCTTCCAGCGTGCCGGCTTCTGCATCTCGCAGAAGCCCTCAGTCAAACGTCCCCACGACCTCTCAAGCCCCCAGACTCCCCCTCTCCCTCACGTTCCCCAACACCTGGCGGCGCAGCCGCTTTGGGACTGCGGTGAGCATCACCGCTTTCGCGCCCCTTGTGAGGTTCGAGCCCCGTACAAACACCACCGGAGCCCATCTCCTCCGGCTTATCCCGCAATGGCGGCACTCCTTTGTTTCACGTCCGTGGCGGCGGCACCCATCAACCAGTCGCGCATGCGGAACGTCTCAACCAGCAGCCGCACCGGCGGCTGCGTCTCAACCAGCGCAGCGTCTCAACCAGCGCAGCGTCTCAACGTGCCGCTTGCGGCACATCTCAACTCCCCCCTCCCCCCTACTGGTACTCCCACAGGATCTCATGGTCATACCCGGGATCGAGCGAGAGAATCTTGAACGCCAGCACGGTGGAATCCTTTGAGAGATACTGGGTGGTGAAGACCCGTTCCTTGGCCGTTTCAGGGCGGTCGTGCTCGTAATAAAGGTACCGGTACTTCTTGTAGGCACGCCCCTCCGGCAACAGCACCCACTGAAGCAGTTCCGAGGTCTCCGCCTCAACGGCGAACGCCATCCTCGAGGTGGACTTGGTCCCATGCATGAACAGGCCGGGCGACTGAATCTCCGCCAGCAGTTCGATTGGTTTTCCAGCCGGCACCTTGCTGAAGTCGAACACCACATCCCAACGATAACGGCCGTCTTCACCCAGCGGGGCCTTCACCACCCTGGCTTCCAACTCCTGTGAGGGGAATCTCACCTGCCCCTCGGCACCCGAGAGAATGAGCCGCTGCCGGAAGACGTGCTGGCTCTTGTTTTCGGGCACTTTCACCACAAGCAAACGACGATACACATAGATCCGGGAGTCGCCCGCCGTGCCCGTCGACTCAGGCTTCCAGGCGCGGAGATCCGTAATCCGGGAGTCACTCAGCACGCGGAACCCGCTGAGGTCCGGCGCAGAAGCATCGTCCGACTCCTCCACCGTGACGCCCGTCCATGGCCGGGGCGGCCCTTCGTCGAGCAGATCCCCCAACCGGCCCAGTTCCGGACTCCCCTGCGCGAAGGACAAGGTCAGCGTATTGAGCCGCACCATTCGCTTGTAGTACTGAAAGGAGAAATACGGAATCAGCATCATGATCGGCACCAGAATGGGCACATAGAGATAGGTGACCCAGTCCCGCCGGTCGAACAACGAGCTCCAGAAACGACGACCCGATGAGCCTTGTAATTTCCTTGATTCCGCTGTCGTGTCCGTCGCGCCCCGGGTCACCGCCACAGCGCCCTCGCCCCGGCCTCCATCACCTGCTGGTTGTCTGCGTTCCGGGATGGGTTCCCAAGGGGGCGATGCTGGGAGGGCGTCACCAAATAGATCCGGTCGACCGCGGCAGACCTTCCGCGCCACACAGTAGCCGTGGCGCACCAGGCTGCTGACTTCCAGGGAGTCAAAGCAGTCCAGATCCGTGCGGATGTTCGCCGTCTGGCGCTGGATCTCAGGATGGGGCGCGGTGGGATCCTCCTCGGGCTCCACCACATCCGTGATCCGGGCAAACAAGAAGCCGCCAGGCCCCGCAAAGGTCTCGTTCTCCAGTTGCCACACACGGTCCATGAGGATGTCACTGGCGCGTAGCGCTGTCCGTATCAAGCCGCCCCCGTGTCCCCGCACCACCTTGATCTGCCTGCCCACATCACTCACGATCACACCATCCAGCCCGCCCTGCAGACGCCGGAAGCAGCGCCTGCCCGTGGCCTGTCGGAACGCCTCCTCCAGGAGGTGCCGGTTGAGCCAGAGCTGGTCTCCGGAGTTCAGTTCCTGTGCCCCGAGGCGGCTGGTCCGCAGCAGTTCATCTGCAGAAGCATCATCCGGGGTCAGGCCCGCGAAGCCCGCCTCATGCTGGAACTGATAGTGGCACATCACATGCCACAGACTGGCCAGGATCCTCTCCAACCCGGCGGAACACGCAGGCTCCCTCGCCCCCTCAGGACGGCTCATCACCTCTTCCAGTGCAGAGGCCAGGTGATTGAGAGGCGTGTCTGCCGGGGACTGGCCCGCTTTCTCCAGCAACAGCGTCAGGCGGCGCAACGGCGAGTCCTCTTCAGACAGGGTCGCCTCTCGCAGCGCCTCCAGCGCACCATGCAGGTCCTCAAAGTCATCCGCATCCAGGGTGTCCGCCGCCAGGAGATCCCGTTCGAAGAATCGAAACATGCGCACACCCAGGTTGTCGTACACACCTCCGTCCGTGTAGGACTGCCTGCCAAACTCCCCGCCGCTCACCCCCACCTCCTGACCGGTCAGTTCCAGTGGCGGGAAGAATCCCGGAAAGGCCGAGGACGCCGCCACCGCCATCGGCACCGTCGCCAGGCCTGTATGAATGTTGTCCACCCGGAAGGAATGCCCTGCCCCCCGACGCACCATCGACAGTCCTTCGCGACCAAAAGAACAGAGACAGCCCTCCGTCAAATTGGTGGTGAGCAGGTGAAGCTTCGGACTCTTCGGCAGCTCGAACAAGCTCACATCCCCGTAGAGAAACTTCTCATAGTGCTGTTCCAGCAGCCCCGTGCGCGTCAGTTTTCGGTTGGACCGGCCTAGAAACTTTCTGACCCAGCGGAGAGGCAGAAGCAGCGGAAACCGGCGCAAGATCCGGCTCCGCACATTCAGACGCACAAAGGCAAGAAACTCCGCCGCAGCTCCTTCGAACTCCTCGTCAGATCCGCCATAGCGCTTCCAGTTCAGCACCAGATGCGCAGCGAAGATGCTGCCTCCCGACACCGAGGTGATGTGCGTCACATTCTGCAACAACCCCGCATCCCGCAGGAACCGGACAAGGCCCAGATGATAGAGGCTGGCGCGAAATCCCCCTCCGGAGAGTGCGAGGCCAAACTTCTTCATGGCGGCAGTTTAGTTGTCCCCTCCACAGACAATGCCGCCGGAGGACAGAGGTGAACCTCTGCCAGACCATGCTGGAAGCTGGGCGGCCCGGTTGATCAAACCCTAGTGTCCCAGCCCCAGACCCGACCTTCCATAGGACGATGGTCTCATGTCTGGGGACCGCACGCTTCCAGCGTGCCGGCTTCTGCATCTTGCAGAAGCCCTCAGCCAAACGTCCCCACGACCTCTCAAGCCCCCAGACTCCCCCTCCCCCTCACGCCCCCCAACACCTGGCGGCGCAGCCGCTGTGGAGTGCGGCGTGAAGCGCCGCTTTCGCGCCCCTTGTGAGGTTCGAGCCCCGTACAAACACCACCGGAGCCCACCCCCTCCGTTCTCGCCATGTCGTCACCAGCCCGACACAGGACTCCCCAAAGCGGCAATGCTTGCCGCACTCCCAAAATCCCGCAAGCGGGATCAGGTGGAGGACGCAATAGGTAATAACAACACCAAGCGGCCTCAGCCTCGGGGGAGACGCGCGACTGAAGTTCCCGGAAGGATGCCGGGAACAGTCAAACGTCCCTCCCACACCGCAAGCCTCCAGACTCCCTCCCGCCCCCACTACATCCAACACCTGGCGACGAAGTCGCTGTGGAGTGCGGCGTGAAGCGCCGCTTTCGCGCCCCTTGTGATATTCCTCGAACCTGAAAGCATCAGCGGGGCAACGGAGCCACCTTCCCCCGCCCCCAGGCGATCTTTGCGCCCACCCTAGCGACTTTGCAGCGCGGCGAAGCTGCTCTGACGCCGGGACGGATCCGCAATGAGCGCCGCAAACTGGGCGGCCCGGCCGGGATCAGACGCGCTGAGGTGGCGGGCAAGCGTCGCATAGCCCGCGTCCCTGCGCGCGGCGTCCTCCATCGTGCCGACCCACTGCCCGGCGGCGGCGGGATCACGACGCGACCAAGTGGTGAGCAACTGCTCCACGGCAGTGTCGGCAAAGGCATCGGGCTCGAACCCGGCCACCCACGCAGCAGTGCTGGCGGGATCCGTCTGGGCCCAGCGTTGGATCACAGAAATCGCGGCCCGCGCTTGGGCGGCACGGTCGTCTATCTCGTCGGCGACGATCGCGGCGGCCGCGGCGGCCGCGGAGGGCTGTTGATCGGCCCACGCCGTGGCGACGGCGGCGAGGGCGTTGGATCGGAGGTTCACGTCTTCCAGGCCGCGAGCCTGCTCGGCAGCCTCGGCCGGTGCTTGCGACGCCCACTGGGAGAACGCGTGAATCATCGTCTGGTCGCGATTCGCCCCCGGTGCCATCGTCCCGGCAAACCGCAAGGCCCAGTCCGGACTGGTCGAAGCAAACCGCGTGGCCAGCGATTCCAACGCCGCCTCGCGTGAAGGTCCCGGCTCCAGCGTCTCCACCCATTTCACGGCCGTGCCGGGATCGGTCTCCGCGAGCACCACGGCGATCTGTCGCATCGACTCCGTCTTCAGCACCCCTTCAGGCAATGACTGCACCCATTGGATCGCGGCCATGGCATCACGGCGCGCCCACAAGCGGACAACGAGCGGCACGGCATCAGGTCGGGAGAGATCCAGCCCGTCGAGCTCATCGTCGTCGGCCTCGAGCACCAAACGACCGTTTTCGACATCGCGGAGGAGCTGCCCCACGCGGTCCACAGACGAGGCAGCTGATTCCAGTGGACGACGGCCCTCCTCCGCCTTGTGCCCAGATGCGGACGAAGCTCCCCTTTCGCTCCGCATCTGGGAAACAACCGGCCCGTGCCCGGCATCGGCCCTGCGCGTCGTCACGCCCGGCTGTGGACTCTGCGTGAGGCAGAGTGCAGCCGTGCCAACGACGGCGGAACCGATGAGGAGCAGCGCAAGTTTTTTCATGGCACCATTTGCACGTTGTCGATGACACTCGTGTTCAGCGTAGCGGCATCACCGCTGGAAACCGCGAGACCGATATAGATGTTCGCGCCCATATCAATGCCCATGGCGTTCACGACCGTCCAGGTGACACCGTCCACGGACTTGTAGCCGCGCAAAGTGTTGCCGGTGCGAACCACCCTCACCCAGAGACCGGGCGCGGCACCGGTGCCACCCGCAGTGGTGTTGTGGCCGCTGCCGTAGAAGCGGCGGCGCTGCCAGTAGAAGTTGCTGCCACCGTCCACGCCCATGAAGGCAAAGGGCGAGTCGGGCGTCAGCGAGTCGCGAATCATCACCCCGAGGCGGGCGCCGGTGCCGGTGTTCTGCGGCGCGGCGATCCGCACCCGGATCTCGCCATCCCCGTTCAGCATCTGATAGACGAAGCGGAACTTGTCCGCATTGCCCCCGATGATGCCCGCTCCCTTAACGGTGAACTTGGAGGAGAAGTACTCCGCGCTGCCTTGCAGCCCGGTGGCCCCGAGATCGACCGTCTGCCACGGCGGCGGGAAGGGCGTGACGCCGACGTTGTCAAAGGTCGCCGTGCCCGCCTGCGTGTTGTCATGGCTGGTCACCGCGAGCCCCGCACTGATGCTTGAGGTCATGCTGACCACCGCAGTGCCAACCTGCGTCCAGGTGGTGCCGTCCGCAGAGACATACGCCGTGATCAAGGTGCCGCTGCGTGTGAGAAGCACCCAGTTGCCCGGCGCAGCATTCAGCGCAGGACCAGCGACCGTCAGGGTGTTGCCTCCAGTCGTTGTGCGGTACTGGAAGATGAAACCCTGTCCCGGCGTGATGGCGATCAACGCATGGGCCGAGCCCGCATCGGTCGTTTCGCGAAGCATCACCCCAGCCTTCGCCAGGGCGTTCGTATTCGATTGCGAAGTCACGCGGGCGCGAATTTCACCGTCACCATCGAGCGCGTTAGCATTGAACTGGAACTCATCCGCCGTGCCCCCTATGCCTGCGCCAGAACCACGCATCGTATAGGTGCCGTTGCTTTCCGATGAACTGCCCGGAGCACCTACGTTCCCGATGTCCGACTGCGCCCAGCCTGCAGGCAACTGGCTGGCCACGGCAATGTTGAGCGTGGCGGTGGCGCTTGCCCCCTGGCTGTCAGTGACACGCACGGTCCACGACTGGTTGCCAGCATCACCACTGCCCGGCATACCGGAGAGCGCACCATCTGAGGCAACGCTGAGCCACGCGGGACCGCTCACCTTGCTGAAGGTAAGCGTGTCGCCGGCATCCTCATCGGAAGCCGTGCCCGCAAGACTGCTGCTGTAGTTGTTTCCAATCGTCGCACCGGGTTTGCTGATCGCATTCGACGCAAACACAGGCGCATCATTCACCGGTGCGACGTCAATGTTCAGCGCTGCGGTGGCGGTGCGGCTGGTGCTGTCCGTGACGCGGACAACAAACTGGTTCACTCCCACATCACTGGCCGACGGGGTGCCGCTCAGCGCGCCATCGGTGGCGACGGTGAGCCAGGCAGGGCCGCTCACCTTTGCGTAGGTCAGCGTGTCATCAGGATTGCCATCCACCGCGCTGTCCGCCAGCGTGCCACCGTTATAGGAAACATCCTCCTGGGCGGCCGGTGCGATGATGGGATTGCTCGTGAAAACAGGCGCTTGCGGCGGATTGGCACCCACGTACACCTCATTGATCTCCGCAGCGCTCAGCGAGCGTGAGTACACACGGACGTCATCGAGCCCGCCCTTGAAGAAGCGCCCACCCGTCGAATCCTGTCCAAGATAGACGTTCCCGCTGAAAGCCACTGCACTGTGAGCCACCGTGTTCACCGCCGTCTGCAGCACACCGCCGGAAGGCTGGAGGTAGAGCGTCGCCTTAGCCGGTTCGATGACCAACGCGCAGAACGTCCAGGTGTTGTCCGGCACCACCAGGCCGCTGCTGAAGTTGTACGTGTTGGAGGCACTGTTCCAGTGATAGCGGAGGTCATTGTTCGGCCCGAGGTTGAGACCCGAGACGGGACCGCCCCGTGCGAAGACCAGGCCCGCCCACTGGGCCTGCGCGCCATTGCGCTTGATCCATGCGGAGATGGTGACGGCATTCGTATTGAGGTTCAGCGCCGGAATCTGGATGGACTGATTCGTGCCGTTGAGCGTCACTGCCCCACCCGACTGCCCTTCGACCCGCACTGGCGCATTCACGAGTGCCCCATCCTGCGTTCTGCCGGTGGCGTCCTGCGCCATGTTACCGCTGTTTTCATCCAACTCCCACCAGGCGCGGAGCCCGGAGTAAATGGCCGGCGGCTGCGAAGCGTTGCTGTTGGGATCGGTGCCAAGGGCCAGCTCCAGCCCGGTCGGGAATCCGTCCGCATCGGGATCACCACTGGAATCGCCGCTGATGATCTGCACGTTGTCGAAGGTTGCCGCGCCCATGACGCTGGTGTTGTGACTGGTCACCGCCAGCCCCACCTGCACGCTGTTTGACATGGCAACATTCGCCGTCGCGAACGGTGTCCACACAATGCCGTTGGCGGAAGAGTACGCCGCGAGGGTCGTCCCGCTGCGTTTCAGGCGCAGCCAGTTGTTCGGTGCCGCATTCAGTCCCGGTCCACCGGAGGAGACACTGTCCCCTCCCGCAGCGGTTCGGTTCTGGAAGCGGTAGCCATTGCCCGGCGTGATCGCAGCGAAGGCGTTGATGGCACCTGGGGTCACGCCATCGCGGATCATCACCCCGGCTTTCGCCCAGGGGTTCGTGTTCGACTGAGAGGTGACTCGGGCACGGATTTCTCCATCCCCATTCAGGGTCTGAAAGGCATAGCGGAAGCTGTCCGCAGTGCCCCAGATGTCCGCCCCAGCCCCCTGGACTGTGAACGCCCCGGTGGCCGACTGGTACTCTTCTCCGCCCGGCGCTGGGTTTCCGATGTCGCCAGCCACCCATTGCTCCGGCAGGGCGGAGCCCACCTGCACCTGGATCGTCTCCGTCGTCGTCATGCCCTTCATGTCAGAAACCGTGCAGGTCACAGACTTCACTCCACCAAGAGACCAGGCAGTGCTGATGCTCGCCGTGGCACCATGCACCACGCCATCACCTGCGTTCCACAGGTAGGTCAGCGTGTCGCCGTCCGGGTCACTCGCATTTGCCGTCAGCGTCACGGTCTGGCCGGGCGCGGGATTGGGCGGGTTCACGGTAACAACTACCTCAGGAGCCTGGTTCCCGGCGAACGGGCCTTTCGCCACGACCACATCGAGCGCCGGCGGGTTGATCCCATCTGCAGGCAGGTTTTGAATCACGGTAAAGTGGATGTCAGCCTCCGTGTCGGAGAAGGTGCGACCCGGCACAATGACGCCATCCGATTTGCCGCCTGCGCTGCCCGGAGTGGTGTCGATAAGATGCGAACCGTTAGCGCTGTTGGCCCACGCGTCCCAATGCAACTCCGCCCCCTGCGAGATCCCATTGCCGCCCCAGCCTGCATGCTGGCGATAGCTCACCCAGTATTCGCGGTCCGCATCTTTTGGGATCCGGACGGCATACTTGAGAGCATTCAGGCTTCCGCCGAGATCGTTGGCATAGATGCGGCAGGTGTTCCTTGATCCCGCCGCAGTGGCGGCAGAATGAACATTCGCACCAGGAAGCCAACCCAGCCGGGATTTGAAATACGCATTGTAGTGCCCTTTCATGCCCGCTGAGGAGCTGCCGAGGACGTCAAAGGGATCGCCATACTCCTGATTGGCTCCTGAACCAATCGCCGTGCCATCATTGGTGGCCCAGTAGTTGGCATGCCACAGTCCCATGTTGTGGCCGTACTCGTGGCAGAATAGACCTTGTCCATTGTACTTCACTGCCAGGCCCTTTCCTCCCACCCAGGCAACTCCGCCAAACGATCCCGGCCCGTTGTTGTAGCGCACGCCGTCGTCATTGTAGTTCGCAGGGTTGTAGCCTGCGGCGTTGGCGGCCACACGGGCATCCGCCAGCACCTTCGTCCACCCTTGCGTATTGTAGTAGGCCTCGGTCTCCGGCAGCGTCAGGACCGGAGGGATGGTGATGGCCAAGGTATGCGCACCGAAGGAAGCGCTGGCCAGGTACGCGCTCGAATCCGCCGCCTGCTGCTCCGCACTGGCCAGCGTTTGCGGCTCGTAGTTGGCATCGCCCTGATCCGAGAAGCGCACGCGAATGTAGAGGAAGGTCCGGTTTCCTGTGCTGGGGGATTCCGCCGTCACTGGCGCTCCGCCGGAACTTCCCGTTCCTCCAGCCGCAGCTTGTGCCTTGTTGAGATCATCCAGCAAGTGCGCCTCGCTGCATGTCACCAGTAACTCGCCAGCAATGTCCGCCGCAGGAGGCACCTCACCCTCGCCTGCAGGCTTGCCAGAAACCGGGCAAGCACCGTCGAGCTGCCCTTTGGACTTGCGATAGTCGACTTCCTGCCGCGACATCCGACGGTAGGGTGTCTCGTTCAATGCCAGCTGGTCATCGAGAGCGACGCCGTGAATCGGCACATTCTCACGCGTCGGCCGCTGCAATCCTTCACCATAGGCAGATACAGCGTATGACTTGTCACCCACTCGCGCCGAACGCTTGATGGCAGGCCCATCCAGAGCCTGTCCCTCCCCGGGCACCTGGGCCTCCACATAGTAGTCTCCTTTGTGGTTCACGGGCGTTTCCAGCTTCTCGACCACCCTGGCCGGCAAGCGGTCACGCACCTCATACGGCACCGCGGACTCGATGGCCTTCTTCGGATCACTCGCAATGAGCTCGCGCATCGTCTCGCGACGTTTTACTGCCAGATCCACGCCCGTTTCCACAAGCGTCGTACGCACCGCGTCATCGGTTTCCCGGAGGTAGCTCTCTGCCCAGCTCTTGAATCCACCCAGACCATCTGCCTGCGGCGACTGAGTCCGGACCTTCGCCTCCTCATCCGGTGGGATCGTCGGGTTTGCCAGCTTTCTCGCTGGAGACTTCGCACTGACCGGAGACGCCGTTTTGACAGGCGCATCATCCGCTTCCTCCGCAGGCCGTGAGGGGGACATCACCAGCCACGCAGCAGCCAGGACAGGGGGACACAATATCGTAAGAGCAAGTTTCGGATTCATGCAGTGATTAAGTCGAAGACCGTGCAGAAGTGACCCTCGATTAAATAAGGGAATTTAATGAAATCGTCATGTAGCGAAAATTCGCTTCAACCGTCGCGAACGATCTATCCGTTCAGCGTGCTAAGGCACCACCTCCACGTTGTCGAAACCACTGGTGTTCAGCGTGGTGGTATCGCCACTGGAGACCGCCATACCGATGTAGATCGTCGCGCCCATATCAATGCCCATGGCGTTCACCAGCGTCCAGGTGACGCCGTCTACAGACTTGTAACCGCGGAGCATGTTGCCGGTGCGAACCACCCTCACCCAGAGACCGGGTGCCGCGCCGGTGCCGCCGGCGGTGGTGTTATGACCGCTGCCGTAGAAGCGGCGGCGCTGCCAGTAGAAGCTGCTGCCACCATTCACACCCATGAAGGCAAAGGGCGAGTCGGGCGTCAGCGAGTCACGGATCATCACGCCCAGACGCGCACTGGTACCGGTGTTCTGCGGGGCGACGATCCGAGCCTTGATCTCGCCGTCCCCGCTGAGCGTCTGATAGACGAAGCGGAACTTGTCCGCATTGCCACCGATGGTACCCGCCCCTTTGACCGTGAACTTGGAGGAGAAGTACTCCGCCCTGCCTTGCAAGCCAGTGGCCCCAATGTCGACCGTCTGCCATGGCGGCGGGAAGGGCGTGACGCCGACGTTGTCAAAGGTCGCCGTGCCTGCCTGCGTGTTGTCATGGCTGGTCACCGCGAGCCCCGCGTTGATGCTCGATGTCATGCTGACCACCGCCGTGCCGACCTGCGTCCAAGCGATGCCGTCCGTAGAGACATACGCCGTGATCAAGGTGCCGCTGCGCGTGAGACGCACCCAGTTGTCCGGCGCGGCATTCAGTGCGGGCCCCGCGACAGTCGTGGTGTTGCTGCCGGTGGCGGTGCGGTACTGAAAGATGAAACCCTGGCCCGGTGTGAGGGCGATCATCGCATGGGCCGAGCCCGCGCCGGTCGTCTCGCGGAGCATCACCCCCGCCTTGGCCGAGGCATTGGTATTCGATTGCGAAGTCACGCGGGCGCGAATTTCGCCGTCTCCATCGAGCACGTTGGCACTGAACTGGAACGCATCTTCCGCGCTCCCAATACCTGCACCAGACCCACGCAGAGTGTAGGTGCCGTTGCTTCCCGATGAACTGCCCGGCACGCCCACACTACCGATATCCGCCTGCGCCCAGCCTGCCGGCAACTGGCTGGCAACCGTGATGTTGAGCGTGGCAGTGGCACTGGCACCCTGACTGTCGGTGACACGCACGGTCCACGACTGGTTGCCTACATCACTACTGCCCGGCATGCCGGAGAGTGCGCCGCTGGCCGCAACACTGAGCCACGCAGGCCCGCTCACTTTGCTGAAGGTGAGCGTTTCCCCCGCGTCTTCATCAGACGCTGAGTTCGCGATGCTTCCGCTGTAGCTCGCGCCAGCCGAGGCGCCGAGCTTGGTGATCGTGCCTGTCGTGAACTGCGGGGCATCGTTCACATTGACCACCGTGATGTTGAGCGTGGCGTTGGCACTCGCTCCGGCCGCGTCAGTCACCTTCACCGTGAAACTGTTCGCCCCGACATCGTCATTGTCCGGGGTCCCGGAGAGCGTGCCATTGGCGGCAATGCTCAGCCACGCCGGGCCGCTCACCTTGCTGAAGATCAGCGTATCGCCGGTGTCCACATCACTAGCGTCGCCTGCCAGGCTGCTGGAATACGCGGTGTCTTCCGGTGCGGCGGCTTTCCCGAGACTCGAGGATGCCCATACCGGCGCGGAGTTCACATGGCGCAGCACGATGCTCTGCGGTGCCGCCTCGCGGTAGGACAGCGTGACCGTCGTGTGTCCGCCATTGGCGGCTACGCTGGCGCTGTAAGTATCCGTCTGCGCATCGAGCGTCCAGACACCGTTGAGCGCGATCTGGAAGGCATTGGTGTTGGTTGTTTCCGCAGAACTGACACTCAGACGCAGCAGCTCGCCGTCACGTCGCCAGATATAGGCAGCCGGACGGTTCACCGTCGCGATCTCGCCCATGTTGAGAACTTCCGAGGGGTCGAAGACGGCAACCGCACAGGTGCCCGTCGCGCGATCCTGAAAGCGGTGGACCTTTGAGGTCTTCGTCACCGTGACTGGCGCTGTCGAGGGGCTGGCCATGGCATTGGCATACGCGTTGAGTTCCCCCGGCTGGGGCTTCACCAGCACGGTGTATTCCAGCGCCTGGTTGGTGGCGGTTGATCCATGGTCAAACCACACCTTCGAATAGTTCGCCGTGGTGGGTGTGAAATTGCCGATGTTGTTGAGAAAATCCGTCTTGAGTGTGTAGGGCGGCGGGGTGCCTCCGCCAGTGTATGCCGAGGGGAGGGCGTAGGTTGCGCTCTGGGTTCCCCGACGCGCGTTGATGGCAGGGGTGCCAGCTGCTCCATGCACGAAATACCCGTTGCCCTGCGCGTCTTCGATCTTGTGGTTGCCCCCTGCAGCTAGAGTCCACGCGCCATCAGCTGTGTAGGAAGCTCCGTCGAGCACGAGCGGTTCCGAGGCCGGCGTCTGATGACCCATCTGGATCAGTCCGGTGTGCAGGCCGCTGCCGGTGATGTTGTTGCTCACCAGCACGATGCGGTTGCCCAGGAAGAAGGCACTCTTGCAGGAGTTGGACATCTTCTGCATCCACACGCCGCTCTCACGGAGGCTGGCACTGCCCATGAGGCTGCTTTCCCCGCCGAAGTAGGCAGGCTTTCTCCAATAGAGCAACGTGGTAAGCGGAATGTCAGGGCAGGTGACATTCGGGTGGTAGCTGTAGTCCCAACCGTCATAGAAATAGCCGGAATCCACTTCGTTCGGTTTGCGTCCGTTCCTGCCCGTGGTGATCAGCATCAGCGCACCGTGCATGGACTTTAGATTGAAATGATCCGGCAGCCCCATGTCGTCATAAGCTTCGCCCCCGGGCCAGGCAGTGGGCTGACCGCGCAGCGACACATACCATTGCCCCGGTCCGCGATGAATGGCGGTGCCGTTGGTGGTGTGAGAGTAGTGCCCCTGAAGGGAGGCGGTGTAGAGCGGCGAGTGGGGATTGATGTTTGCGGGCGGCGTGATGCTTCGCCACTCCAAGGGCAGGCTGGTGCTTCCCACACCTGTTTTGGTGATCGCGGCATAGGCCATTTCCAGGTCATTGTCGATCGTCGTGCCATAGAAGGCAGCCGTTAAGCGCGCAGCGCGCAACGCAAAATCCGGCCCACTGCCTGCGCCTCCATCACTTGGCGAATTGGCAGACAGCAAACCCGCCCGAAAATTTTGGTGCAGCGGCATGATGCCGCCCGTGGAAGCGAAGCACCATGCCAGCGCTCCCTTCCGCAGCCGCGCGATGGTGGGCTCCGTGTCCGGGCTGAGGATGCCAGCCAGCGTCCAATTGATGTGGGTCTGGAGTATGCCGGCATAGGTGTAGCTGGCGTAGCTGATGTGGTGGTCACCGTGATGGATGATCGAGCCGTCAAGCGGCACGATGCGGTTCTTCACGTTGCTCTCCTGTCCGACGATGGAGATGTCGTAGCCACGGCGGATCAGCTTCATCAACTGCCACTTCGCCGGCGTGTCCGACATCAGAGCCAGCCCCTTTTGCGCAGTGCCATAGTAACAGTGATAGTGATCGACGGACGAGTAGAAGTCACTGGGGCTCCCGTCATTCGCCATGAGCACGTAGAATCCGGAGAGGTAGGCGAGGTTGAAGGCGTAGAGGTCGCGCTTGTCCGCAGAGAGCTTGTGCACCATGCGCAGCGTCTTCCAACCACGATCCCGCCAGATATAGCCGTTGCCCATCCACGGAACCGACTGCCCGCCTGGCAGGTAGTTTTGATTCAGGAAGTGCTCGATCAGGTCAGAGTACACTTGCTCGAGCTGTGGTGCCTGCGCGGCGGTGGCCTTCGCGTAGAGGTCGGTCAGGCGCATCACCTTGGCGATGAAGTCGCCATTGAAGCTGGCGGCCAACGCCGTGTTTGGCACCGCAGCGGAGCCTTCATCATCCACGATGATCGCCCGACCGCTCAACTCGCCCGATTGCGAATCGCGGCTGAGCATGAAATAGGCGGGCATGGCCGCCACTTCGCTCAACTCCGCGGCGGTGAGCCCCGCGCCTGTCGCATTGACCATGCTGGTCGGGTAGTAGCCGTCGAGCTGCGTGATCGAAGCCTGCTGCTGCGACGTCAAACTCGCCTGCAGCGACTCCGCGTGCGGATAGTAGGTTTTGAAATCCCAGTTGAAGGCCGGGGTGGCCGCTGCCGTGATCGGCAAAAAACAGAGGGCAACGCCGACCGCGGCGCGAATGACACCAGACCACCTTTTGGGCAGCGTTGACGGGAGTGAGGGCACTATCATGACGAGGCGGAGAGAGTGTTGAAAGACCCGAGAGACAGAAGTCGTATTGCAGAGGATGAAGCAGCCGGAATCATCCTTTGCTCGAAAGGATAAGAGGAATTGCTAGTCATTGTCTCGTCGCGAACTCTCGCTACAAAACAGGGATTGCTGCCCGTCCCGAATCCTGATAATCGGGGGCGAAATTCCGCGATCAATGTGGGATAGGGCATGGAACACTCCAGGCCTCCCCTCGGCACCCTCCCTTGGGTCAGTGGGGACCGCACGCTTCCAGCGTGCTGGCTTCTGCATCTTGCATAAGCCTTCAGTCAAACGTCCCCACGCCCCCTCAAGCCCCCAGACTCTCTCCCGCCCCCATCACTCCCAATGCCTGGCGGCGTAGCCGCTTTGGGACTGCGGTGAGCATCACCGCTTTCGCGCCCCTTGTGAGGTTCGATCCCGGAATGGCGCAACCCTGAGTTTCGCCACGAGCTTGATGATGCTACCCGGCCCCGTATGGCCCTTTGGCAGTCGCTGCGGGCGTGTTAGCCGTTCAGATGAACCATGGCGTCCGATTTGCTACTCGGATGCCTCCAGCCTGGCCCGGAGAGCAAGAAGCACGCGTTCGAAAGCCGCCAGATCCCGGAGCGAAAGTCCCTCCGTCACGCTGTTGACCCAGGGGGCTTGCAAGGCCATTGCGGCCTCGTAAACCATCCGGCCCTTTTCCGTCAGCACAACGAGCTGGGCGCGGCGATGGTGCGGATTGGCCTCAAAGATGACATGACCTTGGTCATGCAGATCGTTGACGATCCGTTGCACGTTCTGGCGGTTGGCTCCCATGTTGCGCGCGAGCCAGGCGACAGGTTGGGAATGCTCGGCACGCGCAATCGCTCCAAGAATCTGCCAGCGTGCGCTCGTCAGTCCGAGGCCGGTCACCAGGCGGTCACCCGCGTTCAGAAGGAGATTGTTGAGACGAAAAATGTCCAGCGTGAGAGCGGTGATCACCTCGCCGGCAGGTGTTCGTTTGATGGCACGGTTCATTTTGGGCTTCTGATTTCACATTGACATCATGATGTCATAATGGTTCAATTGAAGCATTCCACGCAAAGGCTTGCCTGCCAAATAAAACCGCAACCTCTGCTCGCCCCCCTGCCCGCCGGGCCGGGCAGCAGCTCGCACTCCGCCCGCTTATGACACACGTGCTCACTCGTCTCCTCACGATCCTGTCGCTGTTTGCATCCACCAGTCTCGCGGAAGCGCAAGGGCCGCCCGGTGCCTCCAGCCGGAATCCCCTGGCAGCTTCGCCCAAAGGCCAAAGCGTCTTTTACGCGTCGCACAGCCTGATGTGGTATGTTCCAGAACCTCTTGGTGAACTGGCGGCTGCCGCCGGAATCCAAGGCCATGAACTGGTGGGCCTGCAAAAAATCGGGGCTTCCAGAACCTTTCAGCACTGGGAGCTCCCCGAGGGCGAGAACCAGGCCAAGCGAGCACTGGGGACGGGAAAAGTGAATGTCTTCGTCATGTCCCCCATCCAGTTTCCGGACGAGGGCGTGGAGAATTTTGTGAAGCTCGGGCTGAAACACAATCCCGACATTCGCTTCATCATTCAGCTATCCTGGGGCGGTGGCGACACTGACAACCAGGACTTTCCCACCGGCTCGTGGGACATCGTTGATCGCGAAAAGTCACCCGCGCAGTTGAAGAAGCTTTACGAACGCAACATCCGCGCAGGTGAGCGCCAGGCTGACGAGATCAACCGAAAGTATGGTCGCGGCAAACGAATCATGACGCTCGTGCCCACCGCTCAGGCACTGGTGGCGCTCCGTACCAAAATTTATCAAAAGCAGATTCCAGGCCTCAACCTCCAGAGCGAGCTCTTTGTTGATGCAGCCCACCCTTCACCTCCGCTGGAGGCGCTCAATGCGTACCTCCACTTTGCAGTGCTTTACGGTCGCTCCCCTGTGGGTCTTCCGATGCCCAGTGTGTTGAAGAAGGCAAACCGGGAGGCGTGGAACGAGAAGCTCAACCGCACGCTGCAGGAGGTCGCCTGGCAGACGGCGGCAAGCTACCCGCCCAGCGGCGTCGACTCAACTGGAAGGAAGTAAGTGGCAGAAGCGACGCGCATCCTTTGCATGGTTTTCGTAACGTCTCGCGACACTCCCTATGACTCTTCTTCGCATTTTTCTCATCGTCCATCTGGCGGCACTTCTTTGCACTGGTGCCGAGACCTTGCGGACATCCGCCCCGTTTCAGATGGGCGTCGGCATTCGTGATCGCGTGTTTGAGCACCCGCAGGACTGGCCACTGCTGACATCTCAGTTTGGCTACGTTACGCCGGAGAACTGCATGAAGCCTGCGGCAGTTCAGCCGGAACCTGGCCAATGGTCATTCGAGACGCCCGATCGCTTCGTGGACTTCGCCCGCTCAAAGAATCTCAACGTCGTGGGCCATTGCCTGGTGTGGGCCAAAGATGACCGTACCCCCGCCTGGTTCGGCTTGGACGGCACGCAACCCGCGTCCCGCGAGGTTCTCATGGCCCGCATGAAGACCTACATCGATGCGGTCGCGGGTCGCTACCGTGGAAAAATCGCCATGTGGGACGTGGTCAATGAAGCGCTGGATGACGGGGACAAATACCTGCGCGACTCTTGCTGGAGCCGCGCCTGCGGGGAGGAGTTTATTGCGAAGGCCTTTGTCTATGCCCACGCCGCCGATCCAGACGCGCTGCTCATCTACAACGACTACAACAACGAGCTGGATGGCAAACGTGAGAAGATGATCCGCCTCATCGAGTCGCTGCGTGCACAGCAGGTTCCATTGCACGCCATCGGATTGCAGGGGCACTACGAACTCGATTCGGTGCCTTTTGAGGCTCTCGAAAAGACCCTGGAGGCGATGCGCGGCATGGGGATGAAAGTCGTCATTTCCGAACTCGACATCGACGTGATCCCTCGTGGACGTTGGTGGGCCGACAACGGGGCGGGGCGCGAAACGCTTGCCAAATACAACCCGTATGCCGATGGCTGCCCTCCCGAAATTCTGCAGAGGCAGGCGGAACAATATGCAAGGCTCTTCCGTCTCTTCAAAAAGTACCCGGACACCATCTTGCGCATCTCTTTCTGGAACTTGCACGATGGTCAGAGCTGGCTGAATGACTTTCCCTGGAAGCGCGTGAATCATCCGCTGCTGTTTGACCGCCAAGGTGCGCCGAAACCTGCCTACGAAGCCGTCATGCGTGAGCTGACAACGGCGACCAGCAGCCCGCCACCGCAAAACCTGCCCGCGCCACGGGGCAACGCATCAAGACCGATCGTGCTGAAGGATGACGACAAACCGGCTTTCCCCGAACCGCCAAAGGGTTGGGATGCGCGACGCGAGAACATCCCTCACGGGCGTTTGGAGATGGTCGAATACGACTCCAAAACCGTCGGCACGCGGCGGAAAATGAATGTGTACACGCCGCCCGGTTATTCACCGGCCAGGAAGTACCCCGTCCTCTATCTTCTGCATGGCATCGGCGGCGATGAGACGGAGTGGGAGCGTTTCACGCAGCCGGAGGTGCTGCTGGACGGTCTCATCGCAGATGGCAAGGCCGTGCCGATGATCGTGGTCATGCCGAATGGTCGCGCGCAAAAGAACGACCGGCCAACGGGCGACTTCTTCCGGCATGCGCCAGCATTTGCGGTCTTTGAGCGCGATCTGCTCGATGATGTGATCCCGGCCATTGAATCCCGCTACAGCGTTGCCACCGACCACAGCCATCGTGCCATCGCCGGCCTCTCCATGGGGGGCGGTCAGGCGCTGAACTTTGGTTTCAGGAATCTCGACCGGTTCGCATGGATCGGAGGCTTTTCCTCCGCGCCAAACACGAAGAAGCCCGAGGAGCTCCTGCCCCATCCGGAGGCGGCCAAAGAGCTAAAACTTTTGTGGCTTTCGTGCGGAAACAAAGACGGGCTCATCGGCATCAGTCAGGGCGTTCACACCTGGCTGGCGGACAAAGGCGTGCCTCACGTGTGGCACGTCACCGGGCACAACCACGATGCCGCGGAGTGGAAGCAGGCACTCTACTGGTTTGTGCAGAAGCTTGCCTTCAAGCCGGATGCAGTGCCTGCGGCTGACGGGCAAAACAGGTGACGCTGGTTTGATCTCACCCGCCAGGACACGGCCGTGCATTCTCTTTGATAGGCTGCCTGCTTGATGGTCTGCTCTAGCGCAGACCTCCTGGCGCTGCCGATGATATCACGGTCACCCCATCCTTGCCGCTTTGACCTTTGTCCAGCAGCACCGTTGCTGTCTGCACCGCCCCCCTCGGTTTCACTGTGATCTCATACCGACCGTAGA
The DNA here is from genome assembly GCF_000739655.1 of Verrucomicrobium sp. BvORR106. Taxonomy (GTDB): domain Bacteria; phylum Verrucomicrobiota; class Verrucomicrobiia; order Verrucomicrobiales; family Verrucomicrobiaceae; genus Verrucomicrobium. The sequence goes on along the minus strand of NZ_BATR01000069.1, from coordinate 17,661 downwards.
AGCCGCGCAGCTTAAATCGGCCTGCCACGTCCGTCTTCCCGGTCGCGTCCGTGCGCCACTCTTTGCACACCAGATCGCGCCAGACCCGGGCGGCAGGCTTTTCGCTCCAGTCTTTGCGCCACAGCGCCGTCTCGGGTATCCAGTGCGCGCCCTCCCAGAATCCCCACAAAACGAAACCGGTGTAGGCGGGATGGCTGAAGGTGGTGATAAGGGCATCCCGGGTGAAGTCCGCGGCCAGCTCTTCGTCACCCTCCGTCCCCACGTCGAACTCGGTGATCTGCAACGCGGGCACCAGCTCGGCGAACCGGTCCGAGTTGGCCAGCATCTCCATGGGCGAGGGCAAAAAGCTGGAATGGAGATGCGCTTGATTGCCAATCCCGTCAATCCTTGTGCCTTCTGCGAGGAGTCGCTTGATGATTTCATAGTACTCCTCCTGCTGCCGGCCAGGGCGGAAGACCTGATCCTCATTGATCCACAGAGGGAGGGTCGTGAGGGTGCGTGCCTTGCGAAAGACTTCACTGTAGAAGGCATTCCCGAGCACCCGGTCGATGCACATGCCGGCCTCCCATCCGGCAGGATGATTGAGCGCATCCCATTCACTCACATGCCCCGCCATCGCAGGGGTAATCTCCTCTATCCACTTGATGACCTTTTCCCGGATCGCCTGCGGATTGTTTCTCAGCTTCTCCGACCAGTCCTCAAACGGCCCCCAGCACAGATAATGGCCGCGCACGCTAAAATGACGATCAGCAAGCCAGGCGAGGGACTGGTCCAGCCACGCCTTGCGGTAGGCCCCTTTGGTATTGGGATCTTTCGCAGCCTCCCACGGCCCGGGCTTGAAATCGTTCTCAAACACCACCCGGCTGAAACACTCATCCACAATGGCTCGATAGCGTTCCCCGTCGGCTGAGGGATCATTGAGCAGCTTTGCCGTGACGGCAGAACCGAAACCAAACGCATGCCGCTTGAGCTCGGCGCGCACCTCTGTGTTCGCCATGGGCTTGCCATCCTCGTCCACCATGACGAGTGTAAAATCCCCTTTGCGGAGCTTTTCAATGCGCTCCTTGGCATCCTTGCGCCAGGAAGCGTCCGCTTCACGACCTTCATAGGTGTAGTAGGGGCGCGGCAGCTTGTCTTCGGGAAAAGTCGTCCCGTAGCTCAACAGGCGCAACCCTCCGACATCCACCTTTTGCACTTCGCTGCCGAGGTGAATGGAAACAGCGCACTTCCCCTGCGGCCCATCTTGATCCGCAACGAAGGGGAGGATGACTGGATGCCATTGGGTGCCCACCCGGAACTGAGTGCCGCCCAGCTTGGAGTAGCTGGGGGGATTCTGGACCTCCACATGCGCGGAACCGAAGGCTTTGCCGTCGACAGCACGGGCGTAGAACATTAGGAGACACTTGTCGCCCCTGGTAATGCCACCCGAGACTTTCGCACTCAGTTGCACACTCCACGAGTTCGCCGGCGCCTTCTTGATGTCGAACCGCCAATACTGCTCCCACGGCGCATCCGCCACTCGCATCACTTCGACGCCGGCAATTCCTGGCTCCTTGGGCACTGATGGCCGCACGCCCCCCTCCTCATTGGGAAACAGCAGGTCATGTCCCCCCGGAGGCACCTGTACGGCGTGAGGCACCCCGGCGGCCTTGACGGCTGTCGTGCCGGCACCTATGAGGACGAAAAGCAACGCGAGGATCGATTTCATAAGCAATAGGCTTGGGCACTGGCGTCAGCGCGGCTGACCCGGGAGTCTCTGGCAAAGCAGGCTGCTTTCGGATCCCTTTGGGCAGTGGTGCGCGGCCGGTCTGAGCAGGCGACCCCTTTGCTTTGCGGGCAATGGACGCAGTCAGCCTGCTCAAACCTGACACGCTTTCACGGAGAGATGCAGCCTCTCCTTGCTCAGATGAACTCGTTGACCAAGTTCTCGAGGAATTCCTGGCGGCCGCTGGGGACCTGCGTGGCTTCGCCTTTCTCCAGGGCGAAGGCTTCCAGGGAGGAGAAGGATTCCTTGCCGGCTTCGATGCTGGCGCCCAGACCCGTGTCCCAGGTGGAGTAGCGCTGCTTCACGAAGTCACCCAGGCGACCATCCGCCCGGATCGCGGCGGCGTTCTTCAGCCCGCGGGCAAACGTGTCCATGCCACCGATGTGCGAGTAGAACAGATCTTCGGGATCCACGCTCTCGCGGCGCACCTTGGCATCGAAGTTGACGCCGCCCGTGGTCAGGCCGCCGTACTTCAGCGTGGTGAGCATCATTTGCGTGGCCGTCGAGGCATCCGTGAGGAACTGGTCCGTGTCCCAACCGAGGAGGAGATCGCCCGTGTTGGCATCCAGCGAGCCGAGCGCCCCGGCCGCACCGGCGACTTCCATTTCATGCTGCATGGAGTGACCCGCGAGCGTGGCGTGGTTGGTCTCCAGGTTGAGCTTGAAGTAGGGGAGCAGGTCGTACTCTCGCAAGAAGTTCAGGCACGCCGCGGCATCGCTGTCGTACTGGTGCTTCGTCGGCTCCTTGGGCTTGGGTTCGATGTAGAACTGCCCCTTGAATCCGATCTGTTTGGCATAGTCCACCGCCATGTGCAGGAACTTGGCGAGGTGGTCCAGCTCGCGCTTCATGTCCGTGTTCCACAAGGTCATGTACCCCTCGCGTCCACCCCAGAAGGTGTAGCCTTCACCCCCCAGTTCGTGGGTGACTTCGAGCGCCTTCTTCACCTGGGCGGCGGAGAATGCGAAGACCTCAGAGCTGGGCGAAGTCGCCGCGCCGTGCATGAAACGGGGATGCACAAAGAGCTGTGCGGTGCCCCACAGGAGCTTGATGCCCGTGCGCTGCTGCTGCTCCTTCAGGAGGGCCACGATCGTGTCGAGGTACTCATTGCTCTCGCGCAGGGTCTGGCCGTGAGGCGCGACATCGCGATCATGAAACGCGTAGTAGGGCATGCCCAGCTTCTCCGCGATCTCGAAGAACACCGGCACGCGAGCCTTGGCCAGCTCGATGCCGCTCTTGCCCGCATCCCACGGGCGGATCGCCGTCGGTGCGCCGAACATGTCGCCGCCCTGGCCACACATCGTGTGCCAGTACACGATCGAGAACCGCAGATGGTCGCGCATCGTCTTGCCTTCGACGACCTCATCCGGGTTGTAGTGCTTGAAGGCCAGCGGGTTCTTCGATTTCGGACCCTCATAGGCGATCCGGGAGATGGAGGGGAAGTGCGATGACATGAGGATTACGGGTGGATTGGATTCTGATGAACACTGAACGCGTATCCAACGGTCGGATTTGGCCATTGAGACAGCCGTTGACAGGGTGATAATATCCCACCATGAAGCGCACCGTGACGACAAAGCCTATGCCAAATGCGCCACGGGGCACCAAGCACCCGCCCGCCCGCGCCCCCCTGGAGCGGATCGAGCACGAGCGGGACGCCTGGCTGGGCCAGGTTCACCCCAGCGCCCACTTTCACACGCTCTTCGACCATCTTCCAGGCGTCTGTTTCTACTGCAAGGACGAGCAAGGCCGCTTCATGCTCGTGAGCCGCAGCTTCCTCCAGCACCATCAAATGCGCCACGAGAGCGAACTGATCGGCCTGACGGACTTCGACGTCGTGCCGCACCCCATGGCCGCCGGCTATGTGCGGGATGACGCCCGGCTCCTTTCGGGCAAATCCCGCTGCATCGAGCGTGTGGAGCTATGGTATGACAAGCAGGGCACCCCGGACTGGGTCTTCGTCAGCAAGCTGCCCCTCAAGGACCACACCGGCCGCATCTGCGGCACCGCCGGGGTGGTCCGTCCCGCCGCCGAGCATGAGATGCAGCTCCCCATGCTCCAGAGCGTCGCCCGCGCGGTCGAGATCATCCGGCGCGAGTTCGCCGGCCCTATTGTGCTCGCGGAGGTCGCCCGCAAGTGCGGCCTCTCCATGCGCCACTTCCAGCGCCGCTTCCAGCAGGCCTTCGGCTTCAGCCCCCAGGAGTTCCTCATGAGAACGCGGGTCGCCGCCGCCATGAAACTGCTTGAGGAAACCAACCGCTCCGCCGCCGAGATCGCGACGCGCTGCGGCTTCGTGGACGGCAGCAGCTTCGCTGAGCAGTTCCGCGAGCGCGTCGGCCTCAGCCCTACAGGCTATCGGGAGAGCGTGCACTGACTCAGCCCCCGTCTCCCGCTCGTCCGCGGCATGGAACCAGCTCATTGCTTGATCCATACGGTCGGTCACAGCGTCCTCTTCTGTGACGAGAACTCGCTACAGCAAAAAGCAAGGCCGGGGCGCGCTTACAACGTCTTGAGATAGGTGATGAGGTCGGCCAGGTCCTGATCGCTCAGACCCATCTCAGAAGCGGGGGGCATCCAGGAGTGGTCCTTCAGGAACTCGATGCTGAGTCCGCTCTTGCGGAAGAGCACTTTCCTGGTCTGTCCGCCAAAGACCTTCACGTCGATCGACCCGGAATGGTAGCTGTAGTTCGACGCCAGACCTTCGATCACGACCTTTTTGTCTTTGGAGGTCAGACGCACAGGGCGGTCGAAGCCATGTGCGAGATGCTCCGAGGGACTCACGATGTCCTTGAGGATCTGTTCGGGACTGCGCACGGCCGCCCAGCCGGCAAGGTTGGGTCCGAAGGGTACGCCTTGCGCCCCGAGCCGGTGGCAGGTCATGCAGATCGCCGCCCTCGCCTGACCGCGAGCGGCATCGCCACTGAGCTTGGCGATCGTTGGAATGTCGGACACCGTGGTCTTCACGCCGAAGGTAGTTGGCACGGACAGACTGGTTTTCACAATCTCCTCCTTCAGCACGGTGAGGTCACGCTGGAGGATCTCATTGAGCGTGATCTGGTACCCTTCCCCGGCAAGGCGGGCTCTTTCAGCAGGGCGCTGAGCGCGTTGAATCGCACCGTGCGCTCGTCTTCATTGCGGAAGCACGCGAAGGCCATGAGGTAATGACGGAAGATCTCGAGCGCAGGCTTCTGTGCTTTGACCCACGCAAGGAGGTCCGAAGAAGCTTGTGGAGAATTGAGCCGCCAGGCAAGGTTGAGCACGGTCTCAGGCCACGCTGCGGGCGCTTTATCCGCCATCGCGGGCCGCACCAGTTGTTCATAGACCTGCGCCTCTTTGTCCATCGACGCGGTGCCAAGCGCTTCGAGATACCAGCGGTTCTTGCCGTCGTAGCCTTTGATCAACGCAGCGAGGATGTCCTTGCACTGTGCGAACGGCACCTCACGCAGCGAGAGCGCGACTTCGCGCCGCACCGCTGCCGATGGATCATTCGCCATCTTCGTCGCGACCCTCAGCAAGCCCGCCGGATCGGCCAGACGCAAGGCGCGGAAGGCGACGATGCGTTGCGCCTCGACTTTGGAATCGAGCAGCTTCGCGACCCACTCGCGCCCCTTCGGGCTAAATGCGAGCGGCCACACCGCCCGGGCCTGGATGGAGGCATTCTTCTCTTGCTCGAAGAACTCGATCAGCTTGAGCACTGCGGTATCGCCGTGTGTTTGCAGCAACGCAGCGGCATGCGAGCGCACATTCACCACCGGACTGCGCATCGCGGCGATGAGCCCGTCGAGTGACTCGAAATCAATCTTCGCGGGCGCCGGCAGCTTCACCCCACGTCGCGAGATGCGGTAGATCGTGCCCGCGACCTGGTTCGTCCGGCGGCTCGTGTCGTTGTAAAAATCAGCCAGCAACAGGCTGCCATCAGGCAGCAACACGAGGTCGGTCGGGAGAAAGTACTGGCCACCCTGGCCTTTCTTCAGCGAGAGGAACGGCGTGATGGGGCCCATCTCGATCTGCGCATCTTTCGCCTGCGGGCGGCACGCCATCACCTGCTTCAGCACCATGTCGGCAACGAGATACAGGCCGGAAAACTCGGCGCCGAGTTCGGTGCCCTCGATGAACACATTCCCGGTAGGCGAACCAATGCCATAGACATTACCGGGCGGCGTGGTGCCAGGATAGTTCTCCCGCCAGTGCGAAGCCGTAGAGCGCCGGTCAACGTTCTTGCCAAAGTTCGGCTCCTCCCACGACTTCGAGATCTCTTCCCACGATTTGCTGCCGTTCTCGATGTCGGCGTAGCCAAGGTTGCCATATTCCATCAGCCACGTGACGCGGCAGTTCGCAGGATCATCATTGTCGCTCTGGAACACGTCGCCAAAGGACGTGACGAAGAGATCCATCGGATTGCGCATGTTCTCTCCCACGGGCATCAGACCGGTGCCGTCCGGATTGATGCGGAAAGCCATGCCGGGCACGTAGAGCTGGCCGTCCGAGCTCTTCTTCCCGATGAGGTCGGATGAGCCGTAGTAGCACCCTGCGATGTATTCGCGCCCGTCCTTCGTCTTCACATCGAGCCCCATGTTCCCGTGACTGAAGTACCACTGCCCGCTCGGCGCACCCATCACGGCGTGCAACGTGTGATCGTGCGCGCCGCCGTTAAAGCCGGTGAGAAAGACTTCTCGCGTATCCACGCCCGGATCGAAGACCGCGTTCCGATTCACGTCGGTGTAGACGATGATCGAGGGCGTCGCGGAGAGGACGACTTTGTTGTCAAAGACCGCGATGCCGAGCGGCGCGGGCCGCATCCCTTTTTCGGTCACAAAGATGTGCGAGCTGTCAGCCTTTCCGTCGCCATCCTTGTCCACAAGCACCATGATCGATTGCCCGGCCTCGATGGAGGGCTTCAGACCGTAGTCGATGCCTTCCGTGCACCACACGCGTCCCTGCGCATCGACATCCATCGCGACCGGTGAATAGACCTGCGGCGTCGTGGCCCAGACCTCAATCTGCAAGTCTTTCGGGAGCGATTCGCCGAACTGAAACGCCTCCACCGGCACGCCCTCAGGTGTCGGATTGTTCTTCGCGAACGTCTCGCGATCCGGGCTGGGAACGATTGGCGCCGCCGTCGCGCAGAGCGTGAATGGCAGCAGGCTGAGGAGCGAAAGCGAACGTCGGATGGGGATCATGGAAACTAACTGATGAATCTGAAAAGTCGCGCGCTGGCTAGGGCAACTCGCGGATGCGCAGGTTGCGGAACTCGACCGGCGAACCTTCGCTTTCCAGGCAGAGATAACCTGTCGCAGGCTGGATCTTCGTGCCGCCGGAGACCTCTTCGCCATTCACCCACAGCCGCACTTCCCCGTTGATCGCGCGCACGTAGTAGTGGTTCCACTCGTTCACGCCCTTGCTCAGGTTCTTGCGCGGGAAGCTGCGCTTCCATCCGGTGCGACCGGGGCAAACGGCGTCATCTTCACCGCGCCGACCGGGAACACATCCCCGTTGGTCGTGAACCAGTCCGCCGGCTTCTTGTAAGTCCTCTCGTATTGCTCCGTGTAGCCGTGATCGAGCACCTGCACCTCGATCCCGTGCGGCAGCCCCGGCTTGCCCGCATCCGTGAGCCGCTGGATCGACTCCGGCGTGGTCCACACAAAGATGCCTGAGTTGCCCCCGACCTTGAGATGCCGCCACTCCACGACGAGCTCAAAATTCGTGATCTGCTTCACTGTGCGCAAGACGCCCGTCGGCTTGCCGGTGCAGGAGATCAGGCCATCCTTCCACGTGAACGTCTCCGGCGGGCAGTTCACCACCGTGAAATCGGTCTCCACCATGGCGCGCCAACCCTCGCCGTTGCCGTCGATGGAAGCCTTGGCCTGTGCGGCGGGCGCTTGCGCGGGCGCGCTTTCACAATGAGCGAGAAAGGCGAGCAGCGTCGTCATCAAAACGATCACCATTGAAGACGAGGAAAGGCGGAGATTCATGGTAGGAAGCGGAGTGCGAAGTGGACCTTCCAAACCAACGCATCCGTCCGCGAACATCTGGCGTCCGGCCCGTCGCGAAAATTCGCTACAAGTCCGTTTGATTGAGGATGGGGAGCTCGCTCTTCTTTTGCTGGATGGGCTCATGGACTGGAACAAACGACGATTCGTCCATCCCGTGTCTCTCCTGCAAATGGGATTCGACTCACTCGATGAACATCAACTGAAGTGTATGTTCACAAGGGGAGAAAAGGTTGCGAAATAATGTGGGAGTTTTCAGCAAACAGGCATCCGCTACTCTACGCCAGCAACCCCTTCACCACCTTCGCGGGCTCCACGCCGGTGAGCCGCTGGTCTAGCCCCTGGGCCTTGAAGGTGAACTTCTCATGGTGGATCCCCATGCAATGCAGGATCGTCGCGTTGAGGTCATTCAGGTGCACCGGGTTCTCGACGATGTTGTAGGAGAAGTCGTCCGTCTCACCGTAGCTGATGCCGGGTTTGATGCCGCCGCCGGCCATCCACATGCAGTAGTTCCGCGGGTGGTGGTCACGGCCGTAGTTGTCCTGCGTGAGGGTGCCTTGCGAATAGACGGTGCGCCCGAATTCACCGCCCCACACCACGAGCGTGTCCTCCAGCAGGCCTCGCGCCTTGAGATCCTGGATCAGCGCGGCGCAACCACGGTCTGTGTCAGCGCACTGGTTGCCGAGTTCTCGAGGCAGGTTCGAGTGTGAATCCCAGCCGCGATGCATGAGCTGGACGACTCGCACCCCGCGCTCGACGAGACGTCGCGCGAGCAGACAGCTCTGCGCGAACGAGCCAGGCTTGTCCACGTCGGGGCCATACATTTCACGCGTGGCGGCGTCCTCGCTTTTGAAATCAACAAGGTCGGGCACGCTGGCCTGCATGCGGAACGCCATCTCGTATTGGGCGATGCGGGTGAGCGTCTCGGGATCACCCAGGCGTTCATGCTGCTGCTGGTTGAGCTGGCCGAGGGTGTCGAGCAACAAGCGCCGGTCGTCGCGTTGCACGCCATTGGGATTCGGCAGATACAGCACGGGATCCGCGCCGGCGCGGAAAGCGACGCCATTGTGGCGTCCGGGCAGGAATCCGGAGCCCCACATGCGCGAGAAGAGCGCCTGGCCGTTGGAGCCCTCGGGCCACTTCGGCGTGAGCACGACGAACGCCGGCAGGTCGTTCGATTCACTGCCGAGGCCATAGGCGAGCCATGAGCCCAGGCTGGCCTTGCCGGGAATCTCCGCGCCGGTGAAAAGGAAGGTGCAGGCCGGGTCGTGGTTGATCGCGTTGGTATGCACGGTCTTGATCACCGCGATGTCGTCCACGACCTTCGCCGTGTGCGGCAGCAGCTCACTCACCCAGCGGCCGCATTGGCCATGTTGCGTGAACTTGTACTTCGACGGCGCGACCGGGAACCGCTTCTGCCCGGAGGTCATCCCGGTGAGCCGCTGATTTCCACGAACCGATTCCGGCAGATCCTTGTTGAAGAACCGCGCGAGGTCCGGCTTGTAGTCCAGCAGGTCGAGCTGCGACGGCGCACCGTTCATGTGCAGATAGATCAGCCGCTTCGCCCTCGGCGGAAAGTGCGGGAAGCCAGGCAGTGCGGCATGCACCTGCTGGTCCGCCGCCTGGGTCGCGGCGAGGCCGGATCCCTGTTGCCCCAGCAACTGTGCCAACGCCAGCCCGCCGAAGCGCAGCCCGACATTCCCGAAGAACTGGCGGCGTGTGAGATTGATTTCGTGCTCGATGAATGGGTTCATGGCGGGGCAGTCAGTTGATGGACACGTTTTCGTCGAGGTTGAGAAGGAGGTTGCCCACTTGTGTCCATGCGGCGAGTTCCGCGGGATCGAGATGAGCGGGCGGCTTCGATTCGCCGTTGGAGAGCACGGCTTTTGCCGCATTGGCATCGGCACGGTATTTGGTCAGGAAATGATCCAGCATCACCAGGACGCGTTCGGCTTCGCGGGGCTCGGGCGGCCGTGCCAGCGTCGTGCGGAAGGCAAAGTGGAGCCGGGATGAAGGCGTCTGGCCGCCATAGGTCAGGATGCGTTGCGCGAAGCCGCGCGCGGCCTCGAAGAACTGCACATCATTAAGCAGCTGGAGCGCCTGGAGTGGCGTGTCACTGCGCTCACGCTTCGTGCAGAACTCCTCACGCGCCGGTGCGTCGAAGTTCATCAGGAAGGGCGCAGGCGCGGTGCGCTTGAGGAAGGTGTAGATGCTGCGCCGGTAGAGCCCATCACCAGTGTCCTGCCTGTAGTTGCGCGTGTTGCTGTCCTTGTAGCCCACCGGTTCCCAGATGTTGGGTGGCTGGTAAGTCTTCACGCCTTTGCCACCCAGCTTTTCCACGAGCAGGCCGGAAACAAATAACGCCTCGTCGCGCACCGCCTCAGCATTGAGACGCACGCGCGGGCCGCGGGCCAGCAGGCGGTTCTCAGGATCACGCGCGAGCAGTTCCGGGGTTGCGCGCGAAGATTGCTGCCAGGCGGACGACAGCACAATCGTCCGCACGAGCTGCTTCATGTCCCACCCGCTTTCACGGAAGGTCACAGCCAGCCAGTCGAGCAGTTCGGGATGGCTCGGAGGCTCGCCTTGCGATCCAAAATCCGCCGATGTCTTGACCAGCCCAACACCGAAGAACTGCTGCCAGAAACGATTCACCGTCACGCGCGCCGTCAGCGGGTTCCGCTCGTCCACGAGCCACCTCGCCAGATCGAGCCGCTTGGGATTCTCCGCGACGAGCGGTGGCAGAACGGCGGGTGTTGCGGGTTGAACCTTCTCTCCCGGCTTGTCGTACTGGCCACGCTCCATGACGAACGAGTCGCGCGGCTTGTCCAGATCCTTCATGACGAACGTCGCCGGGATCGACTTGTCGAGAGCGTCCCGCTCCTTCTCCAGCGCGGCGATCTCCTTCTCCACGGAATCAAACCCATCACGTGTGGTGACGCACACGTTCTGCACGAAGTAGGCGCGCAGCCTGTGTGTTTCCTCGATCTTGCGCTGATCACCCTTCTGCTTGAGCAGCTTGTTGAGGTCCGGAGGAACATTCGGCGTGTCCTTGCCTTCGCCTGCCTTCAACCACGCCGCGAACGACCGTGCCGGATCATGCGCCGGATCATCCATGCTGCGCACGGCCAGCCGATCCCAATACACCGTGCCGTCGAACTGGGTGAAGGCGTAGCCATCCACCTTGTCGCCGGGCTTGAGACCGATCGCTTCCACCGGCACATCGAGCTGCGTCCAACTGCCCGCGGCAGGCAGCGGCCCGGCAAGGTAGTGTTCCGGGGTACCTAGTTTGCCATAGTTGATGATGCCCTCCTCGCCCCACACCGCGCGGCTCTTCCAGCCCGCAGCGGTGTGAAACTGGATCATGATTGCACGCGGCTGGTCGGCGCCATCAGTGCGCGCCATTACCGAGATGATGCCGCCCGCCGGGACGCCGAACGACGCCCCTCCACCTGCAAAGTGATCCTGGCCGATGCCCTTGGCCGTGCGCTTCAGACAGCGCTCGCCGCTCGCTGGCGGCATGTCTTCATTGCCCACAAACATCAGCGCGGGCGTGCCGGGATTGACCAGCGGCTTCGCCCCTGCGGGGAAGGAGTCTTCCATCCACACTTGCTCGATCTGTCGTGGCGTGGCGGTTTCGCTCCCCTCCGCAGGGTCCTAGTAATCCACGCTGGCCACGGCCTCCGTGAGCTTCTTTTGCGCCGCGGCAATCTGGGTGCCAAGCTCGGTGAGTTGCCGCATCTGCTCCGGACTGCCGTTCTTCAACACGGGCTCGGTCAGCATCTTGTTGCCATCCATCGCGGGATCGGCCGTGGAGTTGAAGAAGGCGTAGAGCTGATAAACTTCCTTCTGCGAGATGGGATCGAACTTGTGATCATGGCAGGCCGCGCACTGCACGGTGAGCCCCAGCCATGTCTGCGCGGTCGTCGCCGTGCGATCCAGGGCATAGCGGAAAAGGAACTCTGCCCCGATGGCGCCGCCTTCGCTGGTCGTGACATTGCAGCGGTTGAAGCCGCTGGCGATCTTCTGCTCGTTGGTGGCGTCGGGGAGTTGATCACCGGCGAGCTGCTCGATGGTGAAGCGGTCGAACGGCAGATTCCGATTGAATGCGCCAATGACCCAATCGCGATACAACCAGATGGAGCGCTCGTTATCCAGGTGCAGCCCGTGGGTGTCTCCGTAACGCGCAAGGTCCAGCCACCAGTGCGCCATGTGCTCGCCAAAGCGACGCGAGTCGAGCAACCGGTCCACCAGGACCTTGTAGGCATCGGGTGAAGCGTCCGCGAGGAAGGCGTCCACTTCCTCCGGCGTGGGCGGCAGCCCCGTGATGGCCAGCGTCGCGCGGCGGATCAGCGTCGCCTTGTCCGCCTCTGGAGACGGCGCGAGCCCGAGCTGGTCCAGCTTTGAAAAAAGGAAGGCATCAATCGGATTGCGCACGCGCTCCTTGGCCTTCACCGGCGGTGGCGACACCTTCACGGGCGGCTCAAACGACCAGTGCTTTTCATAGCCTGCCCCCTGCTCGATCCACCGGCGGATCAGATCCTTCTCCGCCTTCGACAGCGTCTTGTGCGACTTCGGCGGCGGCATCACATCGTCCTCGTCGTCGGTGATGATGCGCAGCCAAGCCTCGCTCTTTTTGAGGTCGCCCGGCGTGATCGCGATCACGCCGTCGTTGTTTTGATACGCGCCCTCCGGCGTATCGAGCCGCAGCCCGGCCTCGCGGTGCTTCGCATCCGTGCCGTGGCAGGCGAAACACTTGTCCGAAAAGATCGGACGCACATCGTGGTTAAAGGAAATCTTTTCAGCCACAACCGGGGCGGCGTCCTTCTGCCACACGCGCACCCAGTCCACCAGCATCGAGTCGGGCAGCTTCGTGCGATCAAGCCGGTCCTTTTCCCAGTCTGCGGTGAGCAGACTCAGGATCATGTATTGCGGCACGCGGGACACCCCCTCGCGGATGCGGTAGGTCACCTGATCGTCCATGCTGAACACGTACCCTTCCGGGCTCCACTCCACGGCGAAGACATGGAAATCATCGGACAGTTTCTCGCCTTCGCGCAGCAGGCCAAAGGGTTTGGTTCCGCCCGCGTGGTGCTCCTTCGGCCCGGAGGGACCGTGCCAGTAGAGGTTCGAGGCCGTACCACCATCCGGCCGCCCCGCGCCAAACCACTCAATGATGTCGATCTCCGCGCCCGTGAGCGCCGGATTGTTCACCGCGGTGCTCTTCACCGCCGGCTGCATCCAGAAGCTCCCGTGCTGGCCCTGCTGCTCCGGGAATTTGATCCGCGCGGCGAACTTCCCGTAAGTGGGCTCTAACTTTTTCTGCGTACCGATCATCGGGTTCTGCAGCACGCCGTCTTTTTCAAACACCGTCATCACCAGATGCCCCCGGCCATCCAGTGACACACACTCCTTTGCGATCATCGCCCCCTCGCGCGGGCCCACCTGCCGATGGCTCCATTTCGTTTCGTCGAGCGCCGAGCCCTCGAACTCATCCTGCCAGACGAGCTTCCACTCCCCGGAATTTGTGGCGCTTGTGGCCGACGGTGTCGGCACCAGCCTGGCGTTGACTGGCTCAACCTCCCCTTTGGCACCTGCTGCAGAAAGCGCCAGCCCGCCCGCCATCAAACCAAGAAACATCAGGCCGGCCCCGCGCGATGCAAGGGTTTGTCGTGCAGACAGAGACACGAAAGGGAAGATCCAGTCCATCGACCAACATCAGCCACCCTCGCCCCTCTTGCATGTAGCTAGAACTCGCTACAACGTACCCGCCTCTCCACGGCGGGGGCCAACTTTTTGGCCCTTACTCCGCGAACCCGCGATACTTGGCCACCGCCTGGCTGCGTGAGCGCACCTGCAGCTTTTCGTAAATGCGGCGGACGTAGGTGTTCACAGTGTGCACGGAGAGCTGCAAGCTGTCAGCGATCTCCTTGTAGAGATAGCCTTGCGTGAGGAGGTCCAGCACCTCGCGCTCCCGCTCGGCGAGTGCGAGGGTGTCATCTGGCGGTGAGGCCGCCACGGGGCGGGGTTGCTCACCCTGAAAGAAACCAACCACCCGGCGCGCGATCTGGGGCGTCATGGGCGAACCGCCCGCCTTCGCTTCTTCGATGGCGGTGACGATCTCCTGCGGCGGGGTGCGCTTGAGCAGATAGCCACACGCACCGGCCTTGAGCGCATCAAAGATGAGCGGACTCTCCTCATACATCGTCAGCATCAGGCAGAGGATGCCGGGACATTGTTGCACAATCTCATCGACGAACTCGATGCCGCTCTTTTGGGGCAGATTGATGTCCACCAGCAGCACCTCAGGCGCGAGCGAGGGGACTCCGAGCAGGGCCTCTTCCGCACTGGGAAAAACAGCCTCGCACGTCACGGCGGGCATGAGCTCAAAGTACTGCTGCAACGTCCGGGCGAACGGTTGATCGTCTTCGATCATGGCAATGCGGATGGGCATGGTCGCGGCAGGTTAGATGGGCAGACGGAACTCTACTCGGGTGCCCCCTTCGGCGAGGGTTTTTGCAATGCAAACACCGCCGACCGCAGCGAGTCGGGCACCCATGTTGTCGAGCCCGTCTTTCTCCATACCATCGGTGTCTTTCGGCAGGCCGCAACCGTTGTCATCAAGGCAAACCACCAGCACCGGATCTTCAAAACGGAGGATGAGCGTGACGGTGGTGGCGCCAGCATGTTTGACGACATTCTGCAGCCCTTCCTTGAATGCGAGGAGGAACTGGTGGCGCTTTTGCGCGCCGACCTCGCGCTCGGGCCACGTCACCGGCACTTGCTGCCGCAGCCGGATGTCGAGCGGGCGCAGGTAGCTGCTGGCGGCATGACAGAGGTAGTCGGCAAGATTCTGCAGGGTGTCATTGCGCGGGTTCACCGCCCACACCGCCTCGTCGAGCGCCCCGACCGCATCCCGCGCGGTCGCCCCCAATTCCTGAAGGCGCGCGCGGGTTGTCTGAGTCAGCGACTCCTGCCTGGCAAAGAGCTCATGCATCACGGTAAGCTGCGTGAGCCGTGCGCCCACCACATCATGCATATCCCGGGCGATTCGCGCCCGCTCCCGGGAGAGTTCCTGACTGCGCTCCATCTCGGCGAGCTGCCGGGCAAGTCGACGGCGGGAAAAATTCCAGGCCAGCAGGGCGACGATCCCCACGGCGGCCAGCGCGACGGCCAGCCTTGCCCAAGGATTCTCCCACCAGGGCGCCAGCACGGTCAGTGGGACGCGCAACGAAGCGCTGTTCCACTCCCGGTCACTGTGCCGGACCTGCGCCTCAAAAAGATATTCGCCCGCAGGCAGCCCGAAACTCTCAATGAGGCCGGTGTTGGGAGCCGGCAGCCATTTATCACCCATCCCGGCCAGCCGCCAGCGCCGCTCCAGCACCAGCCCGTCTGGCAGTTCGGGCTGCACTGTCGAGAACCCAAGCCGCCGTACCTCCGGCGGAACTCGAACCGGGTCCCCCTGCGGCAGGACAAGATCGTCCGCCAGCACCTTCAGGTCTTGAGGCACCACAGATTCATACACTTCCACCTCCGCAATCTGCGGCGTATGGCTGATCGTGACCGTCTTGGAGATGCGCAGCCAGCGTCCGCGGAACGTGCCCTCACCATCCGCTCCGCGTACCACCTTCACCTCGCCCGGTTCCTGCACTTCACCAGCCCTCTCCTCCACCCAGGTCCAGAGCGCGGGCACATTTTCCCCCGGCATTTCATCGTAGAGGTCCAGGCGCAAGTTTGTAAAACGGTTCATCGCGGAGGCCTCCGAGCGCCCCCTCAAGGTGATGTGATCGAACTCGCGGACATGTCGCAGATCCACCTCGAAGTAGAACTCCGGTCCTCGAACCCCGTCTGGATACGCGAAGCTGCCTACCAACCCGTCAGTGAGGAATTCAGGCTGCTGATTCGGCGCGAGGGCATGGCTGGCTGTGACTGGGCACCCCAGTGCAACGTTCGTGGTCCCCATGGGCATCCGCTCCATCTTCAGTTCGGTCAGCACGGCCGCCCCCGGTCGGGCAGAGGGCAACACCCAGGACTGGATCCGAACTCCGGTGATATGCTCCTGTGAGATCAGCCCATCGAGCTGGAGGTCTGATTTGCTGGTGTCGCCCAGCATGCGCACATTGGGTCGAGCCTCGCCCACCCAGCCTTGATTGGCATCCCAACCCGTCAGGAAAAGGGGCACCCAGCGGCTCTCCAATGAGGGATTGGGATCACTCGTCGTTGAGATCGAGAACTCGGAAAAATAGCTATTCTTCCCCGCACCATGGAATGAAAAAATGAACCGCACACGCCCCGCAGCCATCGCTGGCACACAGCGAAAGACGCCCGCGTGCTCCGTCGAACGCGGCACCTGCCAGCCATTCGCCGGCGACAGGATCCCATCCACCGCCTCCGCAAAATGCGACTGCTCCGACGTCGTCGCCGCCACCGCTTCCAGCTTCACCGGGGTCGCAGCGAATGCGCTGCAACCCAGACCGCACACGGCAGCCAGCAACTGGCGGAGAAACAGCATTATTTTTCTGAACACTATCACAAGCAGCCACCGCTTGGGAAGTGGATCACTGCATCTGATTCAACTCAATCCGATGCCTCGTTGAGCTTGATGGCCAAACTGGGCCGTGGGAAAAGCCGGCTACTTCCCCTTCGTGGCCTTGCGTTGCTGATCCGCCTCAATCTGGGCGGGTGTTTGCCACACGCGCACGAAGTCCACCGCAAAATCATCCGGCAGAACCGCCTTGGTAAGGTCTCCTGCCCACTTCTCACTCTCGCAAGAAAGGAGCAGGTATTCAGGACAGTTGGAGATGGGGACACTCTGAGGCCAGCGCCCCGTCTCCATGCCATCCACATAGAACACATAGCCCTTCTCGTCCCACTTCACGGCAAATGTGTGAAACCCCTTGGTAAGCCCCGGCACTTTCACCACGGGAGTCGAGTAGGCCTGATGATGCTCCTTGTATCCATTCCAGTGCGCGGTGTGATGGACGGTGTCTCCATTGTAGGCGACGTGTTCAATCACATCGATCTCAACTCCGGCACGAACCGGATCATCGACCGGTTTCCCAAAGGTGGGCGAATTCAGCCAGAACGCACTCCAAAATCCAATCTGGGTTTGCAAGCGGATGCGGGCTTCAAAATATCCGTGCGTCGCTTCAAACTTTCCCGGAGTACCGATATAACCCGTCTCAAAGCGGTCGCCATTTTTGCGGACGGCAATACGCAGATTACCCTCACCATCCTGCTGGCAGGCATCCGCAACGTTCCAGAGATCCCGCCATTTGCCGGGGATCATTTGCGACCATTTCGTGGGATCAGGGGGAGCACCTTTTTCACCGCTGAATTCGTCACGAAACACCAGCTTGTATCCCTGATCGCGGATCGCTGGCGGAACTTCGACTTCGTCCGCAATGACTGCCGTTGCACTGAGCAAGAATGGCAACAAGAACAGGCTGAATAGGGAAGAGGGACGTCGGATCATGATCACAAATGAATTGCGGATGAACCTGGGAAACAGAGTGGGGGCGCTCGGGCAGGTCACGCACACATGGAAGGCCCAAGTGTACAGAGAGAATAACGCTCATCGCTGCCTCCGGTCATGAAGCGAAAATTAGCGACAAGCCGGGATCCTTGGAAATCTCGCTGAAAGCAGTGCAAAGCTTAGCTCGCGTAATTCGTTCGCACGCGACCACCCGACTGACGCCCTAAATGGCCCGTGCCGGAGAAGCTGGGGAGCACACGCATCTTGCGTGCTGTTCGCGGCATCTTGCCGGGAACGTCAGTCAGCACAGGACATCGCATTCAATCAACGTGGAGGCGTTGAAGTCGATGGGAGTATAAGCGGATGCTGTCGGTCTTGCCACCTGATTATCATCGTTGGACGGCACCCAACGTAGACTCGCCGGAAGCTCGCCAACG
>NZ_BATR01000070.1 GCF_000739655.1 Verrucomicrobium sp. BvORR106 | reverse complement strand
CCCGCCCCACTACGCGGGAGACACAAAACCTGAGTGCTCTGGTGGATGCAAGCAACGAGCGAAGCAACCCCTTCTGCGACCCCTTCGGGGTCGGTCCGACTTTCCAGTGCACCGGAGGTATCAGTCGCTCCGCTCCTTCAACCTCCGGCTACCTTCTGTGATGCCTTCGGCATGCCCGCCCCGCTACGCGGGAGACACAAGACTTGAGGTGCTGGGGCAGGAAGGGAACTGGCCGGCCAATTCGAGCGAGCGAATGCGGCGAGCCGAAGCCTTCCCAGGGACGTAAGCCCCACATGCGATTTGGAACGCCAACCCCCATCAATGTCGCCAGCAGGGTTGGAGTTCCGCGTTTACGCGGTCAGAACGGCGTATCCCAAGACGCCGCTAAATCATTCCCTCAGGCTCAAGCCCCATCCTCCCGCCACGCCAGCCCCAACACCTTGACGCACTGACGTACTGCCCACTGACGCACTGGGATACGAAGCCCCTGACACATCCCACCTCACCACACGCAGACCGCGCTCCCACTTCCAAAAACCCAGCGCTACTTCGCTTGCTTAAACGCCATGATGCCCTTCACCACGCCCACGGCGACACGCTCGCGGTATAGGCCAGTCATCATGCCGGTGCGCTCGGCGGAATTGCTGACGAAGCCGCACTCCACGAGCACGGCGGGATTCCGGGTGGTGGCGCGGATCACGTGGAAGTTCGCGTGCTTCACCCCGCGATTCTGCAGGCGCGTTTCCTGGATGAGGTACGCCTGGATGTACCCGGCCAGCATGTAGCTGCGGTCGTGGCAGTAGAAGGTCTCCAGGCCGTGGCCGGAGCCGGACTTGTTGTAGTTGTAATGGATGCTGACGAAGATCGCATTGCCATCCCGATTCCCGATCGCGGAACGGCCCTGCAGCGGGATGAAGACGTCCGTGCTGCGGGTCATGACCACCTTGTAGCCCTGCTTGCGCAGCAGCTGCTCCACCCGGCGGGCGGTATCCAGCGCCAGGTGCTTTTCAAAAACGTAGCCGATGGAGGCGCCGCGATCATGCCCACCGTGACCGGCGTCAATCACCACCGTGTCAAACGCCTGGGCCACACTGCCCGACGCGAGAAACAACAAGGCGCAGAGGCCCGCCATCAATGCCCGGGTCCCCGACACTTTGGTCCGTGGGAGGGTCTTCAAAGTGCTGAACGAAGGGAAGCTAAACATGCGGCTTAAACTCGACTGGTGAGGGATTTCACTCAGGGGGTGGGCGGCCCCCTCCTTAGAGCTTATCCTCCGCCGTAGCAACATCAAAAAAAAGGCCGCAGACCCAGAGGTCTGCGGCCTTTCACTAATCTCTCAGCACCGGTAACGGACTAGCTACCGCCACCTTCCACTGGCAGAACCTTGAAGCCGGAGTCTGCATGGCGAGTGAACATGTTGTCTGCGCCCGCCTTTTTCAGAGCAGACGATTGGCTCGTCTTATCTTCAAGCTGCTGAAGGGCAACGCTTGAATCGTTCTGGCCGATGATGATCTTGCCACCGGACCAAGCGCGACCGTTAGCAGTCGTGCCAGCCGCCTTGGCATTCCATTTGGGATCCCAATCGGCAGCGCCAGTCGCATTTTCATACACCAGTGGCACGCTGCCGGATGCGGAGTCAGATGCGCCGCCGGTCATCATCCAGTGATTTTCCCTCGGTCCCAACGCCTCGGTGAAATTCGGGGAAGTACCAATGTTGCCATCGGGGTTGCCGACAGCGCTCACTGGACATCCGAAGATCTGCTCCGAGTCAAGGATCTGTTCTGTGAACAGAGCCCGGAACACGCCATTCGCGGAGGAAGCCTCTACCGGGGGATCCCCAGGCTCGGGAGCCGTCGTCGCCACGTCAGGATAGTTCCCACCGTGGTCAGCGGAGTAGATGCGCAGCGCCGTGATGATCTGGCGGGCGTTGCTGATCCCCTTCGTGATGTTACCGCGTTCCTGGATTCGGCCGAAGGTCGGCACCGCCAGGCTCGCCAGAATGGCGATGATGGTGATCACGACCAGCAACTCGATCAGGGTGAAGCCTTTTTTCAGGCCTTTTCTCATCTGTGTTTTCATTTTTATTCGTTATGTATGTTATCAGTTATGTTTTGCAGGAGACTCCCTTGGTTATTTATTAGAGGGAATTTCCAAACCAATTAGATCAAAAATGGTGTGGGCTGCCTAGATATTTGTTTATGGCCATTTGACCCTGATATCCCAGGCCTAATCCACTCTAAACCAAATGCTTAGATGGAGTCGGGGGTAGATGGGAGCGGGAGTGCGGTCATGCGTTGAGGGGTGCTTGTGAGTCGAGAGCTTCGGAGTCCAGTGCGTCAGTGGGCAGTGCGTCAGTGCGTCAGGCCAGAGCCCCCTCAATCAGCGAAGCCCCTCAATCAGCGAAGCCCCTCAATCAGCGAAGCCCCTCAATCAGCGAAGCCCCTCAATCAGCGAAGCGCCTCAACCAGCGAAGCGCCTCAACCAGCGGCAGCGTCTCAACCAGGCGAAGCCGTCTCAACCAGGCGAAGCCGTCTCAACCAGGCGAAGCCGTCTCAACCAGCGCAGCGTCTCAACCAGGCGAAGCCATCTCAACCAGCGCAGCGTCTCAACAGGCCGCTTGCGGCCTACCTCTGTCCTTCCGCCGACAGTCGCGCCGCTTCCTTCTTCAGCAGGCGACCCACGCGGTGCTTCGCCAGATAGACCTGGGCGGCATTCACCCCCAGCTCCTCTTTCACCCGCTCCGGCGTCCAGCCGTTGATCACGTAGCAGGAGAAGATTTGAAACTGCCGGGGGGACACCATCGTGCGCACACGGCGCAGGGCGATCTCCATCACCTGGTCCTTCCACTCCTTGTCCCACAGCTTCTCCAGCGTCACCCCCTGGGGGTCCGCGCAGCGCTCGATCGGGGCCGTGCGGCGCTCCTCATCCTCGTCAAAGTGGATGTTCGCCTCGCGGTCCTGCTGCTTCTTCCGTCGGCGGAACTGGTCCAGGATGCGCCAGCGCGCCTGGTTCAGCAGGAAGCTCTTAAAGGACCCCTGGCTCGTGTCGAACTTCTTCTTCTGCAGGTTCTTCGCCACCCCGATAAAGGTCTCCTGCACCACATCGCTCGCCTCATCATCGCTCAGGCCTGACTTGCGGGCCACATGGAAGACAAAGCCCGAGTACGTGCGGTAGAATTCATCCCAGCTCGACCAGTCAGACCAGTTGTCGAGCTTCTCGATCAGGGTCTTTCGGGTCTGAGGAGAGTTGCTGATCTTCTCCTCTTTATCTACAGGCTCGGCCATGGGGCCTCCAGCTTAGGCATTCCGCCGGGAACTGGCAAAGCATCTTTGCCGAAAACCCTCCCCACTGAAAGAGGTCGGGAAGGGGCGGCGTTAGTTTTCATCCCCAAAAATCCCGGCAAGCCGCCTGCAGTGCGGCTTGTTTGCTTCTGTGACATGGCTCCCCTTTCGCGACTCTCCATCTCTACATCCGGCGCTTGTCTGGCAGCCCTGGCCCTCACCTGCTGCACCCCAGGCCAGATGCGCCGGTCCGCAGACCGGGAGGTCTTCGGCATCCTGAAGTCCAAGTCCTCCGGCGTGCCCAATGCCGGCACTGGCCTGCTGGATATCTCCCCGCCCCCGCCCGTCTCCCTGGAGGAACTGCGGAAGAACACCGGCACCGCCGAGTTCCTCGGGAACCGCGCCACCGTGGAGAAGAACGCCCGCGTCATCCCCCTGCATGAGGCCCTCAGCCTGGCGGTGAAACACAACCGCGACTACCAGGCCCGGAAGGAGCTCTTGTATCTACAAGCGCTGGACCTCACGCTGGTCCGGAACGAGTTCACCCCCATCTTCTCGGCCGTCGGCGGCGCGGAGGTCACCCACACCCAGAAGCCCGTCACCCAGACGGTCAAGGTGCCAAATCCCGCCTACGCCAAGGCCCAGGCCGCCGCCGCCAAAGCCGCCGCGGCTGCCGCCTCCTCTGGCACCACGGCGACGACCACGACCACAACCACCGCCGCGCCCGTCGTCCCCCAGTTCATTGAGAAGCAAATCACCACGCTGGTCACGGACAACACCCTCACCGCCCAGGGGAACCTCGGCGTCAGCATCCTCACCCGCACCGGCGCCCGCATCGCCGCCGATTTCACGACGGATTTCCTCAAGTTCCTCTCGGGGAACATGACCAGCGCCGGAGATTCCTCCCTGGCCGTCACCCTCAGCCAGCCCCTCCTGCGCGGTGCCGGCTACCGGGCCACCATGGAGACCCTCACCCAGGCCGAGCGGGACCTCCTCTACGCCATCCGCGACTTCACCCAGTACCGGAAGACCTTCGCCGTCGACATCGCCTCCCGCTACTACCGCACCCTGGAGGCCCGCGATGCCGCGCGGAACGCCTACCTCGCGTACAAGGCCTTCGAGACCATCCTCACCAGTGAGCGCGCCCTGGCCAAGGAAGACCGCCGCACCTCCTCCCAGCTCGGCCTCATCGAGCAGGCCTCCCTCCGGTACAAGCGCATCTGGATCTCCTCCGTCCGAACGTATGAGAGCCTGCTGGATGACCTCAAGGTCGCCCTCGCCATCCCCGTGACCACCCCCGTCATCCTGGAGGATCAGGAGCTCACCAAGCTCGCCCTCGAGGAACCCGAGCTCACTGTGGACGACAGCCTGGAGACCGCCCTCGTCACCCGACTGGACCTCTACAACTCCCGGAACTCCCTGGAGGACAGCGAGCGCAAGATCAAGGTCTCCACCCAGGGCCTGCTGCCCCAGCTCGATTTCACCGGCCGCTACACCACCGATGGCGAGCCCGGCAGCCGCAACATCAATCTCAACCTCGACCGCCACCGCCTCAGCGCCGGCCTCGACCTGGACCTCCGGCTCGACAAGAAAGGCGACCGCAACGCCTACCGCTCCGCCCTCGTGGCCCAGCAGCGCGCCGCCCGCCAGCTCGACCTCGCTGAGGAAAATGTCCGCCTCTCCCTGCGCGCCGACTGGCGGGACCTCGATGCCGCCCGGAAGCAGCATGAGATCGCCGCCACCGGCGTCGCCCTCAGCCTACGCCGGCTGGAGGAGGAAGAACTCCTCCGCACCCTCGGCCGCGGCACCGCCCGTGACCTTATCGATGCTCAGCAAGACCTGATTGAGGCCAAAGATGACCTCACCTCCGCCCTCATTGCCCACACCCTTTCCCGGCTCCGCCTGTGGAAAGACATGGGAGTTCTCTACATCAAGAAAGACGGTTCATGGATTCGCGTACTAAAAAACGAAGGGGAGGTAGCTGGTGATGATTAAACTGATTCGCAGCAAAACCGGTATCATAGGCATGGCCACCCTGGCCGTCGCCCTCTGTGTGTGGTTCATCGTCGGCCGCGGCGATACCGCAGGCGCAGACATCCCGCTCATCCCGGTGCAAAAAGGCACCATCCAGATCAACGTCCTGCAGGGCGGGGAGATCCGCGCGCTTCAAAACATCGAAGTGAAGTCGGAGATCGAGCTCCCCACCAAGATCCTCAGCCTCATCCCCGAGGGCTACCGCATCAATGAGAAGGACGTGAAGGACGGCAAAGTCCTCATCGAGCTCGACAGCGCCGACCTCAGGGACAAGATCACCAACCACGAGATCGAGTTCCAGACCACCGTCTCCACCTTCATCGAGGCCGACGAGCAGCGCGCCATCCAGACCAGCGACAACCAGAGCCTCGCCCGGGATGCGGAGCAGGCCATGCGTTTCGCCCTCATGGATTTCGAGCGCTACATGGGCAAGGGCAATGCCCAGACCGTGCTCAAGTCCCGCCAGCTCCCTCATGATCTGGAGGCGCTCGAGTTCTACATCGGCAAGCTCAATGCCGAAAAGCCCCGCACCCTGAACCTCGAGCTGGATGCTGAGAAGGCCGACAAAGCCGATGGCGACAAGTCCGATGAGGACCCCCTCGCCGTGAAAGAAGGCAAGGTGGACCCGCTCAAGGCCTCCCAAGAGGTCGCCGAGACCGCCAGCCCCGCCTCAGACGCCGCCACCAGGCCCGCCGCCCCGGTGGAGCAGGCCTCCAAGCCCCTCGACTTCCTCTCCTTCCTCAACCAGACCGAGATGGGCGATGGCGAGGCCGAGCAGAAGCTCCGCCAGCTCAGCAACGAACTCCTCCTGCACAAGAGCGAGCTCGCCCTGGCCAAGCAGAACGTCGAGGCCAGCGAGCGCCTCGCCGCCAAGGAGTTCATCACCAAGACCACCCTGGAAAACGACCAGGTGAACTTCGAGAAGACCAAGCTGGCCGTGCAGACCGCCGAGACCCAGCTCGACCTCTTCAAGAAGTATGAGTTCCCCAAGCAGGCCGAGGTCTCCCTCTCCGCTTATCAGGAGGCGCTCAAGAAGCTCCAGCGCACCCTCCGCGCCAACCGCTCCCGCATGGCCCAGGTGGAGACCAAGTACCGCACCGCCAAGCGCCGCTATGAGGTGGAGCTCTCCCGCAAGGAGGAGCTCGACCGCCAGCTCAAGGCCTGCGTCATCAAGGCCCCCGTCCCCGGACTCGTCGCCTACGGCTCGCATACAGGAAACAACGGCATCCGCAGCAACGACGTCATCGAGGAGGGCGCCGCCGTCCGCTTCCGCCAGACCCTGCTCACCATCCCCAACATGTCCCGCATGGGCGTGTCCGTGAACATTCACGAATCCCAGCTCAAGAAGGTCCGCATCGGCCAGCACTGCCGCGTCACCGTGGATGCCGAGCAGGGCCGCACCCTGGAGGGCGTCGTGGCCGAGCTCGCCGTTCTCCCGGACTCCGGCAGCTCCCGTTACACCCCGAACCTCAAGGTCTATCCCGCCGTCGTCCACATCGACGGCACGCATGACTGGCTCAAGCCCGGCATGAACGCCAAGGTGGAGATCATCGTGAACCAGCTCGAGGACATCCTCTACGTCCCCGTGCAGAGCATCGAGGTGGAGAACGACCACTTCTTCACCTACGTGAACACCGGCGGCGCCCTGGAGCGCCGTGAGGTGGAGACCGGCTCCTTCAACGACCAGTTCATCGAGATCAAAGGCGGGCTGAACCTCGGCGAGCATGTCGCCCTCGCCATCCCCAAGCGCCAGGTCCTGGAGAGCAACCCCGGCGCGCTCCCCTCCTCCCCGTCCACCAAGAAGCCCAAGGACAAGACCCCCGCCCCCGAGAAAAAAGGGCTGGCTTTGAAATAACCTCGCGCCCCGTTCGCGCAGGCCCTCCGCCACCCGCATCCCCGTCCCGGATCGCGGGAGGCGGCCTCCCACCCCGCATCGCCTCATGACGCCGCAGCAGCCCATCATCGAACTCCGTGACATCCGCAAATCCTACCAGATGGGCGATACGGTCTCGCAGGTGCTCCAGGGCGTCAGCCTCACCATCTACCCCGGTGAGTATGTCTGCATCATGGGCCCCTCCGGCTGCGGGAAGTCCACCCTGCTCAATGTCCTCGGCTGCCTGGACCAGCCCTCCAGCGGCCATTATTTCCTCGGTGGGGAGGATGTCGCCCGGCTCAATGATGACGACCTCTCCAAGGCCCGCTGCCGGAACCTCGGCTTCATCTTCCAGAGCTACAACCTCATCCAGCAGCTCACCGTGCTGGAGAACATCGAGGTCCCCCTCTACTACAAGGGCGTGCCCGAGCATGAGAGCCGGGAGATCGCTATCCGGCTCGCCTCCCAGGTCGGACTCAGCCACCGCCTCCACCACCGCCCCACCGAGCTCAGCGGCGGCCAGCAGCAGCGCGTCGCCATCGCCCGCTCCCTGGCCAACGACCCCCTCGTCATCCTCGCGGATGAAGCCACCGGCAACCTTGACTCCAAGTCCGGCCAGGAGATCCTCGGCATCTTTGACGACCTCAACAAGGCCGGCAAGACCATGGTCTTCGTCACCCATGACGAGCGCATGGTCGGCCGCTGCACCCGCGTCATCCGCCTGAAGGACGGCGAGGTGGACCGCGATGAACGCGGCGCCGCCGCTGACCGCTACACCGGCATCACCGGCACCTCCGTCCGGCCCCACGCCACGGACGCCCCCGCCCCGGACCATTCCGCAGAAGGAGCCGCCGCCGCCCTCGTGCACCAGCCCGTTCTTTCCTGATACCGCCTCCCCTTTCCCGGCCCGCCCAGATGTTCTCCCTCGCCGCCCACCCCATCCTCAGGCTCGCCGTGTCCCCCCAGCACATGTGGCGGTCCATCGTGCTGGGGTCGAAGAGCATCTGGCTCCACAAGCTGCGCTCCATGCTCACCGCCCTGGGCGTCGTCTTCGGCGTCGCCTCCGTGGTCGCCATGCTCGCCATCGGGGAAGGCGCCAGCCATGAGGCCCAGGAGCAGATCCGCAAGCTCGGCTCGCAGAACATCATCCTGGAGAGCGTCAAGCCGTCCGACAACCAGGGTCCCGCCCAGCAGACCCGCAGCATGGTCATCGAGTACGGCCTCACCACCCGGGACATCGACCAGATCCGCCAGACCATCCCCGGCGTCTCCGTCGTCGTCCCCAGCCGCATCATCAGCGAGTACCTCTGGAATGAGTCCCTCAATGTCGATGCCAGCATCATCGGCGCCCTCCCCATCTACCCCCAGATGCGGAACCGCCGCATGCTCGCCGGCCGCTTCTTCAGCGAGCTGGAACAGAAGGAGCGCCTCCCCGTCTGCGTCATCAACCAGACCACCGCCGCCCGGTTGTTTCCTCTCGCCTCCCCCGTCGGCAAGTCCATCCGCGTCCGCGGCTTCTACTACCGCGTGCTCGGCATCATGGAGGACGAAAGCCAGCGCGCCACCACCGAGGGCAGCGGCAGCGCCAACAAGTCCTCCAACAGCAACAGCCTCGCCCAGCTCATCATCCCGTTCTTCACGCTGATGGACCAGTACGGCGACACCTTCTTCCGCTTCCGCAGCGGCAGCTTCGAGGCTGAGAAGGTCGAGTTCCATGACGCCATCGTCCGCGTGGATGACGTGAACGCCGTCGTCTCCCGTGCCGATGCCATCCGCCACCTCCTGGCCCGGAACCACCCCAACGAGGACTACCGCGTCACCGTCCCCATCGAGCTCCTCCGCCAGGCGGAGCGCACCAAGCGCATCTTCAGCATCGTGCTCGGCAGCATCGCCGCCATCTCCCTCCTCGTCGGCGGCATCGGCATCATGAACATCATGCTCGCCAGCGTCACCGAGCGCACGCGGGAGATCGGCATCCGCCGCGCCCTCGGCGCCCGCCAGACGGACATCATCCTCCAGTTCCTCATCGAGACCGTCCTCCTCGCCGGAGCCGGCGGCGTCGTCGGCGTCGTCCTCGGTCTCGGCATCCCCATCGCCATCAGCCACTTCGCCGGCGTCACCACCGTCATCAAAGCCTGGGCCCCCACCCTTGCGTTTTCCATCTCCGTCATCACCGGCATCGCCTTCGGCATCTACCCCGCCATGCGCGCCGCGAAGATGAACCCCGTGGAAGCCCTGCGGCATGAGTGATGAGAAAGAAGAGAAGGCAGGTTTGACTCAACCACAGAGACGCAGAGGGCACAGGGCGGAAGTTGAAACTGAAACTGAGGTTTAGACAGAATTTACAGAATTTACGGGATTGGGGTTCAGCTTCCCCGCAGCCGCATCATCCTATCCCATGCGACCCGGGTGGACCCGTTGCACACTTTCCTTGAACCCGGAGGGTTCGCCATGAATAGCCATGGGTGAAGCGAGCGGAGCGAGCGCAACCCATGGACAGCCCGCCCCACCCTGCTACCGCGGAGCGGTAGGCCCATCGCAGCACCGCAGACCACACAGGTTTGCCTCACGTGACAGGCGAGACACCGCAAGCCCCCCCGACCGCCCTTGATCCCCTCCACGCCTCTGCAGGCCCGGCGTCATTCAGGGGCGGGGAAGCGCATCATGGGCACGATGCCAATTGACCCGCCTGAAGGCGGAACTCCAACCACGGCGCGGCTATTGAAGGGCGTATTGACGTCCATCTCGCTGCTCGAGATTTCGCATCATCAGAGGCCCTGCGTCCCCAAAATACACCACGGCACTCGAAGCAAAGTTGGAGTTCCGCCTTCAGGCGGTCAGGGAAAAGGAATATGCCCCGAGCGCGAATGAGAGACGCTGCGGCGCATCTACTTCACGGTCGGCTGATTGTGCAGGCTCATGAGGGCCGAAGGTCCGGCGTGATACCAGCCTTGGGCAACGCCCAAGGAATAGTTGACCCTTTAATCCTTGAGGGCTGAAGGCCCGGCCTCATCAAGCCTGCCCACGACGAAAAAGGGAACTCATCGGCCTGGTTACCTTTTCCCTGATGGCATTGGCCTTCAGGCGGTCCGGCATGCTCAAGACCACTCAATCTTACACCCTTTCACGCTCACTTATTTCCTCCCCCCGATCACCCATTACCCATCCCAATTCTGTAAATTTTGTTAATTCTGTCCAAACTCAACCTCAACTCATCACCATCATCATGAGTGTTCCATCAGTGAACACAAGTGGTTCCCCCATCCAGGCACAGCCTTCACTCACTTCTTCAGGAGAGGGAAGGGCACAGGATTGCGTGAAATCCCTTCATGCAACTCCGCGCTAACCTTCTGATCGAACAATGCTTGTTCACCCTTCATCGTATAATCCTTTACATAGTTCGGCCATCCAGCTGGCGTGGTGCCTCTGTAAGGGTAAGCTGTTCCACGAAATATCAACACCATCAAGACAGGTCGATAGCCCCACTTGATATCTGCCAGCTTCTCCGCGGCTTTTAGGCCCCGCCCCAGAGATTCCCCATCAAGGAAAAACTCTGTCTCATTCCAACTGCTATGCCCTCCTGCCTTCATGTCCCACCAATAACATCGATAATCGCACTTTTTGTTCTGGTGGTAGAATTCCAGCTTCGCGCCCGAGGAAACCAGATAAGGCACAAGCGGCGTACCGTAGTAAGGGGGATAGTAGGGACTGCGCTCGAAGGGCGTATTGTCCGGAAACACGAAGCGGAATCGCGTGCCAGGCTTGATCTCCATTTGGCAAATTTTTGTGACCGCCTCCAACCACATTCCGAGAGGTTTGCCGTCTAGATAGAGCACTGTATCCGGCGGACTGGTCAGCTTGCCATCAGGCCCTTTGAGGTAAAACCACGTAATCAAATGGTCTGCAGGCTCTTCTCCCCTCAGTGACTGCGTCACCGCGAGGCCTAGAAACAGCAGCACCCAGACCAAAGGGGTTGGTGACCGACCGGAAGCAGACAGGGAGAACTTTTCAAACATGGCTGAGTGGAAAAAGGGGAGTCCCGGCCAGCCTAACCACTCATTTACCAAGGCACCAGCCAAAAGCAAATTAGCACACCGGCCTCGCACATCCGGAATTCCCCCCACCCGTCACAACTTCCTTCTCCGGCGCATCCCCACCATCCCCAGCGCCAGTCCCAGCAGCACCATCCGCCCCGGCTCGGGCACAGCGGCCACGTAGATGTAGCCGTTGTTGTAGAGGTTGGAAGTGTCCCAGGCCAGCCCCTCGGCGAGCGTGGGCAGCACAAAACTGCTGAAGGTGCCGTTCACCTTCGTGCCGGCCGAGACGTTCAGCCAGTCAAACAGCTGCCAGGCATCCCCCAGCTCCCAGCAGGTGGAGCTGTTGGTCGTGTCCGTTAGTTTCAATGAACCGCTGATCTGCACCGTGGTGTCGCTGTCCAGGATCAGAATGTCATTGCTGACCAGCGAGTTCAGGCCGCCGCTGTTGCCAAAGATGTCGAACTCAATGGTGCCGCTGAGCGTGATCACTCCCACACCACTCGTGCTGAGGTTCAGGCTCTGGGCCGCCGTGTCCCCGGTGTTCCCCACCATGAGAAAGGCGGTGCCGGCCACCGAAATGTTCTGTGCGGCAGTGCCGGAACCGATGAAGCCGTTGCCCCCGAGCCGGCTGGTGCCCAGCACGCTCACGTTCCCCGAGCCGGTGGCGGACCCCGTCGCATTGTTGGCCAGCAGCGTGCCTGCATTCACCGTGGTGGTGCCGCTGTGCGTGCTCGCCCCGGTGATGGCCCAGGTACCCGCCTCCGCCTTGATCAAATTCGTCACCGCAGCCGAGCCGTCCACCAGGCCCACGATCTCGTTGATTCCCGTGTTGGTACCGGAAAGGGTGAGCTGGCGCGCCTCCGTGCTGGTCCCCGTCGCCGTGAAGGCGGAGGTGAATTTCACCGTGCCGGAGCCGCTGTTCTGGATGGTCGCCGCCGTGCCCGTGGCCCCACCCGCGAGATCCACCACACGGTTGGTAGACGAGTCGGTGCTCCCCGTGTAGCGCAGGGTGGCCGTGGCCGTGGCGGTGCTGCTGCCCCCCAGGGTGATCACGCTGGAGGCAGCATCGAAGCTGCCCGTGCCCAAGGAGCTCTGCACACCGGTGTTGGCGAGCACAGAGACATCCAGGATACCCCGGTTGACAATGGTCTTGCCCGCATAGGTGTTGGCCCCGCCCAGCTGCATCAGCAGGGTGTTGGTGGAAAGGTTCGTGGTGAAACTCAGGTTGTTCTCGTTCGTCAACGAGCCGCCCAGGAAACCATTGCGGAAGTCCTGGCTGCCACCACTGGTGATGGTGAGGGTGGACAGCGTCGCCAGCCCGCCCACGACCCGGTTGTCCGTGCCGGTGCCGGAGATGGCCAGCCCCACCGTGTTGCTGAAGTTCTGGTTGCCGGAAAGCTTGAGCTTGGCGCTGGTGGAACCTCCGCCGAGCTGGATCCCGCTGCTGGCGGAAAGTCGGTTGTTTCCTTGCAGCTCCAGCGTTCCTTCCGTGACACGCGTGCCCCCGGTGAAGGTGCTCACCCCGGTCAGCACCAGAGTGCCGGCCCCAGTTTTGGTGAGGGCGATCGCCCCGGCCGCGGGGTTGATGATGGCGGAGTTGATGATGAGCCGGCCGGCCGTGTTGTTCTGGATGATCACCAGGTCCCCGCCGTTGGTGGTGGTGTTCATGGCCAGCGAGGTGTTGGAAATGGTCACATCATTCGCCCCCACATCCGAGGTCACCAGGATGCCGCCTGCCTTGAGGGCGATGGCACCGCTGATCGTCGTGGCCAGGGCCTTGTCAAAACGGAGGCTCGTGACGCTGGTGTCCGCCGCCAGGGTGGTCAGCGCCACATCCGCGTCGGCATTGCCCGCCAGCGTCGTGCTGGTGGACTTCGTGTAGAAGTTCGTGACCGATTCCCCGCCGACAATCTGGCCGGCGCTCACAGCCGCCCAGTCGTTTCCATTAACCGTGGCATAGACGGAGTTGAGTCCGCGGCCGTCCAGGAGAATGCCGCCCGTGCCGGTGGTGGCGGAGGTGCCGCTGATCGTGGCGCCCGCCCCGATCTGGAAGTCCACCGTGTGGCCGTTCTGGTTCCTCAGGATGGTCCCCACATTCAGCGACGCCGTGCCGCCGGTTCCGCCCGTCACCACGATGGTGGATTTGGCGGAGTTCGTCGTGCCGCTGCCCACCGTCAGGCTGGCCAGCGTCTGGCCGTTGGTTCCGCCATCCTTTCCGGTCAGCCGCAGGGTGCCGCCGTTCAGGATCAGCGTGGAGGCAGATCCGATCAAGTTCGTGGCGTTGGCTGCGGTCGCGCTGGTGGTGAAGTCCAGGTGCATCTGTCCACCGGAGAGGGTGACAGCCGTGGTCCCGGCCGAAAGGGAGCGGACGTTCAGGTTGCCCCCGCTCACGGTGGTGGTGCCGGTGTAGACGGTGGAGGCGGCCACGTTCAGGTTCAAGGTACCACCGGAAACGGCCACCGCACCGGTGAAGGCGTTGGCCGCATTCAGGTTCAGCGTGCCGCCACTCACGGAAACGCCACCGTTGAAGGTGTTCGCCGCATTGAGGTTGGTGGTTCCCGTGCCGTCCTTGGCGATCGCAATGGCACCTCCGGTGCCGCCCTTGGTGATGGCATCCTCCACATTGATGGTGCCCTCCCCGCCAAAGGTGAGCGTGCGGGTGCCTGAGGTGAAGGTGGCGGAAACCGCGCTGCCAGTGGCAACATCCAGCGCCAGGGTGGATCCCGCCGCGGCGTTGATCCGGGCGCTGGAGGCCAGGCCGATGGTGCCCGCAAAGGTGTTATTTCCTGAAGTGGAGAGCAGCGCCCCCTGGTTGTTGAAGCCCGCACCATTGATGGTGATCCCCTCCGTCGTGGAAATGCCCCCGGTGATCTCCAGCGTGCCGCCCGTGCTCACCGTGGTGCTGCCCGCGATGGTGCCCAGCGCTGCAGTGTGCGTCATGCGCACCGTCCCGCCGCTGATCGTCATGGCGCCGGAGAAGTTGTTGTCCCCGCTGAGGATGAGCACTCCGTTGCCGGTCTTCGTCACCGTGCCCGTGCTCGTTGCAATGCGGCTCTGCACCTCGATGTTGCCATTGCCCGCGAAGACAAGGTTCTGCGTGCCCGTAATGATGATCGTCGTCGAGGTGCCCGCGCCTTTGGAGAGGATCAGCGTTCCGGCATCCGAACTGATCCGGGCGGCGGACCCCAGTGAGATGGTGCCGGACACGGTGTTCACCCCGCTGACGTTGCGCAGAGCCCCGCCGGTGGCGATGCCGCTTCCATTGAGAAGCAGGTTCTCAGCCATGTTCGTCAGATTGCCGGAGACCTGCAGTGCCGCACCGGAGCTGACGATCGTGCGCGAGACCGTGCCGGAGCCCACCGCCCCCAGAGCCTGGTTGTGAGTCACCTCCAGCGATCCGGAAAGCACCTGGGTGAGGCCCGTGTAAGTTCCGGGACCAGCCAGGATCGTGTTGCCCGTGCCGTTCACGATGACATCCATGCCCGAACTCCCGCCACCACCGTGGTCCACAATCTGCGCATTGATGGTGAGAGTGCTCGTCGTGGAGTTGTTCGTGAGGATCAGCTCCGTGGCGCCCGTCGTGCCCGCCGTGATCTGGCCCACGCCCGGGGCAGAGCCCACGGTCAGGCTCTTGGCGTCCCCCACCACCTGGATGCCGCCCGCGTTGCCAAAGCGGATGAGATCCCCCGCCCCCAGAACGATGGTTCGAGGGTCACACTTGCCCGCCATGGAGATGGTGTTGATCTCCGTGGTGCCGGCGGCCACGGTGATGTTCCCTTCGGACGATCCGTTGACCCCCAGGTTCGAGGTCGCGGTATAGCCGGTGACAGAGGAGATCGTCTTGCCCGTCTCGTAGTTGAGATCCCCGGCAAAGATGCCCAGCACCCCGCCCTGCACCCCCGCCCAGCCCGCCACCGTCCCGCTCTTGTAGGAGGCCCAGGCCCCCACGAATCCGTTGTTGGACGCGAGCACGGTCGTGCTCCCGGTGGTCACAATGCGCAGATGGTCGCCGTAGCCACCCCGTTGGATCAGGCCCAGATTGACTGAAAGCGTCCCACTGGCACCCGCATTCGCTGTAACGGTATTGAACCCGTTGACATACGTGGCCGCGAAGGCTTGCGAGCTGGCCCCCGTGTCCGCCCCGGTCACCAGCAGGCCGCCACCAGCCAGGAACATGTTGGAGCTGGAGGAGATGATGTTCGAGGTGGGGCTGCCCACCGCCGCGAAGTTCAACGCCAGCGTCCCGCCGGTGATCATGGTGCCACCCGTGTAGGTATTGGTGCCGCTCAGGGTGAGTGTGCCGTCACCTTTCTTGGTCAGGAGCGATCCCGGCTCGATTTCACCAATGTTCCCGCTGATCGTGGCCGTGCCGCCACTGGTGTTGATGGTGGCGCCGAAGTCTGAAAGCGTGAAGTTGCCTGTAAAGACCTGGGTCGAGCTGCTGTCCACCCGCAGCGCACCGCGGTAGTCGCCCGCACCCGCGGTCTGTTCCTGACCCTCGCCTCCAATCACAAAGTTCGAGACAAAGGTGCCGCTGATGGTTGAGGCAAAGGTGGAGCCGCTCTCCACAATGATGGTGGACAGTGAGTTCACCGCTGCCACCGCCGTGGGCCGCAGGAAGGTTCCCCCATTCACTCCAGACAGCGTGAGCGTGCCGGTGAGACCGGTGTTGTTCCCGGAAAGCGCCACAAACCCAATCCCGGTGCCGCCCGACTTTCTGATCACCAGGTTCTGCCCTGCCAGTGCGCCGTTGAAGGTGATGAACCCGTTTCCAGAAGAGGCGTTGTCCGCGATGCTGACGACGCTGCCCGTGGCGAGCTGGATGGTGCCGCCGTTGAAGATGTAACCAGACCCCTGCGCCTGCGTGGGGGCTGCCGTGAAGCCAAGGAAATCCAGCCCCGCCGCATTGACGGTGTCCGTCACCGTGATGGTGCTCGCGGCAAAAGCTGAGCCATCGAGGCCGAACCGCGCGACATACGCAGACCCGTTGCTCCACGTCACATTGTCTGTGGCCGTATCCACATTGCGCCAGTTTGCGGCGGCATCCGCCCAGGTGCCAGCCCCCAGCTGCACGCCTGGCGTGCCCGGGTTCGCATCCCACTGGAGCGTCACGGCACGGACAGGCGCAGAGGCAAGGACGGTCAAGATACTGAGTTGGGCAAGACTGGCGAGGCCGCGGAGGAGGCGGCAGTGCGAGGGGGGGAGTGCCATGAGAAAAAAATAGAACGAGAGGGTTTTATGAAATCACAAAATCACGGCGTCAGCAGCTGGCTGGCCACCTTGCGGAAGTGGACCTGTCCGCCAGAAGTGTAGCGCTCCAGCATCACCTGCTGGCGCTGCTCGGCGGTGATGCGCAGGGTGCCGTTGCGGCTTTCGTTCAACGCCTGGCCTATGGTGTAGATGGTGAAGACCCCGCCGCGGGAGGTGATGAGATTGGCGATGCCACGCACCACCGCTTCACTCTCCTCGCCTTCATCGGCCACCCCTTTGATCTCCACCACTTCCCCGGGTGAGTCATAGGTGTCAGCCTTGCCGTAGGTTTTGCCCTTGAAGTTGGAGGCGTCCGCCAGCGTCCTGAAGTAGATGTTGCTGGCGATGTCCTGGGCCTTGGCCGTGGTGAGAATGGCATTGGGGTCCGTGGGTGTGGGATAGGGCACCCCTGCGAGCAGAGCCACCAGCGGCAGACGGCGCTCCAGCGGTGAGGACACCAGAGCCGGGTTTCCGAACGGCTGAGCCTGCGCATTCATGTTGACGCGGCCAGAGGTGCTGCTGTTGTGCGGGGCGAACATGGACTTCGCCTGCGTCGGCACATCCACGGGCACAGTGAAGAGATCCATGAAGGCCCAGTCCGGCACTTCATCCGTGTTGTTGTACCGGTTGGGCTGCAGCCGGAGGGAGCGCCAGGGAGTCCCCCCCTTCACCGCCTCTCCACCTCCTGCGTCGCGACTCTTGCCTTCCAGCCCCGTGGAAACAAATCCCAGCTCGCCGGGGGAGTACACCACACCACTGGGATTCCGCGCATGACCTCTGGGATAAGGCAGCCTCAGGCTGGCGTCGGAGATGTTGCCCGCCTTGTCCGTGTCCTGCTCAGGTTCAGAGTTCGCCACCGTCGGGGCCTTGCCAACATTGTAGCGGGAATTGCGTGCACCGAAGGTGTGCCCGCTGGTCCGCATCTGCCAGTCCTGCTTCACCCCGTTCACCCGCGGGTCATCGGTTTCCATGGACTTTAACTGGGGCGGGATGGTATTGATGCCCATGTCCGGGACATTGGTGGCCGCAGTGTAGTTCAGCGTGATGCCCTTGGGGGCAAAGTCAGGCACCGGCGTGAGATCCAGACGGACGGCGTTGTTGGCATTCGCCGAGGTGTCTGCGACCGCCAGGCCATGACGCATGCCGAAGATGGTGGAAGTGCTGGCGCGGTAGAACTCCATGACAATGGTGCGGTACTCCCCGGGCTGCATGACGGGATTGCCCGGTGCCCCGTTTTCCAGGATGGTGGTCGGCACCACCGTGCTCCCATCCATGGCCACCTTGAACCAGCGTTGCGGAACGGCGACCGTCCCGTTGTCCACCGCCGCGGTCTGGGTGGCATTGGCGCTGGCGTAGAATCCGTCTGCCAGCGTCTGGTAAAGGAAGAGCTTGCGGCCAGGCTCCGGCTCCAGGAGGTTCACGGAGTCAAAACCATAGTCCTTCGGCAGGTGGACCTCGATGTAGTAGCGGACCTTGTACCGCGAGTTGGTCGCCGTCATGGAGCGCCACACCGCCATCTCCGTGATGTGGAGGCCGCGGGCGTTCCCCTTGAACGTGTCGTCATTGCCGGTGTAGTTGCCCGTGGTCACGAGCTCATACTTCCCGTTCACATAGAAGAGGCGGATGGGCTCCACGAAGGGCTTGTCAGACTCCGCACAGCGCACGTACTCGATGATGCCGAGCGCGAGCTGGGCCAGACGGGTTTTGTTGCCGGCGAAGTACTTGTCCTGCAGGGAACGCTTGCCGGAGGTCATGGGCCAGTCCGTGCGCTCCAGGTAGCCGATCAGCTTTTGCAGCACATTGTCGAGCTTCGTGCGGTCGATCGTTTCCGCGCTCGTGGCCGTGTTGTAGGGTGAGGCCTTCTTCCGGATGTAGCCCGGGTCGTCGCCCAGCGTGGTGTCCGTGCCCGGATTCTTCAGGATGTCCAGAAAGGGCCTGCCACGCGAGTGCTTCTTCTGTGTGGTGAGCACGATGCGGGGTTCGTTGAAAAACGTAGTGTCCGGATCGTGGTTGTAGTGGGTGGTCTCGAACTTGGAGGCATTCAGCGCGGTGACAAACCCCGGCCCCAGCACGCGGGCTTCAAACGTGGAGTTGAAAAACCGGTTCGTCTCGCCGGAGGTGTCCATGTCCATGTAGCTGTGCCCCGGTGTGATGGCCGCATGCAGCTGGTCCGCCATCTCCGGGGTGAAGCCGTTCAAGGCCGCCAGATTGACACTGGTCGGGTGGCTGGGGGAGAAGCTGTTCTTCGCCGTCGTGGGTGGCTGGCTTCCGCCGATGGGGTTGCGCTTCCAGGCCGTGTTGAGGTTGATCTTGCTGGATTCATCGTCCGCCCAGTAGGCAAAGCGGCCCACCAGCGGATTGGTCTTGTTGTTCAGCACCGGAGACTCAGCGTCATCCAGACCGCCGTTCTGACGCACATAGACCCACTTCAGCCCCAGTTTGACCGTGCCCGCCGTCGGGTTGGCCGGGTCAGCGGCCTGGTCCGTGATGAGGTGGGTGCGGGGGTTCTGGTCACTGAGCGTCTCAATGTTCAGGTTCGCCGGGGCCAGCATTGGCAGCGTGGGCGGGGTGGAACTGGGATGCCCGGAGTGGAGATCCACCTGGCGCACCAGCTTGGTGGGATCTGCCGCAGGATCCGCCACGGTGTCAGCCGGCACGATCAGGGCCCCGGGCTTGCTCGCCCATGAGCGCGCCGGATCCGCCGTCTCTTTCTGCAGGATGCCCTGCACCATGTCCACCCCCATGGTGGCGAAGAACTGGGCCCGGCCTCGATCCTTGTGCGAGGAGGAGGTGATGGTTTCGTTTCGGACCAGGTCTGCAAAACCAAGCACCATGACGGTGATCAGCGACAACACGATGATCGTCATGATCAGGGCGGCGCCCCGTCGTTGTCCGGAGGCTGGCTGGGAGGAGCGTTTCATGGTGCGTTGTCGAGAAAGACTCGGAGTTGGTGGGCCGTCATGCCCTTGAGCAGGGGGGCCAGGGAGCCGTCATTCGCAGCCTTGGCCACGAAGTCGGCGGCGTTCACAGACGTGGCGGTCAACCCCTGGATGGTTGTCTTCAGGGACGAGGCCTGCGTGCTGGCCGCCAGCAGATCAGCGGTGCGGGAGTCCAGCAGCACGAGGGAGACCTCCACGCTCTTGGGCAGGGTGGGCGCTTCCACCGTCACGGCTGCACCATTAGCGCCAGTGCTCAGATAAGGCAGCCGGGAGTCAAACCCCTGGGTGGGTGTGTTCGTCACCGCCTTGCCCTTGCCGTCCATGCAGCGCGCCCAGAAGCCTACGACGTTCTCCGCAAAGAGGCCTCGGTAGGCATTGGGCTGCCCCCCGGAGGGCGTGTTGTTGTCCGCAGGCGCCACATCATTGATCACCTGGGCATTCACCCACGTGTCCTGCCTCCCGTTGGTATAGATCAAATAGTTGGGGTCAGTCGGGTTAAGGAAGAACCGGCACAGCATCGCCCGGTTGCCCGTCCAGCGCACAAAGTAGCCCGCCTCCGCCATGTTGCCGCGTGAGGTGTCCGTGGCGATCGGCGCCTGCCAGAAGAGGGCGTGCGGATGCCGGAACTCCGCCGGCACGGAGGGCGGGTTGACGAGGAACTGCAGGTTGGGCCGGGTGCTCAGCGCCCCCAGGTTGGCGGGGAGCGACGCCCCCTTCAGCTCCCGGGCGACGAAGTCCACCATGGCCCGGCCGCTCTGCCGGCGCTCCGCACGGTTGTTTCCTGAAGTCCAGATGTTGGCCACGGTGCTCGCCGTCTGGGCGAGCGTCACCAGCAGCACGCTCAGGATGGCGGTGGCCACGAGCAGCTCCACCAGAGTGAAGCCCCGGAACAGGCGCCGGGACGGTCGGGAATGGAGGGGCCTACAGGTCATCGTTCAGGCTGGCTTGGATGATCTTCGTGGTGCGGGCAGGGCTGTTGTAGGTGAACTCCAGCCGCACCATCCGCACGTGGTTGCCGGGGTTCGCTGAAATACCCGTCACCGGCTCCAGCCGGGCGAGGCAGTGGTACACCACCTTCGCGTCCATGAGGGAGCCCGCGTTGTTCACGAACTCGCCGTCCTGGGAAAAGTAGTACTGGTACTCGTCTGGCTTGGCCGCCCCGGAGGGCAGCTCGGCCCAGTCCGCGGAGATCCGCGCCAGCGTCTGGCTGGCCAGCGTGGTGAGCGTGGTGTTCGCCCCGTTCTCCTGGTCGCTGGAGAGGAGGATGGGCAGCAGGCCCACCACCGACATCAGGGCGACACTGGCCACCCCCACGGCGAGAGTGACCTCCGGAAGGGAAAAGCCGGCGAGACGGAGCAGCCGTCTGCCAAGGGAGGGAACACGCGTTTTCATGGTTTCAGGAAACTAAAGAGAGGGGCGCTCAACCTTGGTCCGGCCGGTGGAGGTGAGGAGGCTGATCCGGTAGTAGTTGTCGGGGCCGGTGGGTTTGCTGTACTGCGTCTTGCCACCCGTCATCGTGCCTTCCACGATCTGCAGCTGCGCGGCATCCCCCGCATTCAGCACCCCGCCGCTGGGGAGAAACACCCGCGCCGCATACTGCCCCTGCGCCAGAGCCTTGCCGCGATACTGGATGGGAGCACTGGTCGATCCGCCGTTGAAGGGGAACGTCTTTGTCAGGCTCACGAACGAGTCGGAGTGCCCCGTACCATTGCCGATGTCCACAGAAATGCCGGTGGGCAGCAGCTCCCAGTCGCGGATCTGCACCCACGCTGGCCCGCCTTCAGGGTACTCCACCACCGTCCACGCCCGGCCGTCTTCTTCGGTGCCAGCATTGGTCAGAAGGATGGCCGCAGTAAGTACATTACCCGCCATGGCACGCTGACGGGCGGCCTCAAACACCATCGTGATCTTGTTCCCGCCGTTCGTCAGGGACATGCCGCGGATCGTGCCGCTGAAACTGCCGATGCCGACCCCCAGCAGTACGGCAATCACCGCTGTGACCAGCAGCAGCTCCACCAGAGTGAAGCCGGCATGGAGCGGGCGCAGGTGCGGATGAGGGAGGAGGCCGGGCCTCGGGTGGAACTTTGGCGGACGCTTCATGGCAAATCTCAAGTGCGAAGCTGTTTGTGAATTAATTAAATGTTAAATGTATATACAAAGTGTTTACAAGAAAATTCCACTATCCGCTTGCAAGGCTCCCAAATCGCCTCTCAGAGCGCGATCATGAGCGGTCCGGGAACTCGACTGATGGAGCCGGGCGGACGACGGAACAGTTCCAACAAGGTGCAATGCGCGGCCGTGAGCAGTCCGTGTCCTCCAGCCAGTCCGGCAAAAATAAGCGCAATGCCGCTCCGCCCTTTTGACTCAAGGGGGTTGCTGAACATCGCGGGACTGGGGAAAAAGTGGCGCATTGAAAAGGGAAGCTGCGGAAAGAAAGTTCAGCTCCTCAATGGGCCATTTGTGGTGACCAGACCGGTTCAGCACAAAGTCAGGCGAAAAATTTGCAGAATCTTTTTTGTGCCGTTCTTGATACATCAAAACAACACCTTTTGAGACGACACTGCTTTCCCCATGTCCAGCAACGAAGCCGATACCGAATCCCGCTTGATCCGCGCCGCACAAGGCCGCGATCTGGCGGCGTTTGCGACGCTGGTGCAGAAGCATCACGCCGGGGTCCGGGCCTTTCTGGCCGTGCGCTCCAGCAGCTCCCATGATGCGGAAGACCTGGCGCAGGAAGTCTTTGTCACCGCCTTCCGCAAGCTGGATGAATGCGATCCCAGCCGGCCCCTTGGCCCCTGGCTTCGAGGGATCGCGATGAACCTCCTGGCCAATCACCGGCGCAAATTTCGGGCGCTGCCCATCGGCCTCAATGAAGAGCTGCAGGAACTGCTGGATGCCGAGCTGGCCCAGCGGTTCGAGGCCGGCGGTGAAGGCTCCGCACTGGATGCTCTGCGCGACTGCCTGGAGAGCCTCGAAGGGCCGTCACGTCGTCTGCTCAATGCGCGCTACACGGACTGCATGTCCCTCGAGGAGCTGGCACATCAATTGCAGAGAAAAGTCTCCGCCGTCTCCATGCAGCTGCATCGGCTCCGCGTTGTTCTTGGGGATTGCATTGAGGCGAAACTAAGGGAAATTCCTAGGACTGGCGAAATCTGATGAACACCATGCAATGGCAGCAGCTGGCCTCCCGGGCCGCAGATGGAACCCTCTCGCAAGAGGAGGGTGCCCAGCTGCTCGTGCTGTGCCGGGAGAGCCATGAAGCGCGCGAGGCCCTGACCAAGGTCATGGCCGTGGAGCGCCTGCTCCCGCTCGCCCTGGGAGACCCTCGCGGCACCTTGGCCGCAAAGGAGGTGGTGCTCCGGCTTGAGGAAGCCACTGAGCAGAACAACCACCAGTCCATCGAGATCGCCTGGCGCGCCGCCGAGCAGGCCCGCAGCTGGCTGTGGGGGAAACGCCTCCGCCGCATCGCCGCCGTCGCCGCAGCCCTCGCCCTCGTGGGCTCCGCCATCTGGCTGGGCATCGAGTCCAGCCGTCCCGCAGTTTCCTATAGCCGCACGGAGGCCCTGACCTGGGTCACCCCTCCTCCCGGAAAGGATACCTCCACCCTCCCTCGTGGCACCCGTCTTGAGGCCAGCGTCGGCCTCCTGGAGCTCGGCTTCAGCAGCGGCGCCCGCATGGTGCTGGAGGCTCCCTTTGATGTGGAGCTGCGCGATGGCCTCACCGCCTATCTGCACTCCGGCCGCGTCACCGTACGCTGCCCCTCCTCCGCCCA
>NZ_BATR01000071.1 GCF_000739655.1 Verrucomicrobium sp. BvORR106 | reverse complement strand
AAGCGGCTCTTCAAACAGGCCGATGCCGTCACCCCCACCAAGTACCTCCTCACCCAGATCATCGACAAGGTCGGCAACACTCTCACCCTCCAGTATGACGGCTCCCTGCGCCTGACCACCCTCCTTGACGCCCTCGGCCAGGCCACGACGATCAGTTACACACCCGACGTGGGAGACAACGTCAGCGGCGACACCACGAAGATCCGCAAGGTCACCGATCCGTTCTCCCGCTTCGCCAAGTTCAAATACACCGCCACCGGCCAGCTGGAGAGGATCATTGACCCCATCGGCATCACCTC
The DNA here is from genome assembly GCF_000739655.1 of Verrucomicrobium sp. BvORR106. Taxonomy (GTDB): domain Bacteria; phylum Verrucomicrobiota; class Verrucomicrobiia; order Verrucomicrobiales; family Verrucomicrobiaceae; genus Verrucomicrobium. The sequence continues at coordinate 5,143 of NZ_BATR01000071.1, read as the reverse complement.
CCAGTTCAGCTATGGCACCGGGGACTTCATCAACCGTGTCACCACCCCTTATGGCCCCACGGAGTTCAGTCACGGGGAGATGCCCGGCATCAACAGCGAGACCGGACGCTGGATCGAGTCCAAAGACGCCGCGGGAGACCGTGAACGCGTGGAGCGCAATGACCTCGCCCTGCCCGACAATTACGTGGCCAGTCCCCAGGCCCCCAGCAGTGTCAATGTCAACGGCACCAGCGTCCCCTTCCTGCCCAAGAACGACAACCTGTTTTACCGCAACACCTTCCACTGGAACCGCCAGCAGATGAAGAACTGGCCGGGGGATTACAGCAAGTGCCTCATCTACAACTGGCTCACCAGCACCAGTGACACCATCACCGGAGTGATCGGCAGCATCAAGCAACCGCTGGAAGGACGCATCTGGTTCAACTATCCCAACCAGACCTCCTCCCATGCCGTGGGCGACGTGAGCGTTCCTTCCAAGACGGTGCGGGCGGTGGAGAGCACCACCGGCACCACGGTATGGAGCATGGAACAAGCTACCTACAATGATCTGGGCCTGCTCACTGGCAGCACAGATCCCATGGGGCGCGAGCTGAAGTATGAGTACTACCCCAACAAACAGGACCTTCAGTACGTGAAAGTCAAGAACGGGGTGAGCTGGGAGACGCTGCTGGTCATCTCCCAGTACAAGACCATCGGGGGGCAACCGACCCATCTACCCGAAATTCTCACAGATGCCGCAGGTTTGCAAACGCAGGTGAGCTACAATGACAAAGGACAAGTGACAGAAGTGACGGTTTCCAAGGGAGGAAACTCCGAGACAACGAAGTACATCTATGATGCCAATCTGGACGGCACGTCCGATGCCTATGGTTATCTGATCAGAATTGAGCACACCTCGCCGTCCAATCCGCTGGCTTTTGTTACTCTTCAGAGCCTGACTTACGACAGCACCAAACGCGTTCGTACAGTTACAAACTCGGAAAGTTACGCGCTGACCTATGACTATGACAGCCTGGACCGAATCACCCTTGTTACGCATCCTGATGCCACCACGGAGCAGCTTGTCTACACGGATGGCGCCAAACAGACGCTGAGCCTCTGGGCCAGCAAAGACCGCGCGGGCCGTTGGACACGCATGCGCTACAACCAGCAACGACAGCTCCTGTTGGAGCTGGATCCACTGCTGCGTCTGACCCAGTATGACTGGTGCAAGTGCGGCAGCCTGAGCAAGCTCATCGACCCCATGGGCAAAGTTACCACCTGGAAACGTGACGTTCAGGGGCGGGTGGTGGAGAAGCTGCTGTCGGATGGTAACAAGTACCTCTATACCTACCAACCGTTGAGCGGTCGACAGGCCACCGTGGCCTACCCCCAAGACGCACTCAATGCCACCACTACACTCACGGTTCGGCATCATCTCGATGGCACAGTCCAGAAGAAGGACTACACGGATGCTACCGTGGCGGATGTGACTTTCGGCGCTAGCGACTTCGCCGGTCGGCCTACCTCCATGGCAGACCAGTTTGGCACCACCAGCTATGCCTATGTCTCCAACACAGGCTCCCTCAATGGCAGCGGAGCCGTAGCCACCATTAATGGCCCGGGGATCAACGACACACTGCGTTATACATACGACTGGCAGAGCCGCCGAACGAAGAACGAAATCGTGGCCGACGATGGCGTCACCGTGACCCGGTCCGAGGAGGCAACACTGGACACCCTGGGTAGAACCTCGCAACTGGTTAGCAATCTGGGCACGTTCACCAGCACCTTCAACGTCGGCAACCTAAGCGCCCTGCCTGACCAGGTGGAATTGCCTGGCGGGTTTAACACCATTTACACCCGCTACCCAGCCAACGCAGGAGCCAACGCTCTGAGATTGCAAACGATTCACCACCGGCAGGGTTCCAGCACCGTGCAAAAGCACGACTACACCTATGAGCTCACAGGCAACCTCAAGACCTGGGACCGCACCAATGCGAGCGCCAACCTGACCTCCTGGGTCTTTCGACACGATCAGGCAGATCAGCTCAGCGAACTGGAGGAGAGTCTCGACAGTGTACCTCAAAAAAAGGAAACTTGGCACTATGATCCTGCAGGCAATATTAGCTCCACGGTGAACTTGCCAGCGGTTGGTTCAGGAACACTGCAGATCCGAACGACCGAAGTCCGCAACCAATTGACTTCACTGGGTGGCCCCGGCAAGACGAGTGTGGAAGGCACAACCAATGAGGCGGCCCAAGTGAAGGTCAACGGGAACGCTGCGATGGTCACCAAGCTGGGGCCATCAGGTCCCTGGCAGTTCCAGAAGGAAATGAGCATGTCGGCCGGGAGCAACGCGATTGCGGTGGAGGCGACCGACGCCAACAACAACGTCAAGACCAGCAACTACACGGTGACGGTTTCGGCAGGGGTTGACCAGGAAGTGGACTATGATGTCAATGGCAATGTGTTGGAGCAGCGCGACGGCAGCGGGACAGTAACCCGCAAGCTGGAGTGGGATGCGAAGAACCAGCTCCTGTCTGTACAGAGCGCCGCCACTGCCGCTTTTGGGGTAAAACGCAGTGAATTTGGTTATGACGGTTATGGTCGCCGGGTGCGTCAGGTGGAAAAGGAGCACAACGGCACCTCCTGGGTGGTGCTCAGCCAGTGGAGCTACATTTGGAATGGATTAGAGCTCGTCCAAAAACGTGATAGCACCAGCGATGTCATATCGGCAACCTATTTTGGTCCGGGAGAAGAACATGCTGGTGATGAGGTGGTATATTTGAAAGATCATCTAAATACAGCTTCTGCATGGTATCGCGTCACTGACGCTACTATTGGTAAATGCGACTATTTAGTGACTGGAGCGGAAAATGGAGGAGCCTTCGGGGGTGTCGCTATCGATCGTGGTTTCACGGGTCACTTGAAGCATTGGAGTGGAGGAATGTTGCTCGCGCCATTCCGTTGTTATGATCCAAAGTTGGTACGATGGTTGTCTGAGGACCCCATCCATGAGCTAGGTGGGGCGAATCTTTATCAGTACGTAAGCAATCAATTTGCAAGCAGCAGGGATACTTATGGCCTGTTTGATCAAACGACTTTTGACTATCTACGATCGTTTCCTACGCTGAATTGGGCAGAGGCAACTGATGGTGAAATTGGGGCCAGAAATCCGTCGGGCGGCAAGGCCGTACCTAACACCCCTAGCGGCCTTGTTGGCTCATTGATTCCAGGTTGGGAGAGGGAACGCAATGCAGGCAACACTGCCGCTGCTGAGTGCTATAAAAATGCGATGGACTATCATTTGGCGCAGTTGCCACCCGTGGTGCCTGCTGCGCCGATGGCCGTCGCGGTATCGGTAATGATTTGGGGCGCGCAACTCAACGACGATGGCAGCAGTACATTTTCCACCGGACCGGGAGCAGGGGCCGGAGTTGTGGCTGGCTATCATTGGTCATGGGGATCCTCCAAGGGATTGGGTATTGGTGGGTCGATCGGAGGGGGCTACGTTCTTGGAGGCTACGCATCGCTCAACTATTCTTCGGCCGGATTTGCATTTGACATCATTTTAGGAAGTGGTGATGGTGCATTCGCTGGAGGGGGTGTGACATATTCCGAGTGATGAAAATTCACGAGATACTTCTGGTCATCGCTGGAATTGCATTCCTGATTAGCAACGTTTCTCAGAGAATGCTGCTGGATCACATTTGGTCCAAGGATCGAGCTTGGGCTAGCTCGGAAGGTTTACCGGTTGGGGGACTCACCCCCTACGGCTTTAGAGAGGTTGGACGATTGTATGCGAAAATTATTACATTGCATCCTAAATTGAGGCGGGATACGTATTCTAGCATTCTGACCTATATTTGTTGGATCGGAACTATACCTGCTATTTTGTTAGCAATCGCAGGTGTGTGCTTCATTCAATAGCAAGTTGTCAAATCGAACAATTCGATACCGGGCTCCTGCCTCCTTCTCAATAAGACATTGTTGCCCCAATTGACCGAAGCTAAAAAGGCAAGTATGGACACCCCTGTGGAGCCCGTGATGTTGCTTGCCTGTTTGGTCGCGGAATTCGGCTTCCTCTTAAGGCAGACTGATGGTCATTCAAGACAGCAGTGTCAGAATGGGGATATCAGGTATCACCAAAAGTGACTACCAGACCTTCATGGAGTTTTGGCGCGATGCCGGTACGCCCACTCACGAATCCACCCCTGAATCCCAAGGCTAACTGGAACTCCATAGCGGTGATGGCTGCAAGATGCTACGCCTTTCTCAAGCCCCCAATCACCTCCCCAAACGCTGCCGCCAGATGCAGCAATACATCACTGGCCACCAGCGTCTCCTCTGACGCTGCACCCGTCGCAATCGCCACCTCTGCCGCGCGCCCCGACAGCCAAGCGCCCAAGCATGCGGCATCGCACACCGTTGTCCCCTGCCCGATCAACGCGGCACAGAGGCCGGTGAGAACATCGCCCATGCCGCCGCTGGCCATGCCGGGTGTGCCGGTGGTGTTGTAGGCGGTGGGATGATCCTGGGCGGCGATGACGGTGCGGGAGCCTTTGAGCAGGAGGGTGGTTGCAGGAAACTTCTCCACGAACTCCCGGGCGGTCTGGACGCGACCTTGGGGAGACCAGCCGGGCATGGCTTCCACAAGGCGGGCCATCTCGCCGGGATGAGGAGTCAACAGGCTGGGTGCGCGGCGTTCATGGAGCGCTGCCAGTCCGGTGCGGGCAAGCATGTTGAGCGCATCCGCGTCCAGCACCACCGGGCATGGAGCCCGGCAGATGACCTCTAGAACCTCGACCTCATTGGCATGCCCCAAGCCTGGGCCGATGCCGAGACAGTCGTGCTTCTGCTCCAGCACCTCGTGATAGTCGGCCACGCATTTCACCATGACCTCCACCGGGGCTTTGACTGCGATCAAGGGATACACATCCTCCTTCACATAGAGCGTCACCAAGCCAGCTCCGCCCCGCAGGGCCCCTTCCGCCGTCAGGATGGCCGCACCGAGATAACCACGCGAACCGGCGATCAAGCCCACGCGACCCGCCTGCCCCTTGTGGAAGTCAAACGACCGCCGTGGCAGACGCGGCAGCAACGTGGCTGCCGTGAGCACCTCTTGGCTGAGATCGCCCTTGGCATCTTCCAACTCCCGAAG
>NZ_BATR01000072.1 GCF_000739655.1 Verrucomicrobium sp. BvORR106 | reverse complement strand
CTGGGACCAGGGCAAACAGTTCACCGACATCGACGACCGCCGCCTCGCCGAGATGGCCCTCGGCCGCCTCCTGCAGCGCCGCTCCCTCATGGGCCAGAAGGACGAGTTGCGACCCTTGATTGAAGAAGCGAAAGCCCTGCCTCTAGGTGGCTACGCCGCCGATGCCCTCATCCGTGCCCGTGAGGTCCTCTGGTTCCTCGATCACAAGGCTGAGCGCAACGTCTTCTGCGGCTTCACCGCCGCCAATGCCATCTGCGTCCCCCTGGGTGAACCCCCCATCTTCCCCGATGTGCACGATGACAACGAGAAGGCCATCTTCATCAAAGACGGCCTCTCCGCCTTCGAACTCAAGGCCCACAGCCATGAAGGAGGCGGCACCCTCAAGGTCATCAAGCGCACCAGCGGCCGCACCATCATCGCCCCCTCCGTCATCCACTTCAAGTTCAACCACTACTCCGCCCTCACCGAGACGCTCGAGGGCAAGTACCGCCTCACCGACGAGCACCTCTTCTACGACAGCTGGGTGCCACCCCAGGCCCTGGAGCAGCAGATGAGCGGCTATTTCCTCGTCCCCGCCGCCACCGCCCTGCCCGCCGGGTATGTGGATGTGAACGATGAAGAGGCCAAGACCGTCTTCGGCCGCCACTGCGTCCATGCCACCGATCCGGAGGGCCCCATGCCCAAGTGCGAGACCTGCCCTCCGCAGGCCCCCAGCCCCATGGCCACCTACAGTTTCAACGCCATGAACCCGGGCCTGTTCGTCACCGACACCCCCGTGGTGCACACCCCGCCCTATGGCCCCGCCATCAACTTCAAGGTCACCTACGACCAGCGCAGCACCGTCATCGGAGACCTCCAGGTGACCGGCAACCTCGGCCCCCGCTGGACCCACTCCTACCAGGAGGGGGTGACCCTCAGCGGCACCGGCACCCCCAACACCCAGGTCAAGTGGGTCCAGGGCCGAC
>NZ_BATR01000073.1 GCF_000739655.1 Verrucomicrobium sp. BvORR106 | reverse complement strand
GCGCCGCTCCCTCATGGGCCAGAAGGACGAGCTGCGCCCCTTGATTGAAGAGGCCAAAACCCTTCCTCTGGGTGGCTATGCGGCCGATGCCCTTATCCGCGCCCGCGAAGTGCTGTGGTTCCTCGATCACAAGGCTGAGCGCAACGTCTTCTGCGGCTTCACCGCCGCCAACGCCATCTGCGTCCCCCTGGGTGAACGCCCCATCTTCCCGGATGTGCATGATGACAACGAAAAGGCCATCTTCATCAAAGACGGACTCTCCGCCTTCGAGCTCAAGGCCCACAGCCATGAAGGAGGCGGCACCCTCAAGGTCATCAAGCGCACCAGCGGCCGCACCATCATCGCCCCCTCCGTCATCCACTTCAAGTTCAACCACTACTCCGCCCTCACCGAGACGCTCGAGGGCAAGTACCGCCTCACCGATGAACACCTGTTCTATGACAGCTGGGTGCCACCCCAGGCCCTGGAGCAGCAGATGAGCGGCTATTTCCTCGTCCCCGCCGCCACCGCCCTGCCCGCCGGGTATGTGGATGTGAACGATGAAGAGGCCAAGACCGTCTTCGGCCGCCACTGCGTCCACGCCACTGAGCCCGAGGGATGCCAAAAGAAAACCGGAGGCAACGGCGACACTTGCCCTATCGGCATGGCCTCGTACTCGTTCAATTCCATCAATCCTGGACTCGCCATCTCCGACATCCCGGTCACCTATACAGCTCCCTACGGCCCGCAAGTCGCGTTTCAGGTTTCGTATGAGCAGCGCAGCACCGTCATCGGGGACCTCCAGGTGACGGGCAACTTCGGCCCCCGCTGGACCCACTCCTTGCAGGAGGCCGTCTCGCTCTCCGGCACCGGCACCCCCAACACCCAGGTGAAATTGATCCAGGGCGACGGCAGTTATTTCCAGTACACTTACAACACCTCCACCGGCACCTACGCTCAAAAATACAAAGAGCGCCCCCAGCTCACTTACCTCACCGCAGGCCTGGGAGGGCCGGGTTACCAACTGACCTATCCCGACGGTTCCAAAAAGCTCTTCAAACAGCCAGATGCCGTCACCCCCACCAAGTACCTCCTCACCCAGATCATCGACAAGGTTGGCAATACCGTCACCCTCCAGTATGACGGCTCCCTGCGCCTGACCACCATCCTGGACGCCCTGGGCCAGGCCACCACCCTCAGCTACACGCCCGATGTTGGCGACAACGTCAGCGGCGATACCACGAAGATCCGCAAAGTCACCGATCCCTTCTCCCGCTTTGCCAAGTTCAAGTACACCGCCACCGGCCAGCTGGAAAGGATCATCGACCCCGTCGGCATCACCTCCCAGTTCACCTACGGCACCGGCGACTTCATTACAAGGCTGACCACGCCCTACGGGCCCACCGAGTTCAGCCACGGGGAGATGCCCGGCATCAACAGCGAGACCGGACGCTGGATCGAGTCCAGAGATGCCGCGGGAGACCGCGAACGCCTGGAGCGCAACGACCTCGCGCTGCCTGACAACTACGTGGCCAGCCCGCAGGCCCCCAGCAGTGTCAATGTCAACGGCACCAGCGTCCCCTTCCTGCCCAAGAACGACAACCTGTTTTACCGCAACACCTTCCACTGGAACCGCCAGCAGATGAAGAACTGGCCGGGGGACTACAGCAAGTGCACGATCTACAACTGGCTCACCAGCACCAGTGACACCATCACCGGCGTGCTCGGCAGCATCAAGAAGCCGCTGGAGGGGCGCACCTGGTTCAACTACCCCAACCAGACCTCCTCCCATTCCGTCGGAGACGTGGGCGCTCCGTCTAAAATCGTCCAGGCGGTGGAGAGCACGACCGGCACCACGGTGTGGAGCATGGAGCAAGCCACCTACAATGACCTCGGCCTGCCTACTGGCAAAGTCGATGCCATGGGCCGCGAACTGAAGTATGAGTACTACCCCAACAACCAGGACCTGCAGTACATAAAGGTCAAGAACGGAGGCAGTTGGGAAACGCTGCTCACCATCTCCCAGTACAAGACCATAGCTGGACAAGCCGCCCATCTGCCTGAAATCATCACGGATGCTTCTGGGCTCCAGGTGCAATACAGCTACAACGACCAAGGACAAGTCACTCAGGTGACAACCTCCAAAGGAGGCAACGCAGAGACCACCCGATACATCTACGATGCCAATCTGGACGGCACCCCCGATGCCTACGGTTACCTCATTCGGGTAGAGCAAACCTCTCCCACCAATCCGCTGGCCTTTGTTACTCTCCAGAGCCTCACCTACGACAGCGCCAAGCGCGTCCGCGACGTTACGAATGCCCAAGGCTACACGCTAACCCAGGACTATGACAATCTGGACCGGGTCACGCTCGTCACTCACCCAGACGCCACGACCGAACAATTCGTCTTCACAGATGGTGTCAAACAAACGCTCGATGTGTGGGCCAGCAAGGACCGCGCAGGTCGTTGGACGCGCATGCGCTACAACCAGCACCGTCAGCTCATCATGGAGCTGGATCCTCTGCTACGGCTCACCCAGTATGACTGGTGCAAGTGCGGCAGCTTGAGCAAGCTCATCGATCCCATGGGCAAGGTCACCACCTGGAAACAAGACAGCCAGGGGCGCGTGGTGGAGAAGCTTCTGCCCGACGGCAACAAGCACCTCTACACCTATCAACCGTTGAGCGGCAGGCTGGCCACGGTGGCCTACCCCAAGGATGTACTCAATGCCACCACCACCCTCACGTATCGCCACTATCTCGACGGCAGCGTTCAGAAGAAGGACTACACGGACGCCGCCATGACCGACGTCACTTTCGGCGCTGGTGATTTCGCAGGGCGCCCCACCTCCATGACCGACCAGTTTGGCACCACAAACTATGCGTACATCGCACTAAGTGGTTCGCAAAACGGCAGTGGCAAGCTGGCAACCGTCAATGGCCCTTGGGCGAATGACACCCAGCGTTATGGCTATGACTGGCAAGGGCGCCGCACCAAGAGCGAAGTGGTGGCCGATGACGGCGTCACCGTGACACGGTCCGAAGAAACGACGCTCGACAGCCTGGGACGCCCCTCCCAACTGGTCAACAACCTGGGCACCTTCACCAGCACTTATACCAGCGGCAATCTTGGAGCAGTTCCTGATCAATTGGACCTCCCCGGGGGATTCAACACTCTTTACAGCCAGTATGCCCCTACCGCGGGTGCCAACGCTCTAAAGCTGCAGACCATCCATCACCGTCAGGGCACCAGCACCGTGCAGAAGCACGACTACACCTATGAGCTGACAGGCAATATCAAAACTTGGGATCGCACCAATGCAACCGCCAACGTGACCTCATGGGCCCTTCGTCATGACCAGGCCGATCAACTCAGCGAAATAGAGGAGGGACTCGATGGCGTCCCCCAGAAGAAGCAAGCATGGCACTACGACCTCGCGGGAAACATCAGTTCCACGGTAGACCTGCCAGCAGGCGGTCCCGGCACTCTACAGATCCGCACGACGGAAGGCAGGAACCAGCTGACCAAACTGGGCGGTCCCGGCAACGCTCTGGTCGAAGGCACCACCGACGAAGCTGCACTGATAAAAGTCAATGGAAGCACCGCGACAGTGAACAAACTGGGCCCCTCAGGACCTTGGAGATTCCAGAAGGATCTCCCTGTAACTGCGGGGAGCAACGCCATCACAGTGGAGGCCACAGATGCCAACAGCAATGTCAAAACCAACAACTACACCGTGACGGTTTCGGCCGGAGCAGACCAGGAACTTGACTACGATGCCAATGGCAATGTGTTGGAACAACGCGATGGCAGCGGAACTGTGCTCCGCAAGCTGGAGTGGGACGCCGAGAACCGGCTGTTGTCAGTGCAAAACGCCGGCGTGCCAGTTGCCGGCACCAAGCGCACCGAGTTTGCTTACGACGGTCTTGGCCGTAGAGTCCGCCATGTAGAAAAAGTGCACACAGGTTCAAGCTGGAACACTTCGAATGATTGGAGCTACATCCTGGATGGGGTGGAGCTAGCTCAAAAGCGAACAGGTTCCACCCTCGTGGCGACCTACTTCGGCACGGGAGAAGTACAAGGATCCGACAAGCTCGTGTACCAAACGGATCATCTTGGAAGCGTGACAGGATGGTATCGAATCAGTGATGGAAGTTTGGGCAGCGCCAAATTCGATGCCTTTGGAAAACGGGACATCATCTCAAGTGGACCAGGGCTCACAGAGCGCGGATTCAGCGGCCACCTTTATCATGATGCAAGCTCCACTCTCCTGGCCCCTTTCAGAATGTACGATCCCACCTTGGGCAGGTGGTTGTCTGAGGATCCGATCTCTGAAAACGGAGGTCACAATTTGTATCAGTACGCCCTCAACAGTCCAACAGGGTTGATTGACATCCTCGGCCTGGCTCCCAAGCCAAAGATTCTCATGATCAATGCCGATCAGTACAATCCAACTTTCCCTGACTTTAAGAAGATGGTTCAAGCTGCAAAAGACGCCGGATATGAAGTTGATCCCTGCGCGACAGCCCAAGAGGTCAAAGACGCGTGGGACTCCAAGAAATACGGCGAGATTATCTGGCAGGTCCACGGAACGGATACAGGGAAAGCCGAGTATTCAATCCAGCAGACCAAGTCGGGCTGGACCTCCATGACCAGACCACTGCCAGAAATTTTCAATCCCAATATGGGCTTTGCCGACAAGATTACCATCGCCTCCTGCAACCCCTCCAAAGTGGTTGACAAATGGAAGGACCCCTACAAGAACAGAGGCGTTGAATTACAAAGGGTTCACGGAAAAGTCCAACCTGACGGCACCGTCAACACCATCGACAACTACAAGGCCATCAAGGACTACATCAACAAAACAAAATAGTCATGATCACCAAGACCATCCCCATCTTGTTTATGATGCTCGTCTCCACCTTCGCGCAGGCCATCGACACGGTGAAAACCAGCGACACCTTCAGCGACGAAGATCTGCCCTCAGTACTAAAAGACCTCCAGGACTACTGCGACTATCTCCAGGCATCAAAAATCCACTCCGCCTATCTTGTTCCCAAATTACAGGGAAGTTTTGTCACCAACGATCCTATTTCGAACGCCCCCAGTGCAAAAATCGAGTCCGGGCAGTGCGGATACTTTGTTGAAGGCGACGCCGCAAAGTTCATCGAAGGTCTGAAAAAGCCTTCTGCCGTGACTTTGATAGAACGCTCCACCAGTCACATCATCATCCCCCTGGCGGAAAGTGGCGCCACAACTGAAACCCTGGTGATTGGCTGCATGTTTGTTGGAAACAACCGTTTTATTGTCAGGAAACAGATAGCCAAGTTTGCAAACACCAAAGCTGACTTCGTCTATGATGGCGACTTTGCTGTCTGGGTAAAAAAACACATGCTCACTGCGACGCCGTAGCCGCCGCCCCCCGCGAACCGCCGAGGCAGGCAACAACGCCCGCGGCATCGGAATGCCGTAGCATACCGCCTGACCGGGCTCGTCCTCAACACTCTCTGAAGTCCCCCTCTACCGCGATGGCCCCATCCGTCGCCGGACCAAAGGGCGGTCATCCACCGCCATCTTGAAACTTTGTTGATGCATCACCCCCTTTGCCCCCTTCAACTTCATGCTCTCTCCGACATCGTTTGCCTCCCGCGCCACGGCCGCCACGCTGCTCCTCATTCATCCCTTGATGATGCTGCCCTCAGACCTCTGGGCCCAAGCAGCAGCAGCTCAAGACGTCGCCCCGCACTTCGCTGACCTGCCCGACACCTTCAAGGAAGACTGGGTGCCGCCCGCACCCGTGCTCAGCGCCAGGGACATCGTCCTCAACAAAGCCGCTCC
>NZ_BATR01000074.1 GCF_000739655.1 Verrucomicrobium sp. BvORR106 | reverse complement strand
AAACGGCTCTTCAAACAGGCCGATGCCGTCACCCCCACCAAGTACCTCCTCACCCAGATCATCGACAAGGTCGGCAACACCCTCACCCTCCAGTATGACGGCTCCCTGCGCCTGACCACCCTCCTTGATGCCCTCGGCCAAGCCACGACGATCAGCTACACCCCGGACGTCGGAGACAACGTCAGCGGTGACACCACCAAGATCCGCAAGGTCACCGATCCGTTCTCCCGATTCGCCAAGTTCAAATACACCGCCACCGGCCAGCTGGAGCGCATCATTGACCCCATCGGCATCACCTCCCAGTTCAGCTATGGCACCGGGGACTTCATCAACCGCGTGACCACGCCCTACGGCCCCACCGAGTTCAGTCACGGGGAGATGCCCGGCATCAACAGCGAGACCGGACGCTGGATCGAGTCCAAAGACGCCGCGGGAGACCGTGAACGCGTGGAGCGCAACGACCTTGCGCTGCCCGACAACTACGTGGCCAGCCCGCAGGCCCCCAGCAGCGTCAACGTCAACGGGACCAGCGTCCCGTTCCTGCCCAAGAACGACAACCTGTTTTACCGCAACACCTTCCACTGGAACCGCCAGCAGATGAAGAACTGGCCGGGGGATTACAGCAAGTGCCTCATCTACAACTGGCTGACCAGCACCAGTGACACCATCACCGGAGTGATCGGCAGCATCAAGCAACCGCTGGAAGGACGCATCTGGTTCAACTATCCCAACCAGACCTCCTCCCATGCCGTGGGCGACGTGAGCGTTCCTTCCAAGACGGTGCGGGCGGTGGAGAGCACCACCGGCACCACGGTATGGAGCATGACCCAGGCCAGCTTCAATGATCTGGGCCTGTCCACCGGCAGCGTGGACGCCATGGGGCGCGAGGTGAAGTATGAGTATTACCCCAACAACCAAGACCTCCAGTACGTGAAGGTCAAGAACGGGGCCACGTGGGAGACGCTGCTCACCATCTCCCAATACAAGACCATCGCAGGACAACCTGCCCATCTACCCGAGATCATGACGGATGCGTCCGGCCTTCAGGTGCAGTACAGCTACAATGACAAGGGGCAGGTCACAGAGAAGACTGCCTCCAAGGGTGGAAACACCGAGACCACCAAGTACATCTATGATGCCAATCTGGACGGCACGGCCGATGCCTATGGCTATCTCATCCGTATTGAGCACACCTCGCCTTCAAATCCGCTGGCTTTCGCCATCCTCCAGAACATCACCTACGACAGCACCAAACGCATCCGGACCCTCACCAACACGCAAGGCTACACGTTGACCTATGACTATGACAACCTCGACAGGGTCACTCTATCCACTCACCCTGACAGCACTACAGAGCAGTTTGTCTACACCGACGGAGCAAAGCAAACTTTAAGCCTCTGGGCCAGCAAGGACCGTGCGGGACGCTGGACAAGGATGCGGTACAACCAGCATCGTCAGCTCCTCATGGAGCTGGATCCGCTGCTGCGCCTTACCCAATACGACTGGTGCAAGTGCGGCAGCTTGAGCAAGCTCATCGACCCCATGGGCAAAGTCACTGCCTGGAAGAGTGACGCCCAAGGGAGATTGGTCGAAAAGCTCCTGTCTGACGGCAACAAGTATCTCTACACCTACCAGCCATTGAGCGGTCGTCCATCCACAGTGGCATACCCCAAAGACGTGCTCAACAACACCACGACTGTCACCTACCGCCATCATCTGGATGGGAACGTCCAGAAGGAAGACTACACAGACGCCGCCATGACCGACGCGACCTTCGGCGCGAGAGACTTTGTCGCGCGCCCCACTTCCATGAATGATCAGTTTGGCACCACAAATTATGCCTATGTCCCATTCAGCGGATCCGTGAACGGCAGCGGGAAGCTGGCAACAGCCAACGGTCCCTGGGCCAACGACACACTGCACTACACCTATGACTGGCAGTCGCGCCTCTCCAAAAGTGAGGTGGTGAATGATGATGGAGTGACCGTGAGCCGGTCAGAGGAGACGTCTCTAGACAGTCTGGGCCGCGTCACCCAACTCGGCAACAACCTGGGCACATTCACCAGTACCTACAGTGCCGGCAACCTCACCGCCCTGCCTGACCAAGTGGACCTGCCCGGCGGGTTCAATACCCTCTACAGCCGCTTTGCTGCCAATGCAGGAGCAAATGCCCTTGGTCTACAAACCATTCACCACCGTCAGGGCACCAACACCGTGCAAAAGCACGACTACACTTACGAACTCACGGGCAACCTCAAGACTTGGGATCGTACGAATGCGAGTGCAAATGTAACCTCTTGGACTCTTCGGCATGACCAGGCAGGTCAACTCAGCGAGTTGGAGGAGAGCCTTGATGGCACGCCTCAAAAGAAGGAGTCCTGGCATTATGATCCCGCGGGCAACATCAGTTCCACGGTGAACCTGCCAGCAGTTGGTTCAGGGACTCTGCAAATCCGCACCACCGAGGGCCGCAATCAGCTAACCTCTCTCGGAGGTCCAGGCACAGCCCAGGTGGAAGGCACCACCGATGAAGCCTCCCAAGTGAAGGTCAATGGGAACACTGCGACCGTCACCAAACTGGGCCCGTCAGGTCCTTGGAAGTTCCAGAAGGAGGTGAGCATGTCTGTCGGCAGCAATGCGATTTCGATAGAGGCCACTGACGCGGACAGCAACGTCAAGACCAACAACTACACAGTGACGGTTTCAGCAGGAGCGGATCAGGAACTTGACTACGATGCCAATGGCAATGTCGTCGAACAACGCGACGGGAGCGGCGCTGTGACCCGAAAGCTGGAGTGGGATGCACGGAACCGACTGCTGGCTGTACAAAACGCTGGCGTGCCTGTGGCTGGGACAAAACGCACAGAGTTTGCCTACGATGGAGTAGGCCGGAGAGTTCGCCAGACTGAAAAGGAGCACAATGGGACAGCCTGGGTCACCTCGAGCATCTCCAACTGTCTGTGGCAAGGGCTGGAATTGGTTCAGAAACGGAACACATCGAGTGGTGCGGTGACAGCCAACTATTTCCGCTTGGGAGAGGAACATGGCTCGGACCATTTCGTCTACCTCGCTGATCATCTAGGCAGCGTCAGAAACTGGTACCGAGTGAGCGACGGAAGCCAGGGAGATGCGGATTTTCAATCTTTCGGACAACGGAGCGTCGGCGCTGTTGGTCCCGGGGTTCCAGACAAGGGCTACACAGGTCACCTCCATCACGATTCCAGCTTATTGGTGCTCACACCTTTTCGAGCCTACGATCCGGCGCTTCAGAAGTGGCTTTCTGAGGATCCCTTTGAGGAATCTGGAGGTCCCAACCTTTATCAGTACGCCTACAATGCCCCCACGACCTGGGTCGATCTCTTGGGGCTCGTTCCGGATCTAAACATCTTCGGTCCCAGTGATCCCGCGCGCCCACGTGCAAACAATCTGCCATCCAAATCTGGAGAATTTCGTGTCACCGGCCATGGCACGCCCGATGGTGTTCTCAGACCCGGTGCAAATCCTTCAAGCTACAGACCATCGGACGTCTACACTCCCAAAGAACTCGCCGACCTCATCAAGTCCCAACCTGGATACAAACCCGGCACCACCGTACGCCTGATGACTTGTGATGTGGGATCAAACGATCAGTATGTCCAGGATGTTGCCAATGAGTTGGGAGCAACAGTGCTGGCACCAGACAAAAAACTGTGGTGGGCTTCAGACCCAGACTTGGTGAAGAATTATCCCGTACCCGTCGGGGATAACGCAACTCTCTCGTCAGACGGGGTGGTGCCCATCCCGGTAAGCCCAGGACACTACAAAAAGAAAACCCCTCAAAAGAAGACACCTTGATGTCCTTTCGCTCCCCAAAGCCCGCCCTGCTAGTAACGGTGTTCCTGCTTGGCGCGGGCGCTGGCTGGCTTGGTTTCCACCTTGCTTCCAAGCCAGTCCTGGAAAAGCCCGCCGTCAATTTCATTTCAGGACCTACCGTACCAAAGCTGGATCCGGACTCATATGCCAAACTCTATGCAAGCGCCCGGCAGGACGTCCCCAGATCATTGCACGACCTCGGCGTCTACGAGTATCACAGCATGGTTGGAAAAAATGGATATGCCGGGAACCAGCTCTTCGGAATGCTTCTCCTTGAGAGATCATCCGCATTGGGCAACGTGGAGTCATCAAGGGTTCTCCTCCCCATCTATCTTGGGACAAAGGATGTCCAATCTCTGGCTAAAGCACACCGGATCGTTGATTCCCTGTCGCAGAACAAGTCCTTCGTCAGCAATCAAAGCAACGTGCTGTTCCTTGAAAAGCAAAAACAGCTTATTGACCAGCTGAGACTCAAGATAGAGCCCCAACATTCTCAAGACACGAAAGAATGAACCTCGGGCCTGCTTCCGAGCCCGCCTTTCATTTGGATGCTCCAAAGTTAAGTCTTTCCTGACTTCCTACCACAATGTCTTCAAATTCCCCTCTGCACCCTCACTCGGTGATCTACCGCACCACCGCAGCCATTCTGTTGGCGCTGCAACCCATGGTGCTGCTCCCGCAAGATGTTGTGGTAAACTGTTGCGGCGGCTCCGATGCTCCGCCACCTCTCGAGATTAAACGTTACAGCGACCTGCCCGACACCTTCAAGGAAGACTGGGTGCCACCCGCACCCGTCCTCAGCGCCAGGGACATCACTCTCAACAAAGCCGCTCCGGTCTCCGCCCCCGTTCTCGACCTCCCCCAGGGCAAGGTTCTATCCCAAACAGACATCGCCCAGGCCAAGGTCTTCTCCACCCCCCTGCGCGCCACCCAGCGCAAACAACCCGGCGAACCA
>NZ_BATR01000075.1 GCF_000739655.1 Verrucomicrobium sp. BvORR106 | reverse complement strand
AGCTCCTCCGCAGGCAGCGTCGTCAACTCGTCTTGCAGGATCGCCATGGTCATAGTTGTCGTCGTCATCACCCTCATCATTGTCGTCGTTCACGCCGCCTCCTTCCGTGCAAAGGTCAGCAGCGCCCGTCCCTCCCGCAGCTGCCAGAAGCGGCCGCAGAATGTGCGCGCCAGGCGCAGCAGTGCCTCCGTGCCCACCTTCTGCCGGTGCAGGATGGGGGCGCGGCGCACCGTGATGATGCGCCCCGCAATCGTGATTTCCCGCAACCCGGCCCACGCCGGCACCACCGCCAGCGGCAGCACGCCCTGGGGGCAGGTAAAGTAGAACGCCGCCGGCCCCTCCGCATCCCCACGGGCCAGGCGCTCGTGCTTGTCCCCCTTCAGGTGGTCGCGCTGGAAGTCCCCGCGGCAGGTCTTGATCTCGTGCTCCATGGCATAGCCCATCTCCGTGATGGAATAGACGTCACACTCCCACCAGTGCGGGGGCGTGAAGTTCGGCGCCACCAGGCCGTGCCCGCTGTCGCGCAGATGCCGCCACAGGGCGTGCTGCATGTCCGCCTCCGTCATGCCCCCTCCTTCCGCGGCTTGTTTCCACGCACCAGCTGCTCCAGCTGCTCCAGCAGCGCCTCCATGCGGGCGTGGTGTTTGGGGCCGGACTTGACCAGCTGGGAGGGCTTCAGGTAACAACGATCCATCCCGCTCCGCTCCGCCGCCTCCTGCAGGGTCAGCCCCGCCGCCGCCGCCGCTTCCTGGATGCGATCCTTCAGCGCCAGCACTGACGCCAGATCCCGGCGGCGCTTCTGGCCCGGTGCCCACTCTGACTCTTCCAGCAAAGGTTTCATCGATCCCCGGCGCAGCGACACCCGTCCGCGTCTGGCGGCGGCGGCCCGGGCGTTCTTCCTGGCCCTGGCACTCGCCCGGGCACTCGCGGTCCCCTTCACATTCCCCTGCGCCTCATGGGGGCCGACCCCGCTGGTGCGCGCGTCCGTAGCGGAGGCTGCATTCCTGTTCCCCTCCCCGTCCGCATTGGCACCCGTATCCGCATCCACGCTCACATCCATCTCCTGGTCCACATCTGGCCCCGGCGTGGAGGAGGCCGCCTCCCCGTCAGACGCCCCCTTCCCCCACCCCGGGAGCAGGCGGCCCCCAAGACGACGCCCCGTCGGGGCCGAGTCATCCGTGATCATCTTCACCAGGCCGCGACGCCACAGGGCGAAGTGGATCTTCTGCAACACGGTGTCGCCCCCCGGCATGTCCGTCCATCGCAAGCCGCGGAACCGCTGCTGCCACACCGGCGTCGGGTCCGAGAAAGCGGCAAGAGCACCGCCAGAGGCTGAAAGAGTGGGGAATGGGGACATAGGTAACAACAGAACGAGGGGGTTGGTTTGATGACAGCTTCGCGAGACACATCCCGCTCACCTCCACCCCGGCGGGCCCGCGCAACCGCCCGCCGGGGTGTTTTGTTTTGGTTTGGTTTTGGGGTGGGAAAGTCTGTCTCGATGAAATCACATCGACGCACGGGAGTGCTGGAGTCGCGCGACTGACGCACTGGCCTACTGAATTACTGAATTACTGAATTACTGAATCACCGGATTACCGGATTACCGAACTCCCGGAATTCGCTGCCAGCATGCACTGGCGCACATGCCAGAAGTCATGATCCTCCGCGCAGGTGGCGTCATCGCAGTGCTCACGCTTCTCCGCGATCGCCGCCGCGTACTTCTGCAGCAGCTCGCGGATGCCCTCGCACTCCTCCGCGTCGAGGTCCGGGTGGCGGCGCTCCTTGCGGCAGCGCACCACCTTGCCGATGAAATAACCCATCGCCTCCACCTCCTCCCCGGAGAGGATCGCCGCATCCGTCTCCTCCGTGTGGCGCTCGTCCGCCCAGAGCAGCTTCTGCAGCGGCAGGGAGATTTGCTGCTCCGCCAGCTGCAGGGCCGCGTCCAGATCACTCCAGCGCGCCATCTCCGCATGCCGCGTGGCCGCCCGCAGGCACAGCTCCGCCTCGATCAGGCGCGCGCGTTCCGTCTCGAACCGCGCATTGGCCAGCAGGCACCCCGGGAGCTCAGGCACCCCCGGCAGACTCTTGAGCAACATCTCGAACCCCAGGCCCGGTTTGAACCAGGGCACAGGCTGGGGCTGAGGTTGCGACTGCGGTTGCAGTTCCGGATCGTTGATGAGGAGACACATATGGGGAGGGTTCGAGGTTCTTGGTTCTTCGTTCTTGGTTCCTGGTGCTGGCTACTTGGTGCGTGCGGGGGCGGTCGTGCGGGCTGCGGCGCTAGGGCGGCGCATCCCCGGCGGGCTCGCTGCCGTCTTCTTGAAGTTTGGCATTTGAGTTTTGAAGTTTCCCCCACCCCTCCCCCACGGAGATCTTGCCCCGGGTCTCGTACTCGTGGATCACCCGCAGGAGGCCCAGGCGGAGCAGGTCAGACATGCTCAGCTGGGTGCGGGTACGGAGGCGGAGGGCGCGGTCCCGCGTCTCGGGGTCGATGCGTGTGGCTGCGATAATGCTCATGCAGACGGTTACGAATAGTTACAAATGATAACGCTACAGGTCAATAGCTTTTTGTTGCGAATGTTAACGGCGCTGGCAAAGGGGAGCGTATGGCCAAGACCAACCTCATCGGGCTGCGCGTGGAAGACGCCGAGATCGCGCGTTTGAAGCGCTTCACCCAGAAGACCGGCATTGAGGGCGTGACCCTCGCGCGGGCGGCACTGGCTGCAGCGCTGGATTATTTTGACGCAAACGGGCGCATCACGCTCCCGCTCCAGATCCAGCCCGAGCAGGCTGAGAAACCGGGTTCCGATTCAGGTGGAAAAAAGTAGTACTGTTCACACGAACAGTTTGCCTTCGACTCGTCTGAATGCAATGTTTTGTCGGTAGCACCGGGTATGACCCGGTCTGACCCAGTAGCACCGACAATCAACTTATTTGAACCATGTCTTCGAAGAACCGCTCCATGAAATTGCCCCCCGATCTTGCCGATGCCGCCGAGCTCCGCGCCAAGGCGCTGGGCTACGCCTCCTGGAGCGCCTACATCAAGGCCCTCATCCGGTATGACCTGGTCGTGCAGGGGCACCACACCCTCACCCTGCCCTGGTCCCACCAGCCCCCAGACAAGCAGGACGAGATCGACGCCCACCTGCTCACGCTCACGAAGCGCGGCGCCGGCGAGCGCGGCCAGCTCCTGGAGCACATCCTCGAGCGCGTGCGCGACCCCGCCCGCGTCGTCGAAGGCCTGCGGGAAGCGGCTTAGTTCGGTGAGGCGGTGAAACCTGCCACCACCTTCGGTTGCGAGTGCTACACGCTTGGACTACTTAATTACATGCTTTTCGAACGGCAAAAACGCCTACTGGCCCTAACTGATGCCCTCGGGGGTAGCGTGGGAAATCTAGATTTCCAGAAACTACTCTTCCTCTTTTGTAAGGAGGTCGAAGATTCACCATCTTTTGATTTCGTGCCCTACCGATTCGGAGGGTTCTCGTTTACCAGCTACGCAGACAAACGTAAACTGGTCGCCAACGGCATGCTCGCTGACGAGGAACGGAGCTGGAAAATTACGCCCACTGGACGCGCTACAGCCGCAAAGGCTGGCACCATCCGGATAAAGATGGATCTGTTTGCACGAAGGCAGAAACATCTTCGCGGGGACGCCCTTGTGGCGGAGGTTTACCGGCGTCATCCTTGGTATGCGACCCGCAGCGAAATGGCCGAGCGCATTCTCGCGGGCGATAGCGAGACCTTGGCCGCCATCACAGCTGTCCGTCCAGTGGCAGGACAGCCTGGCATTTGCACCATTGGCTACGAAGGCCGCAGCCTAGAAGACTATCTGAACCGCCTTCTACGGCAAGGCGCAACACTCCTTTGCGATGTGAGACGCAATCCCCTCAGTCGCAAATACGGTTTCTCAAAAAGCACCCTGGCAAGGGGGTGCGAAGGCGTTGGCATTCGCTACGAGCACCTGCCCGAGCTAGGAATCGCTTCGGAGGAGCGCAGGGAACTAAACACACAGACCGACTACGATGAGCTCTTTGCCGTGTATGAACGGGAAAGCCTGCCCAAGCAAACCTCCGCCCTCTCACTCATCCGCAGCTGGGTAGCGTCTGGGCAACGTGTCGCACTGACCTGCTACGAACATTTGCCGCATCAGTGCCATCGACATTGCGTCGCCAGAGCACTAGAGCGGGACTTCGGGCCCACTTTCACGCCCACTCATCTGTAGCCCTCTCGCAATTCCCATGTCTCGCGAACGCATTCTCATCACCGTAAAGACTTACCCAACTCTCTCGCGGAAATATGGCGAGACTGTATGCACAGCAGGGGTTCGAGAAGACGGCTCGTGGGTGCGTCTCTATCCGGTTCCATTCCGGCGGCTGCATGAGGAGGAACAGTACAAAAAATACGACTGGGTAGAGTGCGACGTGGTCCGAAGCAAAAAAGACCCCCGGCCCGAAACCCACCACCCGGTTGACATGAAGCAAATGGTAACCGCAGGCCACGTCGGCACCTCAGACAACTGGCATACACGGCGGAAACTCCTCCTTCAGCAAGCCAAGGTTTACACGCGGCTCCAGACACTGATTGATGGAGCAAAATCCAACCAAATCTCTCTCGCAATTTTCAAACCCACCAAAGTTCGAGCGTTCATTTGGGAAGAGGAGGAAGAACGGCAATGGAATCCCACCAAAATCGCGGAGATGCGCGCCCGCGTGGATCAAGGCGACCTCTTTTCCGAAGAGGCATGGAGGGAAAGTTTCTCCTTGGTGCCCAAACTCCCGTACAGCTTTTCTTACCGGTTCGAAGATGAGGCGGGAAAAGCAAGCGAACTTCAAGTTCTGGACTGGGAGGCCGGCGCACTCTACTGGAACTGCCTAAGACGCTGCCACAACAACGAAAAGCAGGCCCTTGAGAAGGTACGAGAAAAGTACTTTGGCGACTTCACCCGCAAGGACCTCCATTTCTTCCTCGGTACCACCCAAGAGTATCACTTCCGAGCGCCAAACCCCTGGGTAATCATCGGGGTGCTTCCTATTCCCTATGAGGACCAGATGCACTTATTGTGACCCACCTGCTCACCCTCACCCGCGCCGGCGAGCGCGGCCAGCTCCTGAAGCACATCCTCGAGCGCGTGCGCGACCCCGCCCGCGTCGTCGAAGGCCTGCGCGAAGCGGCTTAGTTCGGTAAGAGGTGGGGGGTGGGGCGGTAAGTGGTGGGGGCCGATGGACGGCAGGTCGGTAAGGGGTGATGATCCACAGCTCGCCCCACGGGAAGCTCGTGGTTGCGTTCGTGCGAACGCGGATCCCCAAGCAGCCCCGCCCCGCCCCAGGACGCTCCCGCCCCTCTACCGTAGTTTCCAAGATCCCCACCGCCCAAGAGCCGGGACGGCTCTTCTACATTCCCAGCACGCCCCCGCCACGGCCGTAGTCCGACGGTCTCCGTCGGCTCAGTGCGCCGGAGCGGTTCGCGCCCAAACACCCAAACCACTCCCTTCCGCCTCACTCCCTTCCGCCTCACTCCCTTCCGCCTCACTCCCTTCCGCCTCACTCCCTTCCGCCTCACTCCATCACTCCATCACTCCATCACTCCCGCCCCCCGATTGACAGCCATGCTACCGTCGCCATCTATGCGTCAGTTTTTCCTCGCAGTTGTCACGTTCACCCTCCTTTTTTCCGTTTCGTCCTGCACCCGTACGCTGGCCGTCGCCAGCACCAGCCCCATCAAGCCCGTGTACCAGCAGGGCGTGCCCGTGCTGAAGTCGCAAAAGAAGCACCACGTCACCGCAGCGCTGCTGACAGACACCTTTGGCGCCGAGCTCTGGCAGCTCCCCGCCGTGTACATCGGCTTCGCCAACCGCAGCCGGAGCACCCTCGACTTCTCCACCGCCAACGTCACCGCCACCTCCGGCGGCAAGAAAGTCCGCGTCCTCACCGCACAGGAGCTGGAGCGCAAGATCAACACCCAGGCAGCCCTGCTGGCCCTCGCCACCTCGATGAATGCCGCCTCCCAGACCATCGCGGCGAGCGCTCCGCAGACCACTTACAGCTACGGCAGTGCCAGTGCCTATGGCAGCGGGGGCTACGCACACGGTACCTACTCCGGAGTCTCCACCACTTACAATCCCGCCGCCTCCGCCGCCATCATCGCTCAGATCAACGCCAACACCAGCAACCAGCTCACCTCCATCGCCGCAGCTCGTGACGGTCACCTCAACGATCTCTCCACCATGCTCCGGCGCAACACCGTCGCCCCCGGGCAGATCGCAGACGGAGTCATCAAGATGTGGTCCCAGGACATTCGCAGCCAGAAGCCACTCGTCCTGAGCGTGACGATCGACGGGGAAACCCACGAGTTCCTCTTTGACGTCAACGTCAAGGGATGAGCGCTCCCTCCCCGTCGCCAGACGACCGCCTCACGCCCCTGCTCCCACGCCAGGGTTCTAGCACCTCACAAGCGCCACCAAAGCGGCGGTTCCCGCGCGCACTCCCAAAGATGCTTCGCATCCAGACTCTGGGAGCAACAAGTCTGCCGCCCATCACAGAGCCTCCGACACCGGAAGGCCCCACAACCATCAAGCCACCACCTCGCTCCCAACACCTGGCGGCGCAGCCGCTGTGGAGTGCGTGCGTGAAGCGCCGCTTTAGGGAGTCCTGTTGAGGTTCGAGCCACCAAAACGCCCGACCGAAGCCCCCCCTTCACCGACCCAGCAGACCCCCTCCCTGCTCCCACGCCAGGGTTCTATCCCCTCACAAGCGCCGCCAGAGCGGCGGTTCCCGCGCGCACTCCCAAAGATGCTTCGTATCCAGGTGATGGCACTGCTTGGTTCAGAGCACGTGCCAGAGCCTCCGACATCGTAGGCACCTCACCCCGGACACACACCTCCGCCTTGTGTCGCCTACCACTTACCACTTACCACTTACCACTCACCGCCCTCGCCCCCTCCCCCACCACATCGCGCCGTACCTTCAGCCGCCCCAGCCCGTGCTCGCCGATCAGCCACACCTGGATCTTCCCCGGCTTCTTCAGCAAACCCGCGGGCACCACCAGCGCCCCCTGCCGGCGCTGTTCCTCGGTGACAAAGTGAGAATGCCGCCCATACGTGTCCGCCTCGTTCGAAAGATAGACCGCGATCACCTTCAGGTTCGTGGAGCCAAAACGCACCGGCCACGCCTCGGACATCGACACCCGCCCTGACTCCGGCAGCTTCAGCTCGAGGTCGCACACCGCGAACTCGCACGCCTGGCTCACTGAACCATCTGGCCGCACCACCTGCGCCGTGTAGTCCCCGCAGCGGGTGAACGTGCGCTCCACCACGCCCGCACCCTTCAGAGGCACCTCCTCCACCACCTCCCCGCCGCAGCGGATCACCAGCGTCTTCACCCCCAGCGCATCGCGATCCATCACATTCATCTTCACCGGCTGCCCCTTTTGATACGGCACCCGGTCCCCCAGATCCAGCAGCAGCGTGCGATTCACCACCGGCGCCTTCGCATCCATCTCGTAATTGGGGAAGCCCAGCGTCTCCGCGCGGTTCGCCCCGCGCCAGGTATTCAGATCCGTCACGCGGAAGAGCTGCTTGTTCCGCGTCGCCAGATGCGCATCAAACGCCTCCGCCCGCCGCTCCGTCACCCTCGTCGTCGGCGGCCGGCTCTCCTCCACCAGCACCGTCGCCACCCGGCCCGCCGCATCCCGCGTCACCGCCGTCACCAGCTCCACATGCGAACCCGAGGTCTCCGTCTCATGCGGCGTGTAGATCACATCCCCCACCTGCGCCGCCTGCGCTGATTGCGGACTCACCAGCACGATCCCCTGGCTCACCCCCGGCCCATAGCGGCGGCTCACCTCCGGCAGACCGCACTGCAGCGCATAGCTCGTGTAGGAGGAGCACACCGCACCGTAGAAGCCCGCCGCATTCGCCGTCTTCCCCGCCAGCGTCTCCGTGTAGAGCACACTGCGCGGATTCTCAACCGCCGCCAGGAACGTACGCAGCCCCACGTCAAAACCAATGTAACGCCCCACTGACTTCACACTGGAGTACGGCACCCCCGTGTACTCCCGCCCCTTCTCAAAAAAACCGCCACTGCGGTTCGGCATCGTCTCCGCCACCGGCGTCCACTTCACGCGTGAGAGCAACCGCGCCCGCTCCGCCGCCAGCACCTGCCAGTCCTGAGGCAGTGGTGCCGATGCGGGCGCCGGATCCGCCGCCTGCGTCACCGCCGACCCCGCCAGCATCCCAGATATCAAAAACACCCGGACCAGCGAAGGAAACACGGCAAACTTCATGGTTCTCACCAATACGGCCGCCGCTACCAATTCATGCGGATCATTGCCTTGAAATCCCAACACCGAGTCATCGGGGACCGCGCGCTTCCAGCGTGCCGGCTTCTGCATCTTGCAGAAGCCCTCAGTCGAACGTCCTCGCGACACCGGAAGGCCCCACAACCCTCAAGCCACCACCTCGCTCCCAACACCTGGCGGCGAAGCCGCTGTGGAGTGCGTGCGTGAAGCGCCGCTTTCGGAAGACCTGTTGAGGTTCGAGGACACTCCAATCGCCATCGGAGCTACACCGTCTCCCGCCCTGCTCCCACGCCCAGGTTCTATACCCTCACAAGCGCCGCCAAAGCGGCGGTTCCCGCGCGCACTCCAAAGATGCTTCGCATCCAGATGCTGACACTGCTTGGTTAAAAGCACGTCCCAGAGCCTCCGACATCGTAGGAACCTCACCCCGGACACACCCCTCCGCCTAGTGTCGCCTACCACTCACCGCTTACCGCCCTCGCCCCACCCCGAACCCGGAGGGTTCACCATGAATAGCCAGGGGTCGACCGAGCGGAGCGAGGGCTACCCCTGGAAAACGCCCACCCGCCACTCTACCGCGGAGCGGTAGGCCCATCGCGGTCGAGGTCTGCGTGGGCGCATCTCGGGAAGTGCGTGTGGGGTTCGCAGGGCGATAGGACTACCGCTCCGCGGTAGAAATTTCCAATCCACCCACCATGGGTTGCGTTCGCTACGCTCCCTTCACCCATGGCTATTCATGGCGAACCCTCCGGGTTCATGACATAACGCGCAAAAAGGCACCAAGCACCAAGCACCAAGCACCAAGCACCAAGCACCAAGCACCAAGCACCAAGCACCAAGCACCAAGCACCAAGCACCAAGCACCAAGCACCAAGCACCAAGCACCAAGCACCAAGCACCAAGCACTAAGAACCCTTCTTCACCTTGAAACTCCGGAACTCCACCGGATCACTGTGCCCGGCGAACCCGATGTACCCCTTCCGCACGTCCAGGCCCTTCGGCGGCTTCGGCATCTGGCTCCGGTCAAAGGAGTCAATGTCCACATCCAGGATCTTCGTCCCGTTCAGCGTCACCTTGATCTTCTGGCCCTGCACCTCGATCTCCTGGAAGTTCCACTCGCCTGCCGGGCGCAGGTAGCCGTGCTTCGCCCCCGCGCAAAAGTAGAGCGAGCCGTGATACTGCTCCGGCTTCAGCCCCGGCTTGCCCGCCGCAGCTTGCTTCGCGTTGTACCCATCGCTGTCCAGCACCTGGATCTCCAGGCCGTCCGCGGCCGAGTGCCCGCCCAGCGGCGTGCGCAGCGCGATGCCGTTGTTTCCTGCAGGCGGCAGCTTGAACTCAATGCGGATCTTCCCGTTCTCAAACTCCTCCTTCGTCAGCAGGTCCCCGCCCTTGCCCGGCTTGCACACGATCGCGCCGTTCTTCACCTCATAGCTGTCCACCGCGCCCTGCCAGTTGCTCAGGTCCCTGCCATTGATCAATTCCACGAACCCCTCCGCATCCTGCGCCGCCAGCTCCTTGTTCGCCTCATCAGCCGAGAGCTCACGCACAAAGACATTGCGCCAGCGGATCTCGCTCCCGTGCGTCTGCAGCTGGATCGGCCCCTTGACCGCGATTGGGTCGGGCATGTACCCGTTGGGCAGCTTCGATGCCGCAGCCGCCGCCGCCTGTCCCTGACCCGCCGCCGGCTTGCCATAGGCCAGGTAGCCCGACTTCTTGTTGGCAAAGAAGTTCTCCAGCGGCGCATTCTTCACCACCACCTCACCGTTCAGCTTCACCGTCACGCGCTCGCCGATCATCTTGATGTGGAACGTGTTCCACTCACCGAAGGCCTTGTCCATGCGCTTCAGCGGGTGCTTGCCCTCCTCGCTCTTGTTATTCCATAGACCGCCGGAGCCCTTGTCCGCGCCCAGCTTGAACTTTGCCTCCTCCGTGTAGTCCCAGATCTGCACCTGCGGGATGCCGCGCAAGTAGATGCCGCTGTCCCCCAGCGGGAGCATCTTGTAGTCCACCCACAGCTCGATGTCGCCGTAGTCCTTGTCCGTCGTCAGGTACAGACCCTTGCCATCGTTGACCAGCTCCCCGTCCAGCACCTTCCAGTGCGCGTTCACGTGGTCCTCACTCACCTTGCCCTTGGCATCCGTCAGCCCGCCTTCCACAGATTTCTTCTTGTAGTCCGCCAGCTCCGCCGCCGTCATCGCCTTGAGCTCCGCCGGATCCCGCGTGCCCATGCCGAACCAGCCAGAGAGATCCTTGCCATTAAAAAGCGCCGTAAATCCCGCCGGCGGCACGTTGTTTTGACCAAAGGCAGCCCCCGCCGTCAAAGCGAGGAAGAGGAAGAGAGAGGGTGCTTTCACGATGTTATGGAGTGTTGGATTGATGAAATACTGAAACGATGGAGTTGTGGAATACGGGAGTATTGGAGTGCTGGAGAAATGGAGTATCGGAGTGATGCTGGATGAAAACACCGCAGAGCTCACTGACCGCGCCACTGAATCACTGGTTTACTGAATTACCGAATTACTGAGTTACTGCTGCGAACGCTTCCGCCAACCCCCCGCCAAACGCCAGCCAACCCCTTCCCATCGCCGGCTCCTTGAGCCCCGCGATGTAGTTGCAGTTGAACTCCAGGATCGCGGCATCCACGCCGTAGCGGGCGAACCAGCCCTCCCCCAGAGATCCCGGGTTGCGGAAGCTCGGCTTCGAGGAGCCCTCCGTGAACCACGTGTGCGCCCGCAGGCTTTTTTCAAACGCCAGCATGCGCGCCAGATGCTTCTCGCCCTCCGGCCCCTCCGGGCGGCTCAGGTGCAGCAGGCCGTTGCCATCATTGTGCAGGTCCAGCGCCAGCGCAGGCCGGCGGCCCGCCTGGATCTCCGCCTCCAGCCAGCGCTCCAGCGCCGCGTTCTCCGGTGCCAGTTGCGGATCCGCCGGCTTGTCCCACTCGCGGTTCAGATCCTTCCCGCCCAGGTTAAACCTCGTACCCCCGCGCTCCACGCCGTCCTTGTTCGCCATCGGCAGGATGCACACCCGGTACTGCGCCAGACACTTCTCCGCCAGGGCATCCCCCTTCAGCAGGCGGCGCACCAGCCCCTCCACCACCCAGTTCCCCGCCGGCTCCCAGGGGTGCGCCCGGGCGCGGATGAAGATGGTCTTGGGGGCGGAATCCCGACCCACGCGCAAGATCTCGATCTGGCGGCCCTGCACCGTCTTGCCGATCGGCGTCACCTGCACCAGCGGGTTGGACTTTATTTCCTCGAGCAAGCGGTTCAGGTCAGACAGGCGGTACGGCTCCGCCCGCGCCACAAAGAGCGACTCCCCCGGCATCTCCAGCGTCACCCGCACGCGACCATCCTCCGGCGACTCCGTGGGCACCGGCGTCCAGTTCCGCCCATCCTGCGACACCACCACCTGCTTGATCTCCTTCCCCACCGATCCCGGCGTGTTGTTCCACACGTTTTTCAGGTTCACGAACTCCAGCGTCACCCGCCGCCCCTTGGGCGCCTGCAGGCGGAAGTGGAAATGCCCCGCCGCCCGGTTCAGCGAGCTACGCTGGTGGTCATAGTTCAAGTTCACCATCACCGTGCCATCCGCAGCGAACTCATACCACAGCGGCGATGCGTTCTCGAAGCTCGTATCAATAAAGTCCACCGCCCCCGGCTGCACCACAGGTGCAGGCTTCACCGCAGGCGCAGCCTTCGCCGCCTCCTCAGCCGCCACCACAACAGTATCACGAACGACCGCGCACAGCGCCGTCAGGAGCATCACAGAAGCAAAGCGGTTCATATTCTTAAAGAAAACGAAAGATCACTAAGGCCGGCACGGCGCCAAAATTTCAAACTTCAAACTTCAAACTTCAAACTTCAAACCAAGCACTCTCTACTCCATCACTCCTGCACTCCACCACTCCGTATTCCAATTTCATCACTCCCCATGCCTAATTCATCATTCCCCACTCCATCACTCCATCACTCCGCATTCCTAATTCCTAATTCCTAATTTTTGTATTCCCTCCCCGCCAGGTCCATGAAACAACCCCAGTCATACTCCGTCAGGTTGTGCTTGCCCGTACGCAGATGGTAGCCCATGCCCCCGCCCTGCACAGGCGCATCGGGATTGGGGAACGTCTTGCCCGTCAGCCCCTCCAGGCCGTAGAGACGGTACACCGGGCTGGCATACACGCCGGAGAGGAACTCATTCTTCGGGTGCGCCCAGTCGTCCTCCGTCGCGCTCGCGATGTACAGCACGCGTGGTGCGATCAGCGCCGCCAGCATGTGCTGGTCCACCGGCAGTTCGTCCTCGCGATCCGCAAAGGCCTTGTAGTTTCCGTTAAACCAGTGCGGGAACACCCGGTTGATATCGCGGATCTTCTCGCCCGTCTTGCCCCGCGCCAGCGCCGCCCCCGTGGAGCCCGAGTCATTGCTCACCACCATGGCGAACCGCTCATCCTCCGCCCCCGCCCACAGGGCCGTCTTGCCCCCGCGCGAGTGCCCCACCACGCCCACGCGCTTGGCATCGATCCCCGCATCCGTCACCAGATAGTCCAGCGCCCGGCTCGCGCCCCAGGCCCAGGCCGCGATCGTGCCCCAGGACTCTCCCGTGCGAGGTGCCGTGTCGAACGCCTTGAACACCCCGCTCTTAAACTCATCGTGCTTGTCCGGCGCCACATCGCCATTGTAGAACGCCGCCGCCGCATAACCCCGCGCCACGATCTGCTCCGCCGGCCAGAAGGGGCTCTTCACCGCCCTCGTCGGGTCGATGTTCGCCGCCGCTGGGCGATTGCAGATGAGCAGGAAACACGGCGCCGGTTTGTTCAGCCCATTGGGGATGAAGAGCACCAGCTTCAGCGAGCCCTCCCCGCCCGGTCCGTGCCAGGAGATTTTGACCTGCTTGCGCGTCGCCTTGCCCTCCATCGCGTCCGGCGCAGAGTCGATCACCTCAAACTTCAAGCCCTCCGGCCGCCCCACCGGTGCCCGGCCATAGATATTCTTGCGGAAGAGTTCCAGCACCTCCGTCCGCCGCGTCTTTTCCCAGGCCTCCTTCGTCGTCACCTTCTCCCCGCCCAGCGTCACCAGCGGATCCGGCAGCTTCAGATCCACCGGAGCCGCAGCCACGGCCACAGCCACCGGCTCCGCCGCAGGCAGCATCGGCAGAGCACACGCCACAGCGAGCACCGGCAAGAGAAAGGGCAACACAGGAAGCTTGAAGGAAGTCGTGGGCATCGTCGTCATGATCATCACAAAAGTGTCAGAAAGCGTCAGAAAGCATCGCGCCAGGAAAACAAGCAACGCGGGCAGAGAAAAGCGCACCCAAGCCGCCACTTCTTGCCACCACCGTGCATGAATTTCACGCGGACCCAACTCCCCACCTCACCAGCCCCGCCACAGGCGTAGTCCGGTTGTGCCAACCGGCTCAGTCGCCGGAGCAACACAACGATCACCCTCCAGAGCCCGGCCCGACCTCCCGCCACCTCAGTCGCACGTCTCCCGACCCCGCCCGCTACTCAATACCAAGAGCCGGGACGGCTCTTCCACATTGCTCTCAACACACCATCCAAGACTCCTCGAACCCGCAACGTCATCACCCCGCTTCGCCTGAGTTCCCGGCAGGATGCAGCAGCCTCCGTCAAACGTCCTTCCGACATCGGAAAGCCCACGATCCTCAAGCCACCCCAACGTCCCCCGCCCCCTGGCGAAGAAGTCGCTGTGGAGTGCGTGCGTGAAGCGCCGCTTTCGCCTGCCTGCTGCGCATCCTCCGGAGTACGGTGCACCACAGCAGCAAGGGCGGAGCTATGAGCCAGCTGACTGACGCAGCCGAACCCTCCGGGTTCATGAGCCAACTCACGCGACAAAACTGCCCACTGCCCACTGCCCACTGCCCACTGCCCACTGCCCACTGCCCACTGCCCACTGCCCCCCCCAAATCCGGAACCCGCTTGCAAAAACCCCTGCCACAGCAACCTTGCTCCCAGCGCCCACCACTCCACCACTCCACCACTCCGCAATCACCCCCGTGAGTCCCCGCTTTCCCAGTTCCTTGACCACTCGCAGGCTTCACCTCCGGCGTCTGCACCGAGCCGATGCCCAGGCCCTCTGCGCCTACCGCTCCCAGCCTGAGGTGGCTCGCTACCAGTCCTGGACCACCTATGGCCCCGATGACGCCGCGCGACTGCTCGACGACCAGCAGGACAGAGACATCGGCACCCCCGGCACCTGGCTTCAGGTCGCCATCGTCGAGACCTCGTCAGGCCACTTGGTCGGCGACTGCGGACTGCACTGTCTGGAGGACGAGCCGCAGCAGTTTGAGATCGGCATCACCCTCGCCCACGACCACCACGGAAAGGGCTACGCCACCGAGGCGCTCGAGTGCTTGCTCCACTACCTGTTCACCACCCTGTCTGCCCGCCGCATCACCGCCACCACGGACGTCCTGAATGAACCCGCCGCCGCCTTGTTCAGACGGCTCGGCTTCCGACAGGAGGCGCACCACATCGAGCATCGGCCCTACAAGGGCACCCTCACCAGCGAGTTCGTCTTCGCCCTTCTATCGCGGGAATGGACAGCCAGATCGCACTCCCATCAGCAACCCTGACGACGACGCCAGCCGCGTCAACTTCATGGCCGAGGGCGATTGGCGCGCAGACGCATCCAGGCGCACCCGCATGAAATACCACCGCTACTTCGAAGGCAAACGAACCCTAAGTTAGGCGGGAACATGCATCTCCTGCCCAAAAGCCCCTCCTTACGGAAAACCACCCGACTTGCGCTATGAAGATCACAGAATTTTCCTTCATCGGCTACCCCGTCACCGACATGTCCCGTGCTCGTGCTTTCTATGAGGGCGTCCTGGGGCTCACCTGCACCACCCAGCGCGAAGCGTCCTGCGAGTATGAGGTCGGCCCGCACACCCTCCTTCTCGGTTGCGGCCCCATGCTCAAGCCCTCCAGCGACGGTCCCGCCCTCGCCTTCGAAGTCGCGGACTTTGACGAAGCCATCGCCCATCTCAAGCAGCACCACGTCACCTTCCTTGGCGAGCCCTTTCAGAGCCCCATCTGCCGCGGCGCCTTCATCCTCGATCCCGATGGCAACAAGATCGGCATCCATAAACGCAACGCGTAGTGCGGGCCGAGACACCTCCGTCATGACCAACAATCGCACCCTTTTGCAAGGGGAAACGCCCACCACGCCCTTTCGCCCGCCCTTGACCAGCAAGCAACGGCAGCTGTTCATCGGATTGATCGCCACGTACCTGGCGGCAAGTTTCCTCCTCGCACCGCGCCCCATTCCAAGCGAGCGCTACTTCATGATGGAACCTCCCGGAGGCTATACGCTCACACTCATGCAAAACGGAAGATTTACCAAGACCAGCCAGAGCCCGATACACATCTACTACAGCTATGACCTCAATCAAACCGGCACCTGGAAGTCAGTGGGTGAAGACCTCATCTCGCTGAAGCTCGATGCAGGATCGCGCCGTGACCGGGGATTCCGCGAGCCAGTAACGTTCAAGCTCAATCGGGAAGAAAAGACCTTCTTCTGGCACCGCCCTGAATAGGCCGCCGCTTGGAACTTAGGGAGCAATACCGGAAGCTCAAGGGCAACGGGTGACCGGGGATACGGAATCGACGCAGCAGGGCACTCACAGCGCCCCCCTTCCCAAGCAGGCCGAAAGCCTCCCAGAAGGTAGCCAGGGGTCGAGGGAGTAACACGACCGAATACCCCTGGTACCCGCCCGACTATTGAATGCATCCTGAAGGGATGCCAGAATCGCGGCCCACCAAGTGACACCGGCTTCCAGCCGGTGAGTGCTACCGGCGTCCCGCCGGTTCAGTCGCAGCTCCAACCTGTCCGTCCTCCTCTCAACCGCCCCCCGCCTTGAAGTACACGCACGCGATCGCGACGACATTTTTTTGCTGCACGCATGCTGTTTATCTGCATGTTTCCTTATGCTTGAGCTCTGATCCTCAAGTTAAGACACCAGCACAACACAAGGTAGAAAGCAGATCCAGCATGTCCTCCGACGGCAAACCACTTTGGGGATTCCGAAAGATCTTCTTTCTCATCGGACTGTTGTTTGGTGTTTCCGCGATCTGGACGGTGGTTGACCTGCTTCAGCCAAGCGAACGTTTCGCTGCCCTCAACCCACCAGGTTCGCCGAATCACACCACCTTAGTCGTGACGGTTCCCATCAGCGCACTCCTTTGCGTTGCCAACCTTTGGTACTGGATGCAGTTGCGTCATGGTCGTTATACCCCACGAAACTGGGTGATCGGCTTGCTCCTGCTTCTTCCCACCCTGTTCATCTTGCCATTGGGCATCCTTTGCATCGTGAACTGGTGTGCCACCACTTGCAAATCTCTGTTCTACACGCCCAACAGAAATCCACCGCCCCAGAAGATGCAGGTCACAAGGGTTCCACCAACATTCACCGAATAGCGATCCGGCTTTGCGCTGCAGCACCTTGAAAGCCGGTGGCGGACCACCAACAGTGAGTCGCCCCTTCATCCCATTCAGCACGCCACTCAACATGTCTCCCAAGGAAGAAGCCCAGCGACTTGTAGACTCCTCACTGCCTTTTGCAGAGCAGATGCTCACACAGCATGGTGAGTTCTTTCCGTTTGGTCAGGTCATCGACGTTGGCGGAAATATTGCACACCATGCTGGCTATCCTGGTGGGGAACAACCGCCATCCCTTGATGTCATCGACGTACTTCAGAGAGCTTGGAGGCGGATGGCAGAAGAGGGCAGCATCAGAGCCACCGCCCTCACCTACGACATTCGCACCACCCCACCGGGGCGCTCCGAGAAGCAGGATGCCATTTGCATCGCTATCGACCACCGCGACACCTACTCGGTTCAGGTAATCTTCCCCTATACGATGGTCGACGGAGCGCCAGACATCGAGCCCCCCTTCGCCGTCGAGGGCAGCTATTCCATCTTCGGATCCGCTTAGAAATCACGCTCAACTCCGCAGCCCCCCAATGAATTCACAACCCTCCAACGAAGCATTTCGTGAAACCCGTTGGCTGGTATGTGCCTTGCTTTCCGCCAAGGTCAAAGAGCCCGATCAGCTTCTGGCAGTGATGGAGGCCTCCGTCATTTCTCGCGGGGGCACCGTGGCAGGACGACTGCTCCAGAGGCGCGGAGCCTCCCGCTCCAACCGACCAGGCGGAACGAAGCGCATGGAGCTGCCGCTCACACAGAGAACCCTTTTCGGCAGCGGGAAGACCGCCGAGTTAATCGCCCTGGCCCACTCCACCAAAGCCACGCACCTGCTTGTCTACAACTCGCTCACCGATGGTCAGAAGCGTACACTCGCCGACTCGACTGGGACCATCGTCCACTCCTTCCTTGACGATCCGCCGTTTTCCGAGTCTGCTTTTCCACCGTAAGCCAGCACCGACGCAGCCCCTCATCAGGAGCCGGGTCATATAGTACCAGATCTGCCACCTGGAGGTCTTCACACGACACACTCTCCACTCACCTCATCCCTGGCTGCACCTCCTGGCAACACCCCAGGTTTCAGGACATCACAAGAGCCACCAAAGCGGCGGTTCCCGCACGCACTCCACAGAGGCTTCACATCCAGGCGTTGGGAGCACCGGATCTGCAGCGCATCACATCCCTTGCGATGTCGGAGGCACCGCATGCACGTCAGGTGAAGAATCTGACGCGCCCAGTCGTCGACACATGGACATGACGCCAAAGCCCCCAAGGAGCGGCGGTTTGTGCTTGCACAACCGCCGCCGGTTGGCGGAGGAAGTGTGCGTCCAAAGAAGAAGGCAGCGGCAAGACCACATAAGGCGATAGCTGTTTGGCGATCGAGCACTCCGCTGCTCCTCGGCGGTTTTGCAAACACACATGCATCCTGAAAGGACGCCAGAATCACACACCGCACTCACGTCCCCACCGCCACCTTCCTCCTCATCGCCCTCTCCCTCCCCTCGTCGCACACGCTTGCAAGCCCCGTCGCCACATTGTAGCGTTCACCAGGATCTTGACAAAAATTCAGGCACACTAACCAACGCCCACCTCACAAACCGATGTCAAAACCGCCCCATTCCAAGCCTGCGAGCCCTGCTTCGGGTTCGCCCGTGCTGGATGCCTGGGCACTGGTGACCAATCTTGAGAACCAGGGCATGGACGCGCACGCAACGCTTCACAACACCGCCCCGCACATCACTCCCACGGCACCCCTATCAGCCGACGGCATACCCCTCATCCCACGCGACTGGGTCGCCGGTCTACCGCCCGACAAGATAGCCGCCATATTCTATGATGCACTGTTGAGCGCCGCCGGACGCGAGCGTGCAGATTGGGACCTGATGTGCCAGCGCTTTCACGACTTGCCCCCACCGTGGAGACTGGTCTATACCGTTTGCAGTTTCCAAAACCAGGTCGACAACGGCGGACTCGATCAGTTCTTCTACAACGGGCAGGGTGAGTTCGATGACGACACGGAACGGGATCTTGCCCTGCTGGGCACCGGCAAGCTCCTCGCGTTGTTCGTTGCAGCCCGTCGCATCTATTACGCCGCACCACCAGACAGAGCAGACCGCATCCCCGAACTGGAGGCATTGACCGACGAGTTCTACGCTCAACCGAAGGCCCCCTATCATCTCGTAGGCGAGCACATTCTCAGCAACCAAGGCATCTACTGCTGCGACTGATAGCGGCACCACCTGCCTCCCCCGACGCCTCCCCCCCACAGATGAACATCACCGCCAGAGAGCACTACCGCAAAGGCCGGCTGCTTCCCTTCGTCTCCTGGAAGATCGATTCGGTGACCACATTCGGAGACTACGAAGTGGCCTTTGACCTCCCGCGTCTCCAGGTGGTGCGCTCAAAGGGCAGCAGCTCAGAAGTCATCGCGCAGATCCGTGAAGGGCACCAAGGACGCAAGCTGTCGGAATTCTTCGGCACCGTGGAGTCCAATAGCTTCCTCGTGACCAAACGAAAAACAGACTGGCTCTCCGGCATGTCCGGGAACGTCACGATCGACATCACACAGAAGGATTCCGGATCAACCCACTCCCACCTGGTCATGCGAGGCGACTTCTTCAACAGCTTCAAGGTGGAGCACATCCTCGACCTGAAACTTGCCCAGGATGATCGGGCACACCATTGCCGCTTCAAGGTCGCGGGCACCTGTGCCGCGGAACATCAGGACCTGGCGGAGGTGCTGGCCTGCCTGCTGCTTCATCACAGCGAGGAGTCAGGACCGAGCACTTGAACGTACGCCCGCATCGATATGATGCTTCAACAAGATATAGAACTTGGCCGGAGCTGATCCCGTGTTGCCTGTTTTCACAACGGCAGCTCCACGCCAACGGCGTGATACAAAATAGCCCGGGGTCAGACCGCGAAGCGGTCGCCACCCCGGGTATTAAGAGATAGCGATGGAACTCCAAGGGAGTTCTACAAACCGTCCAGATTACCCGGAGGCGCCTCTCCTACATGCGGTGGACACCTCAGGGATGCGGTCACGGTTTGTAGAACTCACTTCGGAGTTCAGCCCCCCGCCCGTGTACCCAGGGTGGCGGCTCGTACCTCGCCTGACCCTGGGCTACTTTGTTTGACGCCCTTGGCGTCAGAGCACCCTTGTACGACAACGTCGCCCCCTAAACAGACACGCCTGCACACCACGAGACCCAGCTCCCCCTTCCTCATCCACCCGCGAGCCTCCACGCAGGTCGAAGGCCTTCCAGAAGGCAGCCCGGGATCGAGGTAGCAACACGCCCCCCCTTGGCACCCGCCCGATGACACGCATCTCCAGCGAGTCAGTCCCACCGCCACCGAATACAATACCGAGCTAAAGCTCTGCGCTACTTTCCTCATCCACCAGCGAGCATCCACCCAGGCCGAAGGCCTTCCAGAAGGTAGCCAGGGGTCGAGGGAGTAACACGACCGAACACCCCTGGTACCCGCCCGACTATGTGAATGCATCCTGAAGGGATGCCAGAATCACGCACACGCTTGCAAGCCCCGTCGCCGCGCTGTACCATTCACCTGCAACTTGCACAAACCACGCACAGGTCTCCACGAGCCCCCCTCACTCCCGCCCCCATGAGCTACTCCGTCCATATTGTCCGACAAACAGCCGAAGGCCAGGAAGACCCCATCTCGCTGGACGAATGGAACGCCTACATCGAGGCAGACCCCGATCTGCAGCGCCCTGAACCCGGTCACCCGAACTACAGCGATACCCTGGTCCTGCTCCCGGCAGAGACGGACAGCCCAGAGGATTGGCCCTGGCTCGCTTGGTCCTCCGGCAGCATCTCCACCGACTATCCGCAGCAACCCATGCTCAAGAAAATGGGCCAACTGGCCCTCCACTTCGGAGCCATCGTGATGAGCGATGACGGCGATGTCTGGACCATCGATGAGAACGGCAAGGTCTCCATGTCGACGGAAGGGTACTGAGCAGATCCAGGTACTTCCAGCCGCCCTGCCCGTGACACCGGCTTCCAGCCGGTTCAGACTCCACTCCCCGCCCCCCCTGAATATGAAGCTGGTCAAACTCCGCTACACCGAGCCCCTCATCCGCAGCGCCGTGTGGCCCTTCTGGAGGCGCGCCGCCGGCTGGCGTTATTTCCTCGGCATGGCCTTGCTTCTCGCGTCGATCATCTACTCCGTAGCGCACGGCGACCGCTCCTGGTGGGTGGGCGTCTCCGCTACCGTACTCTGCCTCGCCATCGCGCTCTACTTCGTTCACTATCGCGGCGCCATCACCCGCTTCCGCCGCCTGCGATCACCCGAGGCCACCTTCGAGGCCGGCGCAGACCGCTTCCGCATCACCTCCGATGTCGGCACCTCCGAGCTTTCCTGGAGCACCGTCACCGAGATCTGGCAGTTTCCGGACTATTGGCTGCTCTTCTTCTCCCGCGCCCAGTTCATCACGCTCCCCCTCGCAGACCTCGACCCCGAAGCGCAAGAACTCATCCTCGACCGCGCCAAATCCCACGGAGCCAAAGTCTCCTGACATCGCGCCCATTGGGAGTTTCAAGGCCCCTGGGCTCACTTGATCACGGCAGCGCTTTTGTCCATACGCCCACTTTTCGCCTCGCCCGGCTGTCTGCTCCGCGTTAATGTCTGTCCCGATGCAACGCACCGCGAGACTCCTGCTCCTGTTTGGCATGATGCTGACCTCCCCCAGCATCCCGGCACAGGATCGACCGGACCAGACTCCCAAGGTATCTCCCCAGAAGCCAACCCGATCACTGAGCAAAAGCAATCACGCCGCCTCGCCGCTCCCGCCGTCCGCGCCTGCATTGGGTTTTGACATCTGGACGGCAATCCGCTCACCTATGACGTTGCCCTAAAACTTCCACCCCGCCCCCATTCCCAATGCCCGCCTGCGAACTCAAGCCCTCTGACAAGAAAGCCTACGTCAGCGCCGTCGGCGAAGAACTCGTCCGCCGCCACGGGAAGAAGAAGCACTACCAGCCCAAAGAGGTCCGGGACGCATCCACCGCCCAGGGCTACCCCATCGACTACGTCTGCTGGGCCCATTGCATCTTCATCTCCCCCGGCGACTTCAAGGCCCTGCACGATGCCGCCGGCGAGGCCTGCGACTACGCCGCCATGAAGGCCGAAGTGCTGACCGATCTGGGAGGAGGCACATTTGAGTGGCCAGATATCGACCTCTCCTGGCTCGAATGGCCCGACATCGACCTGTCATCACTGTTTGACTGGTAAGCTTCAGGGGTCAGGGGTAGTTGGAGGCGAGGTTCCGGTCAGCAATCGTCAGGCATTGGTCCGCCATGGGCTCCGTAGTCCAGTGCGTCAGTGGGCAGTGCGTCAGTGGGCAAGGTGTTGCGGCTGATATCGTAGCTCGCACCTCATTCAGCCCACGCATCCTCATTGCCCATCCACCCACGAGCCCACCCGCACTCGTAGCTGCGTTTGTAAAAACGCGGTCAGCGCCATTCCCTCAGCGCTGCCACATGCCAGCACCACCTCCATCCTCCGTCATCATCGCATCCGATCCCTGAAAGGGATCTCTACCACAGCCCAGGGTTGGACGAGCCCTAAGCGAGTCACACCCTGGGTAACCCCCGCCTTCAGGATCAGGTGTGGAGGCCGACAAAACCTCCTCCCACCCCAGCGCCTCCTCCGAAACCCACCCCGCCCCGCGCCACCCACTGACGCGCTACCCACTGACGCGCTACCCACTGACGCACTACCCACTGCCCACTGAGCCCCTAACCTTGCCGCAAAGAACCATGAGCACCGAAAGAGTCCCCTGCACTAAATGCAGCACCATGATCCTCCCCGCCACCGCCACCGCCTACGGCGGGCTGTGCGGCCAGTGTTCCCGAAAGGCGCAAGAAGCCGCGGAACTCGAAAGGCAGGCCCAGAAGAAAAAAGAGGAAGCCGCCCAGCGCATCATCTATGACATCGACGCCATCCTCGGCAGCGACGACTTCATGACCGACCTCGACGGCGCGCTCCCAGAATCCGACGACCCACGTTATTCAAAACTCACCGCCGTCGAGCGCCACCTCAAGAGCCTCGCAGAGTTTCACCGCCGCTGCGGCGGCGGATTCGGCACCCTCGTGGACAACCGACATTTTGAACTCCTCTCACGAGCCCTCAAAGCCGCCCGACAGATCGGCGATTGCCTCGTGCTCGACGGCCTGGCTGAACTCGAACGCACCCTCCTTCGCTACCACTTCCCCCGTTGGATGATCGGGAGCCGGGACCAGCACTACACCTTGCTTTCCGAAGCCGACCATGCCGCGCTCGACCAGGACATCGACGCGCTGGATCACAAGTACTTCACCTACGATGCCGACAGCATCTGGAGCGTCCCCGACTTCCGCACCAACACACGGGAGTATGTCATGAAGCACGCAACCGCCCTCCGCAAACGACGGGCCTGACAAACCAGGGGCCGCTTCCGCCTTCGACTGGAGCCCGTGATCTGGTGGGTCAGCGGGCAGTACATCGGTACGTCTTTAGTCGCGACGTTGGCAATGTACGACGTCAACCTTTCGCGAATGGCTTCAACCGAAGTCCATCCCTGAAAGACAGTCCAAGGTTGGACGCGTGAGATTGATTTCCCCCGCACATCCACTGAATATCTACAGATTCGCTCCGACACAGATGTGTAAAGTCACCGTCATCCCGATCAACTGCGGTTTCGTCCCGACCGTAAACTATCCACGCCCCGTTCTCGTGCACGATGCTGGCACGGCGTTGCTGTACTTTACCGCCGCGGCCCGGAGCCCCGACACTGGAGAACAGAGAGTCGTCGCCGTGTGCGAGCTCTGCCTGTGCTCGAAGCTTGGACACCCGAACGACGAGGCACTCGCAGGCCACGCCTTGTACCCGTATGGACTTGAGACATACGGCATCTTTGAAGTCCGTCCCTCACCATGGATGGACGAGGTGAAAGCCTGCAACCGTGTGGCGTTCCCGGCGTACGACATGCCCGACAGCCGCCATATCATCATCACCTTGCACGACCACACCTTTGAGTGCCTCACCGACAAATTCACTGTCTACCCGGTGAGCGAATACCCCGCCGAGAAAATCTTGGCCCGCCTACTGATGACCACGAAAGAGGCCAACCAAGTGTCAGACTCCACACCACCAGAACGACAGAGCTCCGCACCCTGAGCCCCGGCTTGGCGCATGCGAATACGAAAGGCCCTCAATCACCCCTTCTGCCGTGAAGCCAGCAAAACCGGTCGTAGTTGTCGACGTGAAGAGAATGAACCAACCGCGCGCGTTTTTGCGTGGTCACCAAGGACCCGAGGCCTCCCACCTGCTCAGTTGAAGTTCTTCCTCGAAGAGGATGGGGCGACAAGCCCACCGTTGGCGAGCTTCCAGCGAGTCTACGTTGGGTGTGGGAGTTGGAGGGCACTACTCCGAAGGAGTTGCGGCGGTCTGACTGCCTTCCGCACTCAAGATTCCGTGGCAGGCACTAACTTCCCCCTATGCAATGTCTGCCCCGCCGTGAACAACCGCGTGCCCAGGGCCAACTCCCTGGCCGCGAGGCACAGCGGCATCAAACACCCCCGACATCCATATACCCCTGACAACACCGCGCTTGCAAAACGTTCTCCCTATCGAGTAGTTGTTCACCATCACACCGAAACCATCCTACCCATCTTGATCCCGTAGATCATGCCACGCACAGACATTCTTTCCTGCCTCCCCGAGGAACTTCACCTGGCCATCACCACCGACGAGCCCTACACCATAGGCAAGTGGTTCATGGCAAAAGGGGCTGGCACCATTGAGTTGTGCAAACTAGGTGAACTGCTGGGCGTCGCCACCTACAAGGAACTCAAAAAGGGATTCCGTCTTGTGGGAGAACCGCTCCCCGACGGACCTTGGCCAGAAACCATTCACGAAGGCCTCCTGTCGGCATTGGCAAACCTCAGCGATGTGAAGATCACAGAGATGGGCCCTCTGTGGACTCAGATCGACGAGTTCCGGGGAGCCGCGAACGCTGAAGCTCTCGCTCATTACCTCAGAAATATCCGCTCATTCCTGTCCGCGAACAGCGGCCCGTTCTTCCTGGTGAACGCGCTATGACCGCGCCTCCCCACAGGCTCCCCGTTAGACGCCACTCCCATCTAATCCTCTGAAGCACTAAAAAACACTCCCTATGGCCATCGATGCATTTGTCCTCCCGCTGCCCAAATACTTGCGCGGCGACTTCACCACCCCGCTCGAATCCCTCTTCGGCCCCGATAAGGTGAAAAGGATCAGCATCTGGGGCGGCATTGTTGAGAAGTTTCGCTCCCGCCATGTCAGACGAACAACGGCTACGGTCGAGTCCTTCCTGGCGAGCCACGGGATCACCTATTCATTCGCCACAGAAGGGAACGTAGAGATCAGTCAACAATATCACAACCACAACAAGCTCTTCGAATATCTTCATACTCAAGAAAATGGGCGCGAGCGCTTCAAAAGCTTGGTGGAATTAAACGTCTATTCCGGCATGGTGATTCCATGCAATTTCCCTGAACCGCTCGATAGCAAGCACCTTGAATTGCCCGTGACCTCCATCCATTCGGCAGATCAAATTGCTTCAGCAATATCTGAGGTCGACAAGCTGCTCCAGGTCCCGCCCGACTGGAACTTTAAGGACGGACCGCCGGAACTGTTTCATGCCAGGTCATCACTCTATCAACTCAGACAGTTCATCAGCGCGGTCACATCAAGCAATCTGCCACTCATCTTCTGGGGCTAACCTCTGCCTCCCCGAACTCCCCAGGCACAGGCCCTTTGGAGCCTCTCAGTCTGAGCTTCACTACCCAGATGCCTTGGCAGGCATTAACTTCCCTCTATGCACGTCTGCCCCACCGAGCAGAACCGCGTGTCCAGGGCCAACTCCCTAGTCGTGCCATCTTGCAAAATCCACACACTACTGACGTTGAATTTTGCCAAAGCTTCGCAGACGATCTGTCTGCCCGCCCCCCAATCCTCATCGATTTTCCCAACATGAAACTCGTCTACCTCACGCTATCCCTTTTGTGGCTGGCACAGCTGCCAGCGCACGCTGAGATCCGGGCGTTGAAGGTGGCAGTAGAGCGCGGCGCAGATGGAGCTACCAAGATCTCCATCAAGTCCGACGTAGCTTCAGAGAACAGGACCAAGACCACGACTGCGGACGCGGCCGAGGTCTTGAAAAATGCCGCTGGATGGGGCAGCACGGTTGACGTCACCATTGAGACCAATGGGGAGCCCCTGTCAGACTACCTGCCGTTGCTTAGCGCCATCGCCTCGAACACTTGGTTGTCACTGTCCTACGTCGGGCAGCTACCAAAGCCGCCACAAGATCCACCAGAGGCGCAGCCGTACAAAGAGAGGGTTCGCCACAGAGCCGCGAACGACCCGCTTAGCGAGGAGAATCTCTTGGAAGCCGCCAAGACTGACGATCGCGCACGACATCTCCTCGCTGATCTTTGGGCTCGCAACATTCTCTCCGCGAAGACTCGCGAGCGGATCCTTGGGCAGCATGTTCAATTCACTCTGGTGGAACAGTTTCCGTACGATCCGAAGGCGTTCCCAACAGCGCGGGAGTTGAAGATCATCGCCACCACCGATTTTCCATTCCCGGAGTCTGCATGGGTCGAGTACTCCGGCACGATCGCCCTCGGAGATCAGCAGTTGCAGCTGCCGGTGGACGCTTTTGACAACAGTAGAAGCCTCCATCGATGCAACACCCGATACTTCGCATCGCTCGGCACTTCGTCTGCTGGTGAGCCGACTGCCCGCGGTGTGATCCAGATGAGAGAAGTCCGACGAGACGGCGTCCACACTGAAACAGTGTGGTCCATCAAACGGTTCACCAACGAGATCAAACTCCAGAAACGTTGAGCTCCAGAATTCGCTCCAGCCCTCCCAAGGAGCGGCGGTTTGTGCTTGCACAACCGCCG
The DNA here is from genome assembly GCF_000739655.1 of Verrucomicrobium sp. BvORR106. Lineage (GTDB taxonomy): Bacteria > Verrucomicrobiota > Verrucomicrobiia > Verrucomicrobiales > Verrucomicrobiaceae > Verrucomicrobium. The sequence continues at coordinate 149,408 of NZ_BATR01000075.1, read as the reverse complement.
ATGGTGAACGGAGTCGTCAGCAAGGCACCATCTTCGACGTGCTGACCTCATGACGCCCATGATGGGCTCCCAGGTACATCGTGGGCACAAGGCAATCAAAGCTCGTCCAACCCTGGGCTGAACTAGATGTCCCCTTCAGGGACAAGCATCCGGATCCACCCACCCCGCACCATCCAAGCGTCCCCTCATCTGACACACTAGACTCCTCCGCCCCGACGTGCCACACTCTCAAGGTCCCATTGCACCTTTAAGCCCACCAATCATGCCAGGCACCCGAGGTCATCCAACGCCCGCCCGCATCCTCTCATGGACGGCCCCGGCCCTCCTTACCGCCACTCTGACCCTCACCGCACCCGCCGCAGAGTCCCCCACCCACACACACCAGATCGGCAAATTCCGCGTCCGCTACCAGACCGAAGGCCAGCACGCCATCGCCCCTGAGGATCGCAATCAAAACAACATCCCCGATCAAGCCGAGGACATCCTCACCCAGGTCATGGCCGCGCACCTCCTCTTCGTCGAGGCACTCGGCTTCCCCGATCCCTTCCAGACCGAGCGCTTCCGCACCGCCACCGTGCTGGATATCAGTATCCGCAGCAAGGAGGAGATGAAGAGCAACGGCAAGGCCTTCGATGAGCTCCAGCGCTCCCAGGACGGCGACTGGATCGGCGTGCGCGTCGCCTCCTCCGTGCATGCCACCGCCAACCTCACCCCCGCGCACGAGCTCTTTCACCTCATCCAGTACGGCACCTCCTACTTCAAGAACAGCTGGTTCGCGGAAGGCACAGCCCGCTGGTCAGAGCGCGCCCTGGGCATCGGCGCCCTCGGCCCGAGGATCCGACTCGCCGCCTGGCCCCTTTCACCCGAGCAGGCAGAGGCCGTCTTCAACGCGTCCTACGATACCTCCACGCACTTCTGGAATCCCCTCGCCGCCCGGCTGGACCCCGCCGGCGTCATCCCCGACTCCCCCGCCCTCCAGCGCCTGCAGGCCCTGCGCTACACCGATGGCTCCCCCGTGCTGAAGGACCTCAAGCTCACCGGCTGGGCCTTCATCCGCGATGTCATCCTTGAGCTCGGGAAGGCCGACGACACCGCCTTCCGCGAGCTGGGCTACGACCGCTGGTCAGAGGTCAACCAGTTCTCCAAGCAGAACAACGCCTACATCCTCACCGCAGTCGAGCAGGTCGTCAGACGCCATGAAAATGCCGCGCCCGCCCAGTCTGGACCCAATGCAGGCAGCCAGCATCCAGGCGGTTCCTGAAACTACTCGTCCCCCATTCCCCTTCCTCATGAAACTCCTCTGCCTCCTCCTCATCGCCCTTCTGCCCCTCACGGCTCAGGCAGACAAGTTCTTCGAAGTCGACTACGGAGACCAGCCCAAGTACCTGACACCGCTGGACCCGCCCGACGACTATGACGAAAGGCTGGCAAAACACCTCTTTCTCACGGACGGCCAGTTCGGACGATTCCTCGCCCGACCCTCATTCAGCGCAGAGAGCTGCGTGTCCGTCCATGCCGAGGTCTCGGAGGAGGCGAAGAAGAAGCACGGCGGCTGGTGGGCCGTGCCCGACGATGAGAAGAAGTACTTCATCACCGTCACGCGCCCCTCGGAGAGCCTCTGGTACTCCATGGCAGACAACAACGATGCCAAAAAAACCAGGGCCGTAAAGGTCACTCGCGTGGATCGCGAGATCAGCCTGGACCTCGCCATCGCCATCCAGCGCGCCTGGGGGCGGATGCTCCAGCACACCCGATACCCCGCCAAGGCCTCCATGGGGCTCGATGGCGTCACCTACCAGTTCTCCGTCGGGGTTCGAGGAATAGGCGACCTCTATGGCGAGACCTGGACACCCCGGGGTGGACTGACGGCTGAGATCGCCGAGCTCGGGATCGACCTGACCACCTTCGGCACCGACAAGAGCGCCCCCGAGCAGCCCCTCATCAAGAAGCTAAAGGCATTCGAAGCCAAAATACCCAAGCCCTGACCAGGCTGCGCCTCCGCCAAACGGCCCTGGAAGCTGAGGGCCAACAACCCGGCGTCATTCATTGGGCCCCGTGTTGCCAAACTTTCCTGGAGGCCCCGCCCCTCTCACTCCGCGATGGCGTCAGCTGCCCCGATCCGTCATCCCTCCGGGACGCAAAAACATTGGGGCCATGCAATCCGGTGGTTGGCACCACCGGCTACCTTCCCACGTCCCTCCGGGACGCATACGGATTGCCCCGCAAGCCAAGTGACACCGGCTTCCAGCCGGTGCGTGCTACCGGCGTCCCGCCGGTTCAGGCCGCCCCCAGCATCAACTCGCCCCACCTAGACTTGCGGATTCCCTTGCCATCTGCGGCCACCGTAGCGTTGACTTACTCATATCGCGCATCTCTGGAACATCTGTCTCTCACTCCGTATCTCACGCGCTATGGTACTTCCGATCATCATCGCCATCATCGCACTGTTCGTAAGCTTCGGGGTCTGGTTGAATTTCTCCGCCCAGCGCTCCCAGCGACGCCAGGTGCAGACGCTCGCAGAGCTGCCTTGCCCTGCTTGCAACACCCCCTGCGGCACCGAGGCCGCAGAACAGGCACGTCAGGCGCACTTGGAACGATGCCGTGAGGCACGGAGGCAGCGCCCGGACGTCCTTGTCAATTTCGTCCGCTATTGGGTGATCGCTTGCCCACATTGCGGAAACGAGGCACGATTCCACTTCCAAACCCTGCGCCTCAGCCACTCCAACCATGACGCTCCGGTTGCGATCGAGAAGTCCAAGCGGCCGGATCGCTGAAGATCATCCCGCACCTCCAGGGTCACGACTTCCTCTCGATATTCCTCTGCCGCAGATGGAAAAACCAAAACAATCCCCTTAGCCTCATGTTCCGTTGGTTCAAACAGAAACAATCGATCACCCCGCCCCAGCCGGACCCGGAAAACCCGGGGCGCGGACACACGATCAAAGTCGGCTTCGCCAACGGCGATCGGAGCTGGACTGAAGAAGCCGATCTCCTCAGCTCCCTCGCCGAAGCATTGAGCGCCGCCGGCCATTCAATCGTCCGCCGAAAGAGCTGGATCGAAGTGAACCGCGACTTCACCATCATGCCTCAGGTGATCGCAGTGCATCCCCTGGAAGACGGTGGCGTCCGCACCAGCAGCACCCTCCAAGTGGCTCACCGCACCCTCGTCCCTGCTGGTGTCTTCGAATACCAGTACGCCACAGGCGACGACATCAAGAGCGCCCTCCAAAAGGCCTTTGAAACCTGGGCGGCTTCAGATCTCCCGGTCTTTCTTGATGCCCTGATCGAGAAGCCAGACCAGTGCATGACCATGCAGATGACCTCAGACACTCCAGCAGGCTCCGACGGCGATCGACGGGTGATTTTCGGCCCGCCCGCGCATGCGGTCTCTTATTCATCCCTGACCAACGAAGAATCCCACGACTTCTGCCCTTGCTGCCTCTTCACCAACACGCATGAGGCGTTCAAGGAGATCCTTGCCGGGACTTCATTTCACGGCATCCGATTGTTTGCCGTCCGCAATGCCGACGGTTCACTAGAGGCCGACTGCCGGGTCGATGGCAGAGAATGGCAGGCAGGCGAAGAAGCCTTGCTTCAGTATGCCGAGACGTGGCCCGATCGCGGATTCGAGTACCGCAAGCAATACGTCGGCATTCAGAACTGGCCAGGCCAGAGCGCCCCATCCTAACCTGACGCCGCCCAAGCTCCCCTAGCCCGCGTCCCACCACTTACCACTTACCACTTACCACTTACCACTTACCCCCATGCACCCCGACATCCAGACCTACAACGCCACACTGGCCCCCGCCCAGCAGGAAGTGGTCGATCTCCTGGCCCGGGAGATCGACAAAGGCCTGCCGCAAGCCGAGAACAAGATCTGGCACGCCCATCCCGTCTGGTTCCTGGAAGGCAACCCCATCGTCGGCTACAGCGTCCAGAAGCCCGGCGTACGCCTCATGTTCTGGAGCGGCGCCGATTTCCATGAACCGGGCCTCAACGTCGTGGGCAAAAAGTTCAAAGACGCCTCCGTCTTCTACAACACCGTCTCAGAGGTCAAGAAAGCAGCCCTCCGCCGCTGGCTCAAAGAGGCCCAGGAGATTCAATGGGACTACAAAAACCTCATCAAGCGCAAAGGCCGCTTTGAAAGGTTGAAGTAATACGGCACCTCCATTCAAAACGGCCCCGCTCCGCGCCTTCGCCCCTTCGCCCAATGAAACAAGCGCTCTTCCCATCAGCCTTCGCCGTCCTCGCCGCGCTCCTGCCCGCTTGCGCCCCCTTCCCCGCCACCACACCCGTCTTCCCCCGCATTCAAGGCTCCGTGGTCGATGCCCAGACCGGCAAGCCGATCGCCGCAGCCAGAGTGACCGCAGAACGCGCGGGCTACACCCGCAAAGCCGTGACCTCTACCACTGGCGCATTCACCTTGCCGCCCGCATCGCAGCACCACTATCTGATCTACCTCGGCAGTCCCGGCGTAGCCCCTACTCCCTGGCATCTGCGGAGTGCCTCTTCATCACTGACACTCACGGCCTCTGCACCAGGCTATCAGACCACCACACAGAGCTACGAGTCTCGAAAAGAGCACCCCCTCCCCTTGAACCTTCCCGAGACCATTCAGATCCCGCTTCGCCGATGACTTCATCCCCACTGCATCACCAGCGTGTTTGTCTCCTCTAACCCCCACACCGCATCCGCACCAGCGTTGGAGTACCGACTTCAGTCGGCTCAGTCCGCACCACGGCGACGCCCTTGGCAAACTAAAGTTGGTACTACGAACCACTTCCAATCACCTCCACTCACCGCTCACCGATCCAACGCTCCCCTGCGGCGTCCCTGACCGTGCCCAATTTGCCGATTCAAACTTCGTGACGCCATAGGATCCAAGGAGCCGTCCGAACTTGTGAAGAAGCTATGGAGAAGGTGCCTGTCGTCCTTCATACTGACTCGGAAGCTCCACCCAAAACTCCGAAGGGAGTTCTACAAAACGTCGCACCCCCTGAGATGCCCCGTGACACCGGCTTCCAGCCTGTGCGTGCTACCGGCGTCCCGCCGGTTCAGGTCATTCGCATCTCGGCCGCACTCGCCGAGGGGCTCCCGCGACAGCTACCCCAAGCTCATTCGCCGCCCCCGCCCACACCATCCACATGTCACAGACGATCAACAAGATAGGGGCAAAGTCCGCCCCAACACACCCTGCCTCCGGAACCTTGCCCAGATGACTGACAAGTCACCGATTCATCCAAAATAATACGGACTGGCGGGTTCGCCGACTTCTGCTACATTTTCCACATGTCACAAGTCGCTGAGTTGCTCAAAGAGGCCTCCAAGCTCAACTCGATGGACCGTACGGAGCTGATTTCCTCGCTCCTTGAGGATCTCGATCCCAGTCCTCATTACGTTGACGATGAAGAAGCCCTTCAGCGCCTGCAAGACCTGAAGTCCGGAAGAGTCCGAGGGTTGTCCGAGGAGGAGTTTTGGAAGGCTTGTGGACGCCACTAACAGATGCAGACAGTCCGTCACCCAAAGCTTGCTGACGACATACGCGACGCAGCCTCGCACTACGCAGAAATATCGGAGCGGGTTCTTTCCGCGTTTTGGAGGGAGTTGGACTCTGTTTTTGCCTCCGTGGAGAGAAATCCCAGAAGCCACCATTTCGATTCGTGTGGCCTGCGCAGAGCCAATTTCCGGCGGTTCCCATATCACCTGCTGTGCGAAGTGGATGATGCAGCCATCTATCTCCTGGTCCTACGACATGACAAAAGGCATCCGGACCATGGAATCGATCGTCTGACCTAATGATCGACTTTACCGTCTGCTGACATGAAATCCCGCAACCTCATAAAATAGCCCGGGGTCAGACCGCGAAGCGGTCGCCACCCCGGGTAACACGCGGTAGTGATGGAACTCCAAAGGAGTTCTACAGACCGTCCAGATCACCCGGAGACGATCCTCTTACTTACGGCGGACACTTCAGGGAGGTGGTCGCGGTTTGTAGAACTCACTTCGGAGTTCCGGTGCTCCTTCCCATGGACCCAGGGTGGCAGCTCGTGCCTCGCCTGACCCTGGGCTACTTTGTATGACGTCCTTGGCGTCAGAGCGCTCTCGTACTTCCACGGCGACAACCACTACCCTGACTCGCATGTGCAAGGCGGGCGACCAAAGCCAACCATCGCCCCATTGACAGGCTCCAGCAGTTCGCTCAACATCCCCTTCGTTTTCCCCACGCCTCCGCCAAGTTGCGGTTGAGGTCCATCGTTACGCGTCGCCCCCCGCTCATCCAAGATGAAAACACTCCCCCTCGCCTTCCTCGTCGCATCACTCGCCTTCACCGCTTGCAAGAAGTCCGGCGACGAGACCCTCCGGAGCGAAGACAACCCCAACTTTGTCCATGTCCCTGACCACGACCCCGAGATGGACAAGGCCATTCAGACTGCGCGGGACTCCGTGGACACCTTTATCGCCGCGCTCAAGGCACCCGCAGCGGGTCAGGGCAACTTCACGGTCAAAAAGCCCTTCAAGGACGGTGAGCAGATCGAGCACATCTGGTTGTCCAACGCCTCCTTCGACGGCACCCAGTTTAGCGGTCGCGTGGACAACGAACCCGTGACCGTGACCAACGTCAAGCTGGGCCAGACCGCCACGGCCGCCAAAGACGAGATATCCGACTGGTTCTACATCGAGAACGGCAAACTCGTCGGAGGCTACACCATCCGTGTCCTCTACTCCCAAATGTCCCCGGCAGCGAAGAAGGACTTCGACGACCATGCGGGCTTCAAATTCGAATGACCGCAGCGCTTCTGCTTTCGCCATCATTCAGCGCGGCGCAAAAACCTGCCTGCTTCACGCCGACTCTCCAACGGGCACCGTTGAGCTTCACAAGACCAAGCTCAAATAGGAATTCATGCGGCGCCCGAACTGCCACCCTGGGCGGTCGGTTGCGGTCATGAGACACCCCCCCTTCACGCGATCCCCTTTGCCCCAGCACCCACATCCTCGCGAAGCGTCTTGGAGTGCGTGCGGCTCGACGCCGCTTTCGCCAGCCGCCGCAACCTCCGCTCCCACCCCGACACTCACGCCTGCAGGACTGCTCTGTTCGTACAAGCGACCGATAACGCCGCCGGGCCACACTTGAAAACTCAACCTGCTCACAACGCATTCTCCTATGTCAATGATCGGAAACTACCTCCGCCTGCCGGAGGCAGAGCTGCAACGGGTCCTGCAGGCCCCAGAGTCCATCACCGAGTTGCTCTATCCCGAGGATGACTCGGATCATCCACCCGACCGCCATCTCGATACAGACAAGTCCTGGCACCTCATCCACTTTCTCCTCACAGGCGAGGCCTGGGGCGGAGCTGAGCCGTTTGCCAATGCAGTCCTAGGCGGCAAAGAGATCGGCACAGAAGACGTCGGTTATGGCCCGGCCCGATATCTGACTCCCGCACAGGTAGATGCCGTGGCCAGCGCACTGGCGCACATCTCCCCGGACGACCTCTGGAGCCGTTTTGACCCACAACGGGTTCGTGACGCCGAGATCTACCCCTCTGGCTGGGAGGGCAACGATACCGAACGCGATTACATATTCGATTACTTCGTCGACCTCAAAACTCACTTCGCCGACGCCGCCGAGAATAATGAAGCGATGATCCTCTACATCAACTAAGCCCCCTCACCTCTCACCTCTCACCTCTCACCTCTCACCACTTACCACCTCATGTGGCCCTTTCGCAAAGACCTCACCTCACTGGCCAAGTCCGCCAGTGACAAAGAACTGATCAAAGCCATCCGGGATCAGAGCCCCGCCAGGCTCGAGCAGTTCACTGAGCTGCAACGCCACGTTCACATGGTCTGGTGGCTCGAAGCAGAATCAGACAACGGCACGCTCGAGCAATACTTCAGCAACACCACCGGCAACGACTACCCTTTGCTGCTCCCCTTCCTCGATCGCATCGGCGCCCGGGAAACAGCAGAGGTCGTTCGCCGCTTCTTGCAGAAGCTGGACGCCACCGATGCCTTCCTGGACCGCCCCGAACGCAACCGGAGAATCCAGGCACTGCGAGACCAAGACGAACCCGCCTGGGAACACTTCGTTCGCAACTTGACCAACCAGCTCGACGCCACCTCCGCCAAGCTTTGGCAGGCCACCGCAGCCCATGCCCGAGAAACCCTGTCAAAAGACAGCTGACACTGCGTGCGGCTCGACGCCGCTTTCACCAGCGCGATTGCCTCCTCTAACCCCCACACCGCATCCGCACCAGGGTTGGAGTACCGACTTCAGTCGGCTCAGTCGCACCACCCCTGATCCCTGAGCAAACGAGAGTTTGTACTACAGACCGCTTCCGACCACGCCCTCGTCGTGACCGCTGCCGACACGGCAACCATGAGAAGGCATCTCCCTCACCCAAGATTTTCCCCTTTGCGCATTCCTCCGCCGATATGGACCAACTGGAACTACTTACCGTCGAGCACACCTTCCTCATTTCCAAGCCTGGCATCCACATACTTGTCCTATCCCCAAGAATCATATTGCCCAAAACATGGAGAGAGCAGGGTTGGAGCGAGCGACAGGAGCAGGTCACGGTCGCTCGACCGGATGGAAGCAGAGTCACAGCAACGGCACAGCTAAATATGACCCACCTGAACCTCAGAGGAGGCGATGTCTCCGTTGAGGCTTGTTGGCCGCTTACGGTCTGGCTGACTGATCTCTCCGAGGATGAAGTGCCCATCGGAAGCAGGATTCTTGTGAACCCAGAAGTGCGAGCCGCCATTTTTGGCGTCGAGTGAACGACGAAGACCAGCCCGCGAGGCTCTGTTCGGAGTACCATCCGCTTCTCATCATCACCAACTCTTCTGCTCACCACTTACCACTTACCACTTACTGCCCCCCATCAGACACCGTCTCCCCCAAGAACACCCTCATCCGGTCCAGCGTCCCTCCGGGACGCAACATGCTTGCGCCACGTAATCCGGTGGTTGTCACCACCGGCTACTCTCCAACGTCCCTCCGGGACGGGCGTCTCAGTGACGCCTTAAGTGACACCGGCTTCCAGCCGGTGCGTACTACCGGCGTCCCGCCGGTTCAGTCTGCACACGCCATCTGCAGAAATCACATGACAGAGCAACCTGTCCATGGCTGTTTGCCCACAAAATCCTCACTCCGGCTCACCCCAGATTCTCGTCAGGCTGCGCCGCCAGCAATGGTCGAGACAGAGGTGGACGGGTTGGAGGAATCAATCGTCACGAAGTTCCCGCATCCCCATCACAAGGTTCCAATGATGCAATACGCCGTCTATGCAGACATGTCGCGCGGACTTACAGAGCACGAGCGATCCGCCCTCTTTGAAGCCTTAGACGTCTTTTCACTAGAAGCTCCTTCCGAAGCAGCCGCAAGCACGCAGGCCGCGCACTACATGAACCTGATCCTCCAAAAGGCGAGGATCGACCTTGAGCATACCCTCACACTGGAGAGAAGGGACCACCCATGATCAGCTACAGTGCACCGAACGCCCGCCCATGCACAGCAGGGCCTGCACCGCGCACCAGTCATTAGAAAGATCCTCCCCCATGCCCGAACACGACCGATCCAAAACACTGCAGGACCTTGAGGGCGCGGGTCTGGGCCAGCCCCAGTTCGACTCCCACGCGGTCACCAACTCGCACCGCCTCTACCAGGTCCCTTTGCAAGAGTACACGGTCGAAGACCTGCGCTTCATGATCAGCCAGCAGTTTGGCATTCCCTATCTCATCCCCATCGCCCTCGAGCATTTGCACGCCGACCCCTTTCGAGTGGCGCGAATCACTGAGCCAAGCCTACAACATCTTCCAGAGAGCCGAGTACTTTGCCCAACACGGCAGGTCCTGAGACCCCGCCCCCTCCGCCTTTCTCCTCACCCCATGAAGAACAGCGACTTCATCATCCAGCAGTATCGCGGCGGCAAGCTCGTCCGCACCTTCACACCGACGGGAGACAACACCACCCCCTGGAGCATGAACGTCAACGGCAAGAGCTACCTCCGCACGCATGGCTGGGTCCTTTCCAAGATCCTGCCCACCCTCACCGTTGACTCCCAGATCACCACCCGGGTTACTACCAACAACCAGCCCGATCCTTAAGAGCCAGCTCTAAACCTCTCAGCAGCCTGCGTCACCCGTCACGTGCCAAGATTCATCCCCGGCTCCTCTCGCATGCGGCATACCTGACACGCCCCTCCATCACTCCATCACTCCATCACTCCATCACTCCATCACTCCGCATTCCCCATGAACCCCCTCCCCATCCTGCTCCTGCTCATCTGCGGCTTCTGGCTGGGATGGGGCGTGCAGAAGAGCTTCCACGGGAACCTCGGCGCGCTGGATGTGGCCACGGTGGTCCAGTCCCCAGACGCCTTTCAGGGGCTGCAGGTGAATGTCAGCGGCACCCTTGAGTGTGGTCTGGAAAGAACCCATCTCTCCCCGGAAAATCCAGCCCTCGACAACGATCGGCACCTCCAGTTGATCCACATTCCCTTGGAAGGCGGCGTGCCCGGCTATCTGGCAAGAGTGCATTTTGCAGGCGGCGCCATCGTGAGAGGCACTCTCGTCCATCGACCGGAAAAGGGACTGGGCACCTTTGGCCTCTATCGATTCGAACTCGCCACCCCCCAAGTTCTGCGTTGGCCGCTGCCCGTTGAGATCACCTTCTTCGTCCTCCTCCACGTCATCCCAGCCTCCACCGCAGCGTGGCTCATCTGCAGACTCAAACAAGCCCGCCGCGCATGATGCCAGTTGACCCGCCTCCCCCTTCCCTATCCACTCCCGCACCGCGGTTCACTGAATCACCGGATTACTGATCTACCGAAATCCCCAGCCCCCGCCAGACTCCCCGGCTTACGCCTTGCCTGAACAGGGAACTTTGGTGTATGCAACCAGGTGAGCATGAGCCCAGGCCCGCCGCCCCATCTCTCTGCTGAGGCAGTGTCCCCTGCTGGGGATGCAAAGGGGCGTGCCTACCCGGACCTCTCCCTGGAGGCCCTGCGCTCGCTTGACCCCAGGGTGAACCGCGAGGCCTGGCATGTAGCCTGGCAGCACCTCATGCCAGCCGCCCGGCAACTGGCCCACCGCCTCCTCTCCGGACCGCAGTGGGAGGCGCAGCGGGAGGACTTGGTCGCCACCGCCATCTCCCAGGTCGCCACCCACTTGATCGAGGGCCGCTCGGACAGTTTCAATCAACTCGCCAGCTTCAGCGATTTGATGGGGATGACCCTCACCATTCTCCGGCGTCGTGCCCATGACTTCCACCGGCAGCAGGGCCGCTCGCGGGTGGATGCGGTGGAGGACCTGCCGGAGCCCGCCTCTGACTCCTCCGCCTCCCCCTCGTGCTCACTCGCAGAGCTTCGCGAGCAGATCGAGGCGCTCGATCCCCCCAAGCCCAAGCTCTTCCTGGCCCGCTTCTTTGAAGGGCTGACCACCCGCGAAGTGGCAGCGCATTTCGACATGCCCCACGGCACCGTCCTCACCCACTTCTCCCAAGGCCTGCGTCTCCTGCGGGAGCGACTGGGTTAAGCCGCACACTCCTCCGCACAGCTCTCCATGCCCCCCTCCCTGAACATGCAGCAGCTCATGGCGCTCGACGCCTTGGGAGAGGCCACACCCGAGCAGCAGGCCGAGCTACAGCATCACCTGGCCGCGCACCCCGAGCTGACGGAGGAGCATGCCGCGGCCCGCCGTCTCGTCGCAGCTATTGACCGCGACCAGGTTCAAGAATCGCCCCCTCCCGCCGAGGCCGTGCCCCCCGCAGCACTGGCCCGGTTGGAGGAGGCTCGCACCCGTGCGCTGGCCAGCGCCACCGCCGCAAAAGCTCGCGAGGCCGGCGCAGGCAACGTCACGGCCCTCTCCTCCGCCCACAGCTCCAGCCACACGTCCCCGACCGCCCCCGGCCGTGGGCTGACCTCGCACCCTCCTCCCAAGCGGGCGTCCTTCACCCTGCTGGCTTGGGCCGCCCTGCTCACACTCCTCGCTCTGCCCATGGGGTGGTGGCTCTTGCACCAGGTCAGGGAGGCCCCTGTGCTCGCCACCGCCAGCCCCGCCCTCGCCCCCGGGGAGAGACAGGCATGACCGCGCCCACCCTCGTGTGGGAGAATGCTCCCGGCCAGGAGTACAATGTGTGGATCCTGCCCGCCGGAGCGCATCAGGAGACCACACCCGCCTTGTTCGTGGCCACGGGCGTACGCTCGCCGGTCCCCTTCTCCACGCTCCACCCCGGACCGGGCCATGATGACCAAGACTCCGCCGCGCTCAAGCCAGACACCTCCTACCTCGCCCTGGTATGCCTCTCCGGCGGCGGCAGGCTCGCAGGAGTCACCGTGCCCTTCCACACCGCACCCGCCGCCATCGGCCCCCCGCCTGCTCCATCCAGCGCGGAGACGGCTCTGGCCCTCACCCGGCAGCTGCTTGACGCCGGTCGTGCAAGTGATGCGCTCATGGTCCTGGCAGAGCTTCCAGCAGAGCTGCGCCATCAGCCAGACCTCACGCGTACAGAGGCGGAAGTGCGGCAAGTTTTGGAGAGAAAAAACGCACCGTGATCAAGCCAGCGGCGGAACATCACCGCCGCCCCTCACGCGCAGAGCCGCCTGGATCTCGAAAAACAAACTTCTTCAATCAATTGCCCGCCCAGAGCGATGGAGGAGCTGCCACGCCCCGCCACCAGGGCAACCCCATGCTGGCAATTTCTCCAGAACCTGTCATATCTTCTCGGTACAACTCATTTCCCAATGAAGACGTTGTTCGCGCCTGCCTCCGCCCTCATTGCCGCGGCCATTCTCCTTCTCCTTCTCACCCCCGGCCTCCCGGCTCAAGACATCGTCCCAGCGGATCAACTGGCGAGAAAATGGAAGCGCACCAAGTCCCTGGTCGAGCCCAAGGAGGAGATCAGGCGCACCAAAGGCGTCTCCCTGGAGATCGTGGAGGTGAAAGTGGACGCGGATACTGAAGAGCGCTTCCCCAACCTTCAGTTCGCCCTGAACAGCGACCACCTGGACGGTGCCGTGACCTTCTCCCAACTGGCCGAGATCGCCAAAGCCATGAAGATGGCCGGCAGCGAGAAATTCCTCATCGAGGGCCACACCTGCGACCTGGGCGCAGAGGAGCACAACAAGACCTTGTCCCAAAGACGCGCTGCCGCCGTGGTAGCCGAGCTGGTCCGCCTCGGGGTACCAGGGGAGCGCATGCAACCGCTCGGCTTCGGCCAGGAGCATCCCCTCGTGGAAAACTCCACCGAGCTGAGCCGGCAGCAGAACCGGCGGGTGCAGATCTTCCGGAAGCTCTAATTCAACCTGACGCCCATGAGAGCCATCCTCCACCCCGTCTTGCTGCCCTTCCTGCTGCTCGGCACCACCTTCGCTCAGGCTGGTGACCACGTCGCTCTGGTGATAGGAAACAGCAAGTACACCCATCTGGCAGACAACCGCCAGCTCACCAGCCCCACGACAGACGCCCAGGACGTCGCCGCAGGCCTCAAGGCCCTGGGCTACACCCTCGTCACTGGCGCAGCCGTCACAGACGCCAGCAAGGACACCATGCTCAATGCCACAGAGGCCTTCGCCAAAGCCGCCCAGGGGGCCGAGGGCGCCGTGTTCTACTACTCCGGGCACGGCGTGCAGGTCGGCGAGGACAACTACCTTCTGCCCAGTGATGCACCCCGGCTCACCGGCATCTCCGTCCTGAAGAATCGCACCGTCCTCCTGCGTGACACCGTGATGGTGGCGCTCGAGGAAGCCGGAGCCAGGAACAAGGTCATCATCCTCGACTGCTGCCGGGACAATCCCTTCGCCGCCCAACTGGAGACCGCGCTGGCGCAGGTGGGGAAAAGCGTGCGAACCAAAAGCGTGGGCGAGATCAGCGGCTACGGCCCCGGTTTCTACCTCGCCTTTGCCACCAGCCCCGGCACCACCGCGGACGATGGCAATGGCCACCGCAACAGCCCCTTCACCGCCGCCCTTCTCAGAAGCCTTCCCACCAGCGCCAGCAAGGATATCGACTTCTTCTTTCGCGACGTGAAGAAGCTGCTGGGCCAGGAGCAGGTGAGCTGGACCAACCACAGCCTGAACGACAGCTTCGCCCTCGCTGCGGCGAGCCTGGCCAAGACACTCCCCGCCCCTCCGGCAGCGGAGATGCTCCCTCCACTGGCGCCTGCTCCCAGCCCCGCCGTCATGCCCACCGCCCCAGGACCCCTGCCCCTGCCCCTGCCTGCGCTGCCCCCGGGCAAGGAGCTGCAGCATGCCACGGCGAAAGAGGAAATTACTGCTGCCCGCAAAGCACGCCATGCGGAGGACTTCCAGGAAGCAATGAATCTCCTTCGCACAGCAGATCTCCGCGTGCCCAATCATCCCGAAATCCTCGCGGAAATGGCCCTGACCTATGAGGCCATGGGGCTGCAGGTAAAAGCCCGCAGCTACTGGACGCAAGTCAGCGCCCTGGGGGAGGCTGAATCCGGAGGCTACCACCAGCTCGCCGTCAGCAAGCTGCTTCTGACGGAGGCTGCTTCAGCCAGCCCCCGCCCACACTCACCCACGCTCCCCCAGCGCGGGTACTTCGATTCCCGCGAAGTCTTTCTCGGCACCGCTTACGCGGCCTACAACAGCCACTCGCGCCGCATCGTCATCCGGCGCGCCCAGTCCAGGCTAAGCGAAACCGCCCACTACCGCGGCATCGTGGATGGCGACATGGGCCCCACCACCCAGAAGGCCATCCTCGACTGGCAGGAATGGCACGGCCTGGAAGTGACTGGCCGCCTGGATCACGGCACCCTGGTGAGCCTGCAACTGACCAACATCCCAGAGAGCACACCCCCCGCATCCAGCAGACCAGCCGCGAGCCCCCGCAGCCCGTCTGTAACCGCGCCCACCCCCGCTCCCGCACCCACGTCTTCGTCTGCGCCCAGCAGCAAGTCCGGCAAACCAGAAGCAGCCAGGCTCAGTGGCATGAAGAAAAAGTTCAGTCTGTAATCCCCTTCATGAAACGCCTGGGCTTCCTTTCACTCCTCCTTTTCAGCTCACTGCTGTCCGCCGCAGAGCGGGTCGCGCTCGTCATCGGCAACAATGACTATGCTGAACTCTCTGAGAGCAGGCAACTCACCAGTGCCGTGAATGACGCGAAGGACGTCGCCGCCGCGCTCAAGCCACTCGGCTACACGGTGATCTCCGGGGACGCGATCGCCAACGCCGACCGGAACACCATCATCACCGCCACCGAGACATTCGCCAGCAAGGCGAAAAACGCAGACGCGGCGGTCTTCTACTTTTCCGGTCACGGCATTCAGGTGGGTGAGGATAATTTCCTCATGCCCTCAGACACCCCGCGCCTCACCGGCTACTCCGTGCTGAAGAATCGCAGCATCCACCTGCGGGAGGTCGTCATGGTCGCACTGGAGGAAGCCCAGGTGAAGACCAAGGTCATCATCCTCGACTGCTGCCGGGAGAACCCCTTTACGGCCCAGCTGGATCAGGCGCTCGGTCAGATCGGCAAGAGCCTGCGCACCAAGGGCGGGCTCGGAGAGATCAGCGGCTACGGCCCCGGTTTTTTCCTTGCCTTTGCCACCAGCCCCGGCACCATCGCTGATGATGGCAACGGCAAGCGCAACAGCCCCTTCACCGACGCCCTCCTGACCCACCTGAAAACCAGCGCCGGGGATGACATCACCCCCCTCTTCCGCAGAGTGAAGGCCACCGTGCGTGACCACAGTGGTGCCGATCAAGTGCCGTGGACCAATGACAGCCTGCTGGAGAGCTTCGCCTTCGGCAGACAACAGACACCGGCAGAAGGCGCGCCCCCAACACCCCCAACGCCCCCGCCTGCTCCTGCTACCGCCGCAGCATCAGCTCCGAAGACAGCGGGCGACTTACAAGGGTGGGAAATGCTGCACCACGAGGACAGGGATTACGTCGCCGCAACCAGCATCTCCAAGTTCTACAGATTCACATCGCTGGAGTTCAGCAAGTCCCGCATCAAGTTCACCTCCCCCGTTTTGGTGATGAACGGCACCCCGGGCAGCCGGGACTTCTTCATCAACAATATGAAGATGGTACTGAACTATCCCGTGCTTCAACTCAACCAGAGTATCTACATCTCGCGTCTCGATCTTTGCAAGATCATCGATCCGGTGCTCCGCCCCAGCTACATCGGCCAGCACACGGGCTTCGACACCGTCATCCTGGATCCTGCCATCCTCGAGTCCAAGCCAGGCACCACCGCCCCACAACGCCCAGAAGCGGACTACCCACTGAAGCTCGCCCGGGCCATGCGAACAGATCTGGAGAAGCGCGGGCTCAAGGTGGTGCTCACGCGTGAGGACAACACCCCACTTTCCGTCGAAGCCAGATCCCTTCAGGCCAACTCAACTCCGAGGAGCATCTACCTCCACCTCCAATTCAAGAACGGCACCAAAGGGGTACGCGGCATCGAATCCATTGCCCTGGCACCTCAAGGCGCACCGGGACCGAACTTCCCAGATCAGCCAGAAGAGCTTGGCGCGTTTCCGGGTAACAAGCGTGATTCTGAAAACATCGCCTTGGCCACCGCCTTGCAGGCCAGCGCCGTGCACAACCTGCGTCTCACAGACGGCGGTGTGCACCAGGCGCGCCTCGACGAGCTCCGCGCACTCGAGCAGCCGGGAGTCAGCTTCGTCGCCGGCTACTTGACCCATCCTTCCGACGTCGCATTGCTCAAGACAGACAAGTTCCACAAGGACATGGCCCAAGCCCTCGGCCGCGCCATTGAAAACTTCCGCCGCGCCGTGGGGAAGAAGCAGGAACTCTAGGAAACAACTGAAGCGCACAAAGAAACGGACCACACGACCGGCACAAAATTACCGGATCTTTTCAATCAAACCCCGCACCCGGGCGATGGGCAGAGAGTCAGCGTGGCACTCCCGTCGGGGATTCAGGCCACATGTGCCACGCCAGATCGTCTCCCGGATCGCTCCATCCCCCGTCACCCGCTCATTCTCATGAAAGGACTGCCCACTCTCCTCGCCGCCATTCTGGCCGCCAGCGCTGCGTCTCCTCCTGCACTTCTGAGTCAGGATCCCAGCCAGCTTGCCACAGAGGTGCAAAAACTCTTCAGCGCAAAATGCGGCGAGTGCCACAAGGCGGGAGCGTCCCAGGAAGAGAGTCCCCATCTGGTGGACGATCTCGCCTCGCTCGACACAGCGGACTTCATCAACAAGGCAAAGCCCGAGGAATCCAAGCTCTATGACATGCTCTTGCGCGGGAAAATGCCCAAGACCACCCGCGCAGAAAAGGCAGAAGGCAAACGCGCCGCCCCGCTGAGCCCGGATGAGACCCAACTGGTGCTCACCTGGATGAAAGCCGGAGTCCCCCAACCCGCCACCCCCCTCGCTAACGGCACGGCGGAGACTGCCAACGATACCGCAGCCACC
This sequence comes from Verrucomicrobium sp. BvORR106, assembly GCF_000739655.1. Taxonomy (GTDB): domain Bacteria; phylum Verrucomicrobiota; class Verrucomicrobiia; order Verrucomicrobiales; family Verrucomicrobiaceae; genus Verrucomicrobium. The sequence goes on along the minus strand of NZ_BATR01000075.1, from coordinate 131,998 downwards.
GCCTCCACGACCCTCAGCGTGACCGTCACTGACGCCCCCTCCGGCGCCTCGCTCTCTGGCCGCATCACCGTGCTGCGCAGCACCCAGCCGACCTTCGGCCCAGCCTCCCCTCCGCCCGCCCAGGCCGCCCCCCAGCAGCCCACTGCCCTGGAGATCCCCAGGCCCAAGACTCCCCCGCCGACCGCCAATCCGCTGCCCGCCCGTCGCACGCTCGTCACAGAGGCCCAGGTCCTCGTCGGTGCGCTGGAGGATCTGCTCCGCCAGCCCGCAGAGGATCGCACGGACATCCGCTATCTCTCCCTCCATCCGCAGCACAACAATGTGCGTGAACTCAATGATGCAGATCTCTGGCTGGCAGACTGCGGCATCCGGAAGCTGCTGAACAGCCTCTCTACCAATCCCAAAATCGTCGAGTTCGAAAAGACCGGTCCGGAAAGGGTACTCCATCGCGTCCGCCTCCGCGACCTCGGCTGGACTCCCCAACTCTGGGACAAGATCACCGCCAGCTACCCTTATGCGCTGGACTCCGGCAGCCTTGCCTCCCTTGCCGGTCCCACACGTTGCGCCGTCCCCGTGGTGCGCGCAGACTGGTTTGCCGCCACCACCTCCCGTCCACCGCTCTATGACGTCATCCTGAATCATCCCCACCATGTCTCTGAGCTGGAGCGCCGGCTCGGCGTGGATGTTTCCCGTAACCTCGCCGCCGGCGATGCACTCCGCTCCGGCTTCACCCAGAGTGGCGTGAGCAAGCAGAATCGCCTGGTGGAGCGGCATGAGATACGGGTTTACCCGGGCTCCTACTGGCTCAGCTATGACTTCAAGCACAACTCCGGCCGGGGCAGGCTGGCAGATTTCCCACTCGGCCCGCCGCATGCAGGCCTCTTCGGAGGGCAGCACGCCTTCGCCCATGATGGTGGAGAAATCATCTACTCCCTCCCCAACGGTCTCCAGGCCTATCTCCTGGTGGATGCCACCGGCCAGAAGATCGATGTCGGCCCCATCGAAGTCGTCTCAGATCGTTTTGATAAAACCGGCCGGGCTCAGATCTTCAACGGATTCTCCTGCATGGCCTGCCACGACAAGGGTATGAAGGAACTGCCGCTGGATGAACTGCGCCCCATCGCGAGCAGCGCGCGGTTTGGCCCGGAAGCACAGCGCCTCATTGAAAAGCTCCACCCCGGGCAGGACAAGATCAATGCCGCAGTGAAAGCCGATGCCCTCGCCTTCCAGAAAGCACTGGCCGCCGCAGACGTGGATCCCTCTGCGAGAAAAGAGCCCGTACTCGCCCTGGTGGACTTCTTCGAGAACGACGTGACCCTTGCCCAAGCCGCAGCGGACCTGGGCATGCCCCTGGACGACATGGAAAAAGCACTGGAAGGGAATGCCGCCCTGTTTGACACCCGCAGCGCCCTGCAAGGTCCCGGCATGCCGCGTGTGGCATTCGCAGAGCATTTTCTGCAGATGGCCGTGCGTTTCGGGCTGGGCAAACCGCGCGACTTTGAGGAAGTCCCCGAGCTGCTTGCCAGGGTCACCGACCACGCCGGCGTGCGCGCTGATCGTGCTGCCGGTCAGATCGCAGTCGAGTTGAAGGCCAGCCAGGCCACCTATCACAAGGGTGACCTCATGCTCTTCACCGTGCGCACCAGTGAGGATGCTTTTATACGCCTGCTCTATCAGGACGCTCACGGCAACGTGAAAGTCCTGCTGCCCAACGCCGCCCACAATGGGAAGATCAAAGGCGGCGTCCCCGTGACCTTTGGCGATGACTCCGTGATCAACCCTCTCACCGGCAAATCGTTCCGCATCCGCTGCACGCCCCCCTTCGGCAGTGAGATGATCGCCGCCGTGGTGAGCAACACCCCATTCACAGACCACAGTGCCGTGCTGGAAGACGCCCGCGCCAAAGGCGGCCTCGCCGATGGCAAGCGCCGCGGCAAAGGCGCAGAGGTGGAGATTGCGGAAGCCGTGCGCGCCCGCTCCCAGGACGCCCGCGTCGGCGTGGCCCGCGTGTTCCTGACCACCATGGAGTAGTTTCCCGCATCCCCATGAGAAGCCTCACAGCCCATGAGGCGGGCACCACTTTGCGCTCACCCCTCCCCGAACCCGGAGGGTTCACCATGAGTAGCCAGTGGTCGACCGAGTATAACGAGGGCTACCACTGGACCACACCCACCAGCCACTCTACCGCGGAGCGGTAGGCCCATCGCATGGCAAACCCCTGGCGCCACGTTCACGAACCCACCCACGCAGACCTCGGCCGCCCTAGGCTTACTATCCCGCGGCAGCAGAGAGTAGTTTCCATAGCCCCTCCTCTGCATCGCTCTACTGAGGTGGAGACACCTCGTAGAGCAGATCCAGAGGGAAACGGCGCAAACTCTTCACGCCGTGTTCCACCAGGTATTCATCGCCCCCTCTCTTTGCAAGCCATTTCGCCAACTCAGAGGCTCCAAGCGCAGGAACACCGTCCAGATCCACAGGATAATCGAACTTGGGAACGTCTACATCTGCCTTTTTCACCACTCCCTCAGCAGAGAAGTTTGTCAGGCTTTCACGGTGATCAGCCTTTTCCCGGCGTCGCAGCAACTTCAGCATCGAGATCTCGTGAAAAAGCCACGGCGACTGCGTGATCGCGTCCTTATCGGACTTGACCATGTCCTTGATAGAAACCTCTTTGATGGAGTTCTCGGAATTCAGGAAAAAGACACATTCACATCGGTCCATCATCTTCGTCAGCGCAGTGCTCAACATCAAATGGACGTGAGAGGCCGTAATGAGGCTGCCCTTGTAGGAGACGATATTAGTTTTCGGGTCATCACGACAATATGTGAAATCGAGAAGTCTCAGCAGTTCATCCGCATGCCCCCAACAGCAAGAGTCGATGAAGGAAGTGAGGCCGAATTCCTTTTCCAACCAGCCCGAAAGGGCCAACGCCTCCTCCTTGTCCAGACGGGAATGAGAGATGAAAACAGGATGCTGAGTGTCTGCAAACCACTCCTCCATCATCTTGGCTGCGTCCATTGAACCTCCAGGCTTCAAGAAGGTGTCCAACTCTGCTCGGGTGACCTCAGAGTTTTGCTTCTGGCGTTTTTCGCCAATGGCGAAGTAGTCCATCACATTCTTCGGAAGACTCTTGATCTGATAAGCGGTGTACATGGAGAGATGCGTTTTGCTCGATACGCCCATCAGCCCCCAGCCAGCTGCGCGATGCTTGAGTTAATTTTCAACTGATGAACCCATCGACCACAGGCGTAGTCCGGTTGTGCCAACCGGCTCAGTTCGCCGGAGAGAGGCCTCACCCATTCACCAAGTCGCCCTCATGTCTCCCCCGGCCTGAGTCGATTCACCCCCAACCACCAACACCAAGCTGAAGCCCTGCACGACTTTAAGCACTCATCCGCAGGCAAAGTAGTCTAGAGCCTCAGCTCGTCAGTCGCACGTCTCCTGATCCTTCCCCGATCATCACGCACTCCAAAGAGCGCGATTGTCCCACCTCGCACCGTCCTCCATGCAACCGCTCCCACACCACCCCTGAGCAACTCAGCAGGCGTAGTCCGGTTGTGCCAACCGGCTCAGTCGCCGGAGCAACAAACACCCAAATCTCCAAAGTCCGCCCTTACCTCCCTCGCCCCCCTCTTCCCTCTTCCCTCCCCCTACCGCTCCGCCAGTTCCTTCACCACCGTGCCCCCGCCCAATTCAACCCCCAAAACGGTGAACGCCCCCGAAAGCCGGACCAAAGACCGGTCTCTCACAACCACCACCTTTTTTATCAGAGGAGTGCCCGCCACGATCGCCGCCTGAAGATTGCTCAACAGATTGTCAGGATCCAGGTAGGAACCGCTCCTGAAGAGATCCCATTCCCCCAGGTGGACCACCAGGTCGCCCGCTTTGATGCCCATCTTCTCTGCCTGGCCGCCTTCAAGCACCCCTAGCACCTTTGGTGCCGGAATCACCTCCTGCCCATACCGGTTCCTCCAGAGCTGTACCGGCTCCGGAAGCGTGAATTGCGTTTCTATCGTCGCAATCCCATTCGCATCCTCCTCCAGTTCACCTTCCTTGTTCAAATAGTCGATCTTCGTCACCCGTCCCTGGAAGTCCTTCACGGTCCGCATCTGCGGCAGAAACTCACGCAGCTCTCCACGCTCATTGTAGAAGCGCAGCAGATTCCAGTAGTCGTTGCTTCCTCGCTCCCACTCCACCGCAGAATAGCCCCACCCAGGAGCCGTGTTCTTGCCATCAGCGGCGAAGAACGACAACCGCCAGGTTCTGGACCTGAACTTCACCACCACTTTGTGCAGCGGCCCCGGGAAGAAGGCAAAGTAGCCGAATTGACCTTCCAGCCAAGTCGTGCTGTCCACGTTCATGGACTTCAGCTCCTTGTCATAGTAAGCCATGCTGTACTCATCCCTCAGGTCCGAGGTGTACTTCCAGCCAACCTTGTGAAACCCCAACCGGCAGTGGATGGCCTCTCCTCCAAACCCAAAGAGCCTGAGCCCTTCAAGGTATCCGTGTTGTTCAAACTCGAACCGCAACTCCGCCGCCTTGATGCTTGAGAAAGCAGGTTGATCATCCGGCCCGAGGAACTTCATGGACAACAAGCTGCCCACAGGATCGTACTCATACGTCACCACGGCCACTCCGCTCTCGATAACGTTCACATCCTCCGTCGAGGCCACCAGCGCCCCCTTCAGATCCCTGGTCTCCTTCCGCCTCAGGTTGCCTGTCCCCATTTCATAGAGACGATGTTCCGAGGCATACCCTTCCGGCCCCGACACCGCAGCTCCCTCCAGATTCTCCCACCATTGCCTGATGAGCCGGCCATCACGGTCAAACTCCCACCTCATCACAGACTCCCCTTTCTCTACCTGGTTGTCCTTGAGGATCAAGGCCGTGCTCCTGGTCATCCTGCCCGCGCCGTCGTAGTCCCGGAGATAACCGCAATGGCCGGATGCGTTCGGGCAAATATTGCCGCTGATGTCTCGAAATTCCGACTTGTCGCAATCGCCCATCGAGTTGTAACTCAGATGCATCGAAGCACAACCAAGGCCACTGAGGCAGGGCACCCCATTTTCATCAAAATAGCGGTGTTCCACAAAATTACCCTTCTCGTCCAGCTTGGAGGTGTACGAGGCGAATCCATTCTTGATCCGGGTAGGCTTCCCATCTGACCCGAAGTATCTCGTCACAGCCTCCGTGGGAGGCCCCTGTTCTGGACGATACTCCCACTTCTGCATCGCGAACCCGAGCTCACCCGCCACCCGCTCCCCGGCGAGATTCTCCGCCCACATCGCCTTGCCCCAAGACCTCGCGTCATACTCATAGAGAGTCCTGTGTACCCCTATGTTGTTCTCGACGTCCTTGCCGTCCATCCCGAAGTTCGAAACCTTCACCTGCCTCCCGTAGGGGTCATATTCATAGCTATTCCCATGCACCGCGTATTCATCCACGTGAGGCTGGCCAAACACGGTGAGCACCTCCGATCTGGTAATCAGACCATCATCCGAGTAGGTGTAGCGATAGCGCAGCCCGGTCGTCTTGCCAGTCAGCATCATCATCAGATCTGACGATGCGGACGTGGTTCCGTAGAACTTCGTCGCCACCGTATCAGTGACCCCCTCTCCCAGCGGGCCTCTCGTGTTGCGCAGGATCTTGGTCGCATACTTGAGGTCACTGGAGAACTGCAAAGTTGCCGAATGCACCCCGTCTGCACCAAAGAAGTGCATCTCTGAGAGCTTCCCGTCCTGATCATACCTAAGATCGACCCGCGCACTGTTGTACGCGAATCCACCCGCCACCAACCGACCCTGTGATTTGACTTGAGAGACGCTTCTTACCAGGTTGTTCTGGGTCACCACTTTGTAGCACGTCGGGTATCGGGCCGCTTCCCTGGCGCTCAGGGGTGACACCCCCTTGGGAATCTGCCATCTGTACGTGAGCGCATTGAAGTACTCCACCTTCTCTCTCCCTTGAAGGTAGGCTGCTCCCCCTCCCATGGCAGCAAGGGCCGCTGCCGCGCCCCCCATAAACACCCGCCGCCTCATTCGTGCCGACACCTCTCTAGCCAAGTCGCCACGCGCCCCCTCCCCGATGGCGGCAATCAATCGCTTCACCAATCCTCGCTTTTCTTCGGGATCACCGCGAACCAAGTCACAGAGGGCACTGGATCCTTCCGCTATGCTGCCATCCTCATTGTACTTGAAGTAACTCTCCGACGCAGGCGGCATGCAGTACTCCGCGGTCCCCCGCCCGTCGCTGAACTGCCCTCCAACTACTACCCAGCACACAATCGGGTTGGGCGAGCTCGACAGGTAGTGTTCAATCTCCGTATTGACCCACTTTGACTTCGCGGAGTCCGGCGAACACAACACGATCAGCGCCTTCGAAGCCGTCAGGGCATCCCTCAGAGGCTTCCCCAAATCCCCCGATCCCGGCGCCTCGTGGACGTCCAGATAGACAGGAGACAGGCAACCGGGCAGTTTGTATTCCTTGCGATACTTGGACGGAATGGAAAACGTCCCCAAGGCAGAAGCAAGCCATCTAGCGAACTCGCGGTCCTTGCTGGAGTGTGAAATGAACGCCCAATATTTGTGACTCGCTGCCGCACCGGGGTCTTCGCTTCGCATCTGCTCTCTCCTGGCTGGGTTGAATGTGCTCGTGATCCGTGATTCATCGCACTCTACACAACGCCGTCATTCTTCAACCCGTTCGACGTAAACTTTTGGAACCCCATACATCGCATCTGACATCCCTAATTGGCCCCTCACCACAGCGCCCAGCCCACTGAGGTGATGCCACAAGATCTTCGTTGAATGAACAACACCATCATCGTCGTCAGCTCGCGCCCATGCTGAGGCTCAGGGTCCACCTTGGCGCTCCCCCCTGCTTCACCCTACCGCTCAAACAACATCAAGCACCGCGACCGCTCGCTCACATCACCACGGCCCACGTCACCCGACTCCTAGAACCCGTCCCACCGCTCCACCCCTCCTCATTTCCCCCGACGGCAGAAGCAGTTGTGCAGAGCCCCCAGCGTCGCCTGCGCCGCAGGCTTGTTTTTCCCCGCCTGCTCTGTTACCTCCTCGCCCGCATTGTCATCGCTCATCAGATCGGCCAGCTGCTTCACCAGGTTCAGCAGATTTTGAAAGGGCGGCAGTGCTGAGGGGAACTTCGTGATCAGCGTCTCATTCGCCAGGGATCGTTTCAACTGCGCCGCAGCCACTGCCGGATCCCGCGGCAGATTCATTGCCAGAGCCATCTGGTCGGCAAAGACCGCATACCCCACTGCAGAGGGATGCATGCCATCGATGCTCTGAAACCCGCCATGCTCGAACTCGTACTTCGGCTGCTCAATCGACACTCCCGGCGTCTTCGGCAAGCGCCGTCCTTTGAGATAGCGGTTGTCCACCACCACCTTGTTCGTCGGGCGGATCAGCGCATTGGGATTGCCCGTGTTCTTGAAGTCAAACTCGCCAAAGATCTTGTACGTGTCCACAATCGTGACCCGCCCGCTGTTCTTGGACTTGCCCACCAGCACGCGCGCCTCCCCGTTGATCTCCTTGATCTGCTCATCCATCGCCTTCAGATCCTTGCCGCTGATCGCCTCGGTGAAGGGAAACTTCGCCTCATAGGACTCGTAGTAGGCCGAGCCCGGCAGCCGCTGCCCCTGGGGCATGAGATTGGCCACACAGCTCACCTTCGGCAGCAAGACCAGCACCAGCCGGCCGATTGCATCCGGAGCCGCCAGCACCTGCTTCACCGTGTTCAGATAGGCCGCCTTCGCCGCCAGCAGATTGGAGACCTGTCCGAAGGCCCCCACGGGATAGAGCCCATCGTTGTGTCCGAAGTGCACAATCAAGCACTGCGGCTTGCGCGCGAACGCCCAGCCAAGCTGGGTCAGGTGATCAAAGTCCGGATGCTGCGTCGGGTTCAGCGTGTACGTCCCGTTGATGGGGAAGTGCATCTTCGCCGCGATCCCCAGCTTCTTGAAGCCCGAGGCACGATCGTACTCGGCCAGCTTCTCCTCCAGCTGCTTGCGCCAGCTCGCCCCCGTCTGCAGGTTGAACTCCGCGATGTTGCAGCCCGCGATGGCCAGATTGTCCCAGCACATACGCGTCCCGGTAGGCGGCGCGGAGAGCGTGGACCGCCAGGCCTTGATGTTCCTGTCGATCCGCTTGAAAATGCCCGTGAAAGTGAGCAGGTCATTGGACTTGCGGATCACCTCCTCCACATCCACCACCACCGGCTGCGGATGCTGAGGAGGAGTAAATCCCCACCCCTGCGCCTCAGCCAGCAGCGCCCCGTAACTCTGCGCACAGAGTTCTTTCGTCACCGTCAGTGATCGGCACCCCTGCGCCAGGGAATCCCCCACCACCATCAGCTTCGGATTCAGATATTCCTTGGGAATTTTTTCCGCCATGCCACACCCTGACACAGGGCACATGATCCACGCAATGATTTTTCCATGCGACCCACCACCTAGTTCTTCCTGCTCTCCGCCTCCGCCGACATCTGCTCCACGATCTTGCGAATGCCCTTCGCCACATCCGTCCACGCCGCATCCCGGTCCTCCCAATCCTTCACCGCCTTCACATCCGAGGGAAGGCCCTGCAGTTTCGCAAATGGCGCATCTTTCAAGTCACACCGCCTCAGGAGAACGGGTATCACCACCGCCTCCTTGGCCTCGTGGCGCTCCATCGCCCGCGTCACCTCCTTGTCCCAGCAGTAGTCTGAGGCAATGAAATCCGCACTGACCAGCAGCAGGATGATGTCCGCCGTTTCCAGCCGGCGGTCGATCTTCTGATCCCATTCCTCAGCAGGCAAAATCTTCCGGTCATGCCAGGTCGAGATCACCCTCTGACGTTGCAGCAGCTTCAAGTGCGCATCCAGTTGATCACGCAGCTCTTCGTCCTCGTGCGAGTAGGAAAAAAACACCGACTTCGCACGGCGGAGCGCATCGATGACGTTCCCCCGCTGCTCCGTGAAGTCCACCCCGTTGAGCATCTCACGCACCTGCACTTGTACTACCCGATTCCCGATCAACTCCGGGAACTCTTTCAGACCATGCTGCTCAAACGCCACCAGCTTGACATAGTCCACAGAGAACTCCGGGTGGTCTGGCATGGGCACCTTTTCCTTCACTTCCAGGGTATCGCTAAAGTGTCGGTGAATCTGGTCCAGGTCATACCGGATGATACCCAGCAACCGCTGACGCGCATTCGCGTCTGCCCCACGCACCCGCACCGTCACTCTTCGATCCGCCGACTCGGCTTTGACCAGCGCCTCGCAGCCTTCATGGCTTAGCACCACCCCCGACCGCCACTTCGCCTGCCCCCGGCTGAGGCTGTGCGTCCGCACGATGAACCGGGGCAGCAACCCTTCTGGCAGCAGCCCATAGTGGTACTCGAAGTTCAGACACTTCGTTGGCAGGAAGCTCTCTACCACCTCCGGCTCCTCCTTCCCCAACAGCTCAGGTACGAGGTAACGATCCTGCTGGTCGTGAAACGGGAAGCAGAGGCTGAACTTCCGCATCAGCTCCAGCAGAAAAAGATGCTTGCTCACCGGGTACCGCTCCGTCGGAAGGACGGCTCGCAGATCTGCGAGCGACAGTTCCCCCTGGCAGTCCGCCAGCTTTCTGGAGTTGAGCACCTTGTAAAGCCCCTCCGTCACCCATTGGGGCCTCAGCACACTCGTCTCCTGCAACCGGGGATCGCCCCCATAGTTCAAGGCAATACCTAGACAATGCAAAATGGTGGTCAACAGCTCCCGCTCGCTCTCTTCCACCACGCCCTCCTCTGCACACAGTGACTGATAGGCGTCATAGCTCAGATACTCCGCATCCAGCGCCTCAAGCTTCTCCTTCACAGTGAACCAGCGACCCGCCACCTCAATCTGCACCTCCGGCACGCCCTGGACCACTTCCTCGATCAACTCACGCAGCTTTCCGATGCCCTCTTCCGTCTTGCAGTCCGTTTTTACGAATCCGCGAATCTGAGGATACCGTGCACGCAGTCCGCGATAGTTGAGGTCACACGGCTGCTGCGCCGCCTTGTTGAGCACCACGATCACCGGCGACTCTTTGCCGAAACTCTCAATGTGCTTCAGCCAGTATTCAGCATCCAGGTCCTCTCCCCCCTTGCGTCCGTTGATGACCAGCAGGTAGATGCTCCGCTCCGTCAGGAAAAACTGGTGCGTGGCATGCATGATCTCCTGGCCGCCAAAGTCCCACACATTCAGTTTCAAGGAGGTGCCCTGGTGAGGCAGCAGCCAACTCCTGATTTGGATCCCCTCGGTTTTCGATTCCGTCTCGTCGAACTCACCGTCCACAAGACGATTCACCAACGAGGTCTTGCCCACCTCTCCTCGCCCCACAAGGATGAGCTTCCCCTCATTCAGCGGACGTTTCTCGAATGAATGGCGTTGCTTCTCAGCCCGACTGCCCGGCGACTGAGCCAGCACAAAGTCCGCCACACCCTCCAATATAGCCGGATCCATTTCCGCCGAGCCATCCAGACAGTTTGTGTAGTCCAACAGCCTGAGATTGTCTTCAAACGTTGAGGCAAACTCCTTGTTTGCGATGGGGTCGAAAAAGCAGACCGAAGCAATCCTCCCTCCCAGACTCATCCACCTCGCGGCAACCATGCACAACGTGGTGTGCCTCAAAGCTCGTGGAGAAGCGACAAATACAAGCACCGTTGTTGGAATAGCATCAAGGGACACTCGCTGAAACCATTCCACGAGTTCGACATCGTCCGCATTGGTCGCAACCTCCACACCTTGCCTGGCCAGATACTGTACGATCTTCTTCGCGTAGCTCGCCCCATCTCTCGCACAGACAACTATGCAAGAATTCCGCTGACGCGCCTTTGACGAAGTTCTTTCCGGCCCCGTTTTTTTTGACATGACAAAAACTTGAAGACAACGCGGACTGGACGACCGCACACGGAGCGAGCCCATCCCAACATCTTACGGATAAACGTCTGCCGGTCTTTTTCAACCATTTACGCAGGACGTCACCACGCACCTCTTCCCCTCAGCCCCCGTGGCTCCTTCAACCATGTGGTCAGGGAACCCAAAGCGGCCCGGGACCGCATTCTGGCAAGGCGCCGGGGAGACCCGTTGCCATAGCCCAAAAACGGGCGACCCACCTCCTCCCATGACGAATAAGTTGCTCCATCGTCGTGTGGATGCACATTCGTCGCTCTTTGGAACGGCGCTTCTGGCATGCCACATGCCTGGGGCGGCCGGCAACGCCACGCTCTTCCGCAATCTCCCTCCTCGTCATGGCCCAGAATTCTCCTCAAAACCCTCTCTGGAGAACGAGCAACACCCCCAGCCCCTCGGAGCACAAAGCGCCCATGGAGATCGCCTTGGAACGCATCCGGAAAGTCGTGAATCAGCAACTCTCCACGCTGGACTTGTCCGGACTGGGGTTGAGCGAGATCCCCGCAGCGATCCGACAGTGCGTGAGGCTGACCTTCCTGGACCTCTCAGGCAACCTGCTGACCACCATCCCGGAAAGCGTCTGGGGACTGCCCCATCTCCAGGACCTGCACCTGCACGAAAACCGGTTGAGCGAGATCTCCAATTCCATCGCGAAGTTGGCTCATCTCACCCATTTTCGCTGCGGGGGCAATCTCCTCGAATCCCTCCCCTCCTCCCTTGGCCACTGCACCAGGCTGGAACGTCTCTTTGTCCAGCGCAACAAGCTTGCCCGCCTCCGGAGAGCCTCGCCAGGTTGACCCAGCTCCACACCCTCTGGCTGGAGGAGAACCCCCTCCTTGCCCTTCCTGAGTGGCTTGGGAAGCTCCCCCACCTTCAACGGCTGAGCGTAGGCCATTGCCAGCTTCGGGAGCTGCCCGACCTGTTTGGAAGCTGGAGGAAACTGACCCACCTCAATGCCAGCGCAAATTTCCTGGATCAACTTCCCCAAAGCCTGGAGGAATGCAGGGATCTGGAGTCCTTGTGGCTGGAAGACAATCACCTGCAATCTCTTCCAGCCTGCCTGAAGCAGATGTCCAGGCTCAAGAGACTCCATCTTCGCGGCAACAGCGCCCTGTCCATCCCCGATCATGTGCTTGGCCCGAAACACTTTGAAATCAACTCCCAAAGCGGGGTACTCCCTGCCCGTCCCGCAGACATCCTCGACTACTACTTCAGGACCAAGACTGGCCAAGCCCGGCGTCTGAACGAAGTCAAACTCCTCCTCGTCGGTCGTGGCAAGGCAGGCAAGAGCTCTCTGCGGGACAAGCTGGTTCACAACCACTTTGATCCCAACAAACCTGAGACTCCCGGCATCGACATCCAGCCGTGGAACCTCAATTGCCATGGCGAAAATCTCCGCCTGCGCGTCTGGGACTTTGCGGGTCAGGAGATCACGCACGCCACCCACCAGTTCTTCCTTACAGAGCGCAGCGTCTATGTCCTCGTCCTGGAAGGGCGCACCGACAACCAGGACCGTGATGCGGAGTACTGGCTGAGCCTCATCACTGCGTTCGGTGGAGACTCACCGATCATCGTGGCGCTCAATCAATGGGAGTTGCGCCCCTTTGAGGTGGATCAGAACCTTCTGCATGAGCGCTATCCCGCCATCAAGGCCTTCATTCAGACCGATTGTGCGACCGGCCTGGGAATCGACACGCTCCAGTCAGCACTATGCGATATCCTGCGAGGGCAGCAAGGCGTGCGCCAACTGTTTCCTCTCCCTTGGTGGAGCGTGAAGGAACATTTCAGCGCTCCCGACCGCAACTACCTCCCCTTCTCTGAGTATCGTGCCATCTGCGATCAGAAGGGCCTTAAAGAAATAAACGAGCAATCCAGCCTGGCCCGCATCCTCCACGCACTCGGCATCATCCTACACTATGGCGATGATCCGCGTCTGAAGGACACCACTGTGCTCAATCCCCAATGGGTCACCAACGGGGTGTATCGCATCCTCCGCATCAAAGACGGACAGAACTCCGACGGCACCCTCACCCTTGCCGAAGCCTGTCACGCCCTGCCGGAGGATCCTGAGGACATGGTGCTCTACCTCATCGAGCTCATGCGGCGGTTCGAGCTCTGCTACGCCCTGGACGACCACGACAAACGCTGGCTGGTCCCCCAAGTGCTCACCCGATACCAGCCCAAGCTGGACCCGGCTTGGTCCAGCGCCCCGGCCACCCGGCTGCGTTACACCTACAAGGTCATCCCGGAAGGGCTCCTCCCCCGCTTCATCGTCCGCACCCACCCCTTAAGCGAAGGCCTTCAACGCTGGCGCAACGGCGTCGTCCTGGCCCTCGATGGCGCCCAGGCCCTGGTCAAAACGGAGCTCTCAGAGAGCCGTATCACCGTCACGGTTCAAGGTAAAGACGCGCCCCGCCTCCGCCTCGTTCAGCTAGTGCGCGCTCACATGAGGCACATCCACCGGAACCTTCGGGGATTCCAGCCGGTCGAGGAGATGGAGATCGCTGGCAGTCCCGGCACCTACAAGGACGTCGCCATCCTGGAGAAAGACGAACAGAACCGCGCCGTCACGACCATCGACACGGCCGCTGGCAGTGTCCAGGTCCAACAGACCGAGCAACTCGACACCATCTCCACCAAGGAAGCCCGCAAGGACGATCATCCTGCCATCAAGGCCTTCCTCAGCTACTCCCGCCACAACCACCGCCACCGCGACAGCCTTCTGCAAAACCTTACCATCTTGGAGGAGAACGGCCACATCACTTCATGGTATGACCGCCTCATTCGCGCAGGCGAGAACTGGGATCAACGCATCATCGAGGAACTCGAAAGTTCAGACATCATCATCTTCATGGTCAGCACCAGCTTCTTCGCCACGGACTACATCCGCAGTGTGGAAATGACTCGCGCCATGAAGCGGCACCAAGCCGGCGAGGTGGAAATCCTGGTCCTGGTGCTGGAATCGGACTGCCCATGGGAGGAACCTCACAAGCTCATCGATAGGGACACCCACGAAGTCACTCACTGCGATCTGAGCAAGTTCCAAGTCATCCACCCCAAGAGGAACGCCGACCGGTGGTCCGCAACCAGCGGCTCGTTCAACCACGTGGACAAGGAGCTCAAAGCGGCCCGGGACCGCATTCTCGCAAGACGCCGGGAATGCCAGGCTCCGTAGCCGCCCGGAGGCCGGCGAGAGCCCAATCGGATAGTAGCCCAATATTGCGGGCCATTGACATCCTGCCCAAATTCAACCGAAACCCCGGCTACGATCTCCGTGCTCACATCCGGGGACTTTGGATCAAGAAGACATTCATCGCACCCACCAGATTCTCTCTCTCATGCCCTTGTCCGCATCAAGCTACACACAAGCCAGCGACGTCACCGAGTCATCCGACTATAAGGCAAAAATCGCAATCCATCGCTCGGCGAGAAGGCGGGCCATACTTCTGGCATTGTGTGGAGTGCTGCTCTTCGGCTGCGCCATCGCATGCAAGGCTTTAGTTCCGGACAGCCCGATGAAGACTTGGGCTTCAATTTTGTTTGTGATCTTCGCCGCCCCCCTCACGCTCTTTGGTTTGGACAAAATCGTAATCGAGACGATGTGCCTGAATGGTTTAAGCCGGGGCGTAGAAAACCGCCAGCTAGTCGTGAACAAAATCCTAGCAGGGCAGCCCTTCGCCCTCTACCTCCACGACGTGGCATCAGAGCAACCGGTGTATCGACGTGCCCCCGGTCTTCCGATCATGCTTTTCCCGAACAGAAGCGAGGAACACTTGGCAAAACAGCTTGACGGGAAGCTCCCAGTCTTTGCGTTCATCAACCATTGGGATGCCTTCCAAATGCCGTTCAACCGAATTGTAGCAGGGGACGGCCAGGAATGGTTCAACCTCTTTCAGCTCTACTGTGATGCAGCTTCACTGGTGATCTTTGATTTAGACCACATTGGCAAAGCAGTGAGTGACGAGTTAAATCATGTCGTGGCCAATGCACATACCCACAAGACAATTCTTATCCTGACCAAGGAAGCACAAGATACGATGAAGAGAGAATTCCCTTCCTTGCTTGAAAGTGCCTCCGCGGTCATCTCAAGGAAACAACGCCATTTCGGAGCCGCAGACCTTCCCGAGGAGCTGATCCAAGCGGCCCGGCGTCGCGCAAAACCCGTGTTGACCCTGGAAATGAGGGATCCTGAGAAAGCAATCCCCCTTCACTTGCTGGAAGCCGTTGCCCGTCAGGTCATCGATCCGAACATTGAAGCCGCTCTGGCAGTAATCATACAGTCCAACGACAAGGCTCCGGATGTAAAGATATACAAATGTAGCAGGGAGGGGCTACCCGGTCTGGCAGAAGCTGTGGCCAAAACTCTGCTACAAATCAAAACCGATCGAGATGCCGAAATGGAGAACCCTCTTCCCGACGAGGAGGGGAAAACGCAGTGATCACCCCACCTCATCCCACTCAGCGGGACACCTGCCTTCCCGCCGTGGCCAGAGCCTCAGCCTCCACCTGTCTCGTCTTCTCCTCCGCCTCAGAGTCGCTCATGCCACCCCGCTTCAAGCTGGCGAGATACTGGCTTCTGTAGTTTCCTGCGGGCCGTTCCTCCATCGCGTTCCAGCCCTTTAGCGACCATTCAAAGACCTTTCCAAACAGCTCAGTGGAACAAGATTGCTCCCTCGATCCATCCAGCGCCCAGGCCACTTGCTCCACGCCCCCACCCCATACGGAATCCATCAGCGCTGTAGGCCTGTCAAGGATTGCCGCCGCCGCTTTCGCCAGCGTCGCACTTTCCCGCAGCCGATCTTGTCTTGCGAGACTGATCGCCAGCAAAACCTTGGGTATGGCTGCGGACTGCGAATCTTGACCCGAGACATCCGCCGCCCGCAACAACGCCTGGCGAGCATACAGCTCCGCCTCCACCCAACCGTTTCTCTGATATCTGGCGTAGCCCAACCTGCTAGTCCACGATACCACATAATCTCTCGCGACAGGCGCAGGATCCAGAAGCTCAAGAGCCCTGCGGCACGTCCGCTCCAGAGCCAGCCAGTCGCCTGTCACCTGGCAGAATTCCGCTGTTTCCTCCAACTGCGGGAGCAACGCCACATTGGCCTTTCCGTAGTGCTTTTCCGCCAACGACAACACTCGATCCAACCCCATCCTCGCCTCGTTGTTCAACCCGCGGTGCTGGAGAATGCGGCTCAGATCTGTGAGCGTGTAGATCAACACCAGTGAATCCCTTCCGAACCGCAGCTCCTGGACATTCAATACTCTACGCACAATCCCCTCAGCCTCTTCAGGCCTGTTTTGCCCGCCCAAGAAGACTGACAAGCAGAGCTCAGCATTCAGTACATCCTCGTGGTCAGCCCCTTTCAGCGTCGTCTGGTCCTCCACCGCGGCCTTGTAGCGGCGTTCAGCTTCCTCATAGCGCCCCTTCCGCTCCAAAAACTGGGCAGTGCAGATTTCATAGTACCCCGTCGCACCCACCATTCCTTCACCGCGTGCGATCACTTCCAGCGCCTCCTCAAAGTGTTTCATCGCAGCATCGTCCCGCCCCATCGCCTCCAGCACATTGCCCAGTTGGTGGAGCGCATCAACCAGCACCCAGTTCCCCTGCAGGTGGCCCTGATCTCTGCATATCTCCACCGCATGCTCGGCAAATTTCAAAGCCAGTTGCGTTTGCCCCTTCCGCAAGAAATAGCTGCCAATCTGGATGCGCGCCTGCACCCCCATATAGGATGTCTTGCCTAGATGAGCGTCGGCCTGCGCCAGGCAGGTCTCATAGAGCTTTCCTGCTTCTTCATTCCTGCCCAGGGATTCCAGAAGCCCCGCCTGTCTCTGTAGGGCCATGATTACACCCAGCTCGTAGTTCCGCCCCGCCTGGCGAAACAGGTCTGCAGCGTCCGTCAGCAGCTGCAGCGCCCTGTCCACATGGTTGTCATCCGCCTCCAGACCGCCCAGCTCCAGCCTCACCGTCGCCTTGAGTGCATAGCGGGCCAGCATATGCCCGTCTACATCCACCAGCGCCGTTTCAAGCAGCCGTTTGGCCTTGCTCCTTTGGGAAGACTCGGTCCGCAGGCCAATCCTGACTTTGGCGATTTTTAACAGGTCACTGGCACGCACCAAGGGATGACGTTCATTGGCGACGATCATTCTCTCCGCCTCCTGGAGCAGCGACTCGATCTCCTGCTCCGTGAGGGCATTGCGCCGTTCGCGAGACAGCCTGGCAGAGAGCACTTCCGCCAGGTTGGCACATTGTTCAGCCAGCTCGGTTGAGTTGTTTCCTTTGCCAACTTTGAGCAGGGCCACCACGGAGCGCTGCCAGTTCTCAGCCTCATCCCACTTGCCCATCCATTGCGTCACCGCGACCAGCCGGTTCACGATCCGTGCCCATCGGCCCGGCTCCGCCTCGCGATCGGCCAGTTTCAACGCGTCTTCATAGAATTGCTTCGCCTTGCCCAGATCCCCCACGGAAAAAAGCGCATCCCCGGTCACCAGCAGCGGACGCAGCAACTGGTCTTGCTTCTTGGTTGAAAAATAGGTCGCTCTGTTCGCCTCCGCCTTAAGTGACTCCACCAACTTGACGCCGCGAGAGGTCACTGACGCGTATTGCCCCGTCAAATAGTCCCGAATGACCAGCTCACAAGGATCAGCCCGCCAACTCGTCGCTACGCGTTGTGCCCAGACATCCAGTTTCTTCCTCAATTTACCCGGTGGTTCGTTGTGCTCTTGAGTCAGTTCATCCAAGGCCTTCTCAAGCAGGTCCTCACCTCCCACTGGATCATTCTCACAAGCAAGTCCTGCCATCCTTTCACTCACGTCATAGGCCAGGCTGGCCAGGTCCGTTGCGTAAGCTCCGCTCAGCACCTGCCCCTCACGCGCCAAGTGCTGCTGGTATAGCCCCAGCGCGACGGCCAGCACCAGCAACAGGCACACTGCCCACCTCACCCACCCATGCCGGTCGCGCAATTTCTCCAGTTTCGGCCCCAACGTCAACACGTGGTTCTCGAGCTGCAGGTATGAAGTCACCTTTTCGCGCGATTTGCCATCCCGCTCGACTGCTAGCCTGTGCCTCTTCTGCAGTTCCTGCAGCACCTCCTCCTCGCGCTCAGGATCCACGGGTCTGGGAGGATCATAGGGATACGCCTCATCACAGAGAAAAAGATAGAGAGGCTTCTTCAACTTCCGAGCCAGGTCCACCTCCATCTGCGTGTAGGAGCGGCGCGATTCACCGTCTTCCCGTCTTGAGGGCTCGAACCCATACCTCAACCCCGCGATGTGGATCACCGCATCGCAGTCCTTGATGGTCCGTCGCAGCACTTCCGGCACCGGACCATGCTCCAGGGGGAACTCGTCATGCACCTTCGGCAGACAATCCATCCTCCGCAAGGTCTTCGCCACCGCCATTTTCGTACTGCGCAAGTCCGCCGAGACCGCAGAGACGAATATGCGAGGCGCCCGAGTCTTCATTACATCATTTTTTGCACAAACCACACCCTCACGCAACCATCACCGCACCGCCGCTCCAGCAACACCCTCTCAGCAAGAACGAACTACGGTGTCTAAAATTTTGCGGAACGGAGTGTTGGCAGGTGACGTATGCTGAACTCAACAACTCATAGACCAAAATCCCCGTATGGCACGTGTCCTGCGTGGAACTTTCCCCATTGCCCATGTCCGCACAAGACTCCCCTGCTGCAGCCCCCCCTTTGCCAGCACCGCCTGCCCCACCCGCCCTGATCAACGACTTTCCCCTGCGCCCCGCATTCATCCTTGGCGTTACAGGAAATACAGACCCGGTGGGCTACGTGCACTGGCCTCCCACTTACTCGCCAGACGGACCAGTCGCCGGGCCAGATCTGCATCCCGCCATCCAGGCCATCTATGAGTCCGTCTTTGGCATTCTGGACTGGCTCACTCACACCTCCGCTCCCGAGCTTCCTCCGGGCCGGCTCGATCCCCAGACGCGCAGATTTCACCCCTTGGTCCCCACTCAGCCGGACACAGCAGGCACCTACCACAGCTGCTGGCAGCCCCTCGGCCTGGGCTCCACTCCCGTTGTCATTCTCAGCTCCCTCGCCCCCGGCATTGACACCCTCGTGGTCGAGGCCGCATTCGCCTACAAGAAATGGCACCCGGAGGCAGACATCACCGTCCGCGCCCCACTCCCCTTCCCGGAGGCAGTGTACCTGCAGTCCTCCACCTTCGGCCCCTGCACACCTCACCAGAATCCCTGCGCCCTTTCGGACGCCCCCCGGCGTCGCTTCCAGCACCTCGTCGGGATGATCCAGGCCCAGCCCGGGTACTGCCAGGAGCGGGATCTCTTTTGCGTTCCCCTTCACGACAGCGTTCGCACCGACCCCTTGCTCAATCCCACTGGGGATCCCGCCGTAGACCTCGACGCCAAAACCGAGTCGCCGGAGAAATTCACCCGCCGGTACATTCGCTTCCGCGCTGCTGGCGAGTACATCGCAGCTTACAGCGACATCCTACTCGCCGCATATGATGAGGAGCATGACCGCGCCACCGAGGAAGATCTCGTCTCCTTTCAGAGTCCCGGCAGTGCCGTCATCGCCCTGGCCAAGCGCCGCGGCCTCTCAGACGGCCTGCTGCCCATCCCCAACATCATCGCCTGGGCAGACACAGGCCCCGTCCTGCATCTCCCGCTCGATCGGGAGAAGAAACTGGCCCCAGCCACCGTGGCCACCGCCCTCCCCTGCACCCGCCCTCTCCAGTTCCTCCAGCCGTTCGACGCCCTTCCAGAGGACATCCCCATTTCATCGAACCCACCCAACCACCATCCCCGCTGGCAGGAGAGCGGGCACCGCCTGCTCCTGGCACTGGCGAGAAACCTGACCGCCTATCACAAGCTCCTGTCGGCCCCGGACACCCCTCCCCAGCCCTCCCGGGACTCCTTGCGCCAGCTCTTCAGCGGCAGCAGCAGGGCCACTCAGGCCAATGCCCGTTTTGAGCCAGCCATTGCCGCCACCCTTGCCTGCCCCACCTTCCCCTTTGGCGCCTACGCCCAGCTGCGGGACCTCACCGCCAGCATCAGCAAGCAATGGGGCGGCTGGGCCACCACCCTGCACCGCATCATCGGCGCACTCGCCATCCTCTCCCTGCTCTGTTTCGTCATCTCCACCACCGCCTTCACGAACTTCCCCTCCCTCGCCCCTCACGAAGCCCTGCTGCGACTGGCCGCCTTTGTCATCGCCACCGGTTGTTTCATCGTAGCCTGCCTGTTGCACAAGGGCATCGGCAGCACCGGCTGGCTGGAGTTCATCCTCAACAGGAAAGTGCCCACACCACGCGAGATCGAGGACCGCCAGTTCGACTATCGCGCCATCGCCGAGGGCATGCGGGTCCAGTCCTACTGGTCCGCAGCCGGGCTCTTCTCCGCCGTGGCCAGCCGCTACATCCAGCGCCTGCGCGGGGAGCTGGGCTGGGTCCGCTGCGTCATCAGCAGCGTCACCTTCCCCTATCTGCGCACCCGGGAGTGGTTCCTCCAGCGCCCCCTCCCAGAGCAACTCCTCCTCCTGGAAGCCGTGCAGAAAGGGTGGGTGGAAGGCCAGATCCGCTACTTCGACAATGCCGTGAAGAACCAGCGCCGCCAGCTCGAGTCCTTCGGAGCGCTCAGCCTCGCCCTGTTCGTTGCCGCCTTCCTCATGGCGCTGGTCTCCCTCTACAGCAGCCTCGCCGCGAGCCACCAGGTCCCTCCGTCCGACCTGCCCCAGACCCTTCTGCACTCCAGCCCTCCCTGCCTCGGCGGCGCCTTGCTCTTTCTTGGCGTTCCATTCCTGTGTTGGCTCATCGAACGCTCACTCAGAACCCCCGCCATGAAGGCCGACGAAGCCCGCTCCTCCACCAGGCACCACCCCTGGCGGATCTTCTTCCCCAGCCTCTGGCTGGATGACCCCCGGCTCCTGCAGGCACTGGCCACCGGGAGCGCCCGGCCGCGCCTCATCATGCAGCCCCTCGGCCGCCTGCTGGCGACAGAGGCCCGGCGGGAGCATCTCGCCCAGGCGCTTCATCTCATCAGCGCCATCGGGTTCGGCCTCGGTCTCACCCTCCTCCTCAGCGCCCTTCCCATGCAGTGTGCCGGACTGCCCGCCGCCGTCTGCACCCCGGAACTCTCCGGGTTCTGGAAATCCTTTCTCCTGGGCGCCAGTGGTCTGGCCGTGGGGTGGATCCAGCACCACACTCATGCGGAAAATGTGCGACGCTATGCCGCCACCCAGAGCCTCTTTCGAGGAGCCAACACCCGCCTCACCCAGAAGCTCAATGCGCTGAGGGCCAGCCTCGCCACCCCCGCTCCCGCACCCGCTCCTGCCCCTGCCCCTGCCCAGCCCCTGCCAGCAGGCGCAGTCACCCCTGAATCCCTCGTGCACGACATCCAGGAACTGCTCCTCTCCCTGGGACAAGAAGCCCTCACGGAAAATGCCGAGTGGGTCGTCATGCGCCGCACCCGCCGCATCCAGCCCATCCCCCCGGCTCCTTGAGCAAAAGCACTCCAGACACCGACAGCGGGACTTTTTCACAGTCCCCCAGAAGCACATCTCCCGCATTACACCGCTCACCTGCCACGTGCCCCATCACCTTTCAGAATCGGGCACGAGGCAGGCCATAGCTGGGACCAGCCTCCTATGTGAACGCCCGGTCAGAGTCTCGTCCCGCTCGGGCGCACCCCATCCGGGTCAGCCGGCGTCCACCTTGATATCTCCCGCTGCAGAGCTCTTTTCTCTCGCTCCAGTTCACCGATCTCATCTCTTAGGTCATTCGCGTCACTGGAGTTTCTCCGGAGCTGTCTCGCCTGCGCCAGAGCCTGCTTCTGGTTCCGGATGTCACGATCCAGACCCGCCACCACCGCACGGGCATCGGCGATCATAGCCGCCCGCTCCCGTGAATCCGCCTTCGTCGTTCGCAATTGCGCTCTCAACACCGCGTTGAACCTCGATGCCCTCGCGTTCGCACTCCGGGAATTGGCGATCGCGTTGTTGAGATTCTCTTCCATGGCCGCGTAGCGTCTCCGCTCCGCCACCTTGGCCTGCGCATACTGGTTGCCCGCCATAGCCCCGCCCAAGCCTCCGATCACCCCGCCAGCCCAGGCTCCGTTCTTGTTGTATCCACGCCCTCCAGAGTGCCCCCCCACCACCGCGCCCAGCGCTGCACCGATGACAGCCCCTCCCACCGTGCCCTGGATGAGGGTGTTGGTCGTTTTCAGCTGGGTCCGGTTTTCAAAGTCCCTCCGCGCCTGACGCACCTTTGAGGGTCCGGGTCCGGTCGGTGCTGCACATGACGCCATGAGCAGCACCAAACAAAGACCTAGCGGGCGAATGACACCTTGCATACACATCTTCATCGTTGCCATGAGGTTGATTCAGTTACTCTGCTTTCATCACTTCCTGATACCTGTCGCGAAGCTCATCCAGCTCATCCTCCAGATCCCTGCGCTGCTCCTCGAGAGCCCGCAGATCCCCTCGCGCCCCGTTCTGAACTTCGTGAATCTCATCGTTTAGATCATCCAGCTCCCTCCGCTTCCTGCGGATCTCATCTCGGAGCCAGTTTAGCTCCACCTGCTGGTTGTAGCTGATGCGCCGTGCACTCCCCAGCTCTTCAGAAAGGTAGCGCGTATCCTCCTCCTCACCTGCCCTGGCGTAGTTCGCCTCTCGCAGCGCCTGCCGCCGCGGGTTCAGCCGCTCTTGCTCAGCCAGGGAGCCAGAGAAGAAGAGACTGTCCTCATAAGGATTGCTGGTGGCACAGGAAGCAAGGCTCGTTACAAGAGCCACGACGGTCAGCAGCTGGATGAGACTGCCGCCGGCACAGAGAGCATGGAGTTTGAGTCTGGTCATCAGGCACCCTTTCTGTAGTCTTGAATCACTTGTTCCAGAGTGACAGCCACCCCGGCCTTGAAACTGTCCACATGCTCCCGGACCAGGAGTGACACCCCGAACTTCCACTGGAAGGAGTCAATCTTGAGGTCCTGCACAGCTGCGTTTGGCTCCAGCCGCGCCTTCTTTTCATTGGTGTCCACGTGTGCGCCGATCAGCGTCTCGACACGCCCGGGGGGCAGTTTTGCCACCTCCCCCAACTTCTCAAAGTAAGCCACCGCCTTGGACATGGCCCTGCCTTCGTGCCCTTGCCCCACCGCCTGAAAAGTCTGCGCATCCTCCACTCGCCGGCGCGTTTCTTTCAGCACCCCGTCGGCGTCGCGTCGCGCGCTCGTTATGCCACTGGCCCCTTCCAGCGCCCCCTTTTCCTGCCTTTTCAGGGAGGCCACGGCAGCATTGATCCTCCGGAGCTCGTAGGCCAGCGTCATCAGTTGTGCCACCTCCTTCTGGATCACCTCATCAGGGACCGGCGGCACCGGCGGCACCGGCTCCTCCAGCTTCTCCCGCCGCCCTCCTATGTCAACCTGCTCTGCCTGCTGCCGTGGCCAGTAGGCGTGCAAGAGCATGGCAGCGATGAAAGCCGCCAGCAGCCCCAGCGCCGCCTTGCTCAAAAAAACATGATCCTTCCAGAAGGGCACCGGCTCGGGCTCCACCCGCCCCTCCATGATCGCCATGCCCAGACAGCCTTCCCAGTCGCACGAGAAGCCCTTCGTCAACTTTGACTGCTTGCTCTTCGAATACCGGAAACACTGCTGGTTGTCACAGATGAACGACCGCGTCTTCATGGCTCAACTAATTCCTCGCCGACCGGCCGTACTTGCGTTGCGATTCTGCGTTCTCCTCAAGCTGCAGTGCCCGGATGAACTTCTCGTGCACGTCCTGGTTCTGCCCCACCTTCGATTCACCCAGCCTCTCAGTGACATGGTTGTTGGAGTCAACCCGTGTCTGCGCCAGCTTCTTCACCTCCTCCTCCGCCTTGGCAAGAGACTCGTCCAGCCGCTGTGCAGCCGGGAAGGAACCCGCGGCAATCAACTGCGCCCGCTTGTCTGCCAGCGCCAGGTAGGTTTTCTTGGCCAGATCCATCCGGGCGTCATACATCTCTGCCAGCGATCCGCTTTTGATCGACTTTACCAGGGCCTGGTTCAGCTCCACACCGAAGTCCCCAAACTTGACTACGTAACCAAATTCGCGGGCGATCTTCGAGCTCACCACCGAGGCAAATCCATCATGCGCCAGCTCGCGGATCAATTCGCGGTTCCAGACATCCACCCCGGTCACCACCGCACGGAAGGCAGACTTCGTCATCTCCCGCACCCGCTCAAAGATCCGCTTCACCTCCGTCCCCGCATCAGAATTCTGTCGGGCACGCCGCTCCGCCACCACGATGTTGGGCAGGTGCACCTTCTCAATCGAAACGGAGAAGGTCAGCGTCAGCGCTGTCTCCTCGAACTCCTCGTTGAAGACAAGGCTGTCCGACACTGGCGGGTGGGTCGCCCCCACGAGCGTCCGGATCCAGTTGGACGTGGTGGGCTCTGGATTCATCGACCACTCAATCTTCAACCCCAGATCATGAGAGATACGGTCCAGAAGCTCACTGGGCGCTTGGTGCTGGGTCGCCACCTTTTCGATCGACTCAAAGGTCGCCCCCTGGGTAAAATATCGACGGAAGATGCCGTCCAGTCTCTCCCGAATGGCAGGTAGTTGATCATCCAATCGCTTGTACAGCGCAGCGATCAGCCTCTCCGCACCCGTCTCCCCATCCACCTCCACGATGCGGATCCTCGGGTATACCGTGGACACCTCACCCGTCTCGCGGTTGGAGATCGTCAGGGGCGTGCCATCCATGTCGACCGGAACTGCCAGTCGGCCCACCGGCACCACAAAAGGCTCCTTCGCCAACCCCCTGGGCAGCATCTCCCCCAGAAACGACTGTGCGGGCGGCGAGTAGTTGATGCGCCTTTCCCCAAACGTTTCCTGCCTCTCCCTGCCTCTTTTCACCAACTGAATCTGCGGATGATTTTGCATGATATAGAAAATTTTTAGCACCCCAGGAGATCCTGACACACCGTGTAGAGGCGCAACGCCTCAGCCTGCCTGGCCACAGCGCGGTCTCCGAGCGCCACCGCAGCCCTGTCCATCTCTTCCAGCCAGTGATTGGAAAACCGGTCCAGCCACTGGCTCACACGGATGCGATCATCCAGCGTGAAACCCTCCAGTATCTGGGAGAACAGATCCAACGCCATGGTGCGTCGGCTGTCAGGCAATCCCGCCCCCAACTGATAGCCAGCCAGAGCCACGGCAAAGGCCTGCTGATGGATCTCCCTGAGATAGTCCATGTTATGAAACGGCGCCGCCGCCGAGGAAAAATCCTCATCCGTCATCGCCTTGCGGCAGAGATCCAGCGCCGTCACTTCGGCGCTCATCTCCAAGTTCAGGACGTTTAGCAACGGAGACTCCTCCTTGGTCGCGTCAAACACGCTGCCCGTCACGTTGTCCAGCACCAGCGCTGGCAGTGCCAAAGCCACCTTCCTCACCGGTTGCATCTGGCGACGCTCAGCCTCCGTCAGCCACTTGTCGGCTATCTGCAGGTACACAGGGGCCAGCCCCTCCTGCTCAGAAACGATGCGGGCCATCCGCCGTGTCACGAACTCCCGCACACTCGCCTTGCCCTCATTGATGATGCGGGAAAACCACTTCAACCGGTTCTCCTCACTGCAGCTCTCCTCCATCGCCACCACCACTTCAAACGCCATGGCATGCAGCCCGCGCGCCAGCATCTGGTAAATAAAATCCTCCGCCACGCGTCCAGCTTTGGCCACTGTCAGGCGTCCACATAGATCTCCCAGCCTCACCGCACTCCGCCACCAGTACCGGGTGAACTCGTGCGCTTGATCAATGAGGACCAGCATTCCCAGGAGATCCTCCTTCGCCACCTGCACGCCCGACTGTTTCTCCAGCCACGATCTCAGGTCGCTCTCCATCAACTCCCGCCATCTCATGGCGAAGAGCCCCGGCGCCTGCACCGCAATCATCGAAGCCGTGGAGGCGAACTCCCAGTACGTATTGCGCTCCGCCTCACTCGTCACGTCCCCGAAGTAAATCGGCCGATCCTTGCAGATCGTCAGCAACAGCTCAAACAACTCCTCAGGGTAGCTCCACACCCACTCAGTGATCCGCTCTGCATAGGCGGTGGACTCGAACTTGTAAGGCGCCTGACCATCTGCCCCACCCCGGCCCACGCCAGCTTGCTTCTCAAACATTCCTCGCCCTTTGCGCCAGAGCTCCCCAGCATTGATCCGCTTCGCCTCCACCTTCTCCGTGGCGGGCGTCACCTCAATCATGCGCTCCCGCAGCGCCCCCTGCAGCAGCATCTCCACACTGGATGCTGCCAGCCCCTGAAAGAGCACCACCAGCCGCGCCAGAGTCCGCGGAACATGCATCTTCTCATCAGATGTCAGGAGACTCTCCAGGCTCTCGGCACTTCCGCCGACGAGGTCTTCCAGCTTGTCCCGCCCTGCCTGCTCCATGTCCACCTGCTGCTCCACACCCAGCCCCAGCAGGTCCAGGCGGTGGAAGTAGGCCCACCGGTTCTCATTCACCAGCGAGACACATCCCTTCTGATGCACACACAAGATCAGCGCATGCGGCGTTCGCTCCAGACCTTCTGCCACCTTGACCAACGACCTAAACCAATCGGCAAAGGTTTTCGCGTGAATCTGATCGAGAAACTTCCAGATAATGCATACCGGTTCGGCATCAAACCTCCGCAAACGCTCCTGCAGCTTCTCAATGTTGATCCCCACCGTCACCGGCTCACAGATGAAAATATGGGCAAAAGTACTGTTGCGCAGGGCGATCTCAGAGGCGCTCCACAGACAGGAGTCCCAGTCGTTGCCTGAAATAGCCAGTTGCCGCACCTTCCCGAAGTCATTGACCCACCGGTCAAACTCCGGAATGTTGCACCGCACCCCCAGGGGACGAGTCACCCGATTGCTGTCTGAAAGAAACTCATCGAACCGGTCCCGCGTGGCATCCGCCCGATCCTCGTCATGGGAAGCCCCTTTTTTGCCAGTGGGATTGGCACTGTTCTCCTCAGGGTCGGCTCCACCGGACGAGCCAACGCCCGCCGCAGCATGACTGCCGCCTCCGCCGCCCACATTACCTCCATTTGCTCCCGCACCGGGAGCTTGAGCGCCCGCAGCTGCAGCCAATCCCGATATCGATGGATCTTCAGCCATTCAACCATTCCCTCCAGTTCACTTTCGCAAGTTCGTACGCCAGTTGCAGTTCAGACGAGACCGTGACCCGGGCGGATGATTTGGAGCCTGCCCTGACCTCATCCCAGAAGCTGCGCTGCCACTCCGTGAACTTCCCCTCGTCAGGGAAGCGCCCCTCCCTTCCGGGCTCCGGCTCGCTCTCCACGCTAGGAAAAAACTTGTCCTCAATGAGATACGTGAGCGAGCGCTTCCCCCACCGCTTGGCCAGATGCCACTCGTACTGGGTGTAGGAATGCCGGCGGGCCAGATCAGGCTGAACATCCTGCATGGGATATCCGTAGTACGGCCCCACCAGAAACAACACGCCGTCCGCCCGCGAGATCTGCTCTTCGATCTCGCGCTGCACGATCTTGGACGCCGGAGTAAAATGCTCCTGCTCAAGCACTTCAATCCGCTGATGCTTCAGGATCATTGCGATCTGCTTCCGGAGCTCTGCAAACCCCTTCGTCGTGGCGCTGATAAACACAGAGTTCATGGACGAATTCCAATAAAGGCTCGAACAGCCAATCAATATTCGATACGCCCCACGTCCAATAGTTTTTCTATTATATTATTTAACATTAGCACACACTTGCATGTAACTTTTACATATACACCTTAATGGGTACGCCCCACATCTTCCTGGTGTCATTCCTGACACACAGGCCGCTCGCCTCCCGCACCCGCCCCCCTCCGGTTGCAGCCTCCTCCGGAAACGACGCACAAGATGTCAGCCCCGCTGAACCACCCCCAGCCCCCCTCACCATGCCAACACCCTCAAACACAACCCTCTGCATCAAATTTCTTGCTCCACCCCTTGTTGTTTACTACTAGATGGCCCCATCAATCGCTCCGTTGCAGCTTTGGCTCCGTTACACAGCCAAGGAAAATGCCCGGAAAGTCGAATCGAGCGCCATCACTTCGAAGGTCCAGCGCGGCCTGAAACCAGAGACGGGTCATAATACCCTGTTTTTCCAGAGAGGCTATGATACGGTTTGAGCATCCGCCCATGACGAAGTCGATCAAATACAAGACCTTCCTCTCCCACAACTCGCTGGACAAGGGTTACGTCAGAGCGCTGGAGGGGTGGCTGAAGCAGCACGGCATCTCCTGCTTCCTGGATGATCAAGTGCTCCTGCCGGGAGATGTGCTGACAGACCGGTTGAGTGAGGCGATGGACCAGTCTGAATCGGCGGTGATCTGCATCGGCCCGCAGGGGGAGGGCCCGTGGCAGAGAGAGGAGGTGAACTCCCTGTTGAACCGTGCGATCAAGCTCTCGCAGGAGAAGGATGAGTTCCGACTCATCCCGGTCTTGTTTCCTGGAGCGGACCGCTCGAAGCTGCGCTGGTTCATGGACACGCGTCTGTGGGTAGACCTGAAAAACGGGATCACGGATGACGAAGCCCCGTTGCACCAGATCAAGCGCGCCATCCTGGGAGAGCACAGTGCGGAGGGCAGGACCACGGAGACGAAGAACCCGTACCAGGGCTTGGACGCATTTGATGTGGAGAACGCGGACTCCTTCTTTGGCCGGGCGAAGCGGAGCCAGGAACTGGCCCAGATGCTGAGGGACTGGCGCTTCGCGGCCATCGTGGGCCCATCAGGCAATGGCAAATCCTCCCTGGCGCGGGCAGGCTTGGTGACGGAGGCAGTGCATCAGGGCGGCTATCTGCCGGGGCTACGGGAGTCCCTCGCTCCCTCGAAGGACGGCACGGTGGGGGCAGCCCAGAATTCTGCCAGCAAGGAGCTCCCCCATTGGGAGCGGCTCGTGGTTAAGCCGGGGCGGGACCTGCTGGGTGCGCTGCTGACGCAACTGTACGCCGGGGCGCCTGCTGAGGAGCGCGGGGACAAGGTGGCAGCGGCACGCAAGCGTATTTTTCCGGAACCCTCGAAGACGACTCCGAAGGAGTGGGCGGTGAACCTGGATGCGGAGCTGCGTCTGTTCTTCCCGGAGGAGCGGCGAAGGCTGCTGCTCCTGGTGGATCAGTTCGAGGAAATCTTCACGCACGCCCCTTCCACAGGGGTGACGGAGGAGAAAAGACAGACGGAGATTCGCTTCCAACTGGAGGCGCTGGCGCACTTCCGCGGGCTGGCGGACAAGCGCTGGCACGTGGTCTTGACGCTGAGATCGGACTTTCTGGACCGGTGTCGCGCATCAGAAGCGTTCTGGCAAATGCTGGAGAAGGACCACCTTAAGATCACGCTGGATGAACTGGACGAAGAAGGCTGGCGCTCCGCCATCAAAGGGCCGGCGGAGCGGGCAGGTGCCTATCTAGAGGCCGGGTTGGTGGAGAAGATGCTGGAGGATGTGTACCGCCAGCGGGGCTCCATGCCACTGCTGCAGGTAGCGTTGCAGAGCCTGTGGAAAGAGTGCTCCGGCCGTTGCCTGACCCACGCGGTATACACCCAGATGGGTGGCGTGGACAAGACGCTGCAAGGACGGGCGGAGGCGAGCCTGGAAAAACTCGAAAAGGAAGAGAAGTTACAGTGGGACATCGCGCGCAACCTCTTCATCCGCCTGACGACGCCGGGTGAAGGTGTCAGCGACTCTCGTCGCCGCATGGACCTGGCGGAACTGAAGTGGGCCGGCGTGGACGCCGATAAAGTGGAGCACGTGAAGAACGTGCTCTCTGATCCTGAGAACCGCCTGATCGTGGCCGATGGCGAGGCTCTGGAGGTGACCCATGAAGTGTTGATCACCGACTGCCCGACGATTCAGGAATGGATCGAGAACGTGCGCGGCGAGATCCCGAAACTAAGAAGACTGACGCATGCAGCCCGGCAATGGGATGCTGACCCCTTGAATCTGGCGCTGTTGACGACGGCGGATCCTTTGAAACAACTGCAAAATTGGCAGAAGACAACCACCCTGTGGCTGACCCAGCTGGAGAAGCGGTTTTTGAGGCGCTGCGTACAGTACTCGTGGCTAAAGAGCGCGGGAGTCTGGTTTCTGATTCTGTTCCTCGCTGTCGCGGCGAGCATCGCCTATTCCATGATGGGCACAGCGAAGCAGGTTGCGATCCTTGCCAAGGCGAATGAGCAAAGGGCACAGGAAGCCTTGTCAAAGACCTACTTCAGAATCATCGGAAGAAGCGAAAAGCTATCCAACATTGAAATAGAGACACTATGGGAACTGGCGGAGACCCCAAAATCACATGAGCGCGTTCGTCAATTATTGATGGATAGTTGGTTCAACCAAAATCCTGAATTTCCGTTCCACAATCATGGGGCAGGCATGAACGCCGCATTAGGACTGGGCACCCAAAGAAGTGACACGTCCAAATGGGCTTCCGCGATTGAAAGATACCTGGATCATACGGTAACGGACGAATCACGGTTCAGAGAAAAATTACAGATGGCATTCGATCGCCTGACGAAGGAGCAACAACTGAACATAATCCAAAAGTCCCTCTACTACCTTGTGCAAACATCTTTCGATAAATACGTGTCCTCGCCTGACGAAAATCGCCTTGCGAGCTTGATCGCACAAACGCACGATGAACTCGGCAACACGCCCCTCATAGATATGGCAACGCGGCTTGGGCGACAGTTCAGAAGTGCCAGTTATGTGGACTCGATGAAAATCAGCAGACCCCTGGCACTCACACTTGACAAAATACCGCCTGCAGAGGCTTCCGCTATTAGCGATTCACTCACATCATATTTGGAACCTCTCATTCCAACAGTCTATTGCTCGCGCCCGACCAAGCACTCACGCGTCCCAGCACTAGCAGAAACGGTGGCAAACGTTAGCAGCAAGACACCATCCGCCTCATCGTCCACCCTAATCCAAAAAACTCTATCACACATAGTTGAAACGCTAGCATACCCAAATGCAAGCACTGATTACGACTTACCCTATTTACTCTTGTCACTAAAGCAACTGAGCGCCAACCCGAACTTCCCTCTCCAAAATGACATACTCCTCAAGTCGTTGCACCGATCAATAAATGATGAAAAACAACCCGACCGCACCCCCTATTTGATAGAGGCATTCTCAATACTTTCTGGTGAAACACATTCTGACGACACGGCTCAGATGGCTGAAAATATCGCACAATTCGTCACCCCACAACTTGATGACTTATCAATTTACGATGACAGATTCTCAAAAATTCACCCAAAGACTCCATCCGAACTACTTCTACTCCTATCCGCACAACTCCCTGAACAAACAGTTTTCGACGGGTCACTCAAGCTGGCTGATGGGATGAAGCGACATGCATCTAGCGAACTCTATTTCCTTTATCGGAACACGAGCATACTCATCTCCCTGCTCGACCACGTAAAAGCCAGTCAAGCGGCTGAATTGTCCAGAAGCATGATCGGCACCTTAGAAGCTGAGGTTGAAAGAATCACAAACCGAGGAGAACCTTCTGACCTCGCTTTTTTCGTAAATTCCATTATCAAGCTGACGACAATAGCAGCCTCTCAATCGGATTTAATCACCCAAAAATTATCAACACGCCTGCCATCTCTAGCCTCCAGTTCGCCAACCAAATATCTTCACGAAATAGCCGAATCATCAATGGCTCTATCGGCAATATTTCCCCCTCAAAAGACAAAGAATCTCAACACCAAGGTTACCCTTGATATCCTCAGCAGGCACGACCTCCCCTCGCTCACAAGTTACCCGAAGTGCACCCACGCACTACTACACTTAGCCACAGACGGCCCCGCTCCCATAAATAACCCAAGCTTGACTGAATTCCTATTGCAACAGGTGACTCAGTCCCGCACGAGCTCGACTTTGCCCAAGCAAGAAACTTTTTTTCCTCCCAATAAAGCCCTCCTCCGACAAGCTTGCGTTACGTTGGATACCCCCCATTTGGTCAACACCCTCAAGACCCCGTTCTGTTCCGGACCGCTACTGAGCGCAGTGCTGGAGGCGCTGGAGGAGAAGACGGGGCAGAAGTTCAACGGGGATGTGTGGCAGTTTGTGGACTATGTGGAGAAGGAGCAGAAAGAGGGGCGGATGAAGGAGATTGACCTGAGCGCTCCAGTGCGGCGCATTACGCTGGAGGAGGTTCGCAAGTCCCTGAATCTGCCGGAATCACCTGATGTATCGGTGGAGAAACAATGAAACATTCACGAAGCCGCACGGCGTACTGCCACTCATGACCGCACTTTGAGAACGGTGGGCATGGAGGATGGGCCATTGCCTCTTGCCAAAAAGGCATAAGAGGGAAAGCGATAGTGGCCTTAAGCGCCGGGATAGGGTTGCTTGATATCGTAGAGTTTGTCAAGAGCATGCCGCGACCTATTCCCCTCACGGAAGTACTCCACAAAGCTCATCCGCGACTGTGCACTCCATTTCTCCAGTTCTGCCTCGCCCAGCTCTAGAATCCCACTAAGGTCAACGGGATAGCGAACATCTAAAAAACTTGCTGAGCCTGCGGATTCTGAGAAATTCTTCATCTCGGTCCGATGAACCTCCTTTTTCCGACGCCCCAGAAGCTTAAGCATAGCAATCTCGTGGAAAAGCCACGGAGAATGGGTAACCGCCTCCCCGGCCGCTTTCTCAACGGAAACTCTCTTGATTGAGTTCGATGTATTCAGGAAAAAGACGCACTCACATTGATTCATCATCTTGGTCAATGAGGTGCTGAGCATCAGGTGAATGTGTGAGGCGGCTTTTCTGGCGTTCTCGTATGAAGCATGCCTCTTCCCCAGCGGACCGAGTTTCTCATCCAGCATTTCAAAGATATTGTCCATATGCCCCCAGCAAGTGGAATCAATGAAGGATGTAAGGCCCAACTTATTTTCCAACCATTCTGAAAGTGCCAACGCTATTTTTTTGTCGCCGCGGGCATGGGAGATGAAGACATGATGTGGCGTGTTGGTGAACCACTCGTCCATAATCTTGGTAGCGTCCACTGTGCCTTCTGGAGTCAGAAAGGAGTCCAGATGAGGACGAACCAATGCTGACTTTTTCTCTTTTCGACTTCTCCCCGTCTCGACGAATTCCATCGCATCTTTCGGGAGTTGGCTGATTTGATAGGCGGCGTACATTGCGTGCTCGAATAAGTTATTACAGATATTTTATGCCGATACGAGCACATTGCAATCCCGGTTGCACAAACATTGTTTGGGGCATCCCCAGACAGGAACCTAGTGACTTGAGGCGTCGGACCTGAGCACCTAGCGATTCAACCACAGAGGAGGCTCTTCGTCAGACACCCTGGGATTTTGGTAATGTCGAAAGCGCAAAAGCTCCTCATCGCGCAACTTTTTGCAATCGAATCTAGAAGTGGCGGTTGCGGCAGGCATCTTCCTCAACACTTTGATTCCCCATGCACGCAAAGTCATCTTCCACCACCGTCGTCGGCATCGATGTGGGTGGCACCAGAAAGGGGTTCCACACTGTCGCCTTGAAAGATGGCAAGTATCTGGATCATGCTTCATTCAAGGAGCAGGAGAAAGACAGGACCCATCTGTTCGAACGCATCGTTAGCTGGTGCCAGGGACACGGGGCCCAGATGATCGCCGTGGACGCTCCCTGCCGATGGAGCACCGATGGCCGCTGCCGGCCTGCAGAGCGCGAGCTGGCGCAGAAGGGAATCACGTGCTTTGCCACGCCGAAACGGGAGACGGCGGTAAATCACGCGACAGGGAACTTCGAATGGATGCGACAAGGCGAGGCGCTGTACCAGGCGCTCGGGCCCACCTTCCCGCTGGCAACCGCGACACCAAAACGCGGGCAGCAATGCAGCTTTGAGACGTACCCCCATGCCATCACCTGGCACCTGAGGGGCGGAGATGCGGATGCCAGGCAGAAGCGCACGCAACGCCGCGCACTGCTGGAGAAGGCGGGGATCAACCTCACCCACCTCACCAACATCGACCTTGTGGACGCCGCGCTTTGCGCCCTCACGGCCCACCATGCTGCCCTGGAGTGGGAGTGTTTGCCATTGGGCACCGTGGAATCCGGCTTGATCATTGTGCCCACCCGGTTGAAATGATGCCCGCCCCTGGCTGGCCCCACCCTACATGAGCAAAGAGAACCACAAGATAGACGCGGATGACCGCAAGATCTTCGACGTGCTGAACGAGCGGAAGTACACGGTGGATTACTTCCAGCGCGAGTACTCCTGGGAGCAGAAGCACATTGCGCAGCTCGTCACAGACCTCTCATCCACCTTCCTCGATGCCTATACTGAGGGAGACCCGCGGGCTGCCGTGGAGCACTATACGAATTACTACCTTGGCCCCTTCGTCGTAAGCAGCAAGGACGGGATGAAAAGCATCATCGACGGTCAGCAAAGACTGACGTCGCTTACGCTGTTCCTCATCTTCCTCAACAACCTGCAAAAGGAGCTGGGCGGCAAGGAGTCCATCGAACCCTTGATCTTCTCAGAGAAGTACGGACAGAAGTCATTCAACATTCAGGTGGAGGAACGCAGGCCCTGCCTTGAGAAACTCTTCCTCACGGGCAGCTACGAGGTGAGAGAGGAAGACGACGAGTCCACCCGCACCATGGCCCTGCGCTATACGGACATTGCCGAGGCCTTTCCCGACGAGTTGAAGGGCAAGGCATTCCCCTACTTCCTGGACTGGCTGAAGTACAACGTCGTGCTGGTGGAGATCACCGCCTACTCGGACGACAACGCCTACACCATCTTTGAGGCGATGAACGACCGCGGAAAAAACCTCAATGCCACGGAGATGCTCAAGGGTTATGTCCTCTCCCGCTTCGCTGACACCAAGGATCGGGAAAAGGCGAACCGGTTCTGGAAGGCATCCATCCAGGAGCTGCATACGCAAAACAGTGAGGAGGACCAGACATTTTTCCAGGCATGGCTGCGCAGCCAGTACGCGGATACCATCCGGCAGGGCAAGGCCGGATCTTCCAACGAAGATTTCGAAAAGATCGGCACGAAGTTCCACAGCTGGTTTCGCGACAATCTCGACAAGGCCGGGCTGAGTGCGGATGCGCCTGAGGACTTTCACCGATTTGTGCATGTGGAGATGAAGTTCTACCTGCATGCGCACCTGCAGATCCTCCAGGCGCAACGCCAGGAAATGCCAGGCTGGGAGCACGTGTTTTACCACTACCAGTGGGGTGTGGCGGACTCCCTGTGTTATCCGCTGATGCTGTCCCCCCTCAAGTCCACGGATCCCGCAGAGGTAGTGCGGCAGAAGATCAATGCAGTGGCCCGCTACTTGGAAGCCTTTGCGGTACGACGGGCGGTGAACTTCCGCAAGTTTGGCGCGAGCTCCATCCGCTACACCATGTACTCGCTGGTCAAGGAATTGCGCGGGAAGGACCTTGAAACACTCAAAGCCACTCTGCGCAAAAAGCTGGAAGAGATGGAGGAGTCGTGGGACGGGCTCGCCAACTTCAGGCTGCATGCCATGAACGGGTATTTCGTGAAGTTTCTGCTCTCACGCATCACCGGCTACATTGAGCAGCAGTCGGGAGCGTCCACGAGCTTCACTACTTATTTCATCAGTCCGGGCACGAAGCCTTACCAGGTGGAGCACATCTGGGCGAACAAGTTTGAGGAGCACAGGGACGAATTTGAGCAGCAGCACGAGTTTGACACCTACCGCAACCGGATCGGCGACCTGGTGTTGCTGCCGCAAGGCACCAACCAGTCCTACGGAGCGATGCCCTATGCGACGAAGGTGGATCACTACCTGAAGGAAAACCTGCTGGCGAAGTCCCTGCACCCGAGCTGTTACCAGAACAACCCCAACTTTGTGGGAATGGCGGGTCGCTTGGGTCTCCAGTTCAAGCCGCACCTCAAGTACGCCAAGGCGGACATTGATGAGAGACAGAGGCTGGTGCAACGGATCTGCGAAGTGATCTGGAATGGGGAATAGAAACACTGACCGATGTACAAGCTCCATGAGCGAGGTCTGGAGGCAGGCTGAGCCCATGGAACCGCTGCGAAGGAGGCGGGTAGGGAAGGCGGGCTATCCCCTTGCCAACAAGACGTGATTGAAAAATCACGTTTCCGCGACATGTTCTCGCATCGTGTCGCTTGAGGGAGCACCTCCCAAGAACATGTCTCAAATGACGTCTTTTTGCGACACATTCCATTAACCTGTTCCCGCTGGCGACATAATCCGCTCCAGGGCTAGGAGCCGACTGTCAGGGCTCAGAAACGATGGCACCGCCGCCTACGGCACCAGAAGATTGCCGTGTTTCCGGGCTTGGTTCAGGTGGTTCGCCGATCCAACCACGGAGGTCGCAAAGCTTCACAGAGGTCGCCTTGGCCACAGTTTCAAGATGCATAAACCCTCTGTGAAACTCCGTGACCTCTGTGGTTAGACGTTCCAGCGCATACCCGCCCGGGCCCGCTCATTGATCACGGTTTCGAAGTGCGGATCAGTCGGCAGAACCGGCGGGGCTTGTCCACCATATCCGTCAATTGTCCCGGTGTTGTGCGGAGCATCAGGCAGCGGCAGCCAGGTGACGAGATCCTCTGGATACGGTATTCAGGATCTTCACCCGCACCGCGGTGCTGTTCCGCACCAGCGTCGCGCCAGCCCCGCTGCTGATCGTCACATCATCACCGGTGGCAGGGACCGCGTTGCCAGACCAGTTGGCCGCAGTGTTCCACGTGAGGTTGTCGACCGCACCCGTCCAGGAAACCGCCGCCTCCTCAGCCGCCCCCTGGCCAGACTACCATCATCAAAATCACCGCCGCTCGAGTGATCCTCAATGCTGCAACGTTAGCATGCATATCGCATAAATACTTAGACGGGGAAACTCTCCGGTTCTTATCACGACGCTCAAACTTCAGAGCGAGAAAGCACGCACGGGCAGCCTGCCACGCAGATGTCCCCGATAGAGATAGAGAAGTTCCTCCTCCATCTCCACCGCCACACCGCGCCTCTGCCTCACGCTCTCTCGATCCTTGGAGTAACTGACAGGTTAAGTCTCATCGCGTGGAACCTCACACTGAAGGCAAACAACTGTTCGTCACCTCATGGGAAAAAGTCACTGCTTCATTGTGGCATTTCCTCCACACATTCTGATGACACCGTGAAGCCCGCAGAACGTGACATCGGGCTTACAGATGCAACCCCTGCACATCCACCCTACTGACCGCCTTCCATCTGGATGCCGTCGACTGGCCCGGCGGCACCGAGCAAATGCTTTCGAGGATCCGGCCTGCGGGGCGGACGCTCAAGATTCTTGATCCCCAGCCCCGGTGCCTTTTCCACGAACTTCCAGACGTCCCCGTTGAACTCAGCGCCCAGCCGTTGCTCCAGCACCTTCAACACAATTTTCTGTTTCTCCCCACCACAGCTCGGCCATTTCAGCATGTCCACCAGCGTCTCAGTGTCCATTTGCTCGCACAACAACCGCACGTCCCTGCGTCTCTCCGGTTCCTCTTGTTTTCCCGAGGAATCGACCTCCATTTCAGGAACTGATTCCTCGAAGGACCATTCAAGGGCGAATTCACGATACATGATTAAACCACCGGGCAAGCGTCTGGCAAAGCCTGCCATGAGCGCCCGGCACTCCGAATCGTTTTGACCTACCAGCCGATTCCAACCTTTCTGAGCAAATAGTTCAGCTGTCTCCTCATCCATTCCTTCCATCGTGGCCAACAACGCAGAGCCGAGAGGGGCGAGCCGGTCACCCTTTCTCTTTGATGTCGGATCCATATGCTGAACAAGCTTCTCCGCCGCGCCTATCCGCAACCTATTTGCCACAGTAGATTCCAACAAGCCGGCTAGCTCGGCAACAGCTCTCCCAAACTCCGACACCCTCATTTCGTCAATACTCTGCGAGCTTGTCATGGCTGAAAGCAACCCTTCTGCCGATTGCTGAAACTGTGACTCAGGAATCCGCCCTCTGCTACATTCAGCCACGGCCCTAAGCGATCGTGCCAACCCCACCAAGTCATCGACCTTGGCTATCCGCTGTCCAGTCATGACATCCTTCATTTGATCTGCCACCCGCTGCAAAATAGAGATTCGATCATTTAGCTCCACTCGCTTCCCCATGGACGACAGTGCCTTGGCGATTGGTGCAATTCGCTTGATATCTGAGCCATGCGGATCCTCCACTAGATTAGCCAACCGAGTCATCAACACCTTCACCGAATCAGTATCCAGTCTAGCCTGAAGCAGATCGAGAAAATCAACCAGTGCATCTAGCCGCTCTGGCAACATTTCATCTTGGGTCTCCAGCAATTTAAGCACTCGTTCGGCTGTATCTCGCACCATTGACGTTTCAGCCCGCTGAATCAGCTTTCGATACGCCGAACACTCTCTCTCACCAATAACCGTAAAAATTGAGGCATCCGGATTCAACTCTAGCACTGAGGCCAGATGGTTGATTCCTCGGTGCGAAATGGACACCGCAACATGCGGATCCAGCCTTGAGACAAGGTAATCAAGCATCTCAGCATCCTCGACTAAGTTGATTCCCGAAGGCTTAGCCGAACCATCTGGAATCGGGAACAACCCTTCTGACAACTTCAACGCCACCTCTGGACTCAAATGTTGGGACATTCCTTTTATCATCTCGCGCAATGAACTAACCCGAACTCCTCTTTTGATCGCCACTTTCTCAATTGCTTCAGCGAGAATATTTGCGCCTTCCACCAGATTGCCTTTCCCAGACTCACTGTTGACCCGGTCCGCCAATGTTTCAAAAGAAGTGACATAAACTCCGATCGAAATATAATCCAGGTTCTTTTCTGCACGAAGTGCTACCAACTTCTGGTTCAAAAGCG
The DNA here is from genome assembly GCF_000739655.1 of Verrucomicrobium sp. BvORR106. GTDB lineage: Bacteria > Verrucomicrobiota > Verrucomicrobiia > Verrucomicrobiales > Verrucomicrobiaceae > Verrucomicrobium. Next base: position 93,223 of record NZ_BATR01000075.1, on the reverse strand, counting down.
ATTCCGCTTCGACAGGGGTGAGCCGTCTACACAGACGCCGCAATCCACCAATATCAAAGTACAATGCATTTGCATCAAAGCCGCCAGACGCCCTCAGGCTATCGAGCAAGACACCTACCCCTGAGTCCGCAAGCTTGCCTGCCGACGAATCGTCAACTCGATCCAACAACGCTGCTAAAGCATCGCCTAGGATGAAGCGCCGGGGTTCAACCTGATCCATTCTGGCCGTCTTCATCTCCGCAAGGATTTGCTCTGCCAGGGCGGTGCATGCCGCGGAGTCAATCCGTTTCACCAACTGCCCGACCATCTTAGCCTGTTGGCTCCCTCCATACTCGCCCCCCTCACTCGCAATCAAAGACGTGACTGCAGCATCTGCCATCCGCGGCCAAGAGACCCTGCTTCTATCCAGCCCAACGGCAGCTCTAAGGCCCGCCCACTCATTGCCCTGAGCGAGAGTCGGGGTACCGCCCGGCTGAAACCATGCATTCTGCACCTTGACCCGAACAATTTCATTATTGCCATCCAGCGTCGCGAGCTCCCACAATGCATCCCACTCCACATCAGATATTGAGAATGAGAATCCTCGTCCGATGGTACGTACAAAAGACAAGGCCAACGCGTCTTGTGCTTTCACCTTCGCCAGATTGGCATCCTCCGCAGCCTTCTTAGCAATCACTGCCGCCTCTTTAGCTTCCTTAAAGTACCAGGTAGACACAGCAAAAGCGGTCGCCAACAGGACGACGACTCCTATGACCGCATGCCGCACTCTGGTGGCATCGCGAATGGCCCTGTCTTCAGCGTTTTTTCGGTCAATAGCCCGCCGCCCCGCTGCATCCTGTTCCTCACGATAGAACCCCTCCACCTTGTCCCACTGCCCAGGCACATAGCGCTCCGCCCACGCCTGATCCGGGCATCTGCGATCCCACCATGCTGCCAGTTTTTCGAGTTGGGCATCATCATAGCGCATGCCGCGCTCCGCATCATCCAGCACCCGGCGTAGTTGTCTCGCATCCTCAGCCTCCTCGCGCACCCAGTGCTTGAGCGTGCCCCAGTGGGAGATGAGGGACTCATGAGAAATGTCTAGGGACGTCTCCGATTCCAGCTCCACTGGCGGCGATGCAGGCGTCAGAAAGCCCGCCTGCTCCACACGGAATGGCAGGGTTAGCAGCGTTAGATTCTGAAGAGCCTCTTCCCCGGACAAGGAAGGCCAAAGCAACGCCGCCAGCCGCTGCGCTGTCTCCGGGCGCCGGATCGGCCGGTTGTCGGGTGCCAGTTCCGTCAGGGCCTTGAACAGCTGTTCCACTTCACTCCTCGAAGCCTCATCAGGCAGGCTCTCATACACCTCCTGCGCATGTCGGTGCAGGGCTCCATGCAGCTTCAGTTCCTCTGCCGCCTCCACATCCCCGTCCAGAGTCCCCACCTCCTCCACATACAAACTGAGCGGCATCGCCTCCGCCGATCTGCCCTCACACCCCTCGACCCGGCACGCCTTCCCGTCTTTCTCCCAGCGATCCCACAGCCGCCGCAGCGCATGTTGCAGCAGCGGCAGGCGGTTCGGCTCCTCCCCCAGATCATTGAGCAAGCGCGTCACCAGGGCAGGGTCAACCTCCATCCCGGCCAGCCGCGCCGGCCCCTCGATGGCCGCCCGCAGGTCCTTGCGCTCCAGGCGCGGAATGATGTACTGGCTGCGGTTCAGGTGCTCCGGCAGCCCACGGAACCTGGCACAATCGCCCAAGAAGTCCGAGCGCATCGTCAGCACCACATACACCGGCACCAACCGCTGGTCGGCCGCGGATAACAGCAACTGAATGAACTGGTCCGCCTCATCGGCAGATCCCAAACGCGCAAACCGGAAGATTTCCTCGAACTGATCCACCAGCACCAGCAGGCTGTACGCGTTCGCCCGCTCTCCTGTCAGCGGCTGGCCAGCCAGAGCCGCCAGCCCCGCAGAGCTGTGCCGCAGGGCCGCCTCCGCATAATCCTCACGGGAGCCCAGCTCCTCCGGTGCCCCCTCCAGCACGGCAGACCGCGCCAGGGCCTCTGCCAGATTCCGGATCGGCTGGCTGCGCGGCTTCATGTCCACCACCACCCACTCCCGCTGCCCCGTGGGCAGCCCCCCTGCATGCAGCGCCGGCAGCAGGCCCGCCCGCACCAGGGAAGACTTGCCACTGCCCGAGACCCCCACCACCCCCAGGAAACGGTTCGCCGCCAGGAGGTCCACCATCGGGTCCACCTGGCCATCCCGGCCGAAGAAGTAGCGGGCATCCTTCTCCTCGAACGGACGCAGCCCCACATACGGATTCGCCAGCGCCCCTCTCATCACGCCGCCCTCCCTTCAGTCACCGCTGTTGCCAGCGCCTGCAATTCGTCAAACCGGTCCGCCTGCAGAAAGTTGGCGTGTTCCGGAGTGAAGAACATGCGCTTTTCCTCCGCTCCCTCAGGAGCCAGGCAGTAGTGCAGGCTCGGACCAAAACCAGGCCGGTGTTTGATGATTTCATCGTACCTGGCCTTCAACCAGGGGGCCTTTCCCCGTGCGGAGAACAGCACCATCGCCTGCGCCCGCTCCGCCAGATCCGCCCGACGTCGTCGCAACGCCCCAGGGTCCAGCCCAGCCGTCCAGGCCACCTCCAGCGTACAGCGACCTACGGCTTGTAAGACTGCCAGTCCCGCCATCAGCAGCGGATGCCCCGCATCACTGTCGTGGTGGTCAATCACCAGCAGCGGCAGCGCCGGAGCCGTAGGTGCCTCAACCGGCACCAGCCCCTTCATCAGCCCCTCCAGATCCACCAGGAATTGGTGAAACGGGCACCGCAGCAGCTCCACGCCCGCCACCTGCCCGATTGACTCGATCCACGCCTCCTGCGCAGCGTCAACGGACGTACGACGGTCATCCACCCAAGCCAGGCACTTCAGCCGCTTCTGCTCCAGGCGCGGCCGGATCGCCTCCCACTCCACCCGCTCCACATCCACCCCCGCCTTCACCATAGGCCGGCGGCCCGGCAGCATCACCACCACCTCGCTCTGGTCGAGCATCTCCGTCAACGCCTGCTTCAAGGCAGGTTCGTTCAGCGCCACCGCCCCATGTTCCTTCTCCACGATCTGATAGTCCAACTTCATCAACTCCCGCCTCATCCTCGGCAATTGCCCCTCCCGGTCACTGTGTGCCAGATACACCTTCCGCCCCTCCACCGGCACCAGCCCCTTTTCCAGCGCTCCCCGGATATCTTCGCACAGACCATAGAGCGCCTCCGCAAAGAGCGGCGCGTGGGCCGGGTTCGTCGGGTCCCATTGCTGGACTCTCTCTGACACCTCATCCTTGTGGAAAAACGGCACCCCCAGCTTGTTCGTCAGGAGACTCGGCAACTCGTACTCCGGCGTGGGCAGCTTCACCGCCGGGTGAATGAGCGAAGCCGCGCGCTTTTCTTCCCCGATATCGCAGAGGTGATCCAGGAAGATCTGAAACTCGTCCGAACACCAGCCGGATCCCGCGAAGCAAGGTGAAACCAAAGGCACCAACACTTTGGAACTCGCCACCGCATTCCGGATCTCATCATCCAGCTCCCCCTCGTTCCGCAGCCTGCGGTCCCGCCACACCTTTACATCCCGTTGCAACAACTGGGCCAGATACGTCTGTAGTCGCAGATGAAACCAGTCCACCCATTTTTCTGGGTCCTCCGGTCGCTGTCTCACCGCCAGCGGCAGGTTGTCCTTGTGACTGTAGCTGATAAAGACGTCGTTGAGCATAACCTACTTCCGAATCCGTTCCTGTACTGACGCACCCCATCGTCAGGCACCTGGCAAGGCGCCTGCCCGATTCCCCACCTGAATCGACACGCCATCAAAACTAGATTGTTTACCTCTCTGGAGCAATTTTTTTGTGCACACCACACCAACTCGCAAGAATGCGAGGCACCGGAATCAGACGGGGTCCATTTTTCGGACCGTGCTATTTTTTGTAATATTATTGACACATCGGCAAAAATCCTGCTTAACTTTTTTGTCGCCGAACTATCAAAATCCGGATTCTCCTCTCGCGACGCGTGACACCCCAGTCACCGCCATCTGTCAACCCGCAAGACGACCATGGCCTACACCCCAGGATTCGTTCACGACGTGTTCATCAGCTATGCCACTGCGGACGACAGGGCCACAGATGGGCTCATCAACTATATCGACGGCAAGTTGCGCATCAAACTGGAGGCAAGGCTGTCAAAACGCTGCAAAGTCTACCTCGACAGCAATGAAGGAATAGCGGCCGGCGCACCCATTCAAGACCAGATCATAGCGCATGCCCGCAGGTCTGCTATTTTTGTGATCGTGTACTCAGAAGCCTATCAGCGGTCTGACTACTGCAAGCGTGAACTTCACGAGTACTCCAGCTGCGATGGCAATGCCATCTGCGTTCTGCACCTGGCCTCAACCTCCAACTCGCAGCAAGATCACAGTCCGCTGATCAATAGCCGCCGCGCCCACGAGTTGTTTGAGACAACACACGGTGGCAATGAGCAGCGCAACTTCCGGCACGATGCCAAACCGCAGATACAACGGAACAGGGACAACCGCACCCTCGACGAGGCACTGGACTCGCTTGCCAATGAGATGGCAGAGCACCTGAAAACCGTCCGGGAAAACTCCAAACTGCCCAGGATCCATCTCGCCTGGGCGCTCGACGAGTTCACTCCCCAGGCAGAACAGATTGCCAACAAACTGGAAGCTGAAGGATTCATTACCACATCCTCTCCATCTGTCAGCATCATCACCCCTGCCGCCCAGAACAGTGCTGCGCTGTGCCTGAAATCCTGCTGTCTGTACCTGGAACTTGTAGGCGCACCAGACGCTCTTCGGGAAGAACACGTTGCCGCCCTCTCGACGCTCCAGAGCCAGGCCGCCTCTGCAAAGATGCTCACGTGGGTCAACAGAACCAATGCTTCCACTCCGGTTGAAAAATTCCTCCCGGGCAAACGACGAGTCTTTGTCGGCACCGACTCCGAACTCTACGACGAGGCCGTACACTGGCTGAAGAACGCGGCGGACCTGGAAGGCCAGCCCGCCTATCCCGCCCCGAATGCGGGTGATTCCCCCCGCAGCTTGCTCATTATTGCGTCCTCCGAACAGGCGGACGGCCCGTTCGTGGACTGCGTTTGCGCTGAGGTCGACGCTCACTATCGGGAAGCATTCAATGTTGGAAATGATGCCTTCTTTTGGGCGGCCGAATGTTGCGGCTCAGACTGCCCCCGTGACACCCCACCTCCCCCGGAGTGGATCCAGCGACTGGACAATCGCATCAAGCGCAATCGATCCACCGGCATCATCTTCATCCACGGAGAAACCCCCGGTCTCGTGCAGGGGCAACTTCTGCGCGACTTCTTCTATGCCTTCGAAGACGGGCTGTTCAAGACCTTGCGCGCTCGACCAGGCATTTGCGAGTTCCCTCCTGTTCCCAAGCCCCGTCGCTATTATCGTCCGGCTCCAAGCTCGGTCATTGAGTTCGGTGCGGACAATCTCGCCCCCCTCAGGCACATCGCTACAGCTTAGCTCATCATGCTGGAAACCCTACGTCCTCAGTCGCAGGTCGTCTCTGGTCTGCCCGCAGCCCCCTACCCAGGTCTTCGCGCCTACAGTGAGGAGGAGAGCCTGATCTTCTGCGGTCGTCGTGACCACAAGCTTGAACTCCTCCGGCTCTTGGAATCACGGCGTTTTCTGGCCGTATTGGGAACCAGCGGCTCCGGCAAATCCTCACTGGTTTATGCCGGGCTCCTTCCCGACATCAAAAAGGGCTTCCTGGTGGGAGTAGACCCCGACCGCAACATCCTCGCGCGCACCACACCGGGCCTTGATCCACTTGCCCGGCTGACCACCGCTTTGGCCAATGCTGCAGACTTCAACAAATGCCCCTCTCCGCTCGAGGGAGGAGCCTCCGGTCTCGCCAGTGCGCTTGGTTCGGGGTTGATTCGCATGGACGTCGCAAATGCCCCCCAGCCTTTCGACGGCGCCCGCCCGACACCGTCATCACTCATCATCTACATCGACCAGTTCGAGGAACTATTTGGATTCCTCGACGATGCTGAAGATTCCGGGTCTGCCTCCTCGCCAAACCTGTCCACCAGCAACTACGAGACCGCACTCAGTCAGGCTCAGAGCTACGTTCGGCTCCTGCTGGACTGCACCCAGCAGAAGACGTTTCCCATCTACGTGGTGATCTCCATGCGTTCAGACTTTTTCTGGCGCTGCGAATCCTTCCCTGGGCTGGCCAGAGCGGTGAGCCAGAGCCAGTTCCACACCCCACGCCTGGAGCGGCGTCAGGTGGAGGAAGCCATTCGCAAACCGCTGGAACTGTACAAGAGCGAAATTGAAGACGATCTGGTGGCGGAACTGCTCAACCAAGCCCCCCATGAGGCGGATCAGCTTCCGGCACTGCAACATGTGCTCTTCCGCCTTTGGCACCTCGCCAAAGCCAGAACACCTCAAGACGGACCAGTAGTATTGAAACTGGACGACTTTCGCAATCCCGAAGTCGGCGGCTATGTCTCATCGATGGAGCAGCATGCTTCCGAGGTCATTGCCAGCATTGCATCCTCCGAGCAAGTGCCGGTTGACGAGATCCGCAAGGACGTACGCAGCATCTTTTGCGCCCTGGCATCATTTTCCAGCCGCGTTCAATCCGGGCTGTCCAACTCCACGCTCTGGGTGCGGCGGAGACTCACCTTTGAAAAACTCGATCATTTCACCGGGATCGGCCGTGCCCGGCTGCAATCCATCCTCTTCGCTTTCCGTTCTCCTGAGTGTTGCTTCCTCTTACCTCTATCCCATCCGACGTCACCAACCCGGCAGCAGCACTTAAAGAGGCAGGAAATCATTCAGGTCAGCCACGAGGCCATCTTTCGTCGATGGTCGTCCCTTGTGGAATGGCTCGGGGCCGAGCGCGTTCGTGCACAAACCCTTTCCCTGTATCTTGAAAACACAGGTTCCGGCCCCATACCAGAACGGACCCCCTCCCATCCGAAGGACTGGAATGGATATCTGCATCACGTCCATGACATGCTCATGGGGGCAACAGAGCTGGCGCCTTCCTGGCTCCAGCAGCGCTCCAAGGACTATCTCGAAAACGACCCGGACGACTACGGCGTCGCGTGGGGCAAGCGACATTCGATGGATCTCCCCTTCCTTCACCGTGCGTGGGTGGAAAATGACCGCCGGATCAAGCTCAACCTCCGGAGAAAATTCCTGTTTCCGGTTTTCGTCGTCTTTGTATTGCTGGCATGCATCGTAGCTTCCACACTGCTCACTAAATCAGAAGAACTCAAGGAAAGTAACAACAAGTTGGAGAAATCCAACAGTGATCTGGGCACCGTAAACCACAACCTTGAGTTAGAGAAAAACAACCTTAAACAGGCTAATGCTGACTTGAAAGTAAGCACTGAAAAGCTTGCCGCAGAAACAAAAGCCAAAAGCGATCTTCTTGCTGAAGTCACCATTCAGAAAATGGATCTTGAGTCTACAAAGATCAGCCTAGAGAACACGGTGACGCTTCTCAACTCCAAGATGGACGAGGTTGTCAGTGCCATTGTCTTACGCACTTCAGGAGTCACCTTGCAAAGGCATCAACTGGGCGACGCAAAAAATTGTGGCATCCAAAGCCTCTTCACCCCAGTCGTGCTCAAGAAGCTCGCCGCGGCGGCCAGGCCCAAGGATGCAGGTGTCGCCGCCTGGTGTCGAATCCCCGACCCCAATTCCAGCACAGCGCGCAAGGTGGACTCACTCGTCTACGCTTTGAATGGCGAAGCCGCCATCCAGGCCCTGGGCACTCTTACCTACTGCCCACCCCCACCTGCCATCCCCGCAGATGCATCGGTGAGCGCCGATCGCGAAAGCCTTGTCTACGTGCAAAACCACGCCCTCAAGCTCTTGCAACCAGGCAGAGGTGATGTTTCTGAAGTTCCACTGAACAACCTGCTTAGCGGTCAGAAGTTGACGTGTGCCGTATTCGATCCAACCGATCCTCTTGTGGGCTATGTTGGAACCGAATCGGGAGAGGTTCACAGCTTTGCGCTAGGGCCCAATGGCTTCACCTCCCAGGTTCTCATCAGCGGGAAGGCCCCTAAGGTTCCAGTCACGCGTCTTCACTCTTTGGACACCTTTCTCGCTTACGAAACGATTCCGGGCCGGCTCGCAGGCTGTTGGAACGCGGGAGAAACCATCGTCTTCCCATCAGATTGGAATCTCTCGTCCCCCTGTGCACTCCTTGGCAAGGAAAGTTCCTGGCTCGTCGCCACTCAGGGACCAGAGCTCGTTGCCATTCCCTTGAAATATATCAATTCCCAGGAGTGGGACCAGGCACGTCAAAGCACCCTTCGCCTCAAGTGCGACGGCCGGGTGAAGCAACTTGCTGTGAACAGCGGGGGCGACATTCTCGTGGCAGGCACAGAGACCTCTGATCCTCTTAAAGGTGAATCTCGCGGCAAAGTGATGATCTGGCACGTCTCCGCCCTCAACGCCGCGAACGACATACGAGCAGGCAAAGCAGATCCCACTCCTGGCGAGGCAGTCTCGCCAGGCAGATTGCTTCCCGGTCACAAAGGCGGCATCACCAGCATCCTCTGGGGAAGCCGTAAAGGTGATTTCCTTGTCACGGTAGACGATGATGCGCTGGTGCTCGTTTGGCCCCGCCTTTGGTGGGATTCGCAATTGAAAGCCTTGCGATACAAGGAACCGATTTCTGCGAGATTCAGCGACAGTTCCAACACATCCGCACGGCTCGACAAGGCAGCCCTGTCCTTCAGCGAAGACTTCCTGGCGGTCAATTCAAACAAGCAGGTGGGCCTGATTCCCCTGGCACCACGGCTCCTCGTCAAAGCCTCCCAGTACGAGGTCCAACGAAGTGACTTAAGCCTCCGCCAACCAGCCTCTGCTTACTTCAAGGGGGAAATCACGGGCACCCCCATCGGTCCCAAAGAGACACTCTCCCTCGTTAGCTGGAGTGATGCAGACCCGGAACGCAATCCGTCCCTGAGCAGGCTCTTCAAAGCTGACCCCAACCGTGACATGGGCACCGCCTCGCAACTGGATACTGACAAACTGTTTATCGCCGCCGCTTGGGACCCCAAATTCACCTCCAGAGCTTTGCTCCGCTCCACCAAAGTCCGAGTCTCCCGAGTTCGTGGAAACTCAACGAGCTCTGCCATTGAAGTCACCACCGTGGACATCGTGCCTGATGGTATTCCCATGAAAGCCAGCCTCTCGGAGGGACTTGTCAAAAAGCTGGATCTCAAGGAGACCGACTCCGTCCTCATCGAGCTGCCCCTGATCCCCACCGGCACCGCAGCCGAGAACGCACGGTAGCAAGGTTGACCCTTTCTCCACCTTATTCCCCATACCTTCACCAAACACCATGCCCGCTTACTGGCCCATTCGAAACTTCGATGACGCCGCTCGCCGCGAGTTTGTCATCGAAAAACTCCTCCTCCTCCGCTCTCAGCTCGCCAAGCTGGTCCCCCGCAAGAGTGAGGACACCCTCCTCCTCTGCACCTGGAACATCCGCGACTTTGACAGCGACAAGTTCGGCTACGGCCTCCGCCTGCCCGAGAGCTTCCACTACATCGCGGAGATCCTCAACGCCTTCGACCTCATCGCCGTCCAGGAGGTCAACCGCGACTTGCAGCCTCTGGAAAAGCTCATCTCCTTCATCGGGCCCAACTACGACTACATCCTCACCGACACCACGGAAGGCACTGGCGGCAACGGCGAGCGCCTGGCCTATGTGTATGACCGTCGCAAGGTCCGCTTCCGCAAGATCGCCGGCGAGGTCGTCCTCCCCTCCAAGCGCGGGCAGTCCGCCCCGACCCAGTTCTCCCGCACCCCCTTTGTCACCGCCTGGCAGGCTGGCTGGTTCAAGTTCAACCTCTGCTCCGTGCACATCTACTATGGCGCGGACACCGGCCCAAAACTGAAGCGCCGCATCGCTGAGATCGAAGCCCTGGCCAAGTTCTTCAAAGAACGCCAGGCCAAGGAACCCGGCGACTACTTCCTGCTCGGCGACTTCAACATCGTGGACCTCGCCCACCCCACCATGGAAGCCCTTACCAAGCACGGCTTCCAGTTGCCCCAAGGCATCAAAGGCGACCAGATCAAGCGCTCCGGCTCCAACATGGCCCAGGACAAGTTCTACGACCAGATCGTTCTCCGCCCCTCGGACAAACGCCTGGAGATCGGCCAGTCTGGCGTCCTCAACTTCCGCGAAAGCATTTTCACCGACGAAGACTTCAAGATCTACAAGTCCCATATCCCCGTCGACAAGCTCAAAAACAAGACCGGAGCCAAAGCCCTCGCCGAGTACCGCAAGTGGCTCACCTGGCAGATGTCAGACCACTACCCCCTTTGGGTCCAGCTCAAGGTCGACTTCACCACCGCCTACCTGGAAAGCCTCAAACCCGGCCGCCAGATGCTGGCGATAGAAGAAAACAAACCGGCCTAGCGGTTGACTGAATCGAGCGCCCCCGTCCGCTGCGAAGTGATTGCGACATCGCGTTACGCGAGGTACGCCATAGCGACCTCACGTTTGCACGTGCCCCCCCTCCATCCGCAAGGGAGAGTCGTGTCCGACGTTGATGCCTTTGCATAACAGCATATCGAATCGTTTGCTCACCACCCCTCCCCGCTATGACGCTTTCAAAGCCATTGCTCAAGAGCTCCTGGGCCGCCCGCATCTTCCCACCGGCAAAGATCTTCATCAGCTACGCAACCATTGCCCATAAGGAGCTTGCTGCCGAACTTTGCGAAAAGCTCGTGGAAAACGGGTTCGGGGTGTTTCTCGATGCGGATGGCATCCTCATCGGAGAAAGATTCAAAACAGAAATACCGCAGCATTTGCGGGAGTCCGACGCCATGCTTGTCCTTGTATCTGATGCGTACGGGCAGAGCACCTGGTGCCAGGCCGAGTTCCATGTGGCGCACACCATGAAGCTTCCCGTGCTCCCCGTAAAGTTCAAGGCTGCGACACCCGTGGTGCTGCCGGAGCCTCTGGCAACCCTCATCAATGAGTGCCAGCACGTAGAAGTTCCAACCCCCGCCTCAGCCACGGTCATCTTTGAGGCTCTGAAAAAGCGGTTCACAACGCTGAAAGCCCGTGTCCGTCGGAAGCATCTCATCCGCGCCATGGGCTCCCTCGGCCTGCTCGCGGTGCTCTGCACCGGACTCGCTGCCGGCATCACAGAACTGAGTCGGGAATGGCATCGACGGCATCTCATCAACCGGATCCTGACCGCAGAGCAAATGCTGCCAAACACCTCGGTGCAAGCAGACATCTCCCGCTTCCAGCGCGACGACCGGCTCCGCAAACAACTGCTGCTCCTGGCAGATGACGCCACCGCTCCAGCGCACCGGAGGCTCAATGCCATGGCGCTCACGACTGCCACCGGAGATGATCGCAACCGCTGGTTCGTAGAGGGCTTGAACTGGAAGAATGCCGACTACAAGGGCGGATCATTCACCAACACCACATTCCTCTCAGGCGCCATCTCTGGAGCGACCTTTGAGCGAGTGCACTTCGGCGGCGTTCTCTGGGGAGAGGCCCCTTCCTTCGACATCAGCACAGCTGCTTACCGGGACTGCACCTTCGCCGGCGGAGCCTTCCTGGCGACCAACATCATCGACGCCGAGTTCACGAACTGTCAGTTCATAGGCACGAATGTCGATGTGCAGAACTTTGGTCAGGTCCGCTTCAAGACCCAGCCGCCCGAGGAATCGTCAAAATTTGTCGTCACAGGCAGCGTCTGCTCTTTTGAAAACGCCGTGATCTCCAACTGCAAAGAACCCCCTCCTCCCGGAGTGCTGGACTTTAGCGGTCCTGAAAACGAAGTCACCTTTCATGACGTCGTCTTCGAGTCCTGCCGGTTCCGCGGCTTGATCCGCCCCTCATGGTTCCAGAAGTGCCACTTCACCCGCTGCGTGTTTCCTGAGTCCTTCAAAGTGGAGGAACTCAAGCAGGCCGGCAACCACGTGGTGGGCGAGCTCGTGACGAATGAAGGTTGCCCGTAGTGTTTTACGGCAGTCACTTCCCTGACATAGCCCCCTTCAACACGGCCTCCAATCGCATCCACTCAGCAGAGGTGGCGGCTTCCTTGGCCTCAATGCCCCCATGCGGATTGAAAATCATTCCGGCAACCGGCTCCGCCGCGTCGAGAATGGACCTGGCCACGGCTTCCGAAGGAACAACACCTGACTGGCCACATCTCACTCGCGTCGAACGATCCAGCGCAAACCAACGTGTCCCATCGCTGCTGGACACCGCCATGGCGACATCAAGACTTTCCTGTGGAGCGATCTCCTCCGCCACGGGAAGCCCAGAGGCACACTCCCAGAACCGGACTCCCCCTTTGATCGTACAGGTCACAAGGCGCTGGCTGTCTTCGCTGAATTGAGCGCTGACGATCCAGTTGTCATGCTCCAGATTGCGGGTCATAGGCTGACCCGTTGCGGCATCCCAGATCCTCGCCTGCGGATACCGTCCATATGTGACGAGGTAGCGCCCGTCCGGCGAGTATCGGGCCCCCATAGGCTCTGCTTCAGAGCGCATCTTCCCGGGCAGAGATTCGCCAGAACCGGCCTTCCACTGCAGGACCAGATAGTCATTGCCCCCGCTGCACAGCCTCCCCCCGTCTGCAGAGTAGCCAAGTGTTTGGACTGCCCCATCATGTCCTTCTATTTGACTCAAGAGCGTGCCCCGACAGGCATTCAACTGCCAGATCCTGCCTGCATCATTCCCGACCGCCACCATCCTCCCAGAGGGCGAGACGGCCGCACACTGGATTTTCTCTGTGGCATCCATATTGAGGTCAATGGAACGCGTCTGCCCCCTCTCTACGCACCAGAGGGTCGCCCCCTCTCCCGCTACCAGCAAGGAGTCTTCCTGCGCGACTCCTTCTCGATTAAGAAACTTGAGCACTTCCAAATTCTTGCCGGAGAGTTCGCTTTTCCAGGTTTCCTGCTCTCCATACACCTTCATCACCGCAAGCCCCCCCACGGCGTCCACCCACGCAACGGCATTCCCATCAGCCCGGAGGTCCATGGCAGAGACGCCACTCGGAACGGACACCTCCAACACGGCCTTCACACTGCGCCCAGGATCGATCTCAAACACCCTCACGACGGCCTTCTCCGGCAGATTGGTCACGACTGCCAGCTTCCCCCCATCCGCCGACTGGGCAGTTGTGTAGACATGCTCACCTTCAGCAACTGCCAGTCGCGTGTCAGTTGTTTCCGCGATAGCCGGCATGATTTGCCAGAGTCGCAACCAGGGGGAGGATGTGGCGGTCACCAGACGATCTGACGCACCCATGAACTTCGCCTGACGCACCCCGGCGTCATGCACAAGCGGTTCACAAGCGGGGGCTCCGCCAGGAACCTTCCAAACCCGAGCGAAGCGATCTGTGAAATGCTGAGTGATCATCAACCGATGATCAGGTGCCAGATCCAATCCTCCTGAGCCCATCGCAGTCACGTGGTAGCCAGTCTCTCTCACGGGGTGCACGACCGTCCAGAGAGGAGCCGCAGATTCAGCCCCCTCAAAGGCATAGACCCGCCATGCGTCAGAGAAACCCTGACCAAAGGCTCCATACCAGGACGAAGAATCTGCGCCTGCCATGATCAGATCCAGGGGCTGCCCCATGGGCAACACCCAACTTCGTGCTGGTGGTGCTGAGTCCCACCAGGCGACCCGCCCGTCTTTGCAGATGGCAGCCCCCCGGTTCTCCGCCGCCCACCATGTCGATGAAACAACAGGATGCGAAGCACTCTGAAGTTCCCCCATGCGATGACCGTCACTCGAGCGAAGAATGAGTCCTTCCCCCTCCGTTGGAGCCATCATGACATACTTGCCGTCAGGACTCGCGTGAAGGTGCCCCTGCCTACCCAGGCCATTGATCTGCCACGCCAGGCCGTCATCACGGATACGGTACACTTTCAGCCCACCTTCCACGTCCAGGACCGCGAGCTTTTCCCTGTTGTCCAGGAACTCCACTTGGGCCGCAGGAACAGGCAGAGGCAGGCTCCTCACGAACTCTCCCGTAGACAGTGACCACAGCTCGAGTCGATTCCCCTCACCGTAGGTCGCGATCAGATTCGCTTGCTCATCCACTGCAACCTGTTTGAAGCGGCCTGAGGTCCACTCCCCCTCTTTCGGCAGAATGGGAGTGTATCGTCTCGCTCCCGTCGCGGTATCAAAGACCGAAACTCCCCCTGTTGGAGAGGCCGCCAACACCCTTTTTCCCTGCTCGAGCAGGGCCACCTCATCGATCATTCCCCCGGCGTCCATGGGTGGGACGGTCAAGACTGGCCAGCGACGTTGAGTCAATGCAGAAGTCAGGCGCTGCATCGCGCTGCTGTTCTCCGGATTCTGGCGGACAGCACGAACAAGATGCAGCAACGCTTGATGAGACTCCCCCTGCGCAAGCAGCCGGTGGGCATTGGCAAAGTCGGACTGGGAAAGGGTCACACGCACTTGATGCTCCCGCTTCGCCGCCAGCTGCCACATCCCCAGGGCAAACAGCAGAACTGCGGTAAGGACACAGACAACCACAGTGACATGCCGGAGAATGCGGCGCGTTTCCCGTACGTGGTCCCCGATGAGGTCCTCCTTTCCCTTCCCTTGAAGCTGGGCCGAGATCGAGGCCACATTCTCCAGGAACAGAGGGTCAGACAGGTGATACTGTTCCGCTGGAAGTTTGGAAAAGTCCGCCCAGCGGGGGACCGTTTTGAACACTCCCCTCAACGTCTCGGGGATGGCGTTGCTCAGGGTGAAGTCAAAGTCGCCAGCGTCATCATCCCAGACCAGATCCCCTTTTGTGAGCACGAGCATCAAACTTCCCGGAGGTTTCCTATTGATCCAATACTCAAGCTCTTTCTTAACCCACTTGGAGGCGGCAGCCTGAGGCGATGCCAGCAGGATCAAAAACTCCGTGACCTGCAGGGCCCTCTCGATTTCAGGCCAAAGTTCGGGGGTTACGCTAAGGTTGGTCGTATCGCGAAAGATGCGAAACAGCCGGGGCTTGTACCACGGCTTGGAATAGGTTTGCAGAGCCTTTTGAAGGCTTGCCGCAAGTTCCTGGGTGGCCCCATGACTATAGGAAATAAATGCCCTGTGCTGTGAGACAACAAGGCCGGGATGGGGGAGCTTCTCATTGGCAGGGGCAGAGTTCATGGGACACGACTTTGCAAATTTCTCTCTCTCTCTCGTGATGAACGTTGATAACATGGCAGCGTTGATGCCGCCCCACTGGCCCGCCTCGCATGCCCTCTGTCAGTCTTTGCTACAGAATCAACATCACCAGCGAATAGCAACCCCATTCCCACAGTCTCATTCCAACAGGTTCCTCGCCAGTTTCGTAAACCAGTCCCTCATGGATGTCGGTTGATAGCCACCCGCCGGAGGGACTGCCACCTCCATCAAACACGGCTGAAACAGCCCCTCTGCAGCATGCACACCCAGTTGGCGGTAGGCCTCGAACTGCTCTTCATCAAAGAACTGGTCCAGAGTGGACTGGTGGGGGAAGGCAGGATTCGAGCCCCGATAACGGCGGATCAGCTCACTTTCGTTTCCCGTGACGGAAAGCTTGATGTACAACAAGAGCCCAGTGCCCGCCGGTCTGCCGGGACCACGGTCAGGATAGTGAATTCTGCACAGGTGATAGTGAGACCGGCTGTAAGTCGTCTTGGCGTCCTGCCGCACGTCATCCAAATCTGGGTCAATGCGCACTCCCAGATCGATCTGGGCATGGCGCACCACAGTCATCAGCCCCTGGAAGGTGAACTCCGGGTCGGCCTCGCCATCGACACAGACGATGAACTTGCAACGGCGACGCAGGAGCTCGTACACGCCCAGGTTTTCGATGTGGCCGCCATCGGAGAGGTTCAGCCAGCGCCTGTCCTCCTCCAGCCCAAGGGCGGTCATTTCCTTCAGCAAGCAAGTGAACCCTGGCGAGGCGATTTGTGCCCACCAACCTGACCCACCAATATCGGGTCTGCGGATCCAGAACCCAAGTCGCACATTCAGGAAGGCCAGGAGCGCCCGGAGAGGCGGGATCGATCCCAGGCCCATGTTCGCTGAGAATGCCGCCCCTGAAATAGCCATGGCCGTGGCCAAGTCCATCTCGCTGCTGTTGGCATGCCAGGTAGCGGTGTTGTAATATCCCACAGCCGGAGAACCAGACCAGTACTTGGAGAACAGGAAAAAGTCACTCTTCCTCTCTCGAAGTGCTTCAGCCTTGCTCCCAGGCAGATTCACCGTGGTGTTGATCAGATGGTAAGGGGCAAAGTCCGCGGGATTGATCTTGGACATGGGTGTATTGCCTGGCCCGGCCGCATTCACTTCAACGAACGTCTTACTCAGCCCATCACGGTAGAGACGGTGAGGACCCGTCTGGTTGATATTGAGCGCCAACAACGTCACCAACGTGAGGACACCAAACGTCACCCAAAGGAGATAGAGCCCGCTGACTTCCCCCCCAAAGAAATCTATCGTCCTTACCTCAGCCAAACCCACGAGAAGAAGAAAGACAAACAGCCCCAGCACGGGCACAAACAACGCCGCGACCACCAACGCACCTTTCAAGACCCACTTGCGCTTCTTTGGATCCTCCAGCACGCGGAAGTAGCGAGCAACGGTCGGGACCAGCGTTGAGAGCCCTCCCGCCACGACCCCTGAAACGCCCATTGCCTTCCACAGAGGCGACGACGATAAACTGGCCCAGAGCTTGTCGAGGTTACAAAACTGAGCCCCTGCATTGGGAAACAGAACATCGTATAAGGCAAGACCTCCCTCGACAGTAAAAAAGAGTCCGGTCACCAGCATAGACAGCGCCAGGATCCCGGCGGCGAGCAGGTCGCCCCACTTCAGACGCCAGCGGAGCGCACCGAAATACAAGCAGCCCCCCACAACGGAGCCCCCCAGGCCAACCCAGAGGGGCCACAAAGGCAAATGCTGACGCAGGTTCGTTGAAACTGCAACCGCTGCCATGAGCACCAGAATGGCGAGAGGCACCATCCAGTTGACAAACATCCCAGCCAGCGTCGTCACCGCCATGTCCCACGCCTGCCAGGCACTTCGGGCAGAGATGAATTTGGCATTCAGCCGGAGTTTCCGAATGCCAGCCGTATCTGGGCCATGCGGGGATGCTACCTGGGTCCAGGCGCCCCCACCCCCAATGATCTGCGTCAAAAAGCTGCCCGTGTAACCGCCACCTGATACGGTCGAGAGAAAGTCCACATCCCTGAGCAAGTTTTTCTCTGCCAAAACCTGCGCCACCCCCAGACAAAAGGTGGCGGAGCGAATGCCCCCGCCGGAAAAGGCCAGCCCAATCGCATCTTCCGGTGCGGTTGTGCTACAGGCAGCAGAGGCCATCTTCTTCCGCCGCGCCAGCACATCCGCACTCTCGGCAAGATTGACCGTCGTTGCCATGCTGGCGGCAGCCATCTGTGACCCCACGCATTTCCAAACCTCAGCATCCTGCTCCGGGATGCCAAACGGCAACGATGCCTCAATTTCCGCCATGGGATCCACCGGCGGGTTGCCGCGCGGCGCCATCGGCCCCTCTACCAGGGCATCCCGCACACGGGTGCCGTAAGCCAGCTGCTGCAGATCCAGGGAAAAATCCTGCAGCTTTTTCTGCACCTTCAGCAAGTCGCCACGGAACTCGTCGCCCCCATCCCGCGTGCTCAGCCATCCCTCCTCACTTGCAGCGTGCCACTTGGCCGTCACGGGGCGAATGACGGTGTTCAGCACTTCGGTGGCCAGTTTGGCAAAGGTCTGGCAACCCGGATTGTCATTGATAGCCTTCCGCGTAAGCCCGAAGATCTCATAGAGGCTCTTCAGAGCACAGTCCTCCCTGCCATGCTGGTACGGCAGCGGCTG
The DNA here is from genome assembly GCF_000739655.1 of Verrucomicrobium sp. BvORR106. Lineage (GTDB taxonomy): Bacteria > Verrucomicrobiota > Verrucomicrobiia > Verrucomicrobiales > Verrucomicrobiaceae > Verrucomicrobium. The sequence continues at coordinate 75,321 of NZ_BATR01000075.1, read as the reverse complement.
CGTGGCGATGCGGGTGCGCAGCTCCGTCAGGAGCAGGTGCGCGGCCTTCTGGTCAGGAGTGAGTGGCGAAGACGGTTGTGGCACAGGGTTCACATTCATGGGCGGAGGTCAGGATGCCTGGCGAGACTTCAACCCAATAGAGTAACTACCCAAGAATTTTTCGCCACCGGATAATAACCCAGAAATCAATACCGAGCCGCTGCAGGCAAGCCCTGCCCAACTAAGCAAGCACGACGACCTGCACCATTCTTGCCATCAAAAAAATCCCTGTACCCAAAGATCGCTTTGCGCAATGAATAGTGGTTGGAGTAATCTCACGCCGTCCTGCCATGCCTCCCTACTTTGAGTACGACGTCTTCCTCTCCCACAACAGCCAGGACAAACCAATCGTCCGAGCCTTGGCAGAGTGGCTGAGACGTCACGGTGTGAAATACTGGCTTGATGAGAACAACCTCGAACCTGGCGATATCCTCAGCGACAAACTGGGCAAGGCCATGGAGCGCAGCCGCTCCGCCCTCATCTGCATCGGGCCTCACGGCGAGGGTGATTGGATGCAAGAGGAGGTGAACTCCCTCCTGGGGAAAGCCATCAAAGTGTCCCGGACGACTGATGAGTTCCGCATCATCCCCGTCCTCCTGCCTGGCGCAAACACAAGCAACCTCAGGTGGTTCCTCAAAACTCGCCTCTGGGTAGACCTAACGGAAGGCCTTACGGACAAAGAAGCGGAATTGCACCGCCTGAAACAGGCCATCCAGGGCAAGCCCGACACCTCTGCTCCCGATGAGCCAAAGCTCAATCCCTACCGGGGCCTGGAAGCCTTTCAACCGGACGACGCCTCGTTCTTCTTTGGCCGGACCGCGGAAAGCAAAGCACTCGCCACGAAGGTCAGGGACTGGCGCTTCGCCGTCATCGTGGGTCCGTCCGGCAATGGCAAGTCCTCGCTGGCACGAGCCGGACTGGCCACCGAAGCGGCCATGACCGTGATTCCCGACTTGGGGTCCTGGAAACGGCTCATCGCCACACCTGGCAACCACTTCCTACGTGAGGTCCTGACCCAACTGTTCATCACAGAGCCTGACGCTTCGAGATCCGCCACAGTCGGCGCGGCACTGGAACGGATACTCCCTGGCAACTCCCAGGCTCTCCCCACAGCAGAGCAGTTGGCCGCAGGACTCGATGCGGAGCTTCGTGCTTTCTATCCTAAACCTGAAGACAGGGTTTTGGTAATCATTGATCAACTTGAGGAGATATTCACGCATCGGGGTATCGTGGCAAGCACAGAGGAAGAACAGAGAAACCGTGCCCGCGTCATTTTGGACGGGCTGGTTCATCTGCGCGAAAACGGCGACCGCCGTTGGCACATCGTCCTTTCCCTCCGTTCCGACTTTGAGCAGCGCTGCCGCGTCTCCCCCTCTTTCTGGAACCTGTTGGAGAAGGACCACCACCGCCTCAAGCTCAAGGAACTGGATGATGAGGGCTGGCGCGAGGCCATCAAGGGTCCCGCAGCCCGATCGGGTGCCTACCTCGAAGCAGGCTTGGTGGAAACCATGGTCAAGGACGTCTATCGCCAGCGGGGTTCCATGCCCTTGCTTCAACTCGCCCTGCAGAGTCTCTGGACTCATCGAGTGGGCGCATGCCTTACCCATGCAGCTTACACCGTCATCGGAGGCGTGGAGAAGGCCCTGCAAAATCGCGCTGAGGATTGTCTGAAACAACTCTGCGTCGAGGGCACCGAACATCTGGATATCGCAAAGAACCTGTTCCTCAGGCTGACTTCTCCCGGTGAAGGCGTCACCGACTCGAGGCGCAGGTTGGATTTTGATGAGCTCGACTGGGAGAACATCGATCAGAGCCTGGTCTCAAAGGTCGTCGCATTCCTGACTCTGCCTGAGAACAGACTCATCGTCACGGACAGCCATGCGATAGAGATCACTCATGAAGTGTTAATCACAGATTGCGGCACCATTCGCGGATGGATTGAACACTTCCGGCACGACATTCCCGTTCTCCGAAGCCTGACCCACGCAGCCAAACGTTGGCAGAACAGCGAAAAGGAAGAAAGACTGCTTAATGCCGCAGGTCCTTTGCCAGATCTCACAAAGTGGCTGAAGGCAACCAAACTCCGGGTCACCTTGCTTGAGCGCGCCTACTGGAAAGCATCCCGGGCAAACGTCGCTCGTACCCTTCACGACAAACGCAATCAGCGCCGAGCCTTGCTTGCGGCGGAAAAGCAGCGAACACAGGCAGCGGAGGCTGCCGCAAAGGTTTCGGACGACGCGACAACTTCAGCTCAGCAGGCAGCACATGAAGCCGAAATATCGAGACAGCACTCTGATTCGCTAAGAAGAAAATTTCAGCTGGCTACCATCGTGGCTGGGTCGCTTGTCATCGTGGCCCTGTTAGCCTTCGGGATTGCATTTGGTTACTACCGCACTGCTGAAGATGAGAAGGAAGAGGCTGACAGACAGCGAGTTGCGGCATTCGACTACAGCAAGAAAGCCAAATCGGAACGACGAAATGCCGAAATAACCTTAAACCAAGTGCTCCTCAACTTCAGGGACTCTCTGCGCAAAGAAGGGCGCCTTCACCTCTTGGAGGCGGCCGTCCCTCCCGCGCAAAACTACTTCAAAAATCCTACCTCCGGTGAGATGCCCGACGTGCCACCAGAAGAGCAGCACGCCCTGTTCTTGTTTACGGCTGGCGATGCCCTGCTGGCACTGGGCAGAACTTCATCTGCCAGAGAAATGCTGGAGGAATGCAAACGGCATCGAGAATATCTCTGCAAATCACCAGGCGTGCCTGCCCATTGGAAAGCGGATCTCGCTCGCACCTATGATCGGCTTGCTGAAGCGAACATCAGAGACCAGCAAGGAAGTCGTTCCGAGGCTGTTAACCTCCTTAAAAAAGGTGGGGAACTCAGGGCGACCATAGTCGGCAAATCCAGTCCATCAGGCGTCAATGATGCAGACTGGCGGCACTGGCACGTGGAGTGGGCCAGACAATGCGAGTTGGCCGGCGACCTCGAACGCGATAACAATGATTTGGCCACAGCAGAAGCTCACTATAAAGAGAGCATCAGAATCCTTGAACTCATCCCCAAAATCGGAACCACCTCGCCCGAGGTCCAGGCCAGCAACACATGGAGCCTCTGCCAGGCGCAAGTGCGGCTCGGCCACATCCTCATCGAGCACGGCAAAGCCGCTGAAGGCGAGAAGTTGTGGAAAGATGCTCGGACGAAGCTAGAACACTGCCGCAAGCTTTCTTCAGACGAGAACTACCTGCGCTCCCTGGCAAGCGTCATCGAATTTCTTGGCAATCAAACGGCGCGGGACACCCGACGCACAAAGGAAGCGGAGGAACTCTGGCGTGAAGCCCTGGCCCTCAGGAAACAAGCTCAGACTGCCAATACAGGAAGCCTTGAATGTCAGCGATATCTCGCCCTTACGCACCACGGCTTCGGTAATTTTCTGCTGGGACTCAATCGATATGCCGACGCCGAAATCGAACTCAAGGCCGCAGAAACCTGGATGAAGCCAGTCTACCAAAAGCGAACCACGGAGTCAGACATCCAGTCTGAGTGGGCATCAATGACGGAACGATTGGGAGATGTAGCGATGCGGCGTGGCCAGCCCCAAGTTGCCGCCGAGTACTTCAATGTCTCGCTGGCCTCAAGACTGGAGCTCTACAACCAGGACATGACGCTCCCCCGCTGGTCCAGAGAACTCAGCGCCAGCTATGAGCGACTGGGTGACTGCCAGCGTGAGCAAAAGCAATTCGAATCTGCAGTGGCCCTCTACCGACAGGCCACAGACCTGCGTCGCGCCATGACCACAAGATCTGAGGACAACTGTGAGGCAAAATGGCTGGTCGCACTAGGCCTGCTTCGTCAGGGGGAGGTGCAACTGCTCGCACGGAAGTACCAGGAGGCGCCCCCACTCGCCGTTGAAGCAGCTCAATTCCTGGAATCCGCCTGCAAGGACCGCCCCACTCGAATCGACTGGCGCAACAACCTCGCCGCAGCACACACCCTCGAAGCTGAGGCATGGTTGATGTCTGGCAACTACACTTCCGCCTCGCGATGCGTTCAGAAGTCTCTCGCCATCTTTCGCAATGATAGCACGGGTAAGACCAAGCCACCGGGCTCAGACGAGGTCCTCCTGGCTGCCACCTGCTGCATCGAAACTATTGCCCAGCTACAGAATGGCCTCAAACCGGCCTCCGGCAAGACAGGTCTGCTCAAAACACAGGTGCAAGATTTACAAACCCGCCTGCAGCAGAACCCCACCCGCCGATGGGAGAACCTCCTGGCCCATTGCAACACCGTACTGAATGGCGGGAAGCCCGGTCCCGCAGTCGAGAGCAACTAAGAGGTGTTTGTTTGTTGTAAACCAACACATGGATCAGCAGGACACAAAGAGTCCGGCCCTGACGATATCAGAACCCCTCGCATCGCAGTCTCAGTCTGACGGGACGCGAGAACGGCAAGTGTTCTAGCCAGCCATACTGTAGCTGAATGAGCCTGGTCACTGAGATCGTGACCATCTCTCTCGCCATGAAGAAGACAGCTCACGTTCGATGAGCAGTTTTTTGCCACCTGATGGCGGCAGCGCAGCGGCACAGCCGCCGTCGCAACTTTCAGCCCCATGCTCCTTCGATCCCACTCACCTAAAACCGGATCGAAAGTCCAAAGGTCCACACATCAGCGTCAAATTCGCCTTTGGCCGGGTTGTCACCGTAGGAGTACTTGGCACTCAGGCCAAAGTGCTTTTCCTCTGGAGCAAGGGTCTGGCCGTCTTCCTTGCCACGATCAAGCCAGTACGTGATGGTCGCGCTGAAGTATTCCTGGGAGTCCTCGTAGGCATCATAGCCACCAGAGGTCGCAAAGTGATACCACCAGCCAAAGTTCAATGAAGTCTCCAACCGGTTGCCAAGGTGTTCCGGTAACACGAGCCCGATGAGCGACAGGCCAGCCTTCCCGGACCACCGCTCTCCTGAGGGGAATCGTTTGATCCCGCCATTGCCGGACTCTCCCTCAACCCCCAGGTAGGGCTTGAGCCTGGCGGTCACAGGGCCAAAGGGCTTCCAGAAATCACCAATGCCATGTACCTCCACCGTGGGATACCAGACCAGGCTGCCCGTGATGCCTTCGCCAGAGACCAGATTGTCCCGCTTGTAGCCCCCTTCAAGAGAGACGGCCTGCGCGGTGCCGGTATCGCCGCCAAAGAGAAAGTCGAGGCCCGCCGCGGCCACCACCGTGTCTTTCAACGAACCCTTGGCTTCGTTGTAGTGGTAGTCACCGAGAACCCTCCACGAGGGCCGGCCCGGAAGGTCGATGCCGATGTCGTGCGCCAGACTGATCCCCACATCCGCCTGCCAGCTATCAGATCCGCTGGCCGGCATGGTGTACTGGAAGAGCGCAGGCTCCTCCAGACCACCCTTGTCAAAGACGCTCTGACGGACTTTCAACTGGTACTCTTCGCGAAAGTTGGCGAACCACGCCCCAAAGTCATCCTCCCCCAATGGCGGCACCTCTGAGGGTTGGCTCGGGCTGGCAGCCTCCCCATTCGGCACAGTCGGCTTCCCCGCGGTGATCGCCGTGTCGAGCTCCTTTTTGCGTTTCCTCAACGCCTCCAGCCGGGCCAGGAGGTCCGTCTCCTCCGCCACCAGTTTCTGAGACTCTGCCACCTGCTCAGGCGTGGCTGCAGCGTCCATCCGGGTGGGCCCAAATGCCTGGAGCACCAGCAACAAGCAGGACGTGAGGGGTAGATGAAACAAATTCTTCATAACAGGATTGATGAAACTGGGCTCGACGCGGAAACGCGGTCAGGAGCGCCTTGGACGTTGCCCGGGCTTTCCCTCCGGGCGTATTGCACTACTTGCCGCCCGCCCGCTTGTGAACCAGCGCGATCGCCTTCTTCACAGTGTCTGCACCTTTGGCGGCGAGTTGCCCGACAATCTTGCCCCCTTCATAGCTGGTGCTGATGCCCGTGTAGTCCGCCGACAGGGCAGTACGCCGCGTCCCGTTGATCATGAGGTCCGTCTCCAGGTTCAATGTCTCGTCGCCCGCCCTCAAAAAGGTGCGCTTCCCTTCTGGCGCATGATTGCGGCCGGCCTCGACATCAATCTTGGCGAGGACCCGAATCTTCACCTCATCTTTAGAGGGGCCCGCGGGAAGTTTTCCTAAAGCGACCGCGGCGGTTTTCTTCGCGGGCCCGGCATGTTTTGCAGCTTTCTTGGCCATAGTGGAATGGTTGAGGTGTTCGAGACACTGACCCACCCTGGCAATCATCCCGCCTCTTTCCGCCCCAGTATTCCCCGCCAAGACCGACCACCAGAGTTTGCGCCATTGCATCGGTGTATCGCATAATATTGTCAAACGCAATTTTACATTTTTGTCACACAGAATGTGTGATCGCCCGCAAGGGTTGAACCTGTTTCGCGCCCCATCCCGCATCATCCGCGTTTCAATTGGACTCCGGCGGATCAGGAACAACCGGGAGATCCTGCGCCAGCGGAAGCTTGTTGCAGAGCCTGCGCAGGAGTTCTAGATGTTCACTCTCCGGAAGACTGTCCAGCCGGGCCTCCAGTTTGTCGAGAGCATCCGCCCGTTCCCGCAGGTCCAGCTCCACTGCATACTGGTTTGCTGTCACCCGGTATCCACCTATCCACTCCATCGCTTCCAGAAACCAGTCTGGCGTGCGGCTGTCTCTTCCCGGGCTCACCCGCACCAGATGAACATTGGCAGCGGCATGGTGATCCGGGGTTTCTTCACCCCAGATCACCATGCACTTGCCATCTTCAGTAAAGCCCACCTCTTCGCTATCCCTCCCCACAAGGTGCGGGTCCATCAGCCACTCGTTGGTCTCCAGCCCCCAGACCCCGATATGCTGGTCCACGTCCCCCGAGATCTTCCCGGAAAGGCACCCAAGCCGACCCTCGCTTCTGTCGAAGACCACACTCCGACACCCTGGGCCCAGGGGACGCGCCGCCATGACTTCTCCCGGAGTGAGCAGATTGAAAACCAGAGCCCTGCCGTCCTCCATCGCCAGCCCGAGTTTGGTGCGGGAGGGAGAAAGCACCCGCATATACATGTTTGAATCCGGGCTGAACAACCGCACCGCATCGGATCCGCCTTTCGTTTGCATCTCAAAGTGCCCAGGATCTCCCAATACGTAACGGACCTCCCTGCGCCTTTTGCCAACGGGCACCCATTCGACGTCCGGCATCGTTTCCGTTTTGGTGACTTTGACTTTCGACGAGGAAACAACCTGCCCAACTTGGCTCGCAGCCGGAACTGGGCCAAGCATCCGGAATCGCTGCGTGGCATCCTCCCAGTCATTTCCCGCCCCGACTTTGCGGAACGCGACATTCACAGTCTCCGCCCGGCACTCGGCAGCTGTCGCACGCCATGGAAGCATTGCCACTTCTGAAGTGAATCCTTCTGCGCCCGCCAGCACCATGTAGCTGCTGGCATCGGCCACGACGAGCACGAGGTGAGCCTCTTTGCCCGGCTGCTTGTAGACAAATGACTGGGCCGACCATGGCACCCCTTCTGTCGTCTCAAAATCGACCGTCTGATCGCCCACCACCTCAGAGGCACCACCTCCCTCTTCCAATTTCGAAAGCTGGACCTTCAGCGATTGGGAAGACTTGCTCTGACGCACCGGCAGCAGCACCTCTTCGCCAACTCCACCGTCATCCTCACGCAACGTAGGTACAAGGAACCTCCGCTGGACCAGCACATTGTAGGCACGGTCTCTGGCATCTTCAAACTTGGGATCCAGCCGCAGTGCTGCCGCCAGATACCCAAGAGCCTTTCCAGACTGGTTGGCTTCCATCAAGCGCGCCGCCTGTGCGAAGTGCGAGCGGGCCAGCTCCTTTTTCGTACGGATCCAAAAATGCAATGCCACCGCAGCCAGCAGCGCAAACCCGATGGCGGCCACCCCCAGCTTCACGATCAGCCGCAGCCTGTGCCGCGCCATCGCGGCCCACCACTGCGGCACCAGTTCATCCGCAGTCAGCATTCGCGTCCCCCCGTTTGCCAGCTTCGCCTCCGGTTTCAGCACCTCCGCAGCCAGGGCCAGCCTTTCGCTTTCCATATCCCTGACCTTCCCTTGGCGGGCCGCCTCCTTGGGCCTCCACTCCCTGAAGTCAAAGTAGATCTGCTCGTGCAGCCCTTCCTTGATTTGCAACGGCGTCCAGAACGGCTTCGATTCCGACAAGGGATCTCCCTGCGTCACGACCACGAACACAGGACGGGCCCAACCTGCCTCGCGATTCTGATGCTGAAACTCAGCCAGCTCATCGTCCTGCCACTTCATCGCCGTCGGATCACCCGGGGTGAGCAGGATCAGCGCGGCACTCCTCTTCAGCATCTCCCGGATGTTGGCCTTGATGATCTCCTCAGTCTCCGTTCCTGCACGAGACCTCCGGAAAGAGCCATCGTCCGTACAGATCTTCATGGGGCGCCACTCCTGCTTTGCGAACTGCCGTCGCACCGGCGGCCAGCGGTGGAACGTCTCCAAGAAGCGTTTGGTCGCTTTTGCCAGCTTGTAGTCAGGATGAGTGCAGTAGCTCAGAAAGGCTGAAAACTCCCCGGCCGCCGTCCCATCCGGCTGCCTGACACCACCCACTGGATTGCTGTCCTTGCTCATGCTTGTTCCAACAGCCCAACGGCAGGATCCCTCACACCAGTTGCAGTGCCACCTCAATGTTCCGCTCCCGGCCTGTCATCACGCTGGTGCCAGCGTGCACATACGTCGTGGTCTCCATCATCTTCGCCAGCGGCACGTCCGTCTGGTAGCAGTGGACGAGGTGCTCATAGGGGGCTGGCCCCGGACGGTAGTTGGGACTGTAGAAATAACCGTGCACCGCCCCGGCCAGCACCTTCGCCTGCCGTGCCGCGTGCCCAGCGATGCCCTTGATCTTGAACAAGCCCCCATACAGGTGGCGCGGCGCCCCTGTCAGATCCTTGTTCTTCAGGTGGCCCAGGTACAGATAGAAGTGCTCCAGATTCCGTGCCACCGGCATGGGCCGATCCCACACCGGCGCATCTGGCCCGTTCCAGTCCCGCACATTCTTCGGCAGCGGCAGCATCCCCCGCTCCCCCTCAGAGTGGCGGTGGTCCGGGTCCACCTTCCCGTCACGCAGGCCTGCCTCGCAATACGTCAGCACCCACACATCCTCCCGTGTCAGTCGGGTGCAGTTCGCCCCGTATCCCCCCTGGAGCCGCACATTGACCGCCGCGATCAGCTTCTCCAGTTCGGCGTCATTGCGCTGGAGGAACTCGTCCTTCGTCAGATTGTCCGTCACAAAGGTGAACTTCGCCCCCGGCTCCACCTGGCTGGCAGGCTCCCTCCCGGAGGTCAGCGTCACAGGCGGGTTGGAGAGCGTCACCGCATACGCGTCGATCGCTGTTGCGTAGGCCCGCGCCAGTGCCGCCTTCTTCCCGCTCACTGCGGCAAACTCCGCGGCGTTGGTGATGAAGAACGGCTCCCCGATCACGATCGTCGCCCTCGTGCCCGCCAGTTGCGAGCCGCCGCGCTCCGCTGCGGTGCGCGGCTTCAGCCCCCTGTCCCGCAACCCCAGTTCCTTGAGGAACTCCCTCTGCAGCAGCGTGGCCAGCTTCCTCCCCTCCGTGGACCCGTCATAGTACAGCACCTCGCTCCCGTGCGCTGTGGATCCGTTCCCGTTCGCGTGCAGACTGATCACAAAGTTCGGCTCCATCGCATTCACCTTGGCAGGCAGGGCCCGATAGCCCGCCGCGCTGCCACTTTCCCGATGCATGACGCTTACCCTCGCCTCCTTCACCAGCGGCAGGATCATCTTCGCCAGCTCCTCATTGAAGCGAAACTCGCAGCACTTCACTCCGCCCAATACGCCGCACGCCCCTGGAGCATCAGGGTGGTGGCCAATGTCCAGCACGCACAGTGGCAACGGCCCACTTGGTGCCACACTCAACGGCGTCTCCACCTCGTCCACCGGCTCAGGCTTGCCCACCAGTTCGTCCCGCACCTCTCGCACCAGCCCCAGCACCTGCCCCCGCAGTCCAGACTCCTGCTCCAGCAAGCGTGCCAGGAGCTGGGAGGTGATCGGGGGTGCCGCCTCCACGATCGAGCAGCCCAGCATCACCCCACCATGCACCACTGCCCGCAGCGCCACGTACTGCCCCTCCCGCTCCCGGGCCGGAGCGTAGGGATGACTTCTCGCGTTCGCCACCGCCTCCTCCGCCACCGCAGACAAAAAGTACGTCCCCTCCGGTGTTGCAAATTCATGATTCGACAGGATGAGGCCAAAATACAGTTGCTTTTCCATGGGTCAGACTGGGTGCAGGTCATAAAGACGGCAGCCACCAAGCATGCGCGGCTCTGATATTTCATCAAGCAAATTATTACACATGCGCATGGCATAATCTTTGCCTCCAAGCATACGCGATCCTCCTGGATATCCCTTTGTCGCTCCAGATTACCTTTCACCTCCTGCTTCGGGGATACCAGCCCGACACCAAGTTGGCGCACGCGCACTTCAGCATTTGACCCCGTCTCAGGGTGTGGTCTGTCAGGCACCATGCCCCCTATCCTCCGGGCACCGCGATCCATCTGCACTCTTGCCTTTTCTCCCGTTTTTTTGTATCCCTTATTGTATAGTCCCAACAGCCCCTATCCGCTCACCGTCGTGCCGTGATGCACCAGTAGAAGCGCGCAACTCCCCTCTTCTGCGGCGCCCGGCATTTCAGAGGAACGCAGCCTACCCAAACCCATCTCATCATGACCAAGCCCGTACCGGCACCTGCTGCCATCGCGGCCCGGAATCCGTTCGGCCATCTCATTGAGAGGCTCTACGGCTACGATGTCTTCATCTCATATACCAGAATGGATGATGAACAGAGTGCGTATCCCCTTGCACTACAGGCCACCCTCACCCAAGGCTCAGAGAAGGAAAGGCGCCCTCCCATGCGCTGTTTTCTGGACCTGCGTGACCTGCCGCATGACGATGAGCTACGCCGGGCCATTGAGGCCAAGGTGAGAGCGAGCCGCCATGTGGTTTTCATTGCCGGCCCAAGTGCTGCTGACCACCCCTGGATGTGCTTCGAGGCGGAGATGGCGCGCAAACATCGCAGACCCATGATCGTACTGGACCGGGGCATCGACTGGGTGAACTCCAAGGGAAAGCTGCGTGAGTTGGTCGACAACGTTCTCGCCATACCCAGTGCCCCCGGCCAGGCCCAACCCGGAACCGAGGTCGAGAAACTCTCCTCAACGATAGGAAGTTTTCGCGTGTCCAAGCTACGCCGCCGCATCTGGACTGGGGTGGTCATCGCTCTGTGTGCGTTTCTCGCTGCCGCAGTAAATTGGGCCTTGGTCGCCTCCCGGGCCAGGGATGCGGCCGAGAAGTCCCGGATCGCGGCGGAGCAAGCCCTCACCAAGGAGGCTCTTGCCCGACAAGCGGAAGAGAAGAGCCGCATTCGTGCTGAGAAGGAGCAGCACAGTTCTGAGCAGCTGGTGGAAAAGATGCAGACCGACATCCGCTTCTCCCTGCTCACGCTGGGCCGCCTGGATCTGATGAGCAACATCCACAATGCCATCCAAGCCTACCTGGCAGAAAGCACCACGCCTAGCGAGGGCAAACTCTCCTTGAAAGCAGTCCAGGAGTATGAAGAAGGGGAGACTTTCCTGGAGCTGAAGAATCTTGCTGCTGCAAAGGCTCACTTTGAGAAATCCATGGACTATGCCCGCCAGGCGGGTTGGTCCCAAAAAGAAGGCTGGCACCTCCGCCGCTACGGATGGCTCCTCTATCGGCTGTCTGCATCAGAGGGTGATTCAACACGGCCCGCTGTCACCTCGCCAGCCGCCTCAGCACAGCCTGTGGCCGCCGTCACACCCCCGCCATCATCCCCCACCCTTTCCCCTCATTGGGCGGAAGCACTTCAAGTGGCAGAACGCATTGTGAAAGAGGACCCCACCTCGCCTGTAGCCCAGCAGCTGTGGTCATCAGTGAGACTACGCCAGGCAGCCCTGCTGCCGTTGGACCAACGGCTCGGGGCGATCGAAAAAATAGCAGGTGGTCTGAAGACCGCGCTCGATGCGACACCCAAGGAACAGATGATGGCGCGGGCAGATCTCGTCATGTCCTTGGCCACTGCACAGAGCAAGGTGATCACCACTCTGCGTGAGCTGGGCAGAGTGGGCGACGCCGCGACCCTGGCCGACAACAGCGCAACGGCCGTTGAAGCACTAAACATGGAGTCCTCGATCTGGGAGCTGGAACTGGCCCGCGCATTGGCACTGGCTGGAGACATGCACCTATGCGGCAACGGCTTCGCTTCTGCCAGGACACGGTACAACAACAGCATCGTTCGTCTGGACAACCTACTTGCCATGGAGCCCCGGAACACGGCAGCGCTCAATCTTCTCGGCTACTGTTTGACCCAGCTCATCTACAACGAAGAGCGTGCGGGCATCCCGGTCAGTCAGGTCGAGCCTCTGAAGCACCGGCTTCAGGAAGTGCGAATCAAGACCCAGAGTCTCTTTCCCGCCAATGATATTCTGCCGTCCGAATAACACCGCACTTCAGCTCTACTCACCCGTTGCAGATCATGAGCACTTCATTGCGAAGCTCGATTCTCCTGGCGATCCTGCTCCTCACCCAACTCGGAAGCAACCCGTGCTCCGCCAAGAGCGAGGAGTACTATATCAATGCCCTGTCAAAGCTGATTAAGAAACAGCCGTCAGCGGATCCCAAACCGCTTGCTCGCGACCTACTGAAGAAGAACTCCGCCGATCCGGAAGCTCATATCGCCATCGCCAACTGGTTTTACAATCTCGGCGAGGACGTCATCTTCATGCCAGAGAATCTTCCCGCCGGCCTCTTTGTCCCGGAAATCCGCGACACGAAAGAGGACAGGGAACAGGGGCGCGTTCACCTCGGCACTGCCGGATATATGCATGGTGGAAAATTCTTGGACTCAACAGGTCGGCAGGAGGCTGTCAAAATTCTGGAGAACGCCAGGACGCTCTTTCCTCAACGCTTGGACATCGCGTTAGGTGTACAAGAAATTTTCGACTCGCTGGGAGACACCACAGGCCAGATTGATGCCATTGAAAAATTCATCTCCGCCACCAAAACTCACGCCGCAGACTTGTGGTTGAATGGCTCCAAAAGACTGCCCGGGAAACCAGAAGACTTCGTCAAGCACGTCATCATGGAAATCCTCAATGCGAAGGTGGAGCTCGCCACCACGCGCGATGCAGATGTCCTCGTAGCTCTGTCCCGCATCTTCGTGCGCGAGTTGCCAGCCTCATTTGAAGCCTGGAATTTTCTTTCCATCTCCTGTGACATCCGAAATGACGCCATGGGCCGCTACCGATGTCTTCGAAAGGCAAGACAACTCGCCCCTGAAGACGAGATTATCACGCGTAATTGGATGCAGGCCAATTTCCGGTTGCACCTCTGGTCCGACACCCTCGAAGCTGCTCACAGCCTGCTTGAAAAACACCCGAATACCCGCTACAAGCAAGAGACCGAGTTCTTCATCAACGCCATCACCGAGGCCAGGCAGTAGCCGAGTTTCATCTGCGTTTCGACGATCGCTTTTGCCCCATCGGAGGTCACGGCTGGCCGTTACTGCCTCACCGCTTCTAGTTGTCGCCCCTACCCGCAGGAAGCCGCTTCCATTGTTCCGTCAGCTTCCCACGCAGGGCAGAGGCAGACTCAGGCGTCGGCTCGATTCGGCCAGTCAATCCATGTTCATCCAGCTTCAATCCCGACAACTGCTCCGCGTAGTCTGCCAGCACAGGGAGCGACTCCAAAGAGGGACGATAAACGATCCCCTTCTCCAGGCTGGCATGCCCATCACTTAGACTCCACTCGTTTCCAACTTTCCCGCTGTAGAAGTCATCCTCATTGAAGCAAGTCTTCCGGTCAGAGAGAGGAATTCCTGACTCAACGTCCCATAACATGGCCCAGTAAAGCATATTGGGAGCATCGGAACGCTGGCTTCGGGTGAGAAGGACTTTCTCCTCTGGATCATATATGGCCAAACTGGGATCGGTGGCAGCCCTGTCAGTCCCGAAATAGGCCTTCTCATCGCATACCTTTGATCTCCATCTGGGGTCGTCCGGCCGGAGCAACACTTGCTCACAGTCATCCGATGTGGCGATGATGTACTCCCCACCCCGTACCCTGCCCAGCAGTCCTACTCCTGCATTCCACGGGAGTGTTTCCCGCCCGAGATCAAGACGGCCTTCGGTTGCCTTCGCCAGCACTTCCCCCTTGGGGGAGACTCACCAGGACCAACTCCCCGTCTTCCATGTGCAGCATGGCACCGCTCTCTCCGGCACCAGCATTCACTTCAACAATCTCCCTCCCAAAAGTCTTGGTGGCGATCACCGCCCCTTCCCTGGATTGCTTCCGCACATCGAGCAAATCTCGCCTGTCAGCACGAATCGAAACATGCAGCCGATTGCCCAGATCAGCGGTTCGCTCAGCTTGCAAAGGCTCCAATCTGGCGAGTTTCCGCCAACCCGAAGCTGACTTTGCCAATATTGCCCCTTTCTGCTCCGCCCACAACTGCGTTGCCGCCTCTGGAAGCACCAAGGGCGGCACCCCTCCTTCATCATCATCACGTGACAAATCGGAGAACGCTATGCTGGCATCAACATATGACACCACAAGGGTGGGATCGCCGCCCGGCGGCTCCCCTATGCCGGAGTCAGTTTTTCGTCCAAAAGCTTGATGAGTGCACCCACGGCAAACTCTTTCGTTTCAAGGAACAAACCTTTGTCTTTCGCTCTCCTCACCAGGCCGCCCATCTCGTCTAGATAATCCTGGTCGCGCTTCACCTTGGTGCCCGCCACCACCTCTCTTCCCGATTTCGTTTCGGCAATTTTTTTCGCCATGCCATTGAAGCCGGTGGAACAAATCAACAGCTTCTCGCGCTTCAGCGCCAACCAGCTTTCTTCCAATACCCCAGAGACGGACCTCGTCGAACTGGTGGGCCGTCCACCGATGACAATCCTTGCGTCACACTCGCCCACCAAACGTTCACGGTTCGCAAAGAGATCCCTCGCTCTCTTTGAGTCCGGTTTCCCTTTTGGGGGGAGATAGGATGCGTCATGATGATCAGGCCACTCCGTGGAATCAATCCTGATGTAGTTGCCCAGCTCCACCTTCTCCGTTTGGGACAGCTCTGGCGCATCTGGATGTGCGAGATAATTGACAACAATGGGGGCTTCCGGTGTCGCATTGACGGCCTTGTAGGCCAGGGCAAATTTCCCAAGCGCCTCCATGATCCCACCAATGTGCCATTTGTGCCCCAACACCACCGTCCCCCCCAAGGCAATGACTCTGCGTGACAGGTCGATCACAAAGTCATTGATGGCATCCTTGCTGAATCCCAGAGGGGACAGGTCGGATTCATCCGCGGAACAGGTGATCCCGATCTTTCTCCCCCAAAATGGCCGTCCATCGTCTCCACCGGTCCTTCCGCCATGAATTCGGAATTCGTCCAGCGAACATAAAATCACTCCCTCTCGCATTTTTTTGCCACATCCTTTGCTATGATCTCCACGTCATCTGGCAGAGCCGGATTAGGATAGACAAGAAAACCGGGTGCGCGCGTTTTCCCCTTGTTCAACCGTTCTATGGCTCCCGCTAGTGAGGCCAGCGTAGGATATCGCGATATCTTCTCGTATTTGACGCGATTGCCATTCTGAACCGCGGCCAGTTCCACGCGGGAATCAAAAAGGCCGATGCGCAGCCCTTCCTTCATTGCCGCCAGCAGAATGCGGGTGATGCTTCCATCCGGAATCCTCACCGATGGGCTGCCGTCCAGGCCAATGACAGCAGGACCGTGTTGGACGTTCCAGCGGGCATCAACTGTCACGAGCGGCCTGTTGTACATCTCTGCCCAGTAAACTTCCTTCTGACACCAATATCGAGAATCATAGACTTCGGTACGCAGGGCCACGACAATTGAACCCGCTACGGCGCTTTTCAATTGTTTGCTGATGTCACCAGTCAAGTCCAGGTCGTCCGTGTCGTAGAATGACTTGAATCCTTTCAAGCCTTTCAACCAGTTCTTGACTGACTTCGCCAGAGGAACACCGTCCTTCTTCGCATGGCTAAAGAAGATCTTGGGCCGCTTCGGCCGAACGCCCCTGCTATTCCCCGGCACCGTCCTCACCTTCTTGAAAAGCAAACAGATGGCCATTTGCATGGTATGCAAGGTCAGAAGGTCCTGACGGAGATCTCTTTCATCCAGCTCCTTCAGTCCCAGCGCTTCAATCTTTCCCCAACGTGCTTCCCCCACTGCCTCCGGTACTTGATCGGACGACAGTGAGACAAATAGGACCGAAACATGGTCTTCCGCATCCGCCAGTTTTCGCCAACTGCTGGCCAACTCCGTCGCATCGTCGCCATTTGCCTTTCCCAGCAATACTACGACGAGCACCCGCTCCGAACTCCCAACGATATCTTCAGTCACCCCGTTGGGAGCGAGCACTTTCCGCACTTCATCACCATTCTTCTGGTTCTCTTTTGTGTACGAAAATGCCCGAAAGTCCAACGGATGCAGCCATTCGTAATCGGGTGCCGCATTAAGGTCCCGGGAATCCATCCCCAGAAAGGCCCGCTTCAGCGATTTTACATAGGGTTCGGTGTCCGCAGCATCTCCCTGGCTGATCAAGACAACAGATAGTGGTGATTTCATGGATTCACAATGAAGAGCTCCAGATCGCTGAACTCAATCAACTCCAGCGAGCCCACTGATCAGCAGCAAATTCATCCACAATCAATATCGGCAGTGCAACTTCTTTTTTCTCTTTGCACCCATTGACCATTCTTCACAATAAACCGAATTTGACATCCCTCACCTCAGTACCTCCGCGGCATCCTCAGCCACGTGTCCCAGGTGGCGCTCCACGGCGGCACCGCCTGCGGGTCCGTCAAGATCAGATCCTGCCCCTTGGCCGCTCCCGCCGGACCTGGCCCCACCTCCGGATACAACTCAAAGTACGACTGCCGGTTGAACGTCACATTCGGGCGCGGCGCAATGAACAATACCGCAGCCTTATTCATTAAGCCATCGGCAAAGCCCATCTCCCAGGGCACCCAGTCAGAAGTCAGTGCATGCGGGGACGTCGCCACGAACAAGCTCCGGGATTGCACGATGCGACGCCGGATGATCGTGGCCGTGGCCCGCGTCACCACGGCCGGGTTAAGCAACCGGTCAAAGCGATCCAGATAGACACGATAGCGCCGGGCCACCAGCCAATGGTACAAACCCACCACCGCCACCGCGTCTGGGGAACTGTAGGAGAGAAAGATATCGAACAAATGCCGCGGCGATGACGATGACGGGCCCCCAGACCCGGCAGAAGGCCGCACCTCCCCCTCCGGCAAAGAAACTGCCTCCATGAAGACATCCTCCTGCGGCGTCTCCTGTTCCAGGTTATCAGCGCGACGGTCGAGATAAACCACCGCAGACTCTTCAACAAGAATGCGAGTCTGCTCCGTGGCGAGCTGCTTCAACTGGGACTCCAGAAAGTACTCCATAATGCGCCGAGCTTCTGCACGACGGTAGTGCACGGCACACGACTGGTCAATCGCATCGGCATCTTTCCAAATGCCAACTTGACGTTGCTATTTGCAACTCTATAGCGCAACTTATACTCCATGCCACCATGTATCCGTCCAGCAATGGCCGACACCCTCGCGTAGCTACCTTAGCAAGATCACGACCTCAAGCATGCCTGACCATGCAGGACTCAACGAACTATCCCAGAAACTCTATGGGGAACATCCCGGCGACTGGATTTTCTGAACTGAGGTGGGACGCAGCCAGCCGGGAGGGCTCCCAGCGGGAATTGCACAACTATGTGACTACCACCTACCAGAGTACGAGGGACTGGTACGGAAACCGGAAGGCGGCCAAAAGAGACTTCAGCCTCTTCCTCCGGGTGCTGGCCCTCCTTGGGGTGGGCTGCTCAGGATTGGTTCCCATCGTCTCCGAGTTGAAGGTGACACCGAAGATCAGCCCCCTGTGGTCCACCGTTCTGCTCGCCCTGTCGGGCTTCATCGTCATGTTTGACCGGCTCTACGGCTTCACCAAAGGCTGGATCCGCTACATGCGCACCATGCAACAGATGGAGCGTGTCATGTCGCAGTTCTGTTTTGACTGGGAAACGCTCAAGCTCACGCCCCCAACACCCAATGCCTCCACACCGGAAGCCCCATCGTTGCCCTATCTGAAACTCGCCAATGAAGCGATCAAAAAACTTCAGGACCTGGTTACCGCAGAGACCAATGAATGGGCGACCGAGTTCAGCTCCGCCGTGCAAGACCTGGACACCGCGACCAAGGGCAAGGGAGGAGGCGGGAGTCAACCCAGCTCATGATCTTCATCCTTCGATCAGATTGATTTATTCACTTTTCAGGCCTTGCATTCGCAACTTTGTCGCCAAACTTTCACTTGTGCCGGGTTATTCAACCCATCAGCTCCGCACTCCCACCCTGCAGCCGGTGATTGAATCACGCCCGGCCTCAAACCACCTCGCCCTCCTCTTCCCATGCCTGTACCCAACTACGGTGTCCTCAAAGCCCGCCCCGTTGACCGCCGCCTCGGCGCTGGGCAGAACCCGCACTACCAGATCCGCGCCGTCGCTGGCAACGATGACTACCGTCTGGCCATCAATGTCAAAAGCCGCCAGAGCCCTTCCGAACTCCTGTTCATCGTTGACGAGCACTTCCAGCATCCGGTCACAGAGATCCTCACCACCTTGCCCGGGGATGGATTTCACCCACTCGAGCACACCCCAGCCAGCGGCGCCCTGGACTTCATCCGGGGCAATCTCTTTGACCCCATGGCCATGGTGCCCCTCCCTCATGATGTGCCGGGTCCAGACAATGACTTGAATGAAAAGTTTGATGGCATCATTCAGCGGGCTCTCTCAGATGAAACGGCCGTGATCTACGCCTTTGGCTCCAGCTGGAGGCCCGACAACCGTCCTGACCCATACTTTGGCTTCCGCCCCAATCGCGGGATCCATGAGATTCACATGAACCAGGGGAATGACCCGGAAGGCGACTTTGCCGATGCCAACGGGCCCTACAACGACGGCGGCATCATCGTGCACTTCCCCGAGCAGCAGCAGTGGGTCGCCGTGTTCACCGCCTTCCAGAGCCAGGCCTGGCACACCAACGACCAGACGGGTGAACCTCTGGAGGGCTCCGCTCCCGGTCAGCCCGGCACAGATCCCCGCCCGCCTTTCCCGACCGACGGCGATCTCCCCACCACCGATGTGCCCGACGGGCTCGTCCGCATCGTCGGTGCCCTGGTCAACACCATCGAGTCTCCCGAGAAGGAGACCGTGACTCTGATCAATCGCAGCACCGCAGAAATCGACCTCAGCGGCTGGGCTCTCGCAGACAAGAACAAGGAGAAAACTCCACTGTCCGGGAAACTCCCCGCAGGCGGCGTCTTCGTGGCCCCCGTGCGCTCCCCCATGGCCCTCTCCAACAAAGGCGGCCTCATCACCCTGCTGGATGCAGACGGACGGAAGATCCACGGTGTTTCCTATACCCGCGAACAGGCCCGCCATGTCGGCTGGACCATCACCTTCTAGGCCCACCTCTTAACTCTTAACTCTTAACTTCTCACCACCCATGCGCAAGAAAGCCACTCATGATGGACTCACCGTGCACGCGGTGGCGGGCACCTACGTCGTCCTTCTTACCTTTACCCTGGGAGAAGCAGACTGCCCCGGGCTCAAAGGCTTTGCCATCCACCGCACAGATCACACCGACCAGGAAGCAGGCTGGCTTCAGGGTATGAAGGTCTTCAGGGCGACTGACCCCGGCCTCGCCCCAGGCATGAAGCACTCCACCCGCCTGCAGCCCATTCAGGACTTCTGGTGGTCAGACTACACCGCCAAGGCCGGGCACAAGTACACCTACAAGGTGGTCGCCCTCAAGGGAGATCCCCAGAACCTCATCCCCCATGCCGAAGTCTCGGTCACGCTGCACGCAGAGTCCACGGAGGGCGAGGAACACGGCATCTACTTCAATCGCGGAGCCACCGCCTCCCAGGAGTACTCCCGCAGGTTTGGCAAACTAAGGCCCCCGGAAGACAACATGGCCCACCCCGTATGGGGCTGGCTCTCGCGCGGCGCTCATGAGGCCATCATCGACTTCATCGGCCGTGCGCAGGGTGACACCTGGGGCATCCGGGTGGGCGCTTATGAATTCCGCCTCCCCTCCGTGTCAGATGCGCTGGACAAGGCTCGTGACCTGGGTGCAGATGTCAAAATCCTCTTCGACGCCGGCAAGGAGTTCCCTCGTGAAGAGAACCGGGCTGAAGCCGTCCGCGCAAAGATCAAAGGACTCTGCAAAGAGCGCGTCCCCAAGCCTGCCGCCCTCTCGCATAACAAGTTCATCGTCCTTTTGAAGAAAGGAAAGGCCGTCGCCGTGCTGCTGGGCTCCACCAACTTCTCTCTCGGTGGCGTGTACGGGCAGTCCAACGTTGTCCACACCGTGGAAAACAGCGATATTGCCGCAGCCTATCTCGACTACTGGGAGCAACTCTCTAAGAATCCAGAAAAGGCCGTACTGGCCCCCTATCTCACTGAGAACTACCCCGCCCCCTCCGCCCCCCACCCGAGCAGGGCATGACGACCGTCTTCAGCCCCCAGTCCACCCTGGATGCGCTGACCTTCTACGCCGACCTCGCCGCCGCCGCCAAGCATGCCGTGTTCATGACCTTCGCCTTTGGCATGAATGCCGTGTTCGACGAAGCCTTCACCCACGGCCCCTCCGGCATCCGCTACGCCCTCTTCGAGAAGCTACTGGGCCCCGGCGTACGCAAGGAGAAACGCCCCGCCGAGGAGGCCCGCATGCTCGCCATGCGCAAGATGGCCGTCAACCGCTTCGCCGTCGGCAATCACATCCGCCGCCAGGACCTCGGTGGCTGGTTCGCGGAGAAACTCACCGGGCTCAACACCCATGTGGAATACGTCCACACCAAGTTCATGCTCATCGATCCCCTCGGTGAGTCTCCCATCGTCGTCACCGGCTCCGCCAACTTCAGCGCCGCCTCCACCAACAAGAACGACGAGAACATGCTCATCATCCGCGGCAACAAGCGCGTGGCCGATATCTATCTCGGAGAATTCATGCGCCTCTGGGAGCACAACGCCTTCCGGGACTGGATCGGCAGCCGCCCCGCCGACGCCGCCCTTGAGCCCTGGTACCTGGACGACACCGACACCTGGTGGCAGCGCTACTTCGGCAAATCCGGCTACAGCCGCCACCGGGAGTACTTCACCAGCTAGACTCGTCGCCACAGCTCCCATATTTCCAGGCAATACAGCGCGACCTGTCTTTTGCCTTTCAACACCCTTGGACACTGCGCTCGATCACTCTTCTGTGAGAAAAGATGGCATATCGCCAAGTGATGCGTCTTCACGAAACCGCAGCACCTTCACCATTTGAGCAATAAGTGCACCTGTAGACAGAGAATTGGAAGGAATACACAGAGCATCCCGACCAGAACGGCCGCGAAAGCGATCGAGTTTTCGAAACATGTCCATGGCGTGAGACACCCAAGGTAATTCCTCGTTCCGGGAAGGATCGACGATACGCTCCGCCACCCCTCCCAGCCCAGTGGAACACAACACAGGCTTGCCAGACTCCATTGTGAGCCAGGCCTCTTCAATCAAGCCCGGCACTTTGCCCTGATGCCCCAAAATGCGCCCTCCAATGACAAGCCGTATGTCACAGCGCTTGGCCAGTTCATACCTCATGGCGAACAAATTTGCCGCCCGAGACTCTGACCCCGGATGAAAAGATTTCGAATACTGGGAGATCTCGGACTCAGAGTTCTCTGTTCGAATCTCTGGTGCCCATGTCACCGATCTGGTGACGACATAAGACTGCAGTTCCTTTCTCTCATCTTCGGAGAGCCCCGGCATATCCGGAGCTGCCAAAACGTTTTGAATCAACGGATGACTGGGCTTCCCATGTTCGCCCCGATAAGCCAGTGCAAACTTAGTCACCGACTCCATGATTCCGCCAGCCCGCCAGTCGTGCCCCAAAACCACGCACGCACCCAGGGCGATGAGGCGCCGACAAATATCCACAGTAAAATCATTGACTGCCCGCGCATCCAGCCCAATCGCGGGGAGATCTTCACTTTCAGAAATGGAAATGCCGATGCATCTACCGGCGAGGAGGCGGTTGTCAGTGCTCATAGGGGCAGCTTCAAGATTTTAGCCGAGGCAGAGGACGCGGAACTGATCCAGTGAGACGAGGTTGATTCCTTTTACCAAGCTTTCCGCCACCCGGCGCGCTGATACTTCCAACTCGTCGGGCATGGTTGGATTGGGGTAGACAAGATAGCAGGGTGCCGGATTCGGCTTCGTAGCAGCCTCCAAAGAGATCAAGGTTGGGTATCGGGAAAGAACGGAGCAGTCGTCAAAGCTCACCACCGTCCGCCTTGATGCTGAATCCTGACTTGCCAGCGCTGTCTCCCGAACCCGCTCACGCAGCAAATAGACACGCAGTGCCTCCCGGTAGGCCGCCAGCAGGATGCGAGTGAGGCTGCCGTCGGGTACACGCACCGAAGGCGTGCCATCAAAGCCGATTACGGCTGGACTGTGGCGAATGTTCCAGCGCGCATCCACCGTGAGCACCGGCACGCCGTGATGCTCCGCCCAGTAGACCTCCTTCTGACACCAATACCGAGAATCGAACGCCTCCGTTCGCAGCACT
Organism: Verrucomicrobium sp. BvORR106; assembly: GCF_000739655.1. Taxonomy (GTDB): domain Bacteria; phylum Verrucomicrobiota; class Verrucomicrobiia; order Verrucomicrobiales; family Verrucomicrobiaceae; genus Verrucomicrobium. Next base: position 52,557 of record NZ_BATR01000075.1, on the reverse strand, counting down.
ACTATAATGGAGCCAGACCCGGCTACCGCATCCTGCAATTGAGCGCTCAAGTCTCCCTTCAGGTCCAGATGATCCGTGTCATAGAAGTACCGAAACCTCTTCAACAGGCCATTCATCCATCCCCTAAGGGAATAGGCCAGAGGCACTCCATCACGCTTTGCGTGACTGAAAAAAATTCGAGGCTGCCCCCCGCTGCCTGGCGATTTGGCCAGCTGCCTTCGGTTCAGAAGCCAAACTGCTTGGTCCAGAGCATAGAGGCAAAGCATGTCCTGCCTCAAATCGCGTTCCCCCAGATCGTCCAGGCCGAGGAGCATCACTGGTGATGGCATCGGATTCTGACGAATTTGGGGGGCTTGGGCACTGCTCACAGAGATGCCCAGCACACTCATGTCTGTGATCTCCTGCTGTTGGGAAAAGTTTACCCATCGTCTCAGGAGATCTTCTGCTTGCGAGGTCGCTTCAGACAACAGCACAATCACCAACACCGCCGAAGAATCCCGCCAGATCGGAGACTTGCGTTCGGCATCCGGCTCCAAGAGAGAACTGTCCAGCGGAGCCTCTGACCTTGCTTGCGTGAACACTCTGAAATCAAGAGGATGCATCCATTCGTAGTCTGGTGCCTCTAGAGCCTCCGCTGCATCCAGTCCTAGAAAGGCCCGGCGCAAAGCCTGAGTGTAGAGCTCGGTGCTCCCGGAGGCACCCTGCCTGACCACGATCACAGTGAGAGGAGTTTTCATTGGAGTCAGTGACCAGGGCACCATTCCTGCGACCCCGTCATCCGACAACCTCAAGAGTTCCATGATTCCATCAAGCAAATTTTCTCCACAGCTTTCAAGCCGGCACTTTCTAGTGCATGCCGCAACATAACCAAGAACAGATTCCACCCCACTCGGCCGGTTCCGGAACCTGCATCCACCTTCAACGGCCTGAGTCTTAGCAGATTCCAAAGACACGATATGCGAACTCTCCAGCACAACGCCACCGACCGCTGAAGCAACAACCCTCCAACGTTCGTTTGACACACCGTGTCATGCAGTTTCATCATCCCTTTCTATGGGCATGGCATCCAAGGGCATCAAAACAGTAGCCGTCGAAAGCTGGTCTGAACTCCAGGATCTACTTTTTGACCAGACCTGGAACCGCGAAATCAAGCGATGGCGCTCCACCTTTGCATATCGCGGGCTCGACGATGCTTCGTTTCAGCTCAACAACAGCCTTTCAAGACTGGGGGAGCCATATGAAAACATGGAAAAGAATTTGCTCAAACAGTTCAAAAAGTATGGTCACCGGGATCTGGTGGAGCGCGATACAGACTGGCATTGGTTGAGCGTGGCTCAACACCATGGGCTGCCAACCCGGCTTCTCGACTGGACCTACTCGCCGATGGTGGCCCTTCATTTTGCCACAGCCGACCTTTCGAAATTCCACTTGGACGGATCCATCTGGAAGGTGAACTTCGCGGACGTCCACGCCCTTCTAATGAGCCATCTCACCGCCGCACTGGACTCTCTTGGAGCAAAGATTTTTACCGTAGACACGCTTTACGACACCCTCAAAACCACTGAGGAGCTGGACAGGCTGCACAAACCTCAGGATGACGCCGTCATCTTCTTTGAGCCCCCATCAATCGACGACAGGATAGTCAACCAATTCGCCTACTTTTCGGTGATGAGCGACCCAACTCTAACAATGAATGAATGGTTGGCCCGTCCACAAGTGGCTGGCAAAGTGGATGCAGTCAAGATAGTGATTCCTTCGGGGTTGAAGTGGGAAGTCCGGGACAAACTCGACCAGTCAAACATCACCGAGCGTGTATTGATGCCCGGGCTGGATGGACTGTGCAAATGGCTGGCCCGACATTACAAACCGAGAGGTTGAACCGACACATTGCAAGTGTCCGTCAGCTTCACTCGAACTACCATTAGGCAGCGCGACATACATGACATTGCACAGATCTCCGTTGCAGACATCACTGCCCCCCCATGCCCACCCGCCCATTTCGCCTTTTCATCAGCTCCACTACGGCTGACCTGCATCACTGCAGGACAACAGCCGCCCGCATCCTGAAAGAGAGAGGGGTGGAGGTCATCGTCGAAGAGGAATTTGCCACCCTGGACTATGTGGCGATCAACCGCCATCTTTGGGAATTCATCCAGATCAGCGACGCCGTGCTTTTCATTGTCGGCACGAGGTACGGGAGCGAACCCACAAACCTTCCCCCAGGGGTGCCCCGGCACTCCTATGCACAGATCGAGTGGGAGTTCGCTCGGCAGTTGTCCAAGGCCCGCTATGTCTTTGTGACCGCGCCAGCGTTTGAGGCTGGAGGCGCCCACCTCCTCCCGGAGTCTGAAGACCGCCAACGTCTACAGGCCCGGCACCGTATGGAAGTCGCAGGGGCCAAGGTGGACGCGCTGCATCATGGCTTCGCAGACCTGGCTCAGTTCGAGGAGTTGATACAAAGAATCGACTTCCCCACCCAAGTCCCCCAGCGGCCCCGCAAGGTCGTGGCACTGCCCTACGGCACGCTGGGCCCCCTTTTCAAAGGGCGCGACTCCGCGATGGAGTCCCTGCATTCTCATCTGCACACTCAGGGCAATTTGACCGCCCTCGTGGGCAGCCATACCCTTTACGGGCTCGGTGGCATCGGCAAGACGCGCCTGGCAGTGGAGTACGCCCTGGCCCATGGAGACGAATACCAGGCGGTGCTCTTCGTCACAGCGGACACTCCCTCCAGCCTGGATGCTGGACTGAGCCAGCTAGCACATCCACGGGCGCTGGCTCTCAGTCCGCCCTCGGAGTGGGACGAAGCACGCCAGCGCGAAGCCGTGGTGCACTGGCTGGAGCGCGAGCCGGGGTGGTTGCTCATCCTGGACAACGTGGACAGTGAAGAGGCTGCAACCGCCGTACGCGCCCTGCTGCCTCGCCTGAGCCAGGGCCATGTGATCATCACTAGCCGACTGGCAGGCTGGGAGGAGGGCGTACAGGCACTGGAGCTCCACCCCCTGGCCCTGGAGGCCGCCACCGCCTTTCTGTTGGAAAAATGCAGCACCCGCAAACATGAACCCGGTCAGGATGAACCGAATGCCTCAACCCTGGCACAGGTACTGGGCACCCTCCCCCTGGCTCTGGAACAGGCCGGCGCCTACATCAACGTCCAGGGCCTGACATTCCACGAATACCTCGAACTCTGGCGGCGGCAGGACGGCCTGGTGCAAAAGTGGTTCAACGAAGACCTCATGCGCTATCCCCGGAGCGTCATGACCACCTGGGCGACCAGCTTCGAGAAACTGAGCGAGGGAGCCAGATCACTCTTGAAGATGCTCTGCTGGTTCGCACCGGACCCAGCCCCCCGTCGCATCTTCATCGGTGAGACCATGACCAGGATTCTGGCTGACCGCTTGAATGTGGGGCACACCGCTCCCACACTGGCCGTGACTGAACTGCGGCACTACTCCCTGCTGCGCATCACGGGAGAAGACATGGTTCAAGTCCACCTCCTGGTGCAAGAAGTCACCCGTCACCACCTGCCTGAGCCAGGGGACCGACATCCCTTCATCACGGACTGCCTTGAGGCCGTGGGTGGCTTTGCCACCGGCAATCCTCACGAACCTCGCGCCTGGCCAGTGTGGGAGCCTCTGCGCCCTCACATCCTCGCCCTGGCCCATTGGGCCGAGCTTCTGGACATCCCCCGCCCCACCGCCTGGCTGCTTAGTCAGCTCGGCGTACTGCTCATGCGGAAGGCCGCCTACCTGGAGGCGCAAGCCTGCATGCAGCGGGCACTAAGACTCTACGACCGGAGCAGCCCACCTCTCCATGAGCAAATAGCCTCGCTGGAGTCCAACCTGGGCACGGTGGCAGAGCGGCTGGATGCTCCCGATATCGCTTTAGCTCACTACCAGCGTGCTTTGTCGATGGTTACGGGAATCGACGCCACCAGTCTCAGCCTTGCCGCCACGCTGCACAACAATCTTGCCGCCCTCTATGTGGACAGGCACAAGTACGTTGAAGCACAGCACCACCTGACCCTGGTTCGCGAACTCGAAGACCAGCTTCCGCCCGCGGGCAATCTCGACCCCCAGCCCGGCTCCACCCGCAGCAACCAGGGGGTGCTGCTGTGGCGCATGGGCAGGTACGAGGAAGCAATCACTGCCTACGGGGAGGCGCTGGCCATCATCGAAGCTCACCCCAATAGAGGCCCGAATCACCCGGAGGCGTCCATCATGCGGAGCAATCTGGGCCTGTCGCTGCAGGAGCTGGGACGGTTCGAGGAAGCAGAGGCGTGCTTTCGCGCGGCGCTGCAGGCGGACCAGGCCGTGTTCGGCCTTAAGCATCCGGCCGTGGGGCGAGACTTGAACAATCTGGCCCTGCTGCTGCGGATGCGTGGAGACCTCGCCTCCGCAGAAAGTCTGCTGAGGGAATCCCTGGGCAACGATGAGGAGACCTACAGCCAAGCTCACAGCGAGGTGGCGGATGGCCATGCGAACCTGGGCCTGGTGCTGCTGGATCTGCACCGCCTGGAGGAGGCGGAGGAGCATCTTCGCAAGGCCCTCCAACTGGATGAGGCGCTGCGCGGTGGAGACCACCTGCGCATCGCGGCCACGTGCCTCAATCTCGCCCTGGTGGCCCGGGAGCAGGGCAACCTGGCGGAGGCGCTCCGGCTTAACTCCCGCGCTCTACAGCTTCAGACGGACACTCTTGGCCCGGAGCATCCCGACCTGGCCACCACGTGGAACAACATCAGCCGCGTCTTTCAGGAGGATGGCGACAAGGGCACGGCCCGGCTCGCAATGCGCCGTGCCATGGCAATTGACCGCAAGGCCCTGGGGCACCGCCATCATCGGCTCGGCACGAGGTTGGGCAATCTGGCGCAGATCTACTGGCAGATGGGCCGCCTCCGCCGGGCCGGGCACCTGTACCGTGCGGCCATCACCGCGGACCAGGCCACGCTGGGCGACTCCCACCCTGCCATTGCTGTTGACCTCTATAACCTCTCCGAACTGCTGCGCGCCCAGGGGCGGGAGGAGGAAGCGAACGCCCGGCTTCAGGAGGCGGCAGATGCTGCACGAGCGCACGCGGGAGCGGATGGGGCGGTGGCGGACCCGAGGCTGCGAATGATCCTGGAGAAGGCGAGCCGGGCTAAAGAGGCTTAGGGACGAATTGGTTAGTCGACAAATTTGAGATCACTGAGAGGACGACTCTGAGGAAGAAATGGCAAAAGCGTCACCGCCAGTTCAGTAAGGACCTGATTCAATTTGCCTGTCGTCGCCTCTTTCAAGAACGGCCTAAGCGATTCTACCCATGCCACCACCAATCCATCGTTGCACAGAATTCTGGAAACCTGGATGAAGGAAGGCAGCTCCTTCACCTCCTTGGTAATCAAGTGTGCGCACGCCAGTCCCACATTCTTGGCCATTCCAAACTCAAACGGAACCCACCATGAGCCCACGGTATTGTCCGTGATAACCCCAAGAAAATGAGTACTTTTACTCAGTCCAGCCTCTATGTACTCGACCACTTTCTGATGATCTTTGACCGCATCCGCGACTTGCAACGGTTTATCATCCTCATCCAAGTAGATGTCGATGTCGGCCGTTTTGATTATTCTACCCACCTCAACCGCCTTATCACGATCCTTCTTCCTGTGGGCAATAAAAACACACGGGCCAGAAGCTCCAGCCATCTTTATTCCAGGCTGGGATTCGTGAAATAGGTTTCTTCCTGCCATGGTGGGATGCAAAAACTATACTCCTCCGCAGAACATCCACAACCTGTGAAAGAGAAAGAATTTGTCTCAGTGACGCCACCCCATCAGGCTTTTCGGTTTACGCTTACAACTACAAAAACTTTTTGCGCTTCGTGGTAAAAATATTGCCACCATGCACCGGCTAATGCTATCTCATTCCTGAGATCGCGCAGGACGAGCCTCCTTCCCTTTTCGTACCGTTGCCATGCCCCACCGAGTATTCACTAGCTACGCTGTGCTGGACCGCTCTACGCAGATGGAGAAGTTCATGAAACTGTTCCATGAAGTGCTGCGCACGAAAGTGGGTGCCTATGAGGCTGAGGAAATTGAAAAACTAGTGTTCTTTGATTTCAGAGGCATCAGACCCGGCAATGTCTGGACGCAGGCGCTGGCCGATGAGGCGGGCGAGGCAGAGCTGCTGGTATGCCTGGTGTCTCCCACCTACCTCAACAGCCCCTGGTGCGGGCAGGAGCTGGAGGTGTTTCACCAGCGCCATACGCAGTGGGAGTCCAGCAACCCCGGCAGGGCAGGGCAAGCGACCTTTGTCTTTCCTGTATGGTGGGAGCGCGATCCATTCCGGCCCCTGCCCGACAAGCTGAGCAAGTTTCAAGCCGTCACCTTCGACTCCCCTAGAGGGTACAAGGGAGGCCTGCGGCAGCTTGCCGACCTCAGCAAATATCGTGATGCGTTCAAGAGCTTTGTCGAGGCGTTGGTGACTAACATCCGTACCGCACTGTCATCCCGGTCCAAGCTGCCGACCATCAAGGTGGACTTTGCGACCGTGGCGAATGCCTTCATGGACCAGCCCCGCCCGTACGATATTCACACCTGGTTTGCAGTACCCGGTGGTGAGGCGTGGCTGCCTTCCGGCGTGGGGCGCCCCATCTGCCAGGAGGTGGCGGCATCTGCGGCCCTGATGCGAGTCTCCCTGCATGGCTTCAATCCGAGTGCACTACTGGGCTCACAGATCTCTGTCCTACAAAACGAACGCCAGATCCTGCTGGTGATTGCAGACGCAAACACCCCGCCGGGCGGTGCACTGGCGCAGCTGCACGGGCTTCCCCAGGGGGCTCCACTAGCCCTGCTCCTGGTGGACGGCAAGACCGCACCAGGGCAGACGCCCCGCTCCGTGGCGGACTGGCTGGCAGGACTGCCTGAAGGGAACTTCCATGCTGCCGCCAAGCTCCAGCACGTCTCTTCCACGCTGCCTGGCAATGTCACCGTAGAAGTGGAAAAGATTGTAACTCGCGTGCGGCTCAGCCTGATCAACGGTGATGCGGGCGCGACCGTGCAAAACGAAGCCTTGGCCAATGCAGCTGCCAGCCGCGGCATCACCACTGCCACCAAGGCCAGCCTGACGGGCTCGGTGACAACGTCTGCCTAAGCCTCCCCCAGCCATGCCTACACGGAAAAAAGCGCCCGCCCGCAAGGCGAAAAAGGTCGCCCCGAAGATGGGGCTGCTAGTTCAGCCCCCGCCTGCTGTGGAGATTCCTGAACGCGACCGCATCTTTACGTTCTATTCATACAAAGGCGGGACGGGCCGCTCCATGGCGCTGGCCAATGTGGCCTGGATCCTGGCGAGCAACCGCAAGCGGGTGCTGGTGATAGACTGGGACTTGGAGGCTCCGGGTCTGCACCGCTACTTCCGCCCCTTCCTGCAAGATCCTGAGCTGCTGCGTAGTGACGGCCTCATCGACTTCTTCTGCGAATTCGCCGAGGCGGCACGGATGCAGAAGCGCAAACAACGGCAAAGCGAGGGCCAGGAGGAGGAAACTGAATCCCTGTGGTACGAGGACTACACCGACCTGCTCCGATGTGCAGTCTCCCTGGATCACGAATTCCCCTCCCCTGGCACGATCGACTTCGTGCCCGCCGGTCGCCAGGGACCCTCCTACGGCATCCGGGTGGGTTCCTTTGACTGGACGGACTTTTACCAGAAACTCGGCGGTGGGGTGTTCCTGGAGGCCGTGAAGAAGCAGCTCCTGGAGGACTATGACTACATCCTCATCGACAGTCGCACGGGCTTGAGTGACACCGCCGGCATCTGCACAGTGCAGATGCCGGGAGAGCTGGTGGTCTTCTTCACCCTCAACCGCCAGAGCATCATGGGAGCGGCGGCGGCGGCACAGTCCGCCGTGGAGCAAAGGCGCAAGGGCACGGGGGAATCCACCCTGCGCGTCTGGCCGGTGGCTACACGGGTGGATGAGAATGAGAAGGAGAGACTGGAGGCCGCCCGCACCATGGCGCGGGAGACGTTTGCCCCCTTCCTCCAGCGCACCGTGATGCGAAAGATGCGGGAATCCTACTGGGCGCAGGTGGAGATCCCCTACGTGCCCTTTTACGCGTACGAGGAAATACTGGCCACGGTGGCGGATCGCCCAGAGCTGCGCTCCAGCCTGCTGGCAGCGATGCTGAACTTGACGCAGGCGATCACGGAGGGCCAGATCAAAAAGCTCCCATCACTGTCATCCCGGGAGCAGCACAACCTCCGTGCGCGCTACGCCACTTTCTCCGAGAACCGGACGGTAACCCGGCCGCCAAAGTTCTATCTCAGCTACTGCCAGCGAGACGTCGAAGAAAAGACGATGCGCAAGATTGCGGGATTCCTGGAGATGGCGCTGGGTGAGGAAAGCATTGTGTGGGATGGCAAGATCCCCCTGGCAGAGCGCTGGGACCTCTGGCTGGATCGGGAGCTGGAGGCCGCCACCTGCGTTCTGTTCTTCGTCGGTCCGGCCTGGCTGGAATCTGCCAACACGGCACGTGAGCTGGAGATAGCCCGCAGCGCGGGCAAGGCGCTGGTGCCCGTGATCATGCATGACACCACGGAGTGGAGCGACCTCCCCAAGCCCCTCCGGGAGGTACGGGGCCGCACCATCTCACAGAAGACGTTCAAATCCGATCTGGAGGGACTGGTGCAGGGCCTTCAACCCTTTACAAGGTCAGCCAGGCAACTGAAGCTAGCCTCCCAGCCTATTGACCCGGATGATCCCCAGCGGGGCCGGTGGGGCGGACGCGCCATGGCAAACGGACGCCGCCTGACGGCCACCGTCTCCGCCATCTCCAAGTACTGGTTCGAGATTAAACTGGTGGTGTCCAGCACCAACAAGGATCCGCTGAAAGGCAGGGTCAATTTTCACCTGCACCCGTCGTTCGAACCCGACAAGGAGGTGGTCGAGGTCGATGACGCAAAAGGGGAAGTCTACAGGGTGGAAGCCGTCCTCCATGCCTATGGCGCCTTCACCGTGGGCGTGGAGGCAGACAATGGCGAGACGCAACTGGAGCTGAACCTGGCAAAGCTGCCTGATGCGCCCAAGCTCTTCAGGGAGCACTGAGCCCCCTTGCGATGATAGTCGCAGGCACAGGTGCCTTTTCAAAGAAACTATTTGGATAAAAACATCCGGTGGTGGCAGAGATTTTAAGTGTACTGTGAACAGTGCGGCTGCGCAGGATTTTATCCAAACAGGGTCTAAGGTTGCTTTTCCATGCCCTCCCATACGAGCTGACAGATCCTGCCGGTGTTTTTTGCTTCCAGCAGCTCGAGATTCTTCTCCCATGTCAGACCGTTCTTGAGGAGCTCACCCAGTTTGGTGGCATCCCTCACACTTTCTACGCGCTCCCAAAGAGCATCCATGATGTCCTGACAGAAGGCTTTGCATGCCACCTGCAAATCTGCAGCAGTGATGCCGGCAAACATGCGCGCGTAGACGGGATCATGCTCGATGTAATGGTCCACCGTCAACTGCGGAGGCTGCTTGGCGGGTGGGTGCAGCAACCACTCTGCGAGCATCCCTGCGGCGCCTCCCGCGGCGGAGATCAGGAAGACGGGTTTGTTTTGCTTGATGGCGTACAGGGCTTCCTCAAAGAGACCGGGCATCCATCCGGTGAAGCCCTCAGTCTTGCCCCCCATGAGCAGGTGGGCAGAGGTGTCGATCTCCTGGTTATTGCCGCCAGCGCTGCCCAGGGGAGGATCGGGCAATTTGCAGGTGAGGTTCCCGCCGATGCCGCAGATCCGCCGGCGCATGATGGTGAGCGCAATGGCATTGCGAGCGGGTTCGAAGGCCTTCGCCAGTTGTTGCCGCGCTTCTTTGGCCCGCTCCCGCTCAGATTCAGGCATTTTAGCGAGCTCCACTTCGGTGAGGGGTTGGGGACGGGTTTTGTCATCGAACGGAGCCCCCACCTGCCAGTCTTTTGCAGGCACCTTCACGAAGGAGCAGATGTCCGTCCATTGAGCGATTTTCTGGGCATCTATTTGATCCCCCCCGTGATGGCGGATGGGGACGTACAGCCGGGGTGGCGCCTGCAGCGTGCTGGTGGTGACGTCGCGCTCCGCCAGGAGGAGCTGCAAAAGCGATGCGGTGAAGTTGAGCTCTTCCTTCCAAGGCTCGGCTGGGCGGAAGGACTCCGGCAGCCTCCCACCGTACAGGAGGGAGGCCTGGGCCCGCAGCAGTGGTCTCATGAAGCGCAGCAGTATCTCCTGGGTGTGCTCGCTCCAGCAACCGGTGTTGAGGATCTCCTCCGAATGCCCTACGGAGATGGAGATGATCCTTCCCCGCAAGTTGAGATCTGGTGCTTTGTACTTTCCTGAACTCTCGTTGAAGGATCTGAAGTAGTAGCGGGGGAAGGATGCCTTCAGCCCGTCTTTCTCCATGTTGCTCAAACCGTAGCCCGGGTGGATGAAGGAGACTGGTTGGGGGCTGGCGGCGAGGCTCTTCATCTCCGGGGTGGCCATGATGCGAGCAATCATTACCGGGTCCGGGCTGCGATTGAGAAACACTTTGCGTGATCCCGGTTGCAGCGCGGCATACTTGGCGGCCAGGCGACGGTAAAAGAGGCCGAATAGAATCTCCCGCAGCAGGGTGGTGATGACAAAACGTGCTGACTGGGCATCCTGCCAGCGCACACAGGGTGAGTACCCGAGTTCAGGGATGGTGCGCGCGATCTGCTTGCCCTTCATGGTCTGCACCACCACGGCTGGCGCGACGAAGTACTGCCGCCCTTTTCCCGCGCCGCATGAATCCTCGACGGGTCTCAGGAAATCACGGATCTCCTTGCGGCACCAGGGGCGGTCGGCGTAGTTGTCGCCCTGGATCACGATGAGCCCTGCGGACTCCCGGGTGACGGCGGTGTCCAGGATGGTGGTATAGTCATACCCTGAGGCGATGTCTGTTTCATCGAAGAAGGCTTCGCATTGCGTTTCCCTCTGGATGTATTGCTTCAGGGTGATGGCCTCCTCCGTGTCGTCCGCCTTGGCGTGACTGAGGAAGATCTTGATCTTTTCCGGCACCGCGGCTGCCTTGCGTTTGTTCGCGGGTTTCTCCAGGGACTTATCTGAAGGATGACACCAGGCGCGCATGTCCCGGCAGAGCACTTCGGTGATGCGCGCAATGAGCTCGGCATCCTCCGGGACCATGCCTGCAGGGGTGATGTGTCTGAGGAAGTTGAGCTTTCGCATGGACTCCGGCATGTTGTAGGCCACCGGCTCCACTGCCACGGGCAGCAGGCGGAAGGTGGCAGGGCTGTTTCGCTTGAGCGGAGCGGCGTCGGGCTGCCGGGAGGACTTGGCGGCATAGTGCGCCACGTAGGCCCGCCAGTCCGGGCTGGCGACCATAGTGGCATCAACGAGGGGGATGATGTAGTTGCGGACTCCGGGGTCCTCGGGAATGGGCGGCGGCGTCTCCCCCAGGCTGGCGTTCTCCGGGGTACTGCGGAAGTAAACAGGAATACCCTCCATATTCTCCAGGCGGAACCAGTAGTAGAGGCGCCTGGCCAGAGAAAGGCCACGCAGATGGGTGGCCAACTCCAGCGGCGTGAGCTTTTTGAGATCGCGCCCCTTGAACTCCTCACGTTGGTCCAGCCCGGGATGCCAGAGAATGTAGATACGGACGGGCGGCGGCAGCGAGGACGGAGTGGCCATAGTTTGCAAAAAAATGTGTTCGAGTGCAATTCCCGGAGGAATCGGGAGATCCAAGCACTACTTTGATACTATGTAAACAAACCCCAGAGCTGACAGGGGCCAGAGCAGTGAATGGACGGTCAGCGAGTCGGTTTCGAGTCTCTAGATGTCTCCTTGAACCAGCTTAGCGAGTCAGCGCCCTCGTGCCTCAGGTTCTTGAAGATGCGTCTTCCCTGCACCGTGTACAGCCGACTGGACACTCCTTCGGCCCATGACTGCGCATCTTCGACGACCGCATCATCGTCCCAGTGGTACCTCAACATTTGGAGATACCCCTCCAAGGCATCGATGTCTGCCGCAATCCTTGCGTTGATCGTGCTGAGTTCCTTGAACTGAGTCCAGATGGTCCGCCAACCTGCAATTCCCCTGAACTCAGCAAGAGCAGACAAAGAGACAATCTTACCCATGGCTCTCTCCTCCTTGACTAAATCGTCACTTGTCTTCAGGAAAGATGGAATATCCCCAGTGTAGGTCTCGGGAAGATCATGTATCAGCAGCGTCCTTAGAATCGTCAACTTGTCGTACCCTTCATCGTCAGGAGATATCTCGGGAAGAAAGGCGTCGGCAATCAACAGACATCCCCACGTGTGGTCTGCGACTGACTCTGGATCCTTGCACTGCCTGTGATAGGTCACCCCATCCTCAGTGGTTCGAGGAGTTGTCCAACCCGCTCTTTTTTGGCGCTTCAGCGCATGAAGCTCTGAAAAGATCGACCCGATGCTTACCTGCCCCTTCTTAAGCATGTCCAAAGTTTGATGGAGGAATGCTGTGAAGGCCTTGGTCAGGTCCGTGAACTGGCGGGCCAGCGTTTCTTGGACCAGCTTCAGCAAACGTTGGCGAATGTCTGATGGCAACACCCCTGCCACGTGCCGGTTGATGCAGAGCGAACAGATCGTATGCAGTTCTACAAACGTCATGGCCCGCTTCCTCCCACTTCTCACATCTCCCTCAAGCTTCTCGGCAAGGACTTCAAAAGTGTTTCGAGGCACAATTCGAACATCATCAAATCCGATCATGTCGTCTGCCGGAGGCGGCAAAGACTGATCCTCGTAGTACTGGAGGTGAAAACCCCGGTTTAGATTGTCACAAACGGGATAGCTCAGCAGGATTTTCAAGTATTCTTCTGCTGCAGTTTCATTGCCAAGGTAGATGAGACTGATGTAAATGGTTCTGTGGAGCAGCAGCATGCGCCTCCCCTCCTCCTCCCCGGGACCCTCGAGAACACGCTCTTGCATCTCAGGGAGGCTCTTCGGGAACGTTCTGCGCAGTTCATTCAAGATGGATATCGCCACCCGGCAACACCCAGTATCAGAAAACCGGCCCAGGACATAAGCCAGGTGGGTCTTTTGCTTGATGGGCGGCCCCTGGTCGAGGATGAGTCTGATGCTGTGAATCGCCTCGACCTGAGACTCCGTGGATCGATTGATAATGGCCCGCACAAACCTGTTGATACCGTACGGGTAGATGACGCTGTCGCTGATGTCTTCCGCGACCACCCCGCTCAAAAGCAGCTCCACGGCATGCTCTGCGATGAGGAACTCCCTCAAACTGGAGTGCAAATGGGGAATGACCGCCAGCACTTGCCGCACCAGATTGTCCGGAACGCCTGGGACGTAGTAGTCTTTGTACGTCAGGCCAACCCTTCTTGCGTAGATATCAAAAACCGATTTCGCGAGCTTTTTAAGCACCTGCTTCGTGATGCTTTCTGAGAGAGTTCCTGGCGCTGATGCATTGACCTGCTCAATACAATAGTCAAAGTACAATGAGCCGATGCCCGCCTCCTTTTGATGCCAGTGCCTGCGTATGGCCATGGTTAAGAGGGACAATACAAACAAGTCCACCTCGGCAGTACGGCATTTGACGATGAGTTCCCGAATCTGCTTCACCAGGGGTGCAGCCCCCTCGCCTGCGTTTACTTTTGTGTAAGCATCGATCACGGCAGGCAGTTTGGGACTGTCGCTTCTCACCCGCCCCAGGTGCAGCATCGTCTCCTTGTCGGCCCACTGGAGCATGTCTGCAGCGAGCGCACTTGCCGGTGATGAATCCCTGATGCCAGCTCCTACGAGCTTGACCGTTTTGCAGTGCTCATGCACTGCCGCCAACTGACGGCGGAGCTCTCCGTCAAGAATGGACTGCATCGGATGCCTCAGGTAACTGTCGCAGCCATCCACAATGAGGAGCAGGCTGTCGCTGTGCGCCTCATGCGCCGCCCCAAAGACCAGTTCTTTGAACAGCCTGGCGAAGTTCTCCACGACCTCTTGCTCAGAAGGTGGATCAGCCTGGTCTTCAGGAAGAAGGTTGCGGATGTTAACGCAGATGGGGAGCATGCGTGACTCCCCTTTCTGATAGCGCTCCAACTGGGTGAGATAGAAGCAGGTCAAAAGGGAAGACTTCCCAGTGCCAGGATAACCTCCCACGACAGCCAGCTCCGAATTGCCCTGAGTCATCGACTCGAGGGACTCCAGCTTTGTGTGAAACCCTTCGAATGGTGTCTCACCATCCAGCAGCAGATTGAACAGGATCTCATAATCAGCCAGGACTGTGTCTGGATTGCGCTTGTAGAGCTGCAGAGTCTTGTGATCCAGGTGCGGCTCACACTTGGCATTGAGCCGATGCACCACATCATTGATCAGCGGCACGCGTCTACCGCCGCCTCTAGCTGATGCTTTCAACACCATCTTGACGACTCCAAGCGCATTCCCCAGGGCCCACTGCCGGATGGCATTCCCATCATCGAGCCCAACTGCGTCGATCTGGTCCTTCCTTGCATCTGCGAAGTCAGAAATGCCCCGAACTACGAGCAACTTGCACCCTGCCCCCCTGGCCTCATCTGCGGCGAATGCGATGGCGGCGGACTCCATGTCGATGGCAAGATACTTTCGATCGCGCTGCAGAATGCCTTGCTTCCATACCGCTGACTTTACCACCTCCCCAGCGCAGGCCAGGTGCCCAGTCAGCACCTTGACTTCCTTCCCAAGCAGACCAGGCGGAACAGCATTTTCCCTCCCTCCCAAAATCTTCTTTCGTCTACCAGCGCATGCTCTGACCCAATCTGCGTGTTCGATCTTGTGCTCGAACGGAAGGTTGTCGACCAGGGCTTTGAAGTCTTCCGTCCTGAGCGGTATTCCTGAGGGCCGGAGAACCGTTTTCCCCTCAACCTCCTCAATGGCTCCAGCCTCAGCAAAGAGGTCCGTCAAGCTGGCACAAACGACATCACCAAGCTTCACATCATGGTTGAAGCTGCCTGAGACTCCGATGTTGACGATGACATCAGCCCGGTAGTTCTCCAGCAACTTTGTGGTAAAGGCGATGGATTCCGCCGAACCCATTCTCCCGATGAAGGTGACGTTGACTTTGACGCCAGGTTCGAGCTCAAGCTCATACCAAACGCCGAGCCTGGCGGGCATCGCCTTCTTTCTTCTCAGCTTGCTGTCGTGGAACAAGTGCCCAAACTCTTCTTGAAGCGCGACGATGACCACGGTACCCAGATTCGGCTTTGTCGGGCGTTTGGTTGGTTTCGGCATAGGAAATGAATAGCGGTTGGTGATCCGAGTTGCTTCCCTGGCTTTTGCATCTTTCAACACGACAGGAGGAGGGAGAGGCCTGCATCCTTAAAGCCTCTATTTATCCGCTCACACTACGAATAAGACCGTGACCGGTCAAAGTGACACAGGCACCGACCTGGAGCGGATGTTGCGGAGGCACTTGCGGTACTGCTCATAGGTGAAGGTGGGGGTGTCCTGGAGCCAGATGTGGTCGATGGCGGGGCATTTGCTGAGGCAGACGCCGGCGAGCTGGGAGCTGATGTGGATGCGGCCGCCGGGCTGGTCCCAGTCCCAGAAAGAGCCGAACACCGGCGGACCGTTGAACAGGTAAAACCGGACGCGCTTGCAACAGCGGGGGGTTCGCTGAAAGAACGTCTTCAGTCGGGAGATCACCTTGTCCCGCTCATGCCGTACGCTCCTGACGGTGCGACGCCGGCCACGGGGGCTGTGGTACTCCACGGACTCCAGGAGGGAGTCTGAGGCGAAGTAGATCTCCATGGACTCCCAAGGCTCCTTCCGGAGCAGGAGCGTCTCCTCCAGGGCCTTCAGCAGCCACTTCTGCGTGGCGCCGAGGAAGGCGATCTTGTGGTGGTTGAGGAGGAGGACCCTGGGGGGGAACTTGGTGACGCCATCCGTCCCCATGATGGTGGGGCGAAGGCTGGGAAGATAGTCCTTGGTGAAGGCCCAGTTGCTGGTGGTCTGGGTGTGCCAGCCGGGCACGTTGTTCTGCCTCTTGTAGGCTTCGTGCCAGTGGTGCAGGCTCCCCCAGGAGTAGTAGTCGGCCACCCGGCCGACGGCTTGGGTGATCACGGAGGGAAGCGCACGAAGCGGCTTGCGCTCCCAAAGTTTCTTGGCGTCTACCACCAAGGCATCTCCAGCCAAAGCGGACGCCCGCACGAAGGACTCCTCGGCGACGGGGTCGGGCACGGCAGCAAAGATGCACTGCTGCAACTGTGGCAAAACGAATGCTGCGAACTCCTCCTTGAAAGGATGATACTCAGGAAGCTCTCCTGGTGGGAGCTCAGGAAACTCCGGCGGTACAGCGGGAGCAAGCTCACTACGGCTGGCGAGCATCTGGCGGATGAACTCACGCCGCAGCAAGGTGGGTGGATAGGCATTGCTGCAGGTGAGATCCCTCTGCCGCTTCAAGGGCATGACGTAACGCCACCAGGCGAGGGCGAACGCATCCCCCGAAAGGGCGACCCCGGCGGCATCGGCCACGATCTCCCGCATCCAGGCCCTCCAATAGTCCAGGCGTTGCAAGCCTGCCGCCTGCTTCCCAATCTCTGCCAGGATGAGTTTCGTGATGCCGAAGGCGGCATCGGCGGCGTGCCCGACCTCATGTGAGAGCAGGGCGTAGTACTCCGGAAGTTCGGACAGATCCGCAGGCAAGGTGATGACGGGGAAGACGGCGAGACCGCTCAGCGAGCTCTGGGGGGTGCGCATGACCCGGGCGGTGAGATCGAAGAGGGAGGGAATGCTGAGCTGGGTATCATCATCCCACACGGCAGGGGTCCGCCGGGAGTCGATGGCCACCAGGGGCCCCAGGGGATAGTTTTGCGCACTGACGGCGGGTGTTGACTCCTCGCCCGACTTCCGTTCGGTGTACTTTTTGACAAAGAGCTGGAAGCCTTCCACGCAGATCCAGTCTGCCACCTCCAGAGCGAGCGGACGTGTCCCGGAAGTACGCGGCTTGATGAAGGCCTCCTGTACGAATTCGCGGGCGGTCTCCAGCTCGAAGCGCTGATCGTCCAGCAACTGAATGTAGAGCGCGGAAGGTGAGGTACCTGCGGCATGCTCCTTCTTCAGCCTGGTGTGGAACCCCTCCAGCCGATCGCGATATGCCTTCAGATAGCGATACAGCTCCAGCGCATGGCGCGGCGTCATCCAGAACTGCTCAACCGCTGCAGGCTGGCCGCCAGGAGGCGCGAACCTGACGGCCAGAGTCCCGAGCAAGGTGGCGGCTTTGTCCAGGGTCGACTGTGCATTGCCCAGTACGACCTCAATATCATCGCTCATGCCGTTTCAGATTTTGACATCGAATTCCTGAATGGTCTCCGGGTCGTACGTTGCGCTATAGAGGGCAGCGAAGCCTTCTTTGTCGAGTTTGGAGATTTTGAAGTCGTAGGTGCCCTTGCCCGTGGTGGGGTCGATGGGGTAGTGCATGACGGACTGCCCGTCATACTTGGTGAGCGCAGCACCACCGATCTTTCCTATAACCCACTGCTCCATGTCTGCCTTCTCCTCCTCAGTCATGCCAGCCTGGGCCTGGGGGAGGATGTGCTCATGGCGGCAGCCGATCACATGGCCGAGTTCATGGCGGATGATGCCGACCTGATCATACCCGATGTATTCATCCAGGGCCCCGGGGCCGATGTAGACGAAGCGCTCGTCCTTGGTCGCATTGGGGAAGAAGGCGAGCGCAAGCAGCCCGGGCGAATCCGGGAACGGGTGGAAGGCGAACTGGAAGGCCGCCTCCCCATCCGTCTGCTCGAAGTGGATCTTGTCATAGATCCCCTTCTCCGTGGCGGCATCGTTCCAGTCTTCGGCAGCTTTTTTGCAGAACTTCGTCGCGTTTTCCAGCCGCTTCTTGTTCCCCAGGAAGCTGGCTTCGTCCATCTTCCAGGTGAGGATGGCGGGGGCGCGCCAGCGCATCTTCCGCTTGCCCAGGGTGGCGGAGACGAGCTCGGAGGACTTGGCGTTGGTCTGCGCCGCGCATGCGGAGCTGTCGCACACGGATTCGGCGTAGTCTGGCAGGTCCTCCTCCAGGACTTTGCGGTCGTTTTCAACGATGTAGTAGACTTTGCCATTGAGGGTGATCTTGGGGGCGCTGCTGAGGATCTTTTGCAGGAGTTGGGCTGAGTCCATAGGAAGATGGCAAATGGCAGTTTACAGTGAAGTAGTTTCATCGCCGCCCGCAGTGGGAAGCGGACCGGCGCAGGCGGAGACTGGCACGTTTACACGTACTTGCGGATGATGGGGACGTACTGATTGGCCAGGGAGTGATCTGAGATTCCGAAAGAGGGAATCAGTGAAAGCCCCTCGATCTGGTAGTCGGCACGCGGCAGGGCGAGACCGCCGCGCGTCGCCGGGGTGGCAGCGGCATCGAGTCTTGCCTTCAAGGCATCAAACTCCGCCTGGGTGAGCTCCGTGCTCTTTTCCAGCACTTCCGGCGGCAGTGACAGAGCCGTGCCGCGAGTGCGGACCTCCTGCTGCAACTCGCCGTTGCGATTGAACCAGTAGAGCTTCCCTACGTGGTCATAGCCGGGGGGCACCCGGGTGACGATGTCATTGTTATTCTTGAACCTGAAGTAAGCGCCGGGGTACTTGGCAGCATAGAATTCGACAAGCTGCTCACCGGCGAGCTTGGGCTGGCCGTAGGTGGAAAATCCGGATGCCGGGAAGCTGTCGTAGAGCTCTGCACCAGCGACTGCAGCGAGTGCGCCCCCCAGACTGTGGCCGGTGATCCAGAGCTTCTTCCGCCCCGCCCCCGTGCCCGCACCCGCTTTGGCGAGGAGTTTTTTCACTTCCCCCTCCGCCTTTTTGTAACCTTCATAGAACCCGCCGTGAACGGCTCCGAAGCGGCCGGATCCTTCTGGGACGACGTTAAAATTCCGCAGCCAGTCGCTGATCTTCTGCTCCGTACCCCGGAAGCTGAGAAGGACGACGTCATCGTCCCAACTAACAAAACCCTGAGTCTCCGCAACGTCAAAGGGCTCATAGCCGTGGAAGCCCCAGTCCCCCTTGGCACGAGCCGACATCTCTGACTGATGGCTGCGATAGGCGTCCAAGCTCGCAATGGCGAGAGACAACGCGTTGTGCCAGGAGAAGCCGGCGACCTTCAACTTGCTGCGATCAAACCCAGGCTCTCCTGCCACTTGTGTGCGGGCGCGAACGGCGGTCTCTGAGGAGAAGTGGAGCGCAAGCTCCTGGCCTACACGGACCTCGCGAACAGCCTCAATCGCAGCGGACCCGCTCGTAGGAATCAAGGGAGCACTCAAACCTGCCGCTGCAGCGGAGGCAGGCAGGCTCCGGGTCGCAGCAACTGGCCGCGTGGGATCGTATTCCTGAAGTTCCGGCACTTTGCCCGTGGCAATCGCCATGATGGCACCGTGAATACCAGGCTCGTTTACCAGGGTGCCATGCTCCCCGGTTGCGAGGTAGGTTTTCAAGCCAGGCACCACCGAGGACTTGGTAAGCGCCGCACCATCACCTTCACTGCTCACGAGAGTTGCAGTGCGGTCTGTGTGGCTGCCGTTCCACGGCATGCTGGAGGTGGTGGCATGCCCTTGGGAAATGATGTGCGTGGATTTCGCAAAGATCGGGCTGCGCCAGATTACCGACTTCAAGGCACGGCTCGCATCAAGATGGGCCTGCTGTGGCTTGATGCCACCAGGCCAGCCCGCCTGAGTGTAAAAATCCTCCGCCTCAGGCATCAGCTCTGGATTCGGCAGCATGTCGATCAGACCGGGAAAGCTGGCAGCCATGCGCTGGAAATCCTCAAGTGAATCCAAGATGGCCAGGCGGTCCATCTGGCGGAAGGACGGCGAGTGACCCAGCACCGTCATGGGGACACTGTAGGAACCTCCGAGTGGAGAACCAACAAAGATGCAGTGATGGATCAAGTCCTCCCAGTCACCCCACTTGGCCGCGAAGGTGGCTGCGACCAGACCGCCCATGGAGTGACCGACTAAGATCACCTTTTCCCCCGCTTGCACCGACGGGAGATTGCGCAGCGTCGTATGAAGCTGATCTGCCGCAGCGGTCACACTGCGCCGCCAGTCATAGCAGAAGACGCGGTTCCGGAAGCCCTCCTGCGTCCACGCAGCAAGGGCGCGGTCATACTTCTTGCTCACATAACCGTCCGGTTCCAAAGCGACTCCCGGCTGATCGCTGACGCCATCACTCTGCAGCGGCAGCTGCCGGATGAAGCTGCCTTTGATGAGCTCCAGGAAATCCAGCCAGATCCGGTTGCGACGTCCATTGACATTGGCCAGGTGGCAGTCCGTGATGCCATGCAGCAAGACGATCTCGGGCAGGTCCAGCCGGGGAGGCGGCGCAGGCAGACGTCGTTCAAAGAGGCCCCGCGTCGCTGCGGCAGCGCCACTCTGCAAACGCACCACGGAAGCCTCACCCAGAATGTCCTCAATCTGGCTGGCAGTCCCAGGGTCGAGTCCCGCAACTAACTTACTGAGGTCGGCCTCATCGAAACCAGAAATGATGTCCGTAGTTGTGCTCATAGGCTAATGCACCCCCTATTTACCATCACGAAGAAAAACACAACTGAACTGTTTGCGAAAAATTTGCCCTGGCAACCAAATGCCACTCCTCTCTCGCTCCTCCCGGCAACGGCATGTATTTACATTCGAATGACACGCCCCGATGTGCCAACGACGCAGCCAACGGAAGGGGCGACTGGCCCATGCGCTCCCCCGTTGGAGGCGGATAGTCCCCTTCAACACCCGATGATACCACGAACCCCAGGCGCGAATTGGAAGTCACAGCCTTCAAGCCCGCAATGCCCCCCTGCACGAGCTCGCTCCTTCAGAAGGCCAGGTTTGGCAGGCAAGACCCTCCACCCCGGCATCCATCTGTCCAGCATCCTATTTGAGTCCTCCTCAAGGGGGCTTCGAATATCAACGGAGACAGCCACGTCCCATGCTCATGAAAAAAAGTTACCCTCCCTCAATTTCTGTATTGCGTAGCACAAAACAACCAGATAGGGTCCATTTTATCTCCCCTGACTGACGCGATCCGCACCAGTCAGCCCAGCCCTTCACCCTTCTGCTCTCTCCACTGGTGGCCGCCGGATCTATCATTGCCATTGCGCGAGAGTCCGCCGTTAGCGGGCCGCAGAAAAGCTACCCGGGCCTCCGGATATTTCCCAATTCGAAACAGACCCGTCTACGGTCCCAAATTCGAACCGGGTATGAAATGAGACGGATGCCCGCCTCTAGCACCTCCCTGACACTCAGGCCACCCCAGTTATTAACCAGCAAAGAAGGTTTGGATATCTGCACCAGTTCCCGCGGCGTATTCTCTTTGTCCAAAGACATCTTCGCTTGCGGTTTCCCCCCGTGTCAGTTAGCCTAAACCTTCCCTTGCTGCATTCCTCCCCGCCATGGATCATCTGACTGTTGTCATTACCGGCTGTAAAAACGACCAGCTCCTTGGCCTTTTAAACGATCTCCACATCGCCCAGACGTCATTTGAATTCGACGGACTGGACGCCATTGGAACACTTACGGAAGCAAACGCCAAAGTCCTCTATGCAGCGCTGGACGAGGCCGCCAGAACAGCCTGGGAAGACGAAAGCGCCGACGTCTTCGAGTTTGACAGCGCCTTCTTCCCGGCCGGCCCCACAGCCATTCACCCCGTGCGCCAGCTGCGGGGCAAGGTCGCAGCCAGACTCTCTCGGCGCCGGGAGAATCTGGCGCCCGCATGCGCATCCCCTGGACTGATTTTTGGCACCGCCAAAGCATAGTCCACCTCCCGGGGCCTTCGCCTCGCCCGAGGAGCATTCATACCCCTGACATCCCAGGAAAGCCACGCCCAAGGCAAGGATTGAGACTTGCTTGGATAACAAGCCCGGCGGCCGCGAGCCTTCTTGAGGCTGACGAGGAGCGAAGAGGGCGTGAATGAAAATTCACACCCGGCCAGCATCGCAGTCCAGACTCAAAAGGACCGCAACCCGCAGGAGCAGGCCCTCCTCCCAGCGGGGCAAGAGCGACAAATGCCCCTGCTGGGCCCGGCCACCCGCGCTGCCCTCCCGGCACCCCTCCGCCCCCATGTGCACGCGGCCGCCATGTGCAGCCCTCGGCTCATACCACCCCGGAGAAGCCCGCCGCCTGCGGCAAGCTTCAATCCGCGAATGGCGCACCTCTTCCAGCAGGTTACAGACGGAAGCCGCCGCAAAGCCCCACTTGCGGCTGATGCCGCCCCGTCCGATCTGTTAACACCTATAACCGATACGACAGTTTAGCCAGGTGGACGGAGAGGGAAATCAAGCGCACCATTTGTGCCGTAACAAGAGCAAGTATAAAACTTTTTTGTCGACATCGTAATAATTTTCGTTCTCATTGGATGGTTTTTCCACCTTAGCCCCGTAAGATGCCCATGGAAGATCACGTCGATCCCTACCGGTACTATCTGCACTTCCCAAGCCCGAGCAGCGCCCTGCAACTGGACACCACCCATCCGCAGCAAGGACCGTCAGAGCGGGCCCATTCACTCTCGGACTTTTTTGATTCTGACGAGCAGGATATTGTCCGCGCAGAGCTGGATCGCCTCTTCAATTCATTCCGTACAAAGATTGTCTACGGGCAGCGCCACTATGCCCCCAGCCCCACCTGGAGGGATGAGCTCACCCTCGCAGGCCATGTACCGGCACCGGCAAGATTCGTGGTCAGAGTCCATATCTTTGAGAGCCGTGGGGCAGAAGCCGGGCGGTACCTTGGCTTTGTTTCCTTGCGCCCCCCCAACTACGTCAGCCGGAGGTCAAGGACCAGCCTCGCCGCCCGCCACGGGTTCAGTTATGTCATCGATGCCGAGCTGACCGCTCCGGCGCACATGCAACGTCCCCGGTACCATTTACTCACAACCACAGCCTCATCCGCAAGGCTCGGGGTGCTTCCTTTTCGCAGCGCCGTCTATTCTGCGGCAGGCGTCACAGCACTGGAGGGCTCCGTCTGCGTCCACCTTGCCGTAAGTCAGGCGCTCAATCTTATCATGGGACGTTTCGCTTGCCGGCCCGTCAGCCAGGTGGAGTTCGACTGTCGTCTTCTGGAGATCCTGGCTCGAAAGGGCGAGACCTCCGTCAATCCACAACAGCGGGGCGCCAAGCTGCTCGAGGCGCTTCAGGTCATCCGCGAATGTTGCAATGGAGGCGGTTTCCAGATGACCATCGAACCACGCGCCAATCCACAAGGCCGCCTGAACTCAGAGGAACGCCGCATCGCCTTGCGCTTCCTCACTGACGCTCTCGCGTGTGGCCTGCCAGTCATCGCCCTCGTCAAAGCCGGCCACCTCATTGAGAGCGATGCCAGAGAGCAAATGATCGCCGAAGGCCGGCAGGCCTACCTGGAAAAGCCTCACGCTGTTCTGATCCTGGGCATGCATTTGCTTCACACCGTCGAGGAGTTGGGACGCAAGTTCTTCGACGATCTTCACGGCCGCTTTTCCCCGCTATCAGACAAGGACAAAAAGGAGAAAGAGGAGGAGAAGAACAAGAAACACCACAGGGATGATCTCTACGAACTACCGGGGCGCCTCGTCATCCATGACACGCTCAGTCGCGGCCCCTACTTCGAATGCCTCACCACCGACTTCATGGAGGCCGCAGAATGGGCCTATGGCGATCCCGATTCAGCTGAATCGCGGGAAGACCGCGGCGTCCATTTCCTGGTCATCGGCCCGCCCAATCTGGAGCTGAGCCATGCCCAAGCCCGCACCTTCGCAGAGAGGGTGCTGAAACTCCTTCTTTACCAAAATGGTGACTGGGTACCAGGCAAGAGAAGCCATCATCCAGACTGTGACTCGCTCCGTCTGTATCTCGAGGCAGGCAACGTCCCTCCCAACGACACCCCGAAAACCGACGACTGGCGCTTTATTTGCCGGCTGCTGAATGCGCCCGAGATCGCAGCGCGATACGAGGAAGACGCCAATCTCGAACCCTCAGCCACATCCATCCCTCTCAACGAGCTGCCCTCGGGACACTATTGGGTTGTCGAAGTCCGGCACCCTGCCGCAGACCCGCAACGCACAGGAACCACCATTCACGGTCCCGCCCAAAATCCTCCCGCTTTGATCTACATCTGGAACTCCAACCTGAAGGGGAGGAAAGAAAATCAGCTCGGTATTTCTCCAGTGGTAACCCTTAGATACAAGCAAGCTCACGACCATGGCCAGCCTTCCTGAAGTCAGCCTCATCACCTCGTGGTACGCAGCCCCGCCGTTGCAGCCAGCCCCTTTCAAGGGGCCCGCAGGCCTCGTCCACGCGCTCGAAGCGGGCCAGCCCCTTCTGGACCTCTACTTCCTCGCCCACGGCGACATGGCGTGGTATGCCGACGCCTCCCACCGTGACTTCCCCGATGAGGTGCGAAACTGCCCCCTGGCCCTGGCCGCAGCGCTCGATCTCGCAGACGTCAAGAGGATCGGCGAAGCCCTGCGGGCACTGGTCGTGGAGCACTACAAAGGGAGACTCGTCGGCCCACGCCCCAGGTTTGCGGCGCTGGCCACTTACTGGCCGCACATCAGTGCCGACAATGAGCATTGCCAGCAGGCCGTGAAAGCCGTGCGAAACTCCCTGCTGCTGGCACGCGAACTGGGTTGCCAGCACGTGGAGATTGTGGGAGGAGCAGCCTTCGGCAGCCAGGATCTGGCCAATGGGACCAACCTTCCCAAATCCGCAGGCACCCAGATGAGCATGAAAGAGGTCTTTCGCGCCCAGGCCATGAACCGGCTCTGCGACAGCCTGCGTGAAGTGTTCGACACCCTGCCCTCCGACGGGGCGGGCCAGCACGAGGCCCCCTACCTGTGCGTCGAGATGGAGCCCGGCGACGCCTATCTCATTCAGAATGTAGGTTGTTTCCTAGAACTTCGCCGAAAAATGCTCAAACACACCCAGTTCGCTCCCCGGGTGCTGTTGAACGTTGACCTTGCCCACGTTTTCCTCGCAGACGCCAGCCGTCCTGTCGATGCTTCCGGCAAGCCCGAACCCACACAGATGGAGATGATCTCCAGATACAATCTCTCAGAGTGGATCGGGCATTTTCACATCTCAGACCATGCGCGGAGCCATGCCTCTGATCTCTGCCCGGGCACCTACCACTTTCTCCGTCCAGACTATGAGCCGTGGTTGAAGCTCGCGGCACAGCTCATGGATCAGCGTAAATTCCCCCGGTTCTCCGGCAGCCTCGCCGTTGAGATGGAAGGGTGCGCAGATGTTCATGAAGTCCTGCGCGCCGTGGGCCGTACCCAGCACTGGCTGAGGTCCATCGCCCCCAGCAACTCCAATTCGGAACATCAGAAAAACAAGGGCATCATGATGGCCGTTGACATCGTCAACAGCACCAGCGTGTTTCTACGCGACGGACATTCGCTGGAGCAGAGGGCCACCGTGCTCAACCTCGCCGTTTCCGAACTGTGCAAGGCAGTCCACAAGGCCAATGGTTCGGTCTATTCATTTACCGGAGACGGCGTCATCGCCTTTTTTGACGAACGGCATTTCCCAAGCCCCACCCATGCTGCGGCTCAAGTCATCTCCACTTGCCAGTCCCTTTTTGATGACATGCTGGCGGCAGTCAGACCGCACAACCTCCTGCGCAAGGATGAGGAAAAGAAACTCGCCCTGCGTATCGCCCTGCATGAGGGAACACTCGTAGTTCCCAGCCACGGTCATCTGCAACATCAGGCACTGGGCGCAGATGTCGTCATCACCTGCCGGATGCTCAATTTTGTCAGGCAAATCATGGAAGAAGCCGCCTCCAGCCCTGGTGGGAGCACCTGGAAGACGGGCCTCGCCATCAGTGGAAAGGTCCGCGAACAGCTCTCCGCGAAGGACCAGCTCAACTGGGTGGAATACGCAGCAAAGGATGCGGAGGAGAGCCACAAGCTGCATGGCGGCTTTTCACAATCATCCTTCATGGCCTTGACTGAGGGCGTGTTCACCCGTCAGACAGACGCATCAAAGATCAATGGCAGGTCCGCAGCGAGCATCCGTGGGTTTGTGGCATGCGACTTCTCCATGTTTGACAGTGGCGACTTCGGGAATCTGTACGAGCACACCCTGGAAGAACTGAAAAAGCGCCAAGAACCACCCGAGCTGGAACTGCACTGGTCAACTCCGGATTCGCACCGGCCAGAGGGAGTCATCTGGCGTGATTTCGTAAAGCCCCAGCTAGACCAGGCTCACAAAGTCCTGGCATTCCTGGACAGGGCCAATGCGAACGTGGGCTATGAGATAGGATATGCACTGGGCCAATCCAAGCCCATCGCCTTGGGAAGATTTAAGTCCACCATGCCTGAATGGCACTCCCATCCACCGATGAATATGCAGTTCATCAACCAGATCAACACTGCCGAGGGGGTGTTCGATAGCTTTCTGAAGAGCAATCTGATCGAAGCATCTGGCATCCCCACAGGTGGTTCCAAGATCATGGCCCTTTGTCCCGACAATCCGAAACGCTACTACTCCGGCAAGATCCCGAAGTCGTGGGAACGTGAACCAACCGGCAGATGGGACCTGGCACAGATCTCATCGTTGTTTCATGAAGTCGGCCTGGTCGTCTGGGTTGTACTCCCACCCGATGACTCCGAGGCGCATCGGGACGGCAGAGCCAATTCGACCTTTGCCATTCTCGCCGGCTACGCTCTGGCCCGCCCGGAACTGACTCTCCGTGTTCTCGTTCACGAAAACGCCCCTTCGGTCGCAGACGCCCTCGACCGTTCCGATTGGTTTAAAACGAATGCAGATCTCCAACAGAAGCTCGAAGTCATCCATGAGCAATGGAATGCCGGCACACTCACCTAGCCCTGCATCGGCGCTCCTCTCGTCAGAGGTCACGCAACGGACCAGATCATCTAGCTGGTAGATCAATCTATACGTAGACAGCAGGTCGGGAACTCCGGCCCGCTCAGCCTGTATCTTGCCGAGGAAGTTGATGAACACCCGGAAGTCCAAGGGATGCAGCCATTCGAAGTCTGGGGCCGCATAAGCATCCTTCAGGTCCATGCCCAAAAAGACACGTCGTAATGACTCTACAAATGCTTTGGAATCCGCTTCATCGCCGTAGCAAAAGATCGCCACGCGGAGCGGTGTCAGCACTGCCGGTGTAGGATGGCTCATCGTACTTTGTCCGATAAGAGTTGAGGCGGTCGGCCTGCGGGAATGGTCAGAGTGTCCCACAAGCTAAAGCAAGAAGCTACCTTGCTTCACGCCAGAGGACCGGAGCGCTGGAACCACCCTGGTGGGGCGATCAAATGAAGCTGAATATCACCCTCTCCCGCAGGGTGAACGCTTGCACAAATTTCTCTTTGCGCAAGTGTACCCACCAGGATTTCCCTCTGTTCCTTCTACTGCGTGCGAAAAGTTTCATTTCGCCCACACCCCTCCCCCCCACTAATCTTGAGACACCATGAACCAAAACAACCCACCGCAGGGCACGCCCGCTTCAGAAGCACCCCCGGCCCCTCCGGCGTTCAATGCCTTCATCAGCTACCGGCGCAAGGACGGCGGGAGGGCCGCACGGTGGCTGCGATCATGGCTCACCCAGTTCCGGGTGCCCAAAGCCGTCAAGGCAAAGATGCCCGGTCACAAATTCGTCGAACCCCTTTCCATCTTCATTGACGAGCCCTTCAGCCGCGGGGTGCCAGACTACTATGATGACAACATCCTCCCCGCCCTCCAGAGCTCCGAGTTCCTCGTCGTCATCGCCTCCCCATTGTCCCTCGTCCCCGCTGCCGATGGCAACGCCAACTGGGTGGAACGAGAAATAGGCGACTTCCTCCAGACCCCCAACCAGCACCATCTGATCGTTGCGGCGACGGAGGAATTTGCCACCGATCCTGCCAGTGTCACCCGCCTTCCGGGAGGGCTGCTGCAACTCTACCCCCGCTTGCAGATCCTCTGCCTTGGCTCCCTTTCCTGGCTGCGTGCCTTTCGGCACTCATGGCGGTGGCAGCCACGTGATGCTGCACTGGCCTGTGCCGCCAGCCTGCATCACATTCCCGCAGACTTGCTGCCCCTCCTCAGGCGGGAGGACCAGCGCCGCCGCACCCGTACCCTGGTCGCTTTTTGCACCAGTGCCGCCCTCATCGCCAGCGCCCTGGGTTGGACCACCTACCAAGCTTCGCAGGCGGAGAAACGCGAGATTGAAACCGCCATCACCTACTCCACCGATCTCATCAACACGGACTTCACCGACTCCGGCCTGGAGGGCTTCGCCGCACGTTTCACGGAAAACCGAAACCGCCTCCACCGGCTCATCGAGAAGAGAGGCCTCTCCAACCTCCCCAGCAAGCTCCTGGAAACACTCGTCAGACTCAATCATCACGTTCTCCTCAACCAGCGCATCGGCCTGAACGCCGGCACCACAGCGGGAGAAGAAATAGAACACCAGACACCGCTCCTCCTCGCCGAGCTCAAACGGAGGTCGCCACGAGATCTTACCGTGGCTGAGCTTGAGCTGCAGTTTCACCATCAAATGTTGGTCTCATGGCTAAAAGGGCCGGGCGCCTACAATGCAGAGTCCCTCCGCCACTGTGAAGACAGCCTTTCGCTGCTCAAGACCACCCGGCCCCGGACCCTGGTCAACTGCGTCCAGGAGCTCCAGATCCGGACCGTCGGCATCCAGCATCGCATCGTGTCCGCCGCTGCAGACCTGCCGGAGTACGCGCTCCTCGTCGCCCAGCTCGCCGTGGAGACCGAGCATCTCGCCCAAGGGGACAAGCAATCGTTGAGCACCTGCGCCTCTGCCTACGGAAAGCTTGCTGAATTCGAGACGTTCAAGAAAAACATGCCAGCGTCGCTGGCACAGCTTCAGTCCATGGAGAGGACCTCCGCTGCATCCGGTGATCATGCCCTTTCTGCCACCATGTACCGGCAGAGGGGCCAGCTCCACATGGCCAATCAGGCCTTCCAACAGGCCGCCCAAGATTTCCGGTCCGCAGTGGAGGCCACGGAGACCGTCGTAAGCACGGCTGCCCCGCCGTCAAGTTACTCAGGCCTGGCCCAGATGCAGGGAAACATTCTCCAGATCAACCGTGCCACACTGGTGCACGACCTGCTCAATCTCTGCCAGGCCGTGAGCCTTCTTTCCCAGCCGCCAGACACGGATCGCCTCACCACCCACATCACCCGGGCCGCAGAGGTTTTGAAGGACTTCCATGCCAGCCCCATCCCCCCTGGTTTGATCGAGCTTCCGGACGCGCGCTATGACCTCTTTGCAGCTCAACTCGCCATCATGAAGAACTCACCCCTCGAGGCCGAGAAGAACTTCGCCCTCGGCAGCAAGCATGCCCATCAAGTGCTGCGGCAGACCAACTCCCTCCCCCTCACCGAAATCGCGCTGCAGTGTGACACCGCACTGTTTGAGTTCATGATCAAAGACGAACGCACGGTCGAGGCCAGCGCCATCCTCGGTCGTCTGAAATCCTTGGCCGGCCATCTGCCCCCGGGCACCCCGCCCTTCGCCAAGGACTCCCTCCTCGCGTACAACCAGCTCCGCCAGGCCCGGCTGCAGAAGTCGCAGTCCCAGCCTCAGGACTCGCTTGTTTCCTTTATCCAAGCGGTCGCCAGCCTCCGGCACCTGGCCGACTCCAACCCCGGAAGCTTCCAGGTAGTCAATGATCTCGTCCTCACCGTGCTCGACAACGGTGAGTCCCTCCAGGCATCCCAGCCAGGTTTGGCCGCAACCTGGTATCGCGATGCCCTCCGGCTCCTGGAAAGCGTCCCCGATGCAGCCCGCAATCCCGTCTGGATCGACCAGCACACCAAGCTCCAGAACAAGCTGGACCTCGTGCCAGCCTCTCATTGATTCAGGCACGCTCCCAATAGGAAATGGGCGCGGAGTTCGCAGAGTTCTCCGGGCTTGTAAGAAGAGAAGCCAACAGGGAATGCCGACCATCACCCTCAAAATGAACACACCTGCGCCCGTTTTTCTTTGTGCAAGTGTCTCCACTCCACACGGTTTCGCCACCCCGCTGCCCTGATCCTATTGGCACCTGATTCACCTTTCGCCCTCGCGCCCACGTTAGCCGTCTCTTCAGCGATGCCCCGATCCCTTCCCTACGACGTTTTCCTTTCCCACAACAGTGTGGACAAAGCTCTGGTCCGTGCCTTGGCGGACTGGCTCCAGAGGAACGGCGTGACCTGCTGGCTGGATGAGACCGTTCTCCTGCCTGGTGACATCCTCACGGACAAACTCGGCCACGCCATGGAGCAGAGCATCTCCGCCATCGTCTGCATCGGCCCTGAAGGCGAAGGCCCCTGGATGGCAGAAGAGGTCAACACCCTCCTCAACAAAGCCATCAAGGTCTCCCGACAGCAAAACGATTTTCGTATCATCCCTGTCCTCCTCCCGGGAGCCAATACCGCCGACTTGCGCTGGTTTCTCAAAACCCGCCTTTGGGTAGACCTCACCCAGGGACTCACCGACAATGATGCAGAACTCCTCCGCCTGAAGGCAGCTATCCTCGGCGAAAGGGGGACCGAGGTCCAGCTCGACTCAAACCTGAATCCGTACCGGGGCCTGGAAGCCTTTCAGCCGGAGAACGCCCCCTTCTTCTTTGGACGTACCGCAGAGTGCAAAGACCTGGCGAAGCGGCTCAGAGACTCCCGCTTCGCCGTGATCGTGGGCCCCTCCGGCAACGGCAAGTCCTCTCTGGCCCGGGCGGGCCTGGCGACTGAGGCAGCCCAGAGCATCTTGTCCGGTGTAGCCTCCTGGCGCCGGGTCATCGTCACGCCCGGCGGCCACCTGCTGCGTTCGTTTCTCACCCAGCTCTACGCGGCCCTCCCTGACGAGACCCGGGCCACCACGGTGGATGAGGCGCTGAAACGGGTGCGGCCAGTCTCGAATGACGGGCCCACCCCAGCCGCAGCATGGGCTCAAGGTATTGATGCTGAGTTGCGCAGCTTCTACGCAAAGCCCGGCGAAAAGATTCTCATCATTATTGACCAGTTCGAGGAAATATTCACCCACCGCGGACTGGGCACCACTACCGACGATGAACACATGACCCGCATCCAGCGCACCCTGGACGGTCTGGTCCATCTGCTGAAGAAGGGTGATCCCCGCTGGCACCTCGTGATCGCATTGCGCTCAGACTTCGAACAGCGCTGTCGCGTCTCTCCGGGCTTCTGGGCTCTCTTGGAAAAGGACCACCTGCGCCTGCCCCTGGATGAGCTGGAGGAAGACGGCTGGCGCGCTGCCATCAAGGGTCCCGCCGCGCGGGCCGGAGCCTACCTCGAGGCGGGACTCGTCGAGTCCATGGTCAAGGACGTCTTCCGACAACGCGGCTCCATGCCGCTGCTGCAGCTTGCCTTGCAAAGCCTCTGGGAAAAGCGGGAGGGCGCCAGCCTCACCCACACCGCCTACACCGCCATTGGCGGCGTGGCCAACGCCCTGCAAATCCGCGCTGAATCCTGCCTGAAACTGCTGAAAGCAGAAGACCCCGAGCACCATGAGATCGCCCGCAACCTCTTCCTGCGGCTCACCTCCCCTGGTGAAGGCGTCAGTGACACCCGAAGGCGCCTGGACAAAAGCGAACTGGACTGGGAAAACACGGATCCGGGAAAAGTGGAGCACGTCATCAAAGAACTCTCCTCCACCCACAATCGCCTGATCACGACCGATCGGGAAGCCGTGGAAGTCACTCACGAAGTCCTCATCAGAGATTGTGCCAGCATCAGGGGATGGATCGAAGCCGTCCGATCAGAGATCCCCCCTTTGCGACGGCTGACCCATTCTGCCAGGCAATGGCAGGCCGCAGGCCACGCACCGGAGAGACTCCGCCACACAGATTCCATCCAGGATCTTATCACGTGGGCTGGGAAAACCAGCCTCCGACTGACCTCACTGGAACGCACCTTCATGGACAGCCTCGTCAAGGCCGATCATGAGGCCCAAAAACGTGAGATTGAAAACAAGATCCGGCTGAAAAGAGCTGCGCTAACCGCCTCCATTTTTGCCAGCTTCACCTTGCTCGTCGCGATCTTGGCCCTGTACAATCTCTACCTCGCTCAGCGGGCACAAAAAGCAGCCGCCAAAGCCACCGCCAGCGCCCAGCAGGCACTTGTCACCTCCTTCGTCAGGACCATCGGAGTTCAAGACTACGGCAGCACTTCCCCGGCTATCGAGCACGAGGCCCTGTGGGAAGTCGCCACCTTGGATCACGAAAATGAAGCCGTTCGGAAAGGGCTCCTTCAGGCCTGGAGCACAGAAGGCCCCCTCCCCTATTCCCCCTTCATCCGCACAGGCACGGGGCTTCACGCAGTGACCGGACTTCAACCATCCAGAGTCCCCTGGCTCAAATTTCATCACCAGATCGTGCAAAGCCTTCGCACGCCTGAAAAGGCTGGTGACGATGGCATAGACAGTCTGGCAATCGCGCTCCCCGATGTCATCACCCGGCTCAGCCCGGATGAATTCGACTCCGCCATCACCGCGATACTTCAGTCTCTGTCGTCAAGTCAGCCCGATCATCTTCATTACGACCTTCGGTGCATCATACCGCTGGCCTCCAGAACCAATTCCGATCAGTCAGCACGAGTCGCAAGTCACCTGCTTTCCATGATCGAAGCATCGCTCAATGAAACTACTCAAGTCTCAGAGCTGTTGAGCGCCCTGGCATTGTTCCTTGAGCGCATGACCACCCCAGACCGTGCGGCCTTGCAGGCATCTGCGCTGAAATTGACTCACACCTCTCTCTCATCCCCCGCTCCCCCTGTCCCCATACTGCTGCAGCTGCTGGACAGCTTTGACTCTCCCCACGACAAGGCCTCCATCGACTCACTCCAGCACGCCAGAAAGGCAGTCTTGCTCCACGGCATCGGACAGCTCGATCTGGAGATCGGTGCCTTCATTGGCTCGCTCAGAGACCTGCCTCTCGAACCAGACCACCCAGAGGTACTGAGACGAGCCTGGTTACAGACCCTCATCTTGCGCGGCCCACAACTGGTCGACATAAGTCCGGCGCCATTAGGAAGCTTCGGCGGTCATGCTGTCCTTTTGGCAGGCCTGCAGGATCTCATGAGCCCCGACCAGGCAGGTTGGTTCGCCGGGATTGCCCTCAATGCGTCCCTCAATCACCTGGAAGCTTCACCCACGCTGCCAGAAATGGAATTTGAGCAGACCATGTCTGCCATCACCAGCCTTGCTCCCAGAATCCGCCAGCAAGCCCTCATGCCTATCCTCACTCGACTCATCAGGTATGGAACTTCAACCCACGGCGAATATGGCTGGACTACCCAGATGGAGGAGCGTACGTCGCTTGCTCTTGTCGAACTCTCCAAACGCCTTGATGCAGGTCAACGCGCGTCCCTGATTGACTTGGTGACAGACACCTATGTGTCGCCAACTCCTCCCGAACGATTTCCACTCAGGTGTTTTAATAATTTCATCGAAGATGCGGCAAAGGGCATCAGCCCGACCGACGCCAGTACGCAACGGAAGAAAATTGCCAGGGTATTCGACAAGCCCGGCATTCCCGAAGGATTTCGAGTTGACCACAGCGCCCGCCTGTTGGTCTGCTTCGTAAAGGCCGGCCCATCTGACGAGGCCACGAAAGCCCTCTCTGAGGCGGCGCACCAGCTGCTTCTAAATGGACGCACTGAGGCCCACGACGAAGCATCCAGTTACCATCAATCTCTGCTCGATGCTCACGAAATCTTCGTGAATCAGGCAGGGGAGAATGATCGCAAAGCAATGCGTCTTGAAGCACTTGGTTTGACCACGAAGCTAGTGAAGGCCAGCACAGGCAAATCAGCCGCATTGGACGTCCTGCTGCGAGAACTCGGGACCACAATCAGCAGATTTCCGTCCAACAACTTCGCCTCAGAAGATCAGAATCCAACACCTGCCTCTTCAAAGCTCACCTCCGAAGAGGCCAACTCCATCGGGACCATGCTCCTGAGCTTCCTGTTACCGCAAGAAATATCCCGAGAAAGGGAGCACTACATCCTCGTCAGCCTGGCACATGTGCTTCCCGCCATGGAGCCTCTGCAAGCTTCAGAAATCGCCGGCAGCGCAGCACGGGCCGTCCTGCTTTCCGCCACAAGCGATGAACCCAAGCCGGGGCATCGTGTGAGCGTGGCCAGCCTCATCCCCCATCTATCCAAAGAAACTGTGGCCGAGCTGGCGCTGGCCGTTGAAAAGGACCTCGGCGAGAACGTGCACACCGCCACAGAAGAAGTGCTCACCATACAATTGGATCATTGGAAAGCCCTGACCCTGCGTCGCCTCCCCTTGCAGGAAGCCTCCCAACACATTGCCGCATACGTCAAAGCACAGCTTTCTACAGCTCCACCTGGCAACATGCTCATCGACCGTTGGATGCAGTTCCTCACAGAGTGGGAAGCGCCACTCACTCCAGCTCTCTCAGAGGCCATGGACCTGGCTGCACAAGCATTGGCGAAGTCCCTTGGAGAAAACCATTCCGTCAGAGCTCTGGATGTAGCGCTGGCAAAACATCCAGAGTCCCTCTCCCTCCAGACAAATCACGCCGTCGCACTTGCCACCTCACTCCAGTTGAAGCAGCCAAAGGCTGGATATGACGAGCCCGTGAGACTGATGCAGATCTTGTTCATGTCCATGAAGCGCCTGCCTCAGCAGCATCGCGTGGACATCCTCCCTCCAGCCCTCACCCACCTCGTCGACAAGATTACAAGCAACAAAGCCAGCTACGAACTACAGTCAATCAACGCGACCACCCTGTTTGCGGACCTCGCCAGCCTTGACAGCAGCCCGGCAGAAGCCTCCCGTTGGCACGCCAGAATCGCCTCGGCACTCCTGCCCGCCCTGGAGGAGGCAGAAACGAGGTGGCGCTATGGGGAAGGCGCAAGTTGCCTTCTGCAGTTGACCAGACGCCTCCCGGTCAAAATGAATGCCGTTGAACACTATGCCCTGTCCGCCATCTTCAGAGCAGTTGGCAACCAGACTGCCTCCGGCGAAGCCGTCAATCAGGCCCATGCGATCCTCAATGCCATGACTCTGGACGAACTTGTTGACGTCCTGAAGTGGCCCACCTGCATAGGAAACAACCGGAACAAGGTCCTCCAACTTCTGGAGGAAAAGACCGGCGGGAAGTTTGGCAACGACCTCTGGCAGTTTGTAAAAGCGGCCCCGACCCTTGACCTCACAGAGGACACCCTCAAGCGAGCCCCAGCACGCCCCACCGCAGGGATGGCGGCCAAAGAACTGGAGCAATTCCTCAACTCATCACAGCTCTGACAAGAATGTCAGGATGGCACCAGCCTGGCACCTGTCGGTTCCCAGCAACACCCGCCCCGGCCAGCTGACATCCGCCCCGCAAATACCGCCATCTGCCAACAGGCAATCCCGGGATAGATAAGGATGACTTCACCTTCTGGAGCTCCGTGGCATCCACAAATTTGTCACACATGGCAGATCACCTTCCAGCAGACCTTTGCGCACCCGCTAGACTCACCTGACGAGATTCGCAAAACTGGAATAAGTTCGCCTCGCATCTAACACGATTTGCCAGTCACGATCCTGGATTTCCCCGAACCCGCATGAGGACATCCCGGATGCGGATCAATTGATCCGCCACTTACAAAGACGCATCGATGCGTTCGAAATCAAAGACTTGCATAGGCGGCGGATCGGTAATCCCAATGACGGGTAAATGTGTCAATCCCGTCAAAGCCAGCCACTGCAACCTGCCTGTTTGCAGCCTCAACTTTCTGCGATTCATATCGTCCGGATCCACTTTGAAAGCTGGAGCAGATGCGGTATGTACAATCACCTTCCTTTGTGATTTGGTTGCCATTGATTGCGTCAAGTAAAGAGTTTTGCCACGGAAGAGCGAAAGGTTTCGGATGATAACCTCTCATGTTCGTTTGTCCACGAGAAGACTGAGGAGTCCGCCGTATTCTTCTTGAAGCAGACTTGCAAGGGCCAGTCCATCCTCCTGAGCCATCCAGGAAAACTCCCCGGCCAGGTCCATGCACACGACCATCGTGGGGTGATTTGGCACCAGCCCCATGGGCAGGCACATGTAAGTTCGTGCATACCGTTTCATATTCTTTGCCACCTCTCTGGATACGCCGCAGTTGCATTCATCGAGCGCATCAAGATAGCCAGCAAGGCTGCCTGACGTGGGTTTGCCATCCTTGATTTTGACCACGGGCAGATCGTTGATGAAGATGCAACGATTGTCCGCGAACGCAGTACCAGCAGGACCACGTTCCCCATCCTCACTCAGCGGATACCCCGTAAAAGGCTGC
Source organism: Verrucomicrobium sp. BvORR106 (assembly GCF_000739655.1). Lineage (GTDB taxonomy): Bacteria > Verrucomicrobiota > Verrucomicrobiia > Verrucomicrobiales > Verrucomicrobiaceae > Verrucomicrobium. The sequence continues at coordinate 16,354 of NZ_BATR01000075.1, read as the reverse complement.
GCCAGAGCCGCTTCTTCAGGCGTACCCTCCCAGTCCAGCAACCTGAAATTCGTGCACAACAGCTTCCCCTTGGCCTCGCGTGGATCCTGGCAAAAAAGTGACACGCGAAGCTTGCTCTGCGACCTCAATTTCTCCTGGGACAGCAGCAGCGAGCTTTCCTTGCCTTCCATGTGGGCCATGTAGTCGGGATAGAGATACTCCCAAAGCCGGGCAACCATGTTACCCATCAAAGTCAGGATCAACTTGCTCAGCTGGGCGATCTCCGCAACTCCAGTTGGAACCAAGGGGGAAGCATCGTAGACATTCAGCACGCGAAACTTCTGGACGTGCCCGGCCTTCGACAGTTTGGCACAAGGATCCTGCACCAAATTGGGGAAAATAGCCGGCTCTATGAGGGCACGGAATGGCTTGAAGTAGCGCCCTTCAAAATCACGAAGAAATGCCTCATCCACGACCACAAACCCCTTTCCACCCACCTTGTCCACCCCTGCAATTCGCGCCAGCCGGTTCACTTCATTCACTCCCTGACCAAAGGGAATCAGATCCGTGTTGAAACTGCTCGCTGCCAACTCCGCGTCAGCGGGCGCCGGCGCCGGTTCGCCTGCTTCTCCAGCTCGCGATTCCAACAAAAAGTTTCCACGCCCAATCCCGACGCGCAATTGCACTTTTACATTGGACCGTTCCAGCTCATCGGAAACATGCCTGACCCACTTGCAGGCAAACTCCAGTGCCTCTTTGTAGAGCGGCGGGCGGAAGCAAACCACCGCACCGTCCAACGTATTGTCACAAAAGACACCTTTGGTGCTGCCCCCCTTCAGCATCTCATGCGTTCGCACATATCCCCAGACTGCCGCATAGATCTTGGCGCGCGCTTCATCATCGTAGCTGTCGGAAAAGTCCGCCACGTCCGCCACCATGATGGTGCCGGCATTCACAGTATCATGATTGTTCTCCATGCTGCTTTCCTTGATCCCTTTCCGCGGTGAAGCAGGCCCTAGCCCGGCAACCTCGTCAGGGTTCTTCCACTTCACCTCTCCTTTCCCAACTTCTTCGATTCTCTTGATGGCGCTCCCGGCACGCCGCACAGGCAGTTCTTGTATCGGGCCAATCGGATGCTCCTCCACCGCCCGCTGGTTGGTAATCAACCGGTAGAGGTTTTCGTAACCCTGATCCTCCTCCAACTGGAAGCTTCCGAGCAAGTAGGAAGAGTCTCTGTCCACATAGGGCGGCAGGCACTGGATTCCGGACTCGTCAAAGGACACCGCCACAAAGCGGTCCTCATTCGACTTCCCGCGATAGACACGGTTCTTGATTATCCGACCCTCCCAGAACACGCCGCATCCTTCATCAGCCGGCACCTCATCATTCACCCGATCCCAGTAAGTCTTGGTGCTGACCATCAGCACCCAATCATTCATCTCGGGTTTCAACTGCCGCTCACACCATGTGGGCCAGCCTTCAACGGGCCGGGTATGAAAGCGGTCCAGCGCCACTTGTATTCCCCCCCGCTGCAATGCCCATGCGAACTGAAGCACCGTCTCACGGTGCTTCTCACTCTCATGGCTGTAGCTGATAAATGCCCGGGGATGTTTCATCGATACATTGGCCGATGGTCTTAACGTGCCGCTACAGAATGTTCAATAATTTTTTCCAGCAATTGATTCATCAAGATTCACGACGTAAAAAAACAGACTTAACCGCCGACCTCCTCACAATCACATGGTCACAATCTTTTAAAAATTCGCCGCCTGGAAATCCAAGGAAACGGTATTTTAAAAGTATTGGGCCCAACCGCAGAAAACACATTCCCCCTCCGGACTACTGCCCCTCATATTTGACGGCGACAAACTTCACACAGGCTGATTGTTAACTTCACAAACCCGCTGGCACTCAGAACCTGTTTGGATAAAAGCGCTGGGGGTGTTGCGAAGCGTCACAACCGATGCGCAACGCCGTCCAGGCTCAAAAAGGCGCAACCCGGAGGGGCTGTTTCAGCCTCGGCGAGGCCTCTCTTATCTTAATCCCTTAATTTATCCTGCCACACCCAGATCTTGGCCAAGACCCTTCACAGGAAGTTGAGCTCAATTCCATAAACTCTGTTATACCCGTCCTGACTTCAGTTTCAGTCCCTGTGTCGTTTTTCCAGTTCGCCCGGTCCTGCTTTTGAAAGCTCCACGGGATCTGGCCCGCCTCGTTCACGGACAGGGCATGGATTCATTATTACCTAAAACCCGTTGCGACAGGGCCTGCCAGGCTTGGTCCGGCTTCCCATCAGGCTCCCCCCCTGCCACAAATGATCAAACACGACCATCGCCCCCCGGCACAATGAGTCGGCGTCCGACAACGTGGACATTGCTTCACCGTCCACGCTTTCCGCTATCGATTCATTGCTCGCAGCCTTCCGGTCCAACGGCCGCAACTGAATCCGTCTCGGCACGCCGGTCACTCAGCGCTTCAAGCACCCGATCCAGCTTCCCCTCGCGGTCTATGGCGCCTCTACAGCGCCTTCTCCAGACCCTTTAAGATGAGCTCCACCATGCGATGCGGATCCACGGTTTCAAACAAGTCGTCCCGCTCTCCCGGGCTTAGACCCGGGTTGACCAGCGTGGGAGCCTTCTCGCGGAGGAGAGCTGCGATCTCAGGGTAGTCCAGCCAGGGCACATGGCGCTCCTGATAGAGCTCCCGCATCTCCTCGGCAAAGGGGGCTTTCTTCTGGTAATGCCACGACGCCTCTGGCCGGTCAATTCCGCGGATGAGGTCGATGGCCAGCTTCGCAGCCCCACCAAAGGCCCCAATGAGGAACACCGGCTGCCCCGCCTGCAAAGACAACACCACCTCCTCCAGCACGCCGGGAATGCGCCCTGCGTACCACCTCAGCGTGCGCTGCCCGTCTGGCGAGACTTTTTCCGTTGGACCAAAGACGCCACCGAGCACGATACGGGCCACCACCCCGCTGCGCGCCTTGTCCGCCTGGTAGGCGCGCATCTCCGTCATGCCGCGAGCCCATGCGAACCGGTGCCGGGGGGACTTTTCCGCAGCAAAGAAGGCAGGTTCAGGAACAAACTCCGGATCAAGGGTCTCATCCACATCCGTGGGTCGCGGCAGGGCTTCGATGGTTGCCACTGCCTTGAGGTCAGACCTGACCTTGGGCGAAGGGCGGGGAATCGGCCATCCGAGATAATTGACGACACGTTCCGGTGGCGGAGCGTCGTCGAGAGACTGGTGAGTGCGCACGAGTTCGAAGAGCCGCTGGGTATAGCCCTCCGCCCCCAGGTGACCACCGTACGCCAGAGTGGCACCTTTGATGAGCAGGTAGCGGGAGATGTCGACCATGCAGTCGCCGAGTTGGAGCAAATCCATCCCACATTCGGCAATATCCGTGCTTTCCGACATGGAAAGAGCCACCTTGGTGCCTTGAGGCAGGCGCACCTTCGCCAGGCGCTGTAGGGGCGTCTGAAAGGGGACCTTCGCCTTGCCCAGTCGCCGCTTTTCTCCCTCACCGACAGGCGGGTCGGGATAGAGCACGCTTGCCCCGTTCGGCAGGCCCACCATGGTAGCCAGCTCTGGCGCCCGACAGAAGACGGTGTCAGTGGCCAGGCTGGCCCGCTTGAGAACCTCCCCAGTGTGCAGATGGCGCAGACTTTCCTTGAGCAGCAAGTCGATCCCCTTCTGTGGATCCCCATCCCAACGAATGCGCGGGACATTCCCCAGATACGGAAAACTGCGCACCTCGCAGCCCGAGAGCGCATCCACCACCACCACGGGACGATGATTCTCTTTGGCCAGCAGCACCTCTTCACGGCACCATTCGCGAGTGGCGTAGAGATCAGTGAGAATAGCAAGCAGCCCCGAGGATTCGGCCACCCCCTCCGCGATTTCCTTGGCGAACTCTGATCCAGTGTCGATATTCCCGGAGTCCACCCAGGCTTCAATAGGCTGCTCCTCGGTCAGGCAGGCAATGAACTGCTTCGTCACCTTTGGCTCCTTCTCCATGTCGAGCTTGGTGTGGCTCAGGAAAAGGCGCACCGGAGCCTTGGAACTATGATTGCCCGCCCCCTGCGTCAGGGCCGCCAGAAACCGGCACAGCTCCACCACGACACGCCGCACCACCGCTGCCGTGACCTTCAGTTCTTTGAGCTTTCTGGTAGCCTCGTCCAGTTCAAGGTCAGCGTCAGAGAGAAATGCCCGCAGGAAATTCACCTTTCTCAGCCGATCATCCAGTGGCCAGGCACCGCCGCTCAATTGCACGGGTACAAAGCGACAGCCAGCTTGCTGGCTCTGCTCCCAAAGATCTGCAACATGGCTGCACCAGGCACTGTCCAGATTCATGCAATCATCTGCCAGCACCAGGACAAAATTCCGCAACGCCTGCCCATACCGAAGAGGGAGCGGGCGGCCATTCTCCCCAAATGGAGAAAACATCGTGGGGATCCGCAGCCCCGGCACGAGTGGGTTGCCATTCAGCTCTCGATGCAAATGCCGCGCCAGTTCCAAGGAACCGCTCGATTTCGGGTGGAAGACGATATGAACGAGAAGAGGCAGGGTGGGGTTCATCGTTTTGTCTTTCAGAGGGTCAAGAACAGCTTACCCCACGCGTCAGCAGTGCAAGCCTGCTCTGCCGGAAGTAAACTACGAGAGCGTCACCCGTCTCCACGGGATGTCAACGTGAGGAACAAAAACGCCACACATTTGGGTGATCACGCTGGAAGAGACCTACGGAGTCAGAAAATAAGCCTGTGGTCTGAGTCATTCTAGAGTGGATCGTGAGAAGGGCTCAACCCGCGCAGGCTTGAACTTCAATGTCTCCAGTGAAGATTGAATGACCGGAACATTTCTCCGCCCCCTTTCCTCCACCCCCGATGAAACTCACTCGCCGACTTCGCAGAATATTTGCCCTCTTGATTGCGCTTGCCGCATTCACCTGCCTGCAGTCCACCTGGGCGGTCTCCTACGCCATTGTCCTGCCACTGGGCCTCCTCCTCGCCATTTTGGCCGTCCTCCTGTGGCTTCCGCTTGGCAAAACTTCTAATTGATGATCACCTCGCAAGATGAGCTGGTTCTCCACAAAAATCAGGGTCGTGTGTTTTATAGGAACACACGAAGCGATACGTCAAGGAGCTTGTTTCACTCGACATGCTCGCGGATGGCATTCTTGATGGATGCGAAGTTTATTCTGAGCCGAGTCCTTTGACCGGCGACGACTTGATGCTTGCAGAGTCGGATCTCTGTCCTGAGAAGTCGTTGCCAACGCAAACCATTTAGATCTGCGACGTCATGGCAGAACGAGCGCACCCTGATCGCCGCCCCTTCAACCGTGATGCCGCTCCAGTCGGAAGACAGTCCATGCCATCTCCTTCGCTCCCCAACCAGGACGGCACGTCCGGACCACCCCGCGGCCACGCCACAGGAGTAGTCCGACGGTCCCCGTCGGCTCAGTGCGCCGCAGGGACACACGGCCAAACGCCAGAGCACGTACCTCCCACCCGGCCCTGCATTGGCCACCAACACGAAGTCCTATGCAGAAGTGCAAGCCGGGAGCCATGATCGCCCCCCCGGTGACAAACATTCGGAATTGCCAATCCAGCCTCCAAGCAGCCTTGAAAATCTCGTCCTACAGCGTCAATAGCCGATCAAAATCGGAGCAGTGCGCTTGGGAAGTGAAACGCGCCAGCGACCGGCGAGTGGAGGGCCAGTGTCCGTCGGAACTTGGTGGCATCGGCGAGGATACGAAGCTTGCAGACGCTTCAGCTAGTGCCTCCTCACCTCGTCAACTACAGGAGCGCTGGTTAGTTGATGATCAAAGACTAGTGGGTGGGGGCGGCTGCATGAGCCATCGGGGAGGGTTCGGATACAGAGGGCGTTTGAGCATCCCTCCTGTTGTGCGACCGCCAAAGTCAGTCGTACTTGACCACGTGAGGAGGACAGTCCAACCGCGCGAGTTTTGGGGCGGCCACCAGGGAACCACCTGGAAATGCCCGTCTCAATTCGAAGCTAATCCCCAGCGGGGATCTCTAACACAGCCCAACGTTGGACGAGCCCTAAGCGAGTCAACGTTGGGCACCTTCGCAGAGGATGATCAGGTGGGAAGGCCGATCGCATCCGCTGCCGCCCCATCTCCATCAACACCTCCCTGTCACGCAGCATCACCACACAAGATCATGACACCCAAATGGAAGCATCATCTCCTTATCAGCCGCCTGGTGCTGGGCGCCCTGTCATTGCTGCAATTGTCGACAGCATTTTCCCAAGAACCAAAAGCCCCACTGAAGCTGGTGGTTTACTATTCGACCATCCAAGGGGCTGATCACTCAGAGAAAGCGACCAAGGGCTCAACGGTATTTCGCACCACGTTCTTTGTGTATCTAAAAAACGTGTCGGACTCCCCCATTTTCGTGGCAACCCGATCACCTCATTGGCCGGACCGAATGGATGGATCTCGCATAGCGATGCTGTCAGTTAGCGAAAAGTTCACACCTGTCGACGAACCGATAAAGCAGGCTCCTGGGGATTTTGCGATCGTGAAACTGGAGCAGGGCGATATCGCCAGTCTGGGAAACTACGACTTGATGACGGGAGAAGCCCCTCTGGATCTGGATCTCTACAAGTTCATCTATTCGGTAGATCCGGCATCCGCCAACCAATTGAGTCTTTGGCAGGGAGAAGTCATGAATACCAGTATTCAATCCGTCAAGGCGGCCAGAGCGGCAATGAAGAAATAGTGTTTCTATATTCCGCTGGCCACACGCACTCAATGAAGAGCACCATCAGACGACTCGCAGCCAGAAGAGCCTCACGAGGGCTTTGGAGCGCGGATCTCAGCGCTGCTTCCAGTTTATCTTACAAAGCACCTGCATGAAACCACGCGTACTCCCCAGCGGACTCCTGGCATTTGGCCTGATCACCTCCCACTTGTTGGCGGCAGCCCCCACCGCTCCCAACGAGAACTGCGGCGTCATGGTGTTAAGCTCAAAGGCAGCCGTGATGTACAGCTCCATCAAGTTGCCCAGCCCCCATTGGGAAAACATCTCCTTGGAGGAGGCATTGGTACTGCTCAATCGAATCTTGGTGGATACCACCATGCGGTCTCCCTCTGAAGTCGCCAGAGCCTCGAGCCTGAACCTCGATCAAAAGAAGGTCCGCGTCACCGTTGCCGAAGATGGAGACATCAGCCTCCTGGAAGTGCTGGCCATCATCGCGGAAACCAACTCCTTGAAAATCACCGCTTCAGACAGGGAAATCGTGTTCAGGCCCGCCACACAGGGCAAGTAATCCGCATCGGCAGATTTGATTCCCGCGTAGCTCCTTGAATCACCAGGCGGTTGCCGCGCCGTACTCATCCCAAGACCGATCGAGAGCACTCCACTTCACCACCATCGCCGTCAAGCGACACCGTTGCCCCTCAGGGAGACCAACATGAAATACTACGTCCTGAGTCACGAATACACCGTGGCTGATCTTCATGACTTCCCCAGGTTCATCGGGGCCTTCTCCACCAAAGCAATGGTCGAATCAGCCCTCGCAGAATATCGTGCGCTACCCGGGTTTTGCGACTGGTCAGACGGCTTCCACATTGACTGGCGCACGGTTGATAATCCCTCATGGTCAGAAGGGTTTTTGTATCCTCATCCAACTGGGCAAATCCGCGCCAGCCAATCGCCTCGTAGCTCGACATTTGTTGCCGCACCAGGCGAGGGTGAGGTGGGCAGCAGTTCGCCGCTCACGCATCCAGCACCATCCTCCGTCTATTGCCTTCGCCACGAATACACCGACCAAACCCACGCCAGCGTTTTTTTCATCGACCTTTGCTCATCAAGAGAGAAGGCCGAAGACACAGTCCAGCAATATCAATTCCTCCCTGGATTCCGGGTTTGGCCAAACGGGTTCATCATCGAAGAATGGCCCATCGACAAGCCCTGCTGGAGAGCAGGTTTCCAGCATTCTTGAAGGCTTGACATTTCCGGTCAAAAAGGAAGCTTATTGCAGTCAACCCATCCAGGGCTGACCATGCGGATGCCCCTTCTGCAGCTTCGCTGAAATAGGCCAGGAGCCGAGCAGGAAGAGGCTGGGGCATCTGCTGAATCCAGACTTTTGGAAAGGGAATCCGCCACAATGCGACTAAAGGAATCATCATCCGCCTTGCTGACGAGGGCAGCAGTTTTTCTGGCACTGGGAAGCTTGCTCGTCACATGGATCATTCTTTCAAAAGAGTCTGGACCATCGACTACATCAGCAGCCCCCTTGGGCGGATGCCTCGTCACCGCCATCATGTCCTACAGTTGTTTCCGTGATGCCCGGTGGATCCGCCGGGCTTCCGCAATCCCATTGCAACTGGCAGATACAGTTGTTGAACTTGACGTTTCCATACCCGCCGGCAATTCCATCGTGGGCTTCTACCCCTACTCTGCCGTTTACCTAAGCTGTCGTAATATTGTCGCATTGTCACCGACGGGAGAGCAACTTGCCACTGTCGTGGTATGGCGGGAGCCCTGGACAAACAAGCTTCCCAGATGGCTCCAAGGTCTCGAGTATGGCCCAAGACAACCGCTGGCCCGATTGGATCCCGTGACCATGAAGATTGGGAAATCCAAGCAGGACCGACGGGTGATCCTGCGATTCACTCCGCGTCCCCCATCATCGGAGAAACTTGAAGATGCCGAAATAGGCGTCATCATCAAGTAGCGCACTTTGCTCTTCGGCCGTTCGCAAGATGGCTTGCACCCACCTTATTCTCGAAAGTTGTCGGGACGGTCCGTTACCCCACCCATTCATCCAGATTCACATGATGCCCGCAATAATTTTCATTCCATTCGCCCTGGGCTTCATAGGAATGATTGTCTATACCGTCGCAGTTTTTATCTACGCGCAGAGATTCACCGGAACCTCATCAAGGGCGGTAAAGGCAGCCTTCTATAACGGACCGAAGTGGATTCGTATTTTGCACTGGTGGTCTTGGGGTGCCATGTGCACCAGCATACTGATTCCCCTCATTTCCGCGATTTGGTCCAAGCTATGGGAGCAGGGTTAGAACCTGTTTGGATATAAACGCTGGGTATGTTGCGAGGCATTTTGAGTCTGGACAAAACGCGAAGAGGGCGTGAATTGACATTCACAACCGATGAGCAACGCAGTCCAGGCTCAAAAGAACCGCTACCCGGAGGGGCAGTTCCCAGGCTCAGCGAAGTCGCTTTCATCTCATTCCCCTGATTGGACCTGCCACACCCGGATGTTTTTATCCAAACAGGTTCTGAGTCAGTGTTTAAGGGTCACTGCGTGATTTAATATTGACGTATGGCATTCAATAAAAAAAGGTAATTCGATCGGCTTTTGGCTGTTTTGGGTACTGTTTTACGGTGGACTCTTCTGCCTATTTGAAGGCCATCTCGCAGAGAAACTGCAACCGAACAAACTTTCCCTCTGGGCAAGCAGGATGTTAGTTTGGGTATTGGCCACTGCCTCCGTGTACGAATTATTCCACTTCATAAAGTACTCCTGGAAACGGCAGGAAGGTGGCAGACGCCGTCGGAAGTAACGCACTCCATTGTTTGACTGCACTCAGACCACCTCAGGCATCGCTTACTATCGCGGCCCGCCAGCCAGGGCCGCAAGCATCATATCCTTCATCTGACGATTGGTCACGGTTGGCGACCAGTTCATGAGTTCGCGCAGATATTCAAATGGATCGAGCCTCCACCGGCGGGCGTTCCCGATGATGGTCAGGCTCACCGCCGTGTGATCCCCGGCCTCTGCCTCGCCCATGAGCGGCCAGTTCTTGCGCGCCAACGCAGCGGACCGCATCGCGTTCTTGCTGGACATCTGGTTGGAATCCCGCTTTACCCCACTCCATGGCAATATCAGACGCCCGCCATTTCCAATCGCAAATATTGCGCCATTCCCCTCCTCCTCTGCATCGCACAAATGGGAACCTTTCCATTCCGTCTCAATAGACGGCTCACAAAAGCCTTTTTTGCGACCGACAACTATCCAAGTGGTTAGTTTTCCAAGCTTTTTCCGCGTTAGTGGATAGCCGCAAATTTGACACCTTTTTCACAACTTAATCCCGAAAATAGGCCCGCGCTAATCCACATCAGTTGTAGCATAACTGAGATATAAAATGCATTGACGCTTACGGTGACTTAAGAAAGTATTTCGCCATGCTTTCTAAAAAGCGGGTTAAGGTAAACCTCCCAAAAAATCTCCTTAGCGTCGCATGTGCCACCTCCTTCGCCCTCGGCGGAACGGTCGCCTTTGCTGACTACGCGTCGTGGCAATCCTCCAGCTTCCCAGGGCAGGCGGGCAACTACGCCGTGATTCACCAGGAAGCAGATCCCGATGCGGATGCTGTGGGCAACTTGTACGAATATGTCTTTGCCACAGACCCCAATGTCTCGGACGCCGCCAGCAGCACCATCACCTACTCCACCGTCTCTGATCATCCCGCCATCACCTTCCGGCGGCTCAAAGGGATGACAGACTACGCCGTGGTCCTCCAGACCTCGCCAGACGCCGTCAACTGGACCACGATCCCGCCCCAGGTGGAGGCCACCGTGGACAACGGCACCTACGAGACCCTCACGTGGAGTGACCCCAACATTCTGATGTCCGTGGTGGGCACCCACCACCTGCGCATCGCCGTGCTGCCCACGGCCGGCATCACCCAGTCCCTCTACACGCCGGAAAACGTCCGGCTCAAGCTGCTCACCTCCACCACCGCACAGCTGGACTGGGAGGAGATGTCCCCCGCAGAGACAGGTTATGTCATCGAGCGCCGCTCGACCGATACTGGCAGCTGGGTGATCCAGACGACCACGGCGGCCAACGTCAACACGTGGACTGATCCCGCCGTCCCGGCCGCTTCCAATGTCTACTATCGCCTGCGCGCCCGCAATGCCACGCCCGTCTACTCCCCTTACTCTCGCAAGGTCCTCCTCATCAACCCGGGCGACAGCGACGGCGACGGCATCAGCGATACTGCCGAAACCACCGCAGGACTGAACCCTTATGATTGGACAGACGCCACCGGTGACCTGGATGGCGACGGCGTGCCCAACCTCTGGGAGCAGGCCCTGGGCACCTCCATGACCAACGGTGCCGCCCGACCCGCCGCCAACATTGTGGTGGATCCCACGTTCGTCAGCGAAACCGCCACCCAGAAAAAGACCATCGGCGCCGCCATCAGTGCGGCGCCTGGCAACACCACCACCCCCCCCTTCAGCATCATTGAGGTGCGGGCGGGCGTGTATGCCGAAGCCCTCTCGTTGCCCTCCAACAAGAGGATCCTGCTGCTGGCCGCTGCCACATCGGGGAATATCCCAGAGCTGCGCACCTCCACGACCAACGCGGTGGTGAGCATCTCCGGAGAGAGTGTGGTGGACGGTTTCCGCATCACCCGCTCCGCCACCAGTGAAGGACGAGGCATCACGGTTGACCTGCCTGCCGCAGACCGCTCCCTCGCCAGAATCGTCAATTGCGTCATCCACGGTCATAACACCACCAGTGGAGGTGCCGGGCTGTACGTCACCGATGGACGCGTCGCCATCTCTCACTGCACCTTCTTCGGCAACTCCATGACCGGCGCCGGTTCTGCCAACGCCATCGCATTCTCTACCAATGGCGAGCTGTCTGTAACAAACAGCATCCTCTGGAATCCAGCCGGCGCGGCGGACGAGGAGGTGGAACAAGCTAGCAACATGGTCTTTGGCTACGGCAACCTGGTGTACGATGGCTCCATCCCTGGCTCGCTCATGGTGGATCCCCTTTTCGGTTGGATGGGCGGCCTCTCATCGAGTTCCCCAGCCCGCTTGCAAGGTGCCAGCGGTTTGCTCGCCCCCAAGGACATCCATCGTGAATCCCGTCCCGGCACGCCTGACATCGGTGCCGATCACTTCATTGACACCGATGTGGACGGTCTGGCCGACTGGTGGGAGGTCAAGCACTTCGGCAACCTTACACCCACCGCAGCCGCAAACCCAGACAGCGACGGACTGACAAACGCGCAGGAGTTTGCCATCGGCACCACGCCAAATGTCGCCGACACAGACGCCGATGGGGCCAACGATGGCGCAGAGGTGGCTGCCGGGAGCGATCCTCTGGACAGTGACACCGACAATGACCTCATGCCCGACGGCTACGAGATCACCCATGGGCTCAATCCGCTCGACCTCCGGGACGATCTCGATGACAAGGATGGAGACCGCATCCCCAACTACTATGAATACGTGAGAGGCACCAGCGCCTCCAGCGCAGCCAGCTTCCCCGCCAATGACTACACTGTGAACCCGGCAGGAGGAGGCACTCATACCACGATCGCTGCCGCCATCACCGCCGCCAAGGCCGCTGCAGGAGATTGCAAGATCGTGTTTGTGAAGCGGGCCACCTACGCCACCTCGAACATCACCTTGGATGGTAAACGCCTCCTCCTGCTCGGTGAACAAGGTGGGAGCCCACCCGAGATCGTGAGTCAGGATACGAACAATTGCATTCGGCTGCACGCTGACGGCACCGTGGTGAACGGGTTTCTCTTTAGAAACCAATCCTTTGTGAACGATGCCAAAGGGGTCTCGGTCAGCACCACCACGAACGGCGGTCACGCCCGAATCACCAACTGCATCGTCACCGGGAACTATTCCAACTTTGGCGGGGGGGTCTCCATTACCCAAGGCCTTCTCACGGTGGATCACTGCACCATTTTTGGCAATGGCAACGGGTACACCAGCACCGCCACTCCCACCGGTATCGGCATTGGAGTTGAGACCTACGGGAACCTGAGGCTGAGGAACTCCGTGGTGTGGAACCCACATGCTCATCCCGGAGCCACACAGATCTGGAAGCAAAGCAGTTCCAACTTGGTTACCGTGAGCAATAGCATCATCCTGGGAGGGGAGTTCTCCAGCATCAGTTCGGATCCACTCCTCGATCGCTACGGCTGCCTTCGCCCGGGAAGCCCCGCCATCAACCCAGCCGGGGGAGACGTGCTGGACCCCGCCAAAGACATTCATGGAGAAACCCGCAGCACACCGGCCGACTGGGGGGCTGATGAGTACATCGACTCCGACGCCGACGGTCTGCCTGACTCCTGGGAGATGCGCTTCTTTGGCAACCTCGCTTCCAACGGCACCACCAACACCGACGCAGACGGCCTCACCGCCGCCCAGGAGTACACCTTTGGGAGCAATCCTGCCGTGGCAGACACCGATGCAGACGGCCTCAACGACGGCGGCGAACTCACCGCGGGCACTGACCCGTGGGACACAGACTCCGATGACGATGGCATTGCCGATGGTTACGAGGTCTCCAAGGCCCTCAATCCTCTCAACTATCAGGACGCCCTGGAAGACAAGGACGGAGACCGCATCCCCAACCTCTATGAGTTCATCCGCGCCACGGACGCCAACAGCGCCGCCAGCAAGCCCGCTGCGGACTATACCGTGAACCCCGCCGGAGGAGGCACCCATACCACCATCACCGCCGCCATCACGGCCGCCAAGGCAGGCGTGAATGACTGCCGCATCATCCTGGTGAAACCCGGCACCTACACTGAGGCCATGCTGGATCTGAGCGGCAAGCGCATCATGCTCATGGGTGAGCAGGGCGCATCCCCACCCGTGATTTCCTCAACCCTTGCCTCCTCCTGCATCACCGCGAAGATCAGCGGCGTGGTCATTGACGGCCTCGTCTTCACCCACAATGTCCTCTACTTCAATGGTTGGAGCGGCATCCACGTCGATGCCCCGGGTTATCGCTCCCAGGTGAGACTCGTCAACTGCGTCGTACGAGACAACCCCTGCGCCAGCGGCGGCGTCATTCTGGCGGGCGGTGAAGTACTGGTGGATCATTGCACCGTGGTGAACAACCGGGGTGACGAAACTACCGGGGAAGGCGGCACCGGTCGCGGCTTCTATGTCTCAGATGATAGCTACCTTCGCCTGCGGAACTCCATCGTCTGGAATCCGACGTCGAGCCCGAGCATTCCTCAGATCAACATCATATCTGGTGGTCAGTGCTCGGTGAGCAACAGCATCGTCCTCGGCGGTGAGCAGGGCGGGACCAACCTCGATCCTCAGGTGGATCGATTTGGCAACCTCAGGCCCACCAGCCCGGCCATCAATCCCGTCGGCGGCGTCACCCTGCCAGTTTCCCTGACAGACATTCACGGTGAAACGAGAACCAATCCGCCCGACCTCGGTGCGGACGAGTACCGCGACTCTGATGCGGACGGCCTGCCAGATGCCTGGGAAACCCGCTTCTTCGGCAACCTCGCTTCCAACGGCACCACCAACACCGACGCAGACGGACTCACCGCAGCTCAAGAATATGCCTTCGGCAGCAATCCCGCCGTCGCAGACTCCGATGCTGACGGTGCCAATGACGGCGCCGAGTTCACCGCCGGATCCGATCCTTGGGACACCGACACCGATGACGACACGATGCTGGATGGATATGAAATCTCCAAGGTGCTCAATCCGCTCGACTACCGCGACACCATGGAAGATCGCGACGGCGACCGCATCCCCAACCTGTATGAGTACTCACGCGGTACGGATGCCAACAGCGCAGCCAGCAAGCCAACGGTGGACTACACTGTGAATCCTGCTGGAGGCGCGGGCATCTACACCACCATCGGTGCCGCCCTCACGGCCGCCAAGGCCGCCGCTGGTGACTGGAAGATCATCGCCATCAAGCCTGGCACCTACGCCGAGGGAGCCCTCACCTTGACGACCAAGAAGATCCTTCTCTTGGGCGACCAGGGTCTCAATCTCCCGGTCATCCAGTCCACGGCGGCCAATGATGTGATTGCCATGAACCTGCATGGCTCCGCCATCGACGGTCTGGTCATCAGCCACCTCTACCCCATGACGGGTAGCGGCGTCCGGGTTTCCATTCCCAGCCCGAACTACCGGACGCTCGTCCGCATCGCCAACTGCATCATCCGGGGCAACAAGACGCAGTACGGGGCCGGCATCTACCTCAATAACGCAGAGATGGTGGTCGATCACTGCACCATTGTGGACAACACGGAGACCATGGCCGACTCCCTCAATGCGTATGGGCTGGGAGTTTATCTGAATTCAGGAACCCTCTCCAGAATCAGAAACTCCATCATCTGGAACCCTCCGTACGACACCACCAGCACGCAGATCTACAAGAGCGCCACAGCAACGCTGAGCCTCGTCAATACCATCGTGAGAAGTGGGGAGCAAGGCGGCCTCAACCTCGATCCCAAGTTGACTCCTGAAGGCTGGCTCCGCTCCACCAGTCCCGCCATCAACAGACCCGGAGTCACGGCTCTGTCCACCTCGTCCACTGATATTCAGGGGGAAACCCGCACGGCCACCCCGGATCTCGGTGCTGACGAGTTTGTGGATACCGACACGGATGGCATGGCCGACTGGTGGGAAGTCTTCTACTTCACCAACCTGGCGCAAACCGCCACGGGCGATGTGGATCTGCCAGCTCCCGATGGCCTCAAGAACCTCGACGAGTACCTGTGTGGTCTGAACCCGAAAGTGGCGGACACCGATGGTGACGGTCTGTCAGATCTCGCCGAGGCCATCGCCCTGGCCGGGGTGCTCTATGACTCCCCCAGTGAGACAGCCGACGATGACGGAGACGGTCTCACCAATGCGCAGGAAGCCCTGCTGGGCACGCAAAACAACGTGACCGACAGCAACGGGGATGGACTGCTCGACGGCTTGTCGTGGAGCTCAGGCATCAATCCTGCCAGCCTCGACTCCGATGGCGACGGCGTCTCCAACCTGGATGAACTGGCCAAAGGCACCAGCCCCCTCTCCGCCGATAGTGATGGTGACGGCGTCGCCGACAATCTGGATGCCTTCCCGCTCGATCCATCCGCCAGCACACTGCCCACAGTGCCAGGGGACGTGACCTCACCGGTCATCACCCTGATCAAGCCGCCAGGCGCAGTGCTTGTTCCCTGAGTTAACACTCTCGGCGGGGCTTCTCCGGAAGCCCCGTTTATTTTGCGTTTTGTCTCGAACTCATGCCGTCCATGCTTCGTGAAAAATCAATGGCCGCAAGGGCCACAGCTGCCACACTGCTCCTCATTCATCCCTTGATGATGCTGCCCTCAGACCTCTGGGCACAGGCCGCAGCCTCACCTGCATCCGGCAAGGTCGCCCCGCGCTTCACAGACCTGCCCGACACCTTCAAAGAGGACTGGGTGCCGCCAGCCCCCGTCCTCAGCGCCAGGGACATCACTCTCAACAAAGCCGCTCCGGTCTCCGCCCCCGTTCTCGACCTCCCCCAGGGCAAGGTTCTATCCCAAACAGACATCGCCAACGCCAAGGTCTTCTCCACCCCGCTGCGCGCCACCCAGCGCAAGCAAGCGGGCGAACCT
>NZ_BATR01000076.1 GCF_000739655.1 Verrucomicrobium sp. BvORR106 | reverse complement strand
GATTGCTCAAAAGCCTCGCCCGCATCGCCCTGCCCGCGCTCCTCGCCCTGCCCCTCTCCTGGCACACCGCCCGCAGCCTCGCCGCCTGGCAGGACCAGCGCACCCTCTCCTGGGCGGATGAAGTCATTTCCTTGATCCGCCACCACCAGAGCCGCCACCCCCTCGGCCACGTCCCCTTCGAGCTCCCGCCCGAAGCCCTCGCCACCGCCCCCCGCTTCTCGCGCAGCCACCTCATCTACCAGAACCTCGGCGACCAGTTCGTCCTCACACGCCCCCTCGCCCTCCACCCCGGCGCCAGGATGCAGTACGACTCCGACTACCCCCGCTGGATGTGGGACGGCGCGTCCGACTGGTGAGATGGGAGAAAAGGTTGAGACGCTTCGCTGGTTGAGGGGACCGCAAGCGGTCTGTTGAGACGCGTTGCTGGTTGAGACGGCGCAAGCGCCTGGATTGAGCACCCTCATCAGGCGAGGCACGAGCCGCCACCCTGGGTACATGGGCATGCGCACCAGAACTCCGAAGCGAGTTCTACAAACCGCGGCCGCCCCCTGATGTGTTCACCGCATGCAGAGCGATCATCTTCGGATGATCTGAACGGCCTGTAGAACTCCCTTGGAGTTCCATCGCTATCCCATCGCTACCCGGGGTGGCGACCGCTTCGCGGTCTGACCCCGGGCTATTTTGTATCACGCCGTTGGCGTGAAGTTTCCGCCATGAAATCACGCAACACCAGATCAGCCTCCGGCCAGATTCGGCATCTTCTTACCCTGACGCGCTCCCGCTTTGCGGGATCTCATCTCCCCAGCCAGGTGAACTCCGACAACCGCCGCACGATCGCTGCGCCTCGCTCCCCGTGCTTCGCCTTGATCTGGTCCGGAGTGAGGTTGCTGCTCCACAGCAGCGGCAGACCGCGGGAGGTGCGGTACTCGATGAGCTCCTTCAGCTCCGCCGTCACCGCCTCCGTGTGTTTCTCATCACCCACATCATCCAGGAGCAGCACCTTTACTGTGCGCGCCTCCTTGAGCAGGCCCACGGCCTCGCTGGCCGTGCGGTAGTGATCCGACCATTGATCACTCACCGCGATGCTGAACCGTCCCGCCGGAAGGTACAGCCAGGAACAACTCAACCGTCGCAGGATGGAGCACAGCGCGCGCGTCTTCCCCTGTCCCGTGGTCCCGCACAGGCCGATGCCCAGGGGCGCGGACTCCTTCCAGATCGAGATCCCCTTTAGCACCCGCGGGCCGAGCTGGGAGCGCTTGGGATCAAAAGTTTCCTGGTACCGCGCAGGCAGCGACGCCAGTCGGCGCACCCGCTCTGCGGCCAGCTCCCGCTCCCGCTCTTCCAGCGCCTTGCTTTCCCGCTCCGCCAGCAACGTCTCCCGCTTTTTCCAGAAGGCGTCATCCTCTGTCAGGCGGGCAAAACGCACCGTCGCCTGGGCCAAGGCTGCCTGCAGGCCTTGCGGCTCCTCTTTTTCAGTCGCGGTCGTGAACATGGACATAGACGTGGACAGGATCAAACTCGTATCAGGTTACAGGAAAGCACACTCACTCCGCCGCCTCCGCCTCCACCACCCAGGGGGCATCGCCAGCATCACCCCAGCCATGGCCGGGCGGCTTGTCCGGCTGGTACGCCGTGGGTGAGCTGGATCCCGAGCCTTTGCCCGCGCCCCAGTGTGTCTTCACAAAGCTCTCTGGCGACCGCCACTCCTCCCGCTGGAAGAAGCTGCGCGCCTTCGGCACGAACCGGTTGGCCGATCCTCCTGGCGTGGCCCGAATGTGCTCCGCACACGTCTTCACGGCAGCGAGAAACTGCTGCGGATCCTCGCCCCCATCCAGAGACATTTGCACGGCTTCATAGCAGTCGAACGGAGCATCCTGCCGGGGATAGGCGGCAACGATCTCCTCCACCGACGGGGCGACAGGCCCCTCCCGCGCTCTCTCACTCTCCTGAGGTGGGAGGTGGGTGGTGAGTGGTGGGCATTCCGGGCGCAAAGCGGATGCATCTGCTCCCGCAATGCGGCCGCATGCGTTGGGATCAGGCGGCGACTCCGTCACAGTCTTTTTCGGCGGCGGTGTTTTGCCCCCAGGCTTCACACCCCAACGCTTCAGCGCTGCCTGCCGGCGCTGCTCGCTGCACTTGGCGATGCGATCGCGCTGCTCCTTCCGCAGGATCTCCAACCGCCGGTTGCGGCGGCGACCGTCCTTGTGCACGGGGAACTTCTCCAGCACCGTGGGTGTGAGCCCGCGACCGCCCAGCCGCTTCAACGTGGCAGCTTCATCTGGCAGGCCCTGCATCATCCACTGGTGACAAAGCAGGCGCAGGTAGGTGATCTGCTCCGCATCAGACATGTGGGCCGTGCCCATGAGCCAGCGCTCTGGGTAGAAGTCGAACGCCGGGGCATCCCGCACTTCGGGGGATACTACTGCTTCTTCTTCTGCTGCTGCTGCTTCTTCTATGGGCATCGTCGCTTTCTGCATGAAAATGAGGCTCTCTTGGGTTCTATCCACTTACATCACGGTTCGCCCGCTGCTCACGGCATCGCCTCCATCCCCAGTGCCAGCTCGCTTTGATCCGGGTTCGCGATCGCGTGGTCTGTGCTCAGCTTGCGCTTCACGCTCCAGGAGAGGGTGGAGGTCTGCTTGTCCGCGCCCAGGTCCAGCACAATCTGAAAGCCGAAGGTCATCTTCAGCGCCTCCTTGTCTGCGGCCTGCGCCTCCTCCACCACGGCGGCCAGGTCGGTGAGAATGTCCGCCTGCCCCTCGGCAGCGAGTTTGCGAAGATCGATGGAGGCAGTGTCAAAAATGGCAGCGAGTCGGTCTGAGTTCATAGGGATGAGGTGAGGAGTTAGAAGTTATGAGTTATGGGTTAAGAGTTGGATGTTTGATGTTTGAACTTTGAAGTTTGTGGCTTGAACTTTCACCCCAGGTCCAGAGTAGCTTGATGTTCACAGAAGGTTGTCGCGGGGGTGGCCGACGTCTCCGCCGCCGCCTCCTCCGGCACTAGCCGATAGATCTCGACCTCCGTATGCTCGGCCTCGCCCCGGCGGGCCTTTCGCTGCCGGGTCTGGATGCGGACTTGCGATGGGGCGTCATCAGGTATGAGGCCAGCGTATCGGCAGCAGTCCACGTGGTATTTCTCGCAGAGATTGTCCTCGTCGAGCAGGCGGACTCGCACGCTCGTAATGCGGACAAGAAACCGCGCTGGAGACTTACCTTGAACCGCGCCCGCTCCCAGTGCCCCAGGGCCAGCACCGTGTTCCAGCTGGGCAGCCGCCCCGGCACGTGAAAGGCCACCATGAGCTCCAGGGCGGGTGCCTGCGCGGCCTCCCGGCAGGGCGCCTGCAGGGAGTCCCCGGGGAGCTCCTCCGCAGGCAGCGTCGTCAACTCGTCTTGCAGGATCGCCATGGTCATAGTTGTCGTCGTCATCACCCTCATCATTGTCGTCGTTC
>NZ_BATR01000077.1 GCF_000739655.1 Verrucomicrobium sp. BvORR106 | reverse complement strand
AGCTCCGGCTACCCGACGTAGAGCCAGACGCAGACGCACGTGCAGGGAAGGCAGCCTGCCCCTCCACACCTCGATCATTTGCATCGCGATCCGCCACCCCGCCAACTCCAGGTCGGCGGCCGCCATCAGGCACCGGCTTCCGTGCCCCGTCACTCAGAGTCGTTTGCCCGTCCCTCGGGTGCCACATCGTCAGGACCATGGCCCCTACCGACAGGACACCTCCACACACTACCAGCGCAATCTTTACATTACGTGCATTCATGGGTTTATTTTCCTCCATCCAACGGTGATCTCGCACATCCTGCAAATGATTTGTTGCACGCAGTGGTAATTTTTTATCAGCAACAAACCACCCATCTTCAATGGACAAATCTTGTCCCACCGGCCTCCAGCACCGCACCCCCGCCCCAGCCTTTGCCACGGGGAAACCTCAGAGTTCATGAGCCAACCCACAACTGCACCCTCTCCAACCCCACCCCGGCTCAATTGCAACGTGCCAGCGCTTTTGGGACTGTTGACCCGCCTGCCAACCGCATTGCTCCCTCGATCCCGCGACCGGTTACTCCAGCCGCACCCAAGAGCCGGGACGGCTCTTCCACCTTGCCTACCCCACCGCCCTATCATTCCTCGAACCACGCCCCCACCGTCACCCCACCGCCAACTTCCCAGGCGCTAGAGGAGGCGCGGCACTCCTGCTCGCGTCCCCACCTCACCCACCTCAACCCACCTCAACCCGCCGCTTGCCCCCTCCCCGATGCCGGAGGCATCACAGCCATTAGCCGGACGGTTGAAGGAGCGCAGCGACTGATACCTCCGGTCGCCTAAAAGAAATCCCCCGACCCCGGAGGGCGTCGCAGCAACGTTCAATTCACCCAACACAACCCCCAACCCACCCCACCCTGCACCCGCCGCACCCAAGACCCAAGAGCCGGGACGGCTCTTCCACCTTCCCGCCGCACCGCCCTCCCATTCCTCGAACCACAACCTCTTCGTCATCACTCCACCACCTCCCTCGAAGCTCATCCCTGAAAGGGATATCTAACACAGCCCAAGGTTGGACGAGCCCTAAGCGAGTCAACCTTGGGTACCCGCCCCGCAAAGCTCAGGTGTGGAAGCCACCATCACATCCTCCCACCCTATCGCCGTCAACACCCCCATCTCCACCTTCCTCACCGTCACCCCACCCCCGTCAAACACCAACGCCTCCACACAACTTTCTTCTCGCCCCAGTCTCCCATCTCGGCTACTAGCGCATCATGGCTGAGCTCGACAAAAAATGGATGTCTAGGGAAACCATGATCCATCAGATCATGCAGACGCTGTATCTGGGCACCCCCTCTGATCTTCCTGCCTACACGCTCATCCTCGGCTCTGGGGCCAGCCACGGATCCGTCCCCACTGCCCGCGAGATGCTGGGAGTCACTGAAAACGGCACCATTCACGAGAAAAGCATCCCCGCCTACCTGCACACCCGCAAAGGCAATGCCTGGCCCGCCGATCTCAAAGCCCAGGAAGACCTGGTCACGCAGTTTTGGAAAGATTACCCTGCCCACGTGGAGGAGGCTCAACCCTTCCGCGACTGGCTCCTCAACCATTCCTCTGGCAAGGCCCCCTCCACTCCCCAGCATGTCGCCGCAGCCTACAAGGCCCTCTTTGAGCCCAGCCAGGCCGGAGGGCTGAACTCCCCTGCCGAAGCCCGCCGCTATCTCCGCGCCATCACGCTCGGTGAGGATGGTCGCGTCCGGCTCAACGGCACCCACTTCTTCCTGGCCTCCCTGCTCGCCCTTCAGAGCACCCCTTCCAACATCAATCCCCACTACGGCAATCGTCGCCCCTTTGCCCGCACACTTTTTACCACGAACTTCGATCCCCTCCTGCAAGTCTCCCTCCAGCTCTTCCAGGTCCTCTATTACATGACCGACCGGCCCGAGCTCCTCCCGCCCGACGCCCTGGCCACCGATGACCACCCCGCCGTCCACCTCTTCTACGCCCACGGCAGCGTCCACCGCCCCTTCCTCGCCAATGCCGATGGCGAGATCGGCCACTTGAAAGACCGCAACGCCCAAAACCTCTCAGCCTACCTCAGCCAACACGGCGTCATTGTCCTCGGCTACAGCGGCTGGGATGACTGCCTCTTGGAAGCACTCAACCAGTGCACCAGTTTTTCCCATAACCTGTACTGGCTCTGCCGTGGTGAATCCTCCCTCACTGGGCCCGTCAAAGACTTCCTCCTCAGCCACCCCAACGCCTACTGTGTGGACATCAAGGACGGCTCCGAGTTCATGAGCCAACTCCACGGCAGCCTCTGTCCCGGCGTCCGCTATACCGAACTGCTCAACAACCCCATCCCCTTCCTCCAGCGCCGGCTGGAGCAGGTGGATCTCCAGGGCATCGCCGCCCCGGAAAGCAGCCCCCCAGACCAGCCTCCCAGCGCCGCCACCAGCCCGGCGTCTCCCACCATGGGGCAAAGCACCCCACCCGACGCCCTTCCTCCAGAGGAACGACGCACCCTGGTGGTGGAGCTGCTCGCTGAAGCCTCCACCCACTTTGAGGCAGCCTTGAAAGAAGGCAAGACCTTGCCCGGCCTGAAACTGCGGGCAGATCAAGCTTACGACAACGACGATTGGCCCGCCGTGGTCGACCTCTATACCAAGCTCCTTGATCGGTCCTCTACACCAACTGAAAGGGCCCAAGCCAGGCTCCAACGCGCCTATGCCCACGGCCAACAAGGCGACTTCACCAAGGAAATTGAGGACTACACCCAGCTCATCGCCCCCAAAGACGCCCCCACCGATCAGGTCGCCATAGCGCTCTTCAACCGAGGCAACACCCATCGCAAGCAAGGCGACATTGCCAAGGCCATCGAGGACTACACCCAACTCATCGCCCTCAAGGATGCTCCCATCCATCAAGTGGCCAACGCGCTCTGCAACCGAGGCGTCACCCATGGCCAGCAAGGCGATATTACCAAGGAAATCGAGGACTACACCCAACTCATCGCGCTCAAGTACGTTCCCGTCGATCTTGTTGCCAAAGTGCTCTTCAACCGGGGCCTTGCGCATGGCCGAAAAGATGACATGGCCAAGGCCATTGAGGACTACACCCAACTCATCGCACTCAAGCACGCTCCCATCGATCATGTCACCAAAGCACTCTTCAACCGAGGCAGGACCTATCGCGAGCAAGGAGACATTGCCAAGGAAATCGCCGACTACACCGAGCTTACCTCCCTCAAAGACGCTCCCGTCGATCATGTCACCAAAGCACTCTTCAACCGAGGCGTTGCACACTACCAACAAGGCGACATTACCCAGGCCATTGAGGACTACACCCAACTCATCGCACTCATAGACGCCCCCACCGATCAAGTCGCCAACGCGCTCTTCAACCGAGGCATTGCGCACTACCAACAAGGCGACCATACCAAGGCTATTGAGGACTTCACCCAATCCATCACGCTCACGGACGCTTCCGTCGACCAGGTCGCTGACGCGCTCTTCAACCGAAGCCTTGCGCATGTCCGACAAAGCGACTTCGCCAAGGCCATTGAGGACTTCACCCAACTCATCGCACTCATAGACGCCCCCACCGATCAGGTCGCCAAAGCGCTCTTCAACCGAGGCATTGTCCACAGCCAGCTAGGCAACTTCACCAAGGCCATTGAGGATTTCACCCAGCTCATCGCCCTTAAAGACGCTCCCGTCGATCAGGTCGCCAACGCGCTCTTCTACCGAGGCATTGCCCATGGCAAGCTAGGCGACATTGCCAAGTCTATTGAGGACTTCACCCAACTCATCGCCCTCAAGAACGCCCCCATCGATCAGGTCGCCAACGCGCTCTTCTACCGAGGCAACGTTTATCTCAAGCAAAACGACACTGCCCTCGCCACTGCAGACTTCAGCGCCCTGCTCGCATTGCCCGAATGCCCGGCCGAGCTGACACAAGCAGCCACCGCCGCTCTCAGCCTCTTGACGCTGCCAGCCACTGCTCTTCCCGCCCCGCAGAAAATGCGCTCAACCCGCCCCGCCAAGAAAACTACACCCCGAAAGCGCAGCAAATAGCTTGGCTCCATCCTTTCATCCGCCTAGGCCATGCCCCCCATCCTATCCAGCCTCTTGAATTCCATCAAATCAGGTGCGGTGCTCGCGATCATTGCAGGCTCGCTGGGGCTCGTGGCACTCACCGCGATTGAACTGGGATCCCGGGACGTTCAGGCAACCGTCGTGGGGCACGAGGAAGAGATCACTCGGGGCACCAAGGTATTCAGATACAAGTTCAGGATCGATGGCACCGATTCAAACGTGATGGCACGGCAAACTTCAAACATCGCCGGTCACCCGTGGGCGCGACAGTCAGACTGAGCCTTGATGCGGATGCCGTCACCGCCTCCACCGTTGAGTCCAGACTCCCGTACTTTTTGATCGCCGCATTCATCACCCTGTTGGGTGCGGGCGGGCTCTTTTGCGTGACCCGCCTGGAAAAACTGGCCAAGTCCACGCAGCGCACGGGAAGTGCAGAGTGACGGTGGAGCAATTGCGTAAGCAAGCGTAGGCATCCAGTTTCAGCCCGCCCACGCCCTCACTCACCCGCTGAAGCAAGCACAAAGGGAAGATCCCAGCAAGGCTCCGCCTTTCCGTCACGTGAAGATCATGCACCCCAGCGCCCACATCCCGCTGGCCGCCATCAGACACCAGACGATGCGGTACTTGCGCAGCACGCGGAGAGAGGGTGCATGCCCCTCCAGCCCCTCCGGCGTGTAGTACACCCAGCGCAGGGAGGCGTGCCCCCGGGAGATGGAATCGATAAACTTCCCTTTAGCCGCACCGCCAAAGGTCGAGGGCTTCCCGACCAACTCCCATTCCTCGGGATCCCGCCGCTCCACCACCCTCGCAAGATCATCGTAAGCGCTCATGAAGTACAGTAAGCACACGAAGGCGATGCCGATAGAGACGTAGAGCATGGGATCAGGCACTTAAGCAAGACCTCACAAGCTATCAATCAAACAACCGTTCTGCCCTGAGCCTTGCACGGAGCACTAAATAAGAAAATGGCAATTTTCGCATTTAACGCCTGAGGCAAGATAAAGCAGAGAGAATCAGGGTGGACCATCAGGAGAGGAACAGGTCGAAGTACTTGCTAAACATAAACAGACGGTTTCGCGCCTTGCCGGTCATCTCTTGGAGAATGCCAAGGCGGACAAAGTCACGAATGAGGCGGTCAGCGGTGGGTTGGCTGAGGTCGAGGCGCGCGGCGATCTCGGTGCCCCGGATGACAGGCTTGCCGTAGAGAACGTCGAGCATCCGGGTAGCCGTACTGGCGCGGCTACCGAGGGTCTGAACCTGCAGGTTAACCTCCTGCTGCAGTCGATAGATGGACTGGAACGTCTGCACCCCCTTGCGTGCCGTATCATTCACGGCCACGAGGAAGAAGCGCACCCAATGCCCAAGATCACCCCGGGTACGGACGGCGGTGAGAGCGTCGTAGTAATCGGCGCGGTGCCGCTCAAGGTGGGCGGAGACGTAGAGACAGGGGCGGTGGAGCAGACCTTTGTTCACCAGGTAGAGGGCGATGAGGAGCCTCCCGATGCGGCCGTTGCCATCCAGGAAAGGGTGTATGGTCTCGAACTGATAGTGACTGAGGGCGAGCCGAATGAGATGGGGCACGGTGATGGATTCATTGTGCCAGAAGCTCTCCAGATCGCCCATCAGCGCAGGCACCTCATCATGGTGCGGGGGGATGAAGACGGCATCGGCGAGACTTGCCCCTCCGATCCAGTTCTGGCTGCGACGGTATTCGCCAGGGGTTTTACCCTCGCCCCGCACGCCGGTGAGGAGAGTCGCATGAGCCTCGCAGAGAAGGCGATTGGAGAGCGGCAGAACATCGAGCCGGGCAACAGCCTGATTCATGGCCTCGACGTAGTTGCGCACCTCGCGCCAGTCATTTCGTTTCTCAGGATCAATGGCGAAGGGATCTTCCTCGAGAGCCTCCTCCATCTCGGTCCTCGTGCCTTCGATGCGGCTGGAGGTGTGCGCCTCCTTGATGACGTGCATGTGAATGAAGTGGTCCACGTCGGGCACGATGTGAGAAAGCCCGTTCAACTCGCCCAGATGGCGAGCAGCCTCGGCCAGCAATTGGTGGATGGCAGGGGTGTCCCACGTCCACTCCTGATTGATAAGGACTGGCAGGAAACTGCGATACTGGAACTGCTGCTGGAAAGAGCCTGGGGCGAAGTCTTCGATCTTCACGACGATCAGGGGGTGCAAAACGGGAAGAATGGGAGTTGAACCCGCATTTAAATACGATTTACGCGTTTTCTGAATATTACGCAAGCCGTTAAATACGATAGTGGATCTTTTTGTATTTTATCCCAGCCAAAAGAAACACCCAATCGCTCAAGGCTGCCCCAGTCCCCCCTCCTCAATCGCCCCTTTTACCTCCTCGCGAGATTCCCTCGCGCCGTTCCACTCTCCCGCTTGCAGGAGCCCAAAACGCCTCCGAACCAGCGGCAGCGCCTCAACCAGCGGCAGCGCCTCAACCAGCGGCAGCGCCTCAACCAGCGGCAGCGCCTCAACCAGCGGCAGCGCCTCAACCAGCGGCAGCGTCTCAACCAGCGCAGCGTCTCAACCAGCGGCAGCGTCTCAACCAGCGCAGCATCTCAACCAGCACCGCGCCTCAACCAGCACCGCGCCTCAA
>NZ_BATR01000078.1 GCF_000739655.1 Verrucomicrobium sp. BvORR106 | reverse complement strand
CGCCGGCAGCTACGTAAGCGAGCGCGTCTTCTGGGACCACCGCCTCCCTT
Source organism: Verrucomicrobium sp. BvORR106 (assembly GCF_000739655.1). Lineage (GTDB taxonomy): Bacteria > Verrucomicrobiota > Verrucomicrobiia > Verrucomicrobiales > Verrucomicrobiaceae > Verrucomicrobium. Next base: position 9,711 of record NZ_BATR01000078.1, on the reverse strand, counting down.
CCGGTGAACTCCCTGGCGACTTCACCACCCCCTACTTCCACGGGCTCTACTCCGTCGCCCTCCGCCCGCACACCTACACCGACCCCGAGCACTTCGAGCACGCCTGGGCCCGTCTGGTTTATGAAATGCACCGCATGAGCCGCGACACGCAGCGCAGCCGCATCGCCACCCTCGTGCAGTACCGGTGGGTCCCCGTCGACACCGCCGTGCAGGAGTACGCCCGCATCTACTGGAGCGTCCGGAGAGAGCTTGAGCAGTTCTACCATCAAACCTGGCGCCCCTGGGCCGAATCCCGCGGCCCCCCCTCCACCCGCGCCTCTGGATGCTCGACCACACCGGCACCTTCGACACCTGGTACGAGGAGCAACGCGGAAGCTTCGACTACATGCGCACCTACTACGAAAAACTCCTGCACCCACCAGGCAAGTGACGCTGGCGAAAGATCAAATTCCAAACTTCAAACTTCAAACTTCAACGTCCCCCTCACTCCCACCCGCCCCCTCTTCAACCACAGAGTCACAGGTTCACGCAGTGAAAAGTGAAGAGTGAAAAGTCAAAAGTCGCTGCGGCCCCATCAGTCCTATTCCCTCCCACGCCGCCTCCCCCTCCCCAAGCCTTCTTCCTCCCGCATGGCAGCTCAGGGCCAAAGGCCCGACGTCATACCAGCCCAGGGCAACGCCCTGGGATAAAGCCCGCAACACACCACTCAGGTGCGATACCCGACCTCCCCCTCACCCCCTCCCAATCCCGACTCCCAACAAAACCCACGACACCTCCCAACCAACCACAGAGAGCTTCCTTTTAGGCAGAATTGAGATCAGCTCCGAGCAGCTCGACGCGGCTTTAGCAACTCATGCACCAAACCCTGCTTCTTCAGAACCATTAGTGCTCCATCAGTGAACATCGGTGGTTTCAGAAACCCTAATTCCGCAAATTTTGTCAATTCTGTCCAACCCTCATCATCAGTGTTCCATGAGTGCCCATGAGTGGTTTCCCATTCCCCTCAGCCCTCATGGTCAGCGTCCCGTTAGCGTCCGTCAGCGGTTCCCCTTCATTCAATCCTGCCTCTCTCCCGGGAGCACCGGTGCAAATACCTTGAACCGCTCCCTGTAAAAATCCGCCCAGCGGCGCAGGCCCTCGTACATCGCTTGATAGGGCTTCCAGGGATAGGCCTCTGGATTCGTGTAGTGGGAGAGCCATTTCTCAAAGTCCTCCTGATCCCGCCATCGCCAGGTATCTTCATCACTGGTGAACCCCTGCGCCACCGACCACGGCCGCCACACCTCCTCCCGGAACCGGCTCATTTTCTGGATCGCCTGCCACTCCACCCTGGCACAGCTCCTGGCAAAATCCGCGGCAGACACCTTTCCCTCCACCGCGCCCAGGCCCGTCGCCAGCCACGCCGTGCCCAGGGACATGTTGTGAATCTCAAACACCATAGCCGACCACATCTTCTCAAACGCCAACCTCCCCGTGCCCGTCGCGTTTTTGAGCTGCACCGAATAGAGCCCCGACACCTCCAGCCTGCTGTGACAGGCACCACTGCCTTCACCCGGCTCCGTGGGATCCCAGAACACCCGCTCCCCCACATACCTGCCCGCATACGCCTGCACCGCCCATTGGTAGATGGCATCCTCCTCGCCCACATAGCCCGCCTTGTTGTCCTTCTCCCGGCGATACACCGCCATCCCCGGCCGGTCCCCCAGCATCCGCTCCACCTGCCGCCGCCCGTGCTCCAGATCCGCCGGCGTCAGCTCCACCGGACGCACCATCACCGAGGCCCCACGACCTCCCCGCCATCGCTCCTCACCCTCCTGCGCCCCCGCCCCTGGAGACGTCGCCAACAGCAGTAAGACCACCGCCGCCCACACCGGCACCTTCATGAAGATACTCCTCACCATCATAACCTCGTTTTTTTACCCACCCTAATGCATTCCCCATGTTCCTTCAACTCACACTTACCCCGCCCCACTCCATCACTCCATCACTCCATCACTCCATCACTCCATCACTCCATCACTCCACACCATTCCTCGAACCACAGCGCCTCCACCCTACCGATCCACCGATCCACCGTCCTACCGTCGCTCTCCGCGCGCCAGTTCATACGACTTCAGGTAGGGCACCTTCGGGTACTCCCCCACCTTGGTGAACTGGGCCAGCCACGCCTCGAAGTCATCCAGATGCTTGCCCTCCCATTCTGAGAGATCCGTCTTGTGCCCCACCTTGTCGGCCCACGGCTGCCAGAGGGTGCGCCGCATCTCCGGCATCTTCCCAAAGTTGAACCATTCCACCCGGGCACACGCCTTCACGTACTCATCTGCCGTCATCTCGCCCTGCTTCGCCCGCGCATCCAGTGCCGACCACGCCTCCTTTTGAGACACGCTCAGCATTTCGCAGACAAAGGAGGCCCACATCACCTCAAACGCCCTCCTCCCCCGTTGGCGTTCATCCGCCACACGCAGCAGATACAGCCCATGCAGCGCCGGCCGCGTGTGGCTCGCCAGCAGGCCCTGCTCCGGCGCGCGACCATCCCAAAAGATTCGCTCACCCACGTGCTTTCCTGCATACGCCTCCACCGCCCACTGGTAGATCGCATCCCCCTCCCCCACATAGCCCGGCGCATCATCCTTCCCCTTGAGATACACCGCCATCCCCGGCCGATCCCCCAGCATCTGCTGCACCTGCCGCTTTCCATGCTCCAGATCTGCCGGAGACACCTCCCCCGCCATCCCATTTTCACAAAACGCCAGCACCAGCACCAGCGCCCACGCCGCCTCACGCCAAAGCCCCACCTTCACGATCATCTGCGCTCCAAAAATCATCATCGCCGTTTGTTTTTCACTACGCTAATGTATCCCCCACCCACCAGCAATCCCAACCTCATCTCCACCCCTCCACCACTCCACCCACCGCGCCCCACCAACCAAGAACCCCTTCCCATGAGGCCCCCCTTCCTCACCACCGCTACCACCGCCGCGCTCACCCTCCTTCTCACCTGCCTCTCCGCACTCGCTGCCGTCTGCGGCGCAGAGCCCACGGCGGAGGACATGGAACACGGCAGGAAGCAAGTCCAGCTCATGCTTCTGGACCGCCCCGGCATGGTCGTGTACCGCCTGGACAAAGACGCCCGCGCTGGCTACGTCACCCCCTCAGACCCCATGTACCAGTGGGCCCAGGCCGCCTTCGCCGGCAAGTACGTAGGCCAGCGCATCCTCTGGGACCGCCGCCTCCTGCCCGAGCGCACCGATGCCACGTACACCGCCCCCTCTGAAAACGAGCAGCCCTACACCATCAGCGTCAACGACCAGACCGGCGTCTCTCACCAGGCCTTCGACCGCATGTGGGCCGCCCTGTTTTATGAGATGCGGAACCTGACCCGCGCCGCAGAGAGGACCCGCATCGAGGATGACGCCGCCGCCAGAAGGATCACCGTTGAAGATTACATCAAGCAGAACGTCCTTCTCCACTGGCACATCCAGGATGAGCAGGAAAAGTTCTATGAAACTGACTGGCTCCCCTGGGCCTCCGCACTGGGGATGGAACACAACCGGAACGTCTGGATCAAGAAACGGCCCGCCACCTTCGACGAATGGTTCGCCAGCACCCTGAAGAAAGCCCCCTCCCCCTGGCTCAGCCATTACAAGTACTACGAAGCCCTCAGACCGCAGGCCAAGCCCCCTGCAACGACCACGCGCGGCCCTGAAGCATCCAGCCCGGCCCCACCTCCATCCACTGACAGCGGAGCCGCCGCCCCCACCCGCTAGCGCCCACCTGCCGCACTCCGGCGGGCATATATTTTGTCGAACCGTTTTTTGAACTCGTTCGATGCCTTCCCGGCCCCCTCGTACCCCTCCAAAAAGGGCTGCCAGGGATAACCTGAGCGGTCCGTGTAACCAGAGAACCAAACCTCAAAACCCTCCTGTCCAATCAGGTGCCAGTACCGCGCATCGCTCTTCACTCCAGCGCGCCCAGCCCACGGCAGCCACACCTCATCCCTCAGGCGCACCAGCTCGCCAAGCGCTCTCCATTCCACCTTGGCACAACGTTTCACAAACTCGTCGGCAGAGCACGACCTGTCCAGAGCAGCCTTCTCCGCCAACGTCCACTCTGTGGCGAATGACATGTTCATCACCTCATAGAAGAACGAGGACCACATGTGCTCAAACTCCCCAGGACCTTCACCTGACGAGTCACGGATCAACACGCCACACAATCCGAAGGCTGACACCCCTAGATGACAGGCCTCAGCCCCCTCAGTGTCTCCCTGCACCCAGAACACCCTCTCCCCCACGTACTTTCCCGCATACGCCTCCACCGCCCACTGGTAGATCGCATCCCCCTCACCCACATATCCCGCCTGGTTGTCCTTCTCCCGGCGATACACCGCCATCCCCGGCCGGTCCGCCAGCATCCGCTCCACCTGCCGCTTCCCGTGCTCCACATCCTGTGGTGAAAGATCTCCCGCGAAAGCGGGAAGATGCAAGAGCACCATCAAGAAGAGAATTGCTGCAATAGCGACTTTCATGGACGAGCTAAGCCAGACGCATTTACCTTATGATCATTGCCGTTCGAAATCAAAAAAATGGGGCGCGAATCTTCGCGCCCCATTTCAAGGGTCAGGGTTAACACCCCTTCTTCTTCTCCGGCTCCTTATCCTTGGGCTTTTCTTTGGGCGGATCCTTTGGCTTTTCCGTAGGAGGTTTGGTGGGCGGGTCCTTGGGAGTTTCCGGCGAAGAAGGAGGAGGCAGCGAGCCAGGGAGTTTTGGAGGATCAATCCCAGGCTTGAACGGTGCCGGTGCCGGACCGGGATTGGGCGCTGGCTTGGGTCGCTTGGGCAGGACGTCATCCTCGGGGACTATTGGATCGTCTTCCTCAGGTTCCACGGCTGGGAACCACGGCTTCCTGTCATCAACGTCGACATCCTTGGGAAACTTGGGATTGGATTCTGACGGCTTTGTCCCATTGGGGTCCGTCCAGTCCACCGGATCATTCTCCACATAGCGGTAGAGATTCATGTCCCCGGCCAGGAAGAGAATGGGATCCGTCTGCAGGAAGCGCCCCAGCTCCGGCAGATAGGCCCGGTTCCGGTAGTCATACAGACCCGCCTCCGCAATCCACTCCCGCCCGGTATAGAGGAAACGATTCCCCAGGGCTGAAGCCGCCAGCGGCACTCCAGAGGCCACATCCCAGATGCCCACCGCCCCGTAGATATCGTAGCGGTACGTCTCCTTCGGCTGACCCAGCGCATCCGTCAGCGCCGTCACACTGCCCAGCACATCCTGGTGGTAGTACACCGTGCCCGCGCTGTCCGTCTTGCTCAGCAGCTCATCCTTCCGCGCACCATGCACATAGCGCTGCACCAGCACCCCGGCGGCATCCCGCTCCTCGATCAGGTCCCAACCGTCCCAGATGAAGAACGTCGTCACTCCGTTCACCGTCCGGCCCACCTGGCGGTTCCGCGTGTCATAGGCAAACGTCACCACCGCACCGGGTGAGGACACTCCGAGCAGCCGGTTCTGCGCATCATAGCCCAGCGTCCGGTTTCCCGCCGCCGGCACATTCAGATCCACCGGCACCTGCACCAGGTTCCCCCGCCCATCATAGAGCAGCGTCTGACCCCCCCACCGTCGGGTACTGGTTGGTCGCGATCGCCGTGCCATACGTCGTGGTGCCCGTGGCCACCGGTGGCAGCAGCGTACTGCCGGAGCCTGCCACCGTCACGCTCTGGCGGTTCCCCGCCGCATCATGCACATACGTCACCTGCCGGGTCCCGCCGCTGCCCGTGGCGTTCACCGCCTCATACGTGACTCCTGAAACCTGCCCCGCGGCGTCAAAGGTGTACACATCCCACGTGGCATTGTTCACCAGCTGCGTCTTCCTGCGTCCTGCTGCATCATAGGTGTAGTCATACCGCTGGAACACACCGCCGCCATTGCTCTGCACCACCGAGGTCGTCTGGGAGGCGTCATCGATGGTGTACGTCGTCACCGTGCCGTTCTCCAGGCTGCGCGTGGCCCGCTCGCCATTGGCATGGTACGTGTAGCTGGCCAGCGGCGGCGGCCCGTCCGCCTGGATATCCTTCACCTGACCCCGCGCCGTGTAGCTGTAGTCCACCACACTCCCTCCCGGGTACGTCACACTCGTGCAGTTCCCATCCGCGTCATACCCGTACGTCACCGTGTAGCTCTGCGCCAGCGCCGCCACATACTGGGTCTCCGTCAGCTTCCGGCCCGCGTCATCATAGGTGTAGCTGCTGGTCGCATGGCTGTTCCCAGAGGTGGCCAGCATCCCGCCCACATCATACGTGCGCACCACATCCGGCGTGCTGTCGCTCCAGTCATAGGTCACCTCACGGTTCCGGTTGTCAAACGTCGCCGTCGCCACCTGGCCCTGCCGTGTCTTCGTCGTGAGCCGGTTCCCCACGTCGTCATACGTCCACTGCTCCGTGGTCGCATCCGGGTAGAGCAGCTCCGTCGGCCGTCCCGCCAGATCATAGCTCCACGTGTGCACCTTCCCCCGGGCATCCGTCATCGTCTTCAGCCTGCCCGCCGCATCGTAGGTGTAGCCCGTAGTCTGGCTCTTGGGATCCGTCACACTCGTCTGCCGGTCCATGAGGTCGTACACCGCCGTCGTCACACCACCGTCCGGCCGGGTCATGCTCAGCACATTCCCCTCCCCGTCATACACCAGCGTCGTCTGGCGGCTCAGCGCGTCGGTAGAGGTCAGGCACCGGTTCCGGCTGTCATAGGTGTACAGGCTCACCTTCCCGTTGGCATCCGTCACCTGGGTCACATTGCCCGCCGCATCGTACACATAGCTCGTCGTGGCCGCATCCGCCGTGCCATAGCCCGTCGTCCGGCTCGTCAACTGCCAGTCCAGGTCATACGCACTGTGGATCTGCCGGCCGCTCGGCAGCGTCACCAGCGTGGCCAGATCTCCCGTGTTGCACGTGCCACAACCTCCCGCCCCCACATAGCTGTAGTGGGTGAGCTGGCTCAGCGGATCCGCCACAGACGTCAGCCGGTTGTACTCATCATAGCCGTACGTCCACACCTTCCCCAGCTCATTCACCATCTGGATCCGGTTGCCGTGGTCATCATAGGCATAGGAAATAAAGCTGGCGTCAGGGTGCGTCACCCGCGTCGTCTGGCCCCGGTCATTCTGCACATAGCCCGTCGTGTGGGAGTTCGCATTCGTCACTGCGGTCAGCTGGTCCAGGCTGTTGTGTGCATACGTTCTCACGCCCCCCTCCGCATCCGTGTACGTCTGCGGCACACCGTTCACCGAGTACGTGGTGGTCGCCACCCCGCCGTCCCGCTCCGTGTGGGTGAGCACCTGGCCCAGCGCATTGTAGGTCCACGTCTCATAGGTGCCATCCGGATGGTCCTTCCGCGTGATCCTGCCCGCCCCATCGCGCGTGTTCGTCGTCACCCGCGCCGCCAGTCCCGGCCCCGTCACCGTAAAGGTCAGGATGCGCTCCCTCGCATCCCGCGTGATTGTCTCCACCGTCCCGTCCGGGTACGTGGTCACCAGGGGATTCCCCAGCGCCGTGCGCGTGTAGGTGGTCGTATGCCCCCTGGCATCCGTCTCGCTCACCAGGTGGCCCGTGCCCCCGTTGCCATAGATGAAATTACTCACCCCGCCCATCCCGTCGATCTTCTGCGTCAGGTTCGCCGTGCTGCCCGTGTACGAGTACTTGATCGTCCGCCCGTTGGAGTACACCGCCTTGGGCTGGTGCGCCGCATCGTGGGAGGTCGTCGCGATCACCTCATTGGTGATGCCATTGCGCTCCTCCCGCACAAACCCCAGCGACGTATCCGGGTCAAACCCATACGTGATCACACTCCCCGCCCCCGGCACCCGCGGATCCACTGCATGGGAAAGGATCGGCCGCGTGTACAGATGCACCTGCGTGTACCCATAGAGCGCCTGCGTGGCATCCGGATAAGTCGCCGAATCCAGGAGCGACCAGCTGAAGCCCCCGGACGCATCCGTGAACGTGCTGTAGTTATACACCACCTTGCGCCCATCGCTCGCCTTCACCTCCTTGATGGAGTAATGCGTCGCCGACAGACTGTTCATCCCCACAAACTGGGCCGAGGCCGTGGGCGTCGATCCCGCCACACTCGCCAGCAAATAGCGGATGCGGGACACCTTCTTCGTCACCCCCACCCCCAGGTCAACGCCCACATACCCATTGCGCTTGTACGCGTAGCGGTAGTAAGTCGCCGCATTGCCATCGAACGCCTTGGCCGACTCCTCACCCGTGGCAAACACTGGCTCACTGCCGAACGGCGTGCCTCCCGTGATCAGGACGTTGTTCTCATCGTAGAACTCCACCTCCGCCACCGGCAGCGGCGGCGCATTGTGCCAGTCATTGTTGTAGTACAGCGTCAGGTAGCGGTGCGCCTTCGCCGTGGAGATGCCCGTTGCCTCCACCCACGATCCCGCCGTGCCCGGGTACGGAGTGGTATGCAGCACCGTCTTCTCCTGGTTCAGCAGCCCGTGGTTCACATAGGTGAACTGCAGCCAGCGTCCGCTCGGGTCCACCACCTTGCGCAGGCTCGTGTCCGTGACGCTGTTGTATTGCATCGCGTACACATTCCCCAGGGCATCCTCGCAGGAATCCAGGCGGTAGTAGAAACCGGAGGTGGTGTACGGGTACTTGTTAAAGCGGTACACCGTGCCGTCCGCCCGCAACAACGTGAACGCCGTACCGCTCTGCGTGACCCGGGAGGTGCCATTCGCATGCGGCAGCCACAGCGTCGGATCCGACACATCCTGGATGTAGGCCACGTCAGCCCCATCAGGAAAACCAACGCGCAAGACCGGCTGGCCATTCGTGTACAGACCACCGTCACGCATGCTCCACTGGTAGCCATGCGTCCACACCCCCTCCTTGCCAAACCTCCCCGTGCTCTGCGCCATGGCAGACAGGCGGGTATTGCTGTAGCGCACCATCTTCAGCGGCAGCTCCCCCACCGAGCCGAAGACCGTCAGATCCACCACCTCCCGGCTCGCATTGCCCGTGTACGCGTTGAAGAGGTTCGCCCCATCGCCATTGCACGGGTGATTCCGGCTCGGCGGGGCAGAGGGACTCTGCGTCTGGTTGTTGCCGCACGGCTGGTCCGCCGCACGGCCGGAGCCGGCCGCCAGCAGCGCCGTCCCCAGGCATAAGAGAAATGTTGAAGGTTTCATGGGTTTTTGTTTTTCTATTTCCTAGAACTCTGACATCTGAAAGACTCCTCCGGCATCCAGGCGGTCAGCCTACAGCCACAGCCACAGCCATCGCCCTCAGGCACCCGGCATCCACCGCCCCTACCGGGCAGCCGTCTGGATCGCAGGCGCTTCGCCCGCCCAGAACTCCAGCAGCTTCACATCGCCACCCGGCGTGCGCGTCGTCACCCGGTGCACCCCCGGATTGCTCGACACATCAAAGGCAAAGGACACCCGCTGCTGCGCATCCACCGCCGTCAGCAGCGCCGCCTGGTCCTGCCCGGTGAACTTCCCGCCATCCTGCGCCGCCAGCGCCACCGGCGTACCCGGTGCCGCATCCTGAAAGACCAGCGTCACCTCCGCCCGGGCCGCGTCCCCCATCCAGATCCGTGGGTACTCGCCCAACTGGTTTGGCATCATCCGCACCCGACGATTCAGCGCCGCCACGCTCACAAAAGCCTCCACCACCTCCCCTTCCCCGCCGCCACCGCC
>NZ_BATR01000079.1 GCF_000739655.1 Verrucomicrobium sp. BvORR106 | reverse complement strand
GCGCGCCGCCCTCGCCTCAGCAGGTGATTGTGCGGTCGCGTCCACGACCGCCGTTGCGGCCGCGTAAGTCTGCTGCTTGCTGCCCTTGTGGTCGGGCGCAGTGCTTTGAGCGCCCGTCTCCAACGGTTTCTGAGCCGCCACCGCTTCTGCACCCTTCTCCATGGCGGAGGATTGGCTATCGGCGGTGTGCGCTTCCCCGGCGATCTCGATACGATTGCCCTCACCTCTGGCGAGGTTCCGCTCACTGCTGTCGATGACCTCTCGCACGGAGGCGTGGAAGCCCAGGGCCGCCACTTCCGGGAGCTCCCACCGCGCCATCTGCGCTGCTTCGAGCGTGGGAAACCGGAGCTTGCCTCCATCGTCCAGACGCACCTCGTATTCATTCCCCACCTTCACCATCGGTGGCAGCACCCCCAGCGCCTCCAGACGAGCGTTCGCCATGTTTGCGCGCTGCTCACCAGATTGCCGGGCAGCCGCAGCAGCATCGCGCTGTGTCTGCAGCTTGGCACCATCCATCTCCACACGCCCCGCCTTCCACTCCGCCCGCATCAGGTCCTGCGCCTTCCGCCAGTCGCCAGACTTGGCAGCGTTGGATATCTCCACCGCTGCAGCCTCAGACAATCCGGCGGATTGCAACGCCAGCGGATCCGATGCCAGCGATCTCCCGTGAGAGAAGTCGATGATGCTGGCCCCGCCATTCATCACCAGCACCATCGGCACCACAGCACGGAAGATCTCACCTGAGTTCCTCTTCAGGTCTCCCACCACCCGCTGCCAGGGCACTTCCGGAATGTCCATCTGCAAGGCTCTGGCAAGTTCCATCGCCAGATAGGGCATCACGGCTTGCGCGTACTCTTCCCCCATCTCCATCGTCACACCTGAAACCTGCCCCCCGGCGAACTTCCGCAGCAGTCCGCCCAGGGTGACAGAGGGCAGCCGTGCCGCGCCGATGAACTTCGTCAACGTGCCCCCAACCGCCCTGTTGACGATGGTCTCGATCAGGGCTTGCGCTGGAGCTGCAAAGGAGGCGAGATCCTGGGCCGTCTCATCAGACATGCCGGGAAATTCACGGCGCAGTTTTTGATAGTTGTCCTCCTCGAACTGTCCTGTCGTCAGAAAGAATCCACCAGGGACAAAGGAACCAACTGTCATTGGCGCTGACCGTGCGGCACTGTAGATCCCACGAGGCCAGGCGCTGGTGCTTGTCGCCGGATCAATGCCAAAGATCCTTCCTGTCTGCAAATCGTAGCCGCCCTCAGCAACCTCTTTGATGTCGGAGCGCAACTGCAAGATGTCCCGCAGCTTGACCACCGCTGCAGTGGCAAGAGCCTTCTCAGATTCGCTCACCTGACGCTTGGGCAACCGTGCTGGGTCGGACGCGTCTCCCTCCGCAGGGCCGAACTGCACCAGCGTCTTGCGGAGAATCGCCTCGCCGATGGTACCAATGGCATCCCGCTCGCTGGCAATGGGAGCATCTCCCGGGAACAGGCCGCTTTTGAGCTCATCATTGATCAGCATCAGCTCTTTTCGAACCGTCGCAGAGGAACCATCCGTCAGGAAATCAGCGGTGCCCCGGGCGATGTTCTCCCCAAGTATCTGGAGCGGATCCTTCCCGCTGGCGTCGCTCGCGCCAGTGATGCCGATGGCCTTGATCACCATTTTGCGATCTTTGGCCGGCACTTGGATCAGGCTCGTGGCAATGTCCCACATCGTCTGGTCCGTTTTTCCCTCGACCCCCATGATGGCCTTCGCCTGCTGCGCGGAGCGATCAATGAGGGCACGGTATGGGGCCACCTGCTCAGCTGCTGCACGTGACGTCGTTGCGTACTGCCACAGGTACACGTCCTTGTTCGCCACGTCGAATCCCGGCTTGCCCTGCATCTCCTGGAGGGATCTGGCAAAGCTGTACACCCACGGCTCCCCCCGCACGCCGCCCTCATACGCCTTGTTAAGCCAGCCACTCTGGGGATCCTCAGGAAGCCCGAGCAGCATCTCCATCTCCTCCCGCGACTTCTTCTTCCGGCCCACGATCTCGTTGAAGAACGGCTCAATGCCCACGCCCACCTCGTTCTTTCCCAGAACCTGGTTGGCATACAGCGGCTGGTACAGGTTCTCGAAATGGGTCGAGATCTCCATGGCATCAATGCCAGTATCCTGCGCCACGGAGGCCACGCTGATAAACCGCTTCCGGTCCGCCTGGAGCGTCTCGGGTGTGGAGAACGTGAAGGCGCGGTCAACCTCCGCGCGCTTCTCCTCGTCCAGCGTCTGCATCCAGCCGTCCCAGTCCGTGGCGGCTTTTTCCACATCCATCCACGGAGCGGGGAGGGGGGCTTCGAGAGAGTAGTAAGGCATGCGCTAGATCATTTGGCGGTTTCAAATCCAATCACACCCACGCCATCCTTGGCGTTGGGCCCCGCCGGGGAATACAGATCCCACCTTCCCCTCAGTGGGGACAGGCCTTGCTTGGGGGCCTGGCGGTCCGTGACGGTACGGTCCATCCACCTCCCGGACACAGTGCTCCCGTCAGACAGCTTCAGCTTCACCGTCTCACCCGGGGAGACCCCGGCTTTGCGAAGCTGCTTCTCCACATCCGGAGACACGGCAAAGTCGCTTTCACGCAGCTTGTATGGGGACTCCTCCCCGCGCCTGATCTTCGCCTCTTCAGCGTCTGGAACAAAGGCCCCGATGCCAGCCAGGGAGGCCGAATCTTTCCAAATGTCAGAAGGATAACCGTAGGATGTGATGCGGTGACTGGACCGCACGTCCACCGATGCCGTTTTCCCCCGGGCAGCCACCCCCTGCAGGGCCTTGTTCACCAGCTCGCCCTGCTTCAGGATTATTTCCTCCCTTCGTGGAAACACCCCTTTGTTTTTGCGAACCTCCTCCGCAGCCCAATCGTTCAGACCAGAGATCACCTCGGCCACATCCATCACTGCCTCACGTGCCTTCTCGGGATCGGCAAACTCCCCGTCCTCATTGGAGGTCGCCGCCCTGGCAAACAAATCATAGGCCCACGAAGACAGCCCGGCCTTGCCCGCCGCAATCTTGTCAAGCCGCGTGGAGGCCGCCAGCTTGAACTCCCGGAACGCCGCCGCGTGATCCTGGGCCACATCCTTCCCATCGCCCCACAGTGACTTTTTGCTCCCCTGCATCAGGGTCTTGATCTCCTCTGCCTTCTCCTTGCCGATGCCAAATGCCACCATCTTCGCCGGATCCTGAAGGGCCATCTTGAGGTCTTCATTCCAGACCCGCTGGATCCCCGCCTTGGAGAAGAGCTCTCTCACCTCACTCCGGGCCGCTGCCAGCATCTGGTTCTCAGAGACGCCCCCTTCCCCGCGCGAGGTCACCTCATTCAGCACGGCGTTGAACTGGGTCGCCTGGGCCCGGTCGGGGTTCATGAAAATCATCTGGCTGACCAGTTCACGAAGCTTCTCCTTCTTCGGATCGTTGTACCTGTCGTACAACTGGGTCTGATCGATAAACTTGCTCCACTCACCAGGCAGAGGGTGATCCTCACGCTTCACCGCCTCCATCAGAGGGGCCGCGCGCTCGTAACTGAGCTGTTCAGACTTCACCAGATCCTCAATCTGAGACGGCACAATCTTCTCACCAGAAGCCATGCGGAAGGCAATCTTCCCCAGCGTGTCGCGCTCCTTGTCAGCGAAGTTCTGTTCCCGCACCGCCTGCGCCTCCTTTCTGGCCCGCGTTCCCTTCAGCCGTAGATCCTCCTGGGTCCATCCTGCAGCCTCGCCCCGCTTGAGCGCAGCGGAAATCATCGTTTCATCACCCATCAGCACCCCCGTCCCGAGATCGGCGGACGCCTTGTCCTGCTCCTTCACGCGCATGTACTCCCTGTCGCGCAGGATCAACTGCGTTGCGACGCCCGTCGAGAAATCGCCGTTGGCCGCCTGCTCAGTGCGCTTGCGGATCACCTCGTTGACATCCCCCGCTTCGCGAGATTCCAGCGCAGACGCCTCCCGCATGTCACCATTCTCCTTGTGAATCGCCTCCGAGCTTTCAAAGAGCAACCGGCCATTCGTCGCGGCATCAAAACCATCCAGGTCCGCGACGATGGCTTCTCGCGCGTACTGGGACATGTTCTTGTCCGCCCCAAACCGCTGGCGCAACGCCTCCGCCCGCTTGGTCCAATCGGCATTCCAGGTTCGAGGATTTGCCTTGTCCCGCTCTGCAAGGTGCGTCATGTACTCCGCCTGCATTACGGACTTGGCCTTGCCGATGTCATTCTGATTGATGGCATCCTGTCTGCGTTCCGCGTACTTCTGGGCAACTTCGCCCACACTGGTGATCCCCGCCGCCAACGCCTGGTAACCCTTGTCCAGCCCGGCGAACATCTGGGGGTCGAGCGTGGGCTGCATGGCGGCTTTCGCCAGATCCGCCTGGCCGTCAGCAATGCGGTTGATCCCCGCGATGATGCCTCGAAAATCGGCGCGCGGTCTGCGCTCCGTGTCCATGGGCATCTGCGGAATGTTGCCCGTTTTGATGGTCTGACCACCGTTGAAGAGAGGTATTTCAGGCATAATCAAGCGAAGCCCGGCGGGCGTTGAGAGGTGGAGTTAGCTTTGCCACCCCAACTGCTGCTAGGGCCTACATGCTGCCAGTTGGCCCAACTGCTCCCGACGCTGCCGGCCGTCTGGAATAGCGAGCCCCAGCCGGAGAGCTGCGAGCCTTTGGCATCGGCATAGCCGGACACGCGTGCGATTTCAGCGCGCTTCTGGTCCATGAGATACTGGGACTTTCCCGTGGCCTCTTGGAGCGCCGCGGATGAACGGGTGAGCCTGGCCTCTGCCAGCCCCGTGGCAAGGTCCATAGAGGCACCAGCACGCGCCATCTCGGCCCCGAAGTCCTCGAGAGCCGCTTTGGCAAAGGACTGCCGGTAGCCAATGTCGCTCATGCGGTGCTGCTCTTCGGCGGCAATCTCTGCGTCTTGGGCAGCCTTGACGTCTGTCTCCATGAGGCTTCCGGCATCAAGCTGGCCGCCGCTCTTTCCCTGGGAGGCGCGAATAACAGCCCTCTTCTGGTCGGCGTCCATGTTGCCTCGACGAATGTTCTCCCGGTCCACGCTGGCCTGTGCGAGCGCCACGTTGCGCTCGTTTTGCGCATTGTTGTTGCGCGCCTGGGCCTCGTTCTCTGCGAGACGCGCATTGATCTCCGCCTCTGCCTTTTGAAAGCGCGCCTGCTGCTCAATCTGCTTGACCTGAACGGTGTTGCTCATGAGCTGCATCTTCGCGTTGCGCTGCTGCATCGCGTAGTTGTAGTTCGCGATGTTCTTCTGCGTGGCCGCGCTCTGGAACGAATTGTACGCGCTGATCCCGCCGCCAATGGCGGTGGCGATGGCAGAGTACATCATGACGGTTGCGGCTGTAGTTCCTAAAACCATGGCTATGATGTGGAGGTGATGACGGATACAAGCTTCTCTGGGAACACGTGAAACCCATCCTCCTTCAGGAAGGCTGCGATTGAAGGGTAGGTGTGCGCCCAGATCTGACCAAAATCACGCGATCTGGCGAGTTGCCTTGCAAAGCCCACCAGATGTCTGAATGCCTCCTTGCTCTGGATGGCAGTCTGCCCAGGTCGCGTGACGGCGAACTCCATAAAGGCCATGCCAATGCCATAGGAGAAGTAGAGCCAGATGGCAGCCACCGCCTCGCCATCGCGCTCAATGATGAAACCATCCGGCGGCAGCAGATTCTCAAGAAACTGCCCCCGACCACGTTCACCCCACCAGGCATCCACCATCTGGTAGTCCCCCAGCTTCTCGCCGTATCGTCTGATCTGGTAAAGAGGTTCGTTCAAAAAAGTAAAAAGTTACAAGTCAAAAGTCAAAAGTGACGCCGCCCACCCGCAAATCCCAAACTCCATCACTCCGCCCCAAGCACTAAGCACTAAGCACTAAGCACTAAGCACCAAGCACCAAGCACCAAGCACTACGAACTAAGCACCAGAAACATCAAACTCCGGCACCACCGCCAGCACATGAAACGGCAACGGCAGGCGCTGGCGCAGCGTGATGTCCAGCCCGCCGCGGTGCGTGCTCTTCATGAGCAGCTCGCGATCGCCCGAGTACAGGGGCTGTTGCGTATTCAGCGGCGTGTCAACCGTGCGGTTGATCATTTCATAGAACTCCCGGTCCGGCGCATCCGCATACTCGCCACCCAGCGTCTTGTGCAGGCGCACCGTCGCCTTGTTCGTCTTCCACTTCCGGCCCTGGGCCGTGCCATCCGGCAGGGGCACATCCGTCTTCGTCGGTTGCAGGCGCACCGTATAGGGCAGGCCCACCACCACCGTGCTGGCCGGCCGCTCTAGGTAGAGGGCCCCGTCATTCACCGTGCGCACGGGGTGCACCCGCCCGTCTGCCAGCACCGTCACGTTCCGCCGCTCCAGATGCTCCAGCCCCGTCACCACACTGGCCGCGGGCTCCAGGGTGATCACCTTCGCCGCATCCACATAGATCATGTGCGCGATGTCGCCGGAGTCGATCTTCGCCCACTTCGCCGGGTCCAGCCGCTCAATGTACCGGCGCGTCTGCGCCACGCCAGAGGCATCCACAATGTGCCGGCGCACCGCCACCCAGATCTCATCCGCCAGCCCCGGCGCGCTGTAGATCACCGCCACCGATTCCACCTGGCCATCTGTCAGATGCCGTGACCAACCCACCACCGACTGGTCCCGCTCAAACGTCATGGAAAGCAACTGCCCCGTGCCCGTCACCACCCACACCACCGGATCCGGGTTCGTGGCAAAGGCCATCTGCACCACCCCGCCCGCCGTGATGTGCTCCGCCAGCAGCGTCAGGTCCGGCGCCGTGTAGCCATCCCGCTCAAACTGGTACACAAACTCCCGCAACCGCAACCTTCCCCGCTGCACAAACATGACCGCGTCATTGCAGATGAGCGCCCCGATGTACGCCGAGCCGTAGCCAGACTGCCGCTTGATGCTCACCGTCGTGGCCGAGATGGGGAACTCATCGCTTCCTCGAACCACCCACTCATCCCCCTGCGTACCCACCAGCAGCTCGCTCATGGATGCCAGCCACACGATCGAGTTCCCCCGGCTGGAGCCCAGCACATGGGCAAAGGCCCCATCCGCCAGCGTCGAGCGGCGGAAGTTCTCAAAGTCCCCCAGCAGGGATCCCCAGATCGTCAGCGGCTGCTTGTCCGTCCCGGCAAAGATCACCCGCTGCTCATGAATCGCCACCGTGCGCGGGTGCCCCTGGTAGTCGCTCCACGCCCCCTCCGTCCAGGTCGTCACCGCCGTGGTCGCGTGCAACGTCTGGATCACATCCACCGTCACCTGCGTGGCACTCGTGTAGCCCGTCACCTTCACCAGGCCATAGATGCGGGAGTCCGCCGCCTCCAGCACCGCCCGCGGCGGGCTGCTGCCCTCCGCCGCCGTCTCCGTGTAGTTAAACCGCAGCGCCGCCTCGTCCAGTTGCTCGCCAGAGACCTGCACGTTGCGGTCATTCTTGCTCGACCACGTGCGCACCACCTCCCACACGCCCAGCTCATTCTTGCGCTCCAGATTCAGCGTGCCGTTCCACGTGCCGTAGGTGAACACATCATACTTCCCCAGGATGCGGATCTCACTGCCCGTCGCCGTCGCCGTCAGCGCCAGCTCCGTGAAGGCCCCGCTGCGCCGGTGGGCTATCTGGAAATAACCCCCCACATGCCCCGCATTGAACAAAGCCGTGGACGCCGTCAGCGTCAGCCCCGTGCCCGTCGTCGCAGAGCAGGCCAGCGTCGTCGCCGTCACATTCTCCACCAGCAGCGCCGGGTACTTCCACGGCACCGTCGTCAGCGTCCAGGAGTCATCCGCCAGGCGCGTCAGCTTCTGCGCCGGCTGATGCCCGTCCACCAGGTACATCACGTCATTCGCCTGCGCATACTGGATGCTGAAAAGATCCTCCTCCGTATAGGGCGAGGCGATCTCCAGCGGCACCGCCGGATTCCCCGGCGTGGGGATCTGCACCCCGTTGCTCCAGAACCGCACATACAAGTGCCCAAACTCCAGCACAAAATTCGTCGTCGCAGAAAAGATGAACTCAATGAGCCGCACCTTCCGCCCGTGATCCTTCACTGCCCCCATCCACTCCATCCCCGCCCGGCCAAACGCCCCACCATAGATCTTCGGCACACAGTTCTCCATGATCCGCGCCGCATTCTGGTACTTCTCAATGTCCATCCGGGCATCGAGCAGCGGAGAAATCTCTCCCGCGTTAAAGGCAGCGATCAGGCGGCGTG
The DNA here is from genome assembly GCF_000739655.1 of Verrucomicrobium sp. BvORR106. GTDB lineage: Bacteria > Verrucomicrobiota > Verrucomicrobiia > Verrucomicrobiales > Verrucomicrobiaceae > Verrucomicrobium. The sequence goes on along the minus strand of NZ_BATR01000079.1, from coordinate 23,982 downwards.
GCATGCTGTGTTAAAATGGAAGCCCTGGGCTCCGGTGATGAAGTTGAGATGTGCCGCAAGCGGCACGTTGAGACGCGTTGCTGGTTGAGACGCTTCGCTGGTTTAGGCAATACAGCTTCTCACCGGGAAGAAGCCCGCAGGATCAGGGCTGAGAGAAACCACTGATGTTCACTAACGAAACACTAATAGTACTGAACAAACACGGCTTGCCTCCCTATTCGGTCCCAACCACGTCCGTCATTCGAAGCCAAACCCAATTCCGTTAATTCTGTTAATTCTGTCTAAACCTTCCCCATCAGTGTTCCATCAGTGCCCATAAGTGGTTCCTGTTCCCATCCTGTTAATCCTTAAAAATCCTGTTAATCCTGTCCTAAAAAGCCCCCGCCCTCGCGCTGAGTGTCCGCGATCCGCGTGTCGGCGGCACCACCCGCGCCCGGTTCTCCACCGCATCCGTCCAGCCCGCATCGCGCAGGCTGCGCTCGAACATCTGCAGCAGCGCCCCCTTCTCGCTGTTCGAGTTGGTAATTTCCTTGCACAGCGCCGCCGCCAGCTTGTACGCCAGGGCATCGCAGAAGAGCACATCATACAGAGACGCATCCGTCACCCGCTTCGTGTACACCAGCCAGCCCTCACCCGCATCCGTCAGCAGGCGACCGCCCTCCAGCTCATAGTGATCATCGTGATCCACGCCCGACTCCACCCCGTTGAACTCCAGCACCCGCAGGCAGTCCGCCGGCATCGCATACTGAAAAGCCCAGCCAAACGCCGGCTTCTGCACCAGCCTCGTCAGCAGCGTACGCGCCCGCGCAAAGTTCCACCGGTGCAGCCGCAACAGACTGTCCCGCTCATGGTCATAGTGCGTGCGGCACTTCTCCGCCGCCACCGACACCTCGTGAAAGTCCGAGATCCGCGCATCACCCAGATGCGCCAGCGCTTTGTTACAGATTTCTGTGGAGGTCATGGGGGTTTTATTTGGAGGTCAGGGGTGGGGTGGGACCGCAGCGCAGTGAAAAGTTGAGAGTAAAAAGTGAAAAATACTGAGCACCGCGACGGCACCTCATGCATTTCCTAGAACTACAAAGATGCAGCGGGACAGGGAGAGAAGTGAACTCCGGCCAAGGCACCCTCAGGACCTAAACCAGGGCGTAGCCCGCCTAAACCAGCGGAGCGCCTAAACCAGGCGCTTGCGCCGTCTCAACCGGCAGCCCCACTTTTCACTTACCACTTTTTACTTTTCACTACTCCCTCCCCGCCCGCCGCACCCAGCACTAACTCACCGCCCGATACGCCACCTCCACAGCAACCACGTCCCCCGCATTCCCCGCCGCCGTCACCGTCCCGATGAGCAGCTGCAGCGCAGAGTCCGGCGTCAGCACCGTGTTGACGGCCGCGGTCGTGCGGGCCAGGACGATCGTGGCAGAGGTGCCCGTGTTCAGCGTCGCACTGGCGCTCTCATCCACCGCAGCGGCCGTGCCCAGCACGCTCTGCAGCTTGAACGCCGTATTGATTGCCGTACCGCCCCCCGCCGTCACGCGGGTCAGACGCGACAGCTCCGGGATCACCACCGCCCCGTCCATCTGGAGCGAGCCCAGCTTCAGGATGTCATTGGCCAGCAGCACCGCAGACAGCGTGATGTTGAACTTCGCAAAACGCACCGTCTGTTGCAAGAGCCGGGCATTGGGATGGGATTCACGGGACACCGCCCGGGAGTCCTGCGCCGCAGCCTCAGCAGATTTATAAGTAGTTGGCATGGTATTTCGTTATTTTGAAGATTGTTTCCTTTAACTCTGTGAATCAGTCGCACCGGCGACCCAGTGAAAAGTGGTAAGTAAAAAGTGAAAAGTAAGGGAGCCAGTCAGAGACGCCAGACCCCAGACCTGAGCCGCCCCGCGACCCAAAACTCCAAAAGCCCAGCGCCCGCATTTCCTAAACCAGGGCGTAGCCCGCCTAAACCAGCGGAGACCCAAACCCGAGTCTCCGCCTGTGTAGACCAACCACCCCAGCGAAGCGCCTCAACCAGCGCAGCGCCTAAACGTGCCGCTTGCGGCACATCTCAACCAGCGCAGCGTCTCAACCCCACCCCCTCCATCTCACGCACCGTCCAAGCCACCCTTACGGGCTCTCATCACAATACACCTCCCCTACCTTCTCCTCATACCGGCGCATCACGCCGTAGTCGGCATAGGCGCTGACCTGGATGGCGTGGTCCTTCTCCGGCAGGCGGTCCACCATGATCTGCATGTTCTCCGGCACCACCACCATGCCCTCGCGCGCCCAGGCCACACAGGTGCGCACATCCGTGGCCCCGTCCAGCGTCAGGCGGTTGGACATCACGATGTGGAAGCCAAACAGCTTCTGCGACTCGTCCGCCAGGAACGGCTTCATCATCTGCGCCCACACGTCATTGGGCGAGGCCGCCACATACGCATACAGATCCTGCTTCTGCTTCGGCCCGATCGCCAGGTACACCTGGCTCGCGCCCTCACCCTGCAGGAACACATCCTGCGTCTCGAACTTGCGCGCCAGCTCGATGAGCTTCCACGGCGTCAGGCCCGAGTTCGCCGGCGTGTCACCCGGCTTCACATAGTTCACCGCCACCTGGCGGCTCCCCGTGAGCGTGATCGGCGTCACATACGGCTCCGCACCGCCATACACCGTCGCGCTCACCCCCTGGGCGATCATCTCGTCCACCTTGCGGTTCCAGCTCATGCGCATCGCCTGCTCGATCTCCGAGCCCGGCGTCGTGAGCTGCGCCACGATGTACTCCGCGTCCTTGCGGTCGCTGATGTGCTGGCAGGCAAAGTCACGCTTCGTCAGCTTGCGCTTGTACCCCTGGATCTCCTGGGGAAGCGAGTCCCCCAGCCGGTTCAGACGTTCACGCCACACCAGGGTGGAAAGGTCGCGATAGACCTTCTCCTTCCCCTGGAACTCGTCGATCGTCACCTTGTCGCGCAGCTTCGAGACCTGCTGCTGGACCACATGGCCCCAGCGGGTTTCAAAAGAGCGCACTGCGAATTCTGGAATGTCCAATGCCGTCGGCATCTGATTTGTAAGTTTGGATTGGGAAGTTCACTGCTTCTTCCGTCCGCATCGAGAATCCGCCGCGCGGGTCGAGCTTCTGACGGTCCCCGGCGGAGAATCCTCATCGGGTCTACCAAGGATAACCAAAGGTGCGCTAAGCTCGCTTCCCAATCAAGGGGGAATTGGAGTTTTCAGTTTCAAGTTTTCCGTCAGCCGGAGGAAACCAGCCCAACCACAGAGGGCACAGAGTAAACATCTCGTCTTCACACCCCCTCAGCCCCAACAGCGCCTCAACCCATTCAAAAAATGGTGGGACTCCCGCACCGACGTTGGAGTTCCGCATTGATGCGGTCACGCCTCTACCGTCCCATCATCAACAGATCATGAGCAAACCATGAACAGAGCCAAGCATTCCCCAAACCCCCAATCGACGCCCGCAGCAGGGTTGGAGTACCGCATTCATGCGGCTCAGGAAACTATTCATCCATCACCACCTCCTAACCAATCAACCTCCACCGCACCCACCTCCCCTAAACCAGGGCGAAGCCCGCCTAAACCAGCGCAGCGCCTCAACCAGGCGCCGCCCCGGCGGCACCATCTCAATCAGCAACCCGTCTCAACCAGGCGCAGCCGTCTCCCCGAACCCGGAGGGTTCACCATGAATAGCCACGGGTCGACCGAGTTTAACGAGGGCTACCCGTGGACAACCACCCCACCACGCTACCGCGGAGCGGTAGGCCCATTGCATGGCACACCCCACACCCCCTCCCTCTGGCGCACTGACGCACTGGATCCCACCCCCACCTCCCCAATTACAGGGCGAAGCCCGTCTCAACCAGCAACGCGTCTCAACAGGCCGCTTGCGGCCCCTAACCGCTCACAAACTCCCATCCTCCAAAACTCCAACCAAATGCCTCAACCCCGCCGGAATCGCATTCCCCTGATACCCCGAACTTCCCGCCGGCTTCTGGATCGAGACCTCCATCATCTCCCCCTCCTTGAGCTGCACGTCGATCCGCCACTCCTGACCGCTGTACACCGGCGAGCGCAACGCCAGCTCCTCATTCAGGGCATGCAGAAACAACTCCCCCCGCGCCTCGCCCAGCATCTCCCGCACCTCTCCACGCAGAGCTTCCCGCGCCGGCGCAAACTCCCCGCCCACATCCCCCGGCAGCCTCAGCTCCACCTTCTCATCCGTTTGCGAAAGGATCTGCACCTTGCTGCGCTCCAGTCCACGCAGCGCCTGCAGATGCCGGTCCAGCGTTTCCTTTAACCCGACCGCCTCCTCCTTGCTCAGCCGCAGCACCTTCTTCGCCTGGTCCGTCACGTCAAAGTGCTCGCCATAGTCCCCCAGGCTCCAGGAGTAGAGTTTCACCACCTCCCGCGGCAGCCACACCTGCGGCGACTTCGCGATCACCTCCGGGTGAAAAAACGGCGATCGCACCGCCGCCTTCCCCTCCCCTTCTTTCGGCGTCACCTCATCCTCCGCTGCCGTCCCCGCCCCCGCCTTCACCTTCGCGCGACCTTTGGCCTCCACCCGGCTCACATCCGCCTTCGCCACCTCCGCCCTCCCCTCACGCACCAGCACAGAGATGCCATAACCCACCCCCACACCCAGGATCAACAGCCCCAAAGAACTCAGCCACCGCTGCAGAACACCTCGCCCAGGCTCTGGCGCAGAAGAAGTCGCGAATCGATTCGTGCTCATAGATAAAAGTCTTCTTGGGTTCAAGCTTCAACTCAGGGCACAGAGCCAGAACCCTGCTCCGGCAACTGCGAGAGGATCCTCCCCAGCGGGCTCGATGGCGCGATCGAACGCCTCTGCATGCCCAGACTCGTGCCCTGCGCCGTCGGGGAGATCTCCACCCCGTCCTCCGTGACCGCGACCCGATAACTCGCGTTGCCATACAGGAACGCCAGATCCCGGTGCGCCAGCGCCCGGTAAACATGTGCCCGCTCCGCCGGCAGCACCTGTTGAAGCCGCGCCTCCAGCTCCGCCGACAGTTGTTTCATCGTTGCCGGGTCCACCGTGAGCAACCATTTCACCTGGCCCTCCGTCTGCCCCTCCTCCGGCGGCAGACGCACCGCCCCCCTCGCCACCACCCCGGCCCAGGTCTGCAGCGCCTCATGCAGCGCGCCAATCAGCGCCCCCTTCATCTCCGGCGCCAGCCTCAGCGCCTGGTAGCCCGCCGTACGAGCCTGCTCCAGAAACTCCGCCTCCGTCTTGCCCAGGCGCGTGATCATCATCGCGCCCGGATCCGTCTCCTGCACCAGCGCCACCGGCACCTCCAGCCACTCCGCCGCATCCGGATACGCCTCCAGCAGAGGCCCCACCTGCCGCACCACCTCCCTCACCTCATCTCCAGCAGCACCAGCCCCCGCCACCACCTGCCTCACCCCAAACTCCCGCGGCCTCACCGACACCTCACCACCCACCTCCGCCGAACCCGACCCCGGTAGAAACCACCACAGACCACCCACCACCCCCAGCACAAAGGCAGCAACGGGCACCACAATAGATCGAGCACGGGAATCGACAGACATAAGGGGAAGAAAGGCAGGAGCAAACCACCAGCACCACCTCCCCATGCAGGGTCAGTCATTCAAAAAAAGAGAAGGCCCGCTGGTTTTTCACCAACGAACCTCCCACCCCTATCCCAACCCACCAACCCTGTCAACGCCCCACAAAAAAGCCCTGCCCACAGCCCCACGACCTACCGATCGCAAAACCATGAACAGGGCCAAACCCCTCCCAAACTCCCACACACCGACGTCGGAGTTCCGCATTCACGCGCCAACCTCCGTCCTCCCATCATCAACAGTTCATGAACAAACCATGAACAAACCATGAACAGAGCCCAACCATCTCCACCCCCCACCGCCTCACGCACCGGGGTTGGAGTACCGCATTTATGCGGCTCAGGAAACTATCCTCCCACCACAATCTCCTCACCCCATCGTCCCCACCACACCCATCTCCCCTCAACCATCCCGCTTGCGAGAGCCTCACCCAGTCGCCACCCCAGCAACACCGAAGCCGAGGGCCAAAGGCCCGGAGTCATACCAGCCCTGGGCAACGCCCAGGGTTGGGGCTCAGATAAAGATGCCGAGGGCTGAAGGTCCGGCCTCATTCAGGCAAGCTTATTCTCCCACCCAACGTCTTCCTGACCCGTCCCGCATGCGGGACGGAACTCCAACCCCGGCACCACACAGCCAAAGAGTTCAACACCACCTCACCCTGCTCAAGCCTCCATCATCAAAAAAACCCGAACAGCGCGAGATCACACCCAAAATCCCTCACCACCCACGCACCGACGTTGGAGTTCCGCATTCATGCGGTCACCCCTCTACCTTCCCATCGTCCCCGCCACACCCACCTCCCCTAACCCAGCAACGCGTCTCAACCAGGTGCCGCCCAGAGCGGCACCGTCTCAACCAGCGTAGCGTCTCAACCAGCGTAGCGTCTCAACCAGCGCAGCGTCTCAACCGCCGTAGGCGCGTTTCATCTGCCCATTCACCCATGCCACCACCTCCCGATGCCGCCCGTGTGCGGGATCATAGTACGCCTTGTAGTCCGGGTGATCCGGATTCGTCATCACATCCCGCGCCGCGGTTTCAGGGGATAACTTGTTCTGCACCTGCGTCGGCGAGATCAGCCGGTCCTCGCTGATCAGATCCGCCAGGCGCGCCATCGCCTTGATCGAGTCCGCCCGGTAGAACACCGGATGATCATCCGGCAGCCCCAGCGTCATCGCCGCTCGCCGCGCATCCACCATGCGCTTGTCATAGTCCCCGCCAAAGATCCGGCGCAACTCCGACTGCTCCTGCTCAAACAGGCGCTGCCCCTCCACCTCCACATTCTGCATGCGGCCCACCGTCTCCTGCAGATGCCAGGCAGAGAGCCCCTCCACCTGCGCCTTCGTCAGGCCCAGCTTGTGCGCCGCCCCCGCAAAGGCATCCGCGAACTCCGGATTCCACTCCGTGCCCGGCGGCAGATTCTCCGGCTGCTTCAGCCCATATTCCTCCGGCTTGCCTGGCACCCCCAGCGCCTTGTGAAACTCCGAGATCTCCTCCGGCTTCGCCTCCTTCCCCGGCAGGCGGATCATGCCCTCCGTGCGCGTCATTGCCGCCCGCTTGTTCTCCATGAACGCCTCCGCCAGCTTGTCGAAAGATCGATAGTTCGCCAGCGTCGCCCGCGACGCATCAAACTGCGCCGGCAATCGGTCCTGCCACCCCTCCACAAACTCCCCCCGCTCATTCGCCAGCGCCCGAAAATCAAACCCACCACCAGCCTCAGCCGCAGCCGCAGTCCCCACACCACCACCAGCCCCACCCTCGCCACCCGCCACATCCGTCACCTCTTCCATCAGCATCATCGTCATCATCATGAGTTATAAGTTAAACGTTAAGAGTTAAGTGTTATGCGCTAAAGCCAATCCCGATAAAACCACAGAGTCACAGAGAACACAGAGGAACGCCCTTTAGACAGAATTAACAAAATTAACAGAATTGGATTGAGCTTCTAATGACAGACGCGACCGGAACTCAGATCCCAAATCCTGCTTCTTCAGAACCATTAGTGTTTCAGAAACCCTAATTCCGTTAATTCTGTCTAAACCTTCCCCATCAGTGTTCCATCAGTGCCCATAAGTGGTTCCTGTCCCCATCCTGTTAATCTTTTAAAAATCCTGTTAATCCTGTCTTAAAAAACGTCTCCCCGCGTACCGCTTCACAAACTCCTCCGGCCGATACTCCTTGAACCACGCCACCACCGCCACCGTCTTGTCCCCATAGCGCGGATCCTCCACCGGACACGGCGGAATCCCAGTCTCCGCCTCTGTCTCTGTCTCTGTCGCGACTACCACCTCCACCTCATCCGCCACCTTCCCCCTCTTCTTCCGCCCCCCAGAAACTCCCTCTTCAACTCGATTCGTCTTCATAGTTCAGAAAAACTTCAAAATCCAAACCCCACCCCTCATCACTCCATCACTCCATCACTCCGCAGTCCTCATCCCCGCCTCCGCCGACCCAAACCGCCACAGCGCCGCCACCACCTCGCACTGGCCGTGCTCATGCTCCGTCATGCCCTGCCGATGCTGCAGCGGATGCGCCGCGCGACACAACATCGCCAGCACCACCCGCCCCTCCGCAGACCCAAACACCGCCCGCGCCGCCTCCCGGAACCGCCGAGCCTCTTCCGGCTTCCCAAATAGCTTTTCTTCAAAGGTCATTCTGTTCTGCTGTTGTGAGTCGTTAGTCGCTAGAACCTCAGTCGGTCGACAGCGAAGTGAAAAGTAGCGTCAGAAAAAGTGAAAAGTTTAGCTTCGCCCAGCGCCCGGAAGTTTCTCAACCAGGCGAAGCCGTCTCAACCAGCGCAGCGTCTCAACGTGCCGCTTGCGGCACATCTCAACTTCCCCCCTCCCCACTTATCACTTTTCACTCTTAACTTTTCACTTGCCCCATCCCCGCCTGGGCCTCCATAGCCGCTGCCTCCGCCCGTCCCCGGCGCATTTCAGCAACCTCATCCTCCGACGGCATCCACTCCACCGGCACGCCCTCGTTCAGCGCGATGTCGCGCATGGCCACATCCCAGTTCAGGTTGTCTGCCACCGCCGGGTTGAACTGCATCACCGGGCCCATCATGCCCAGCACCCGATTCAGCGCCTGGTTGTTCACCGCCTTCAGCGCCAGCGCCAGGCGGGAGGTGTAGCGCAGCTTCGGGTCCGAGACCGCCCACATGCCCCGCTCATTCTGGTACACCGCCTCCTCCGGCGGCATGGGGAACACACCCTGCCGCATGAGCAGGGAAAACACCCGCCGCAAAATCGGCCCGTACATCTCCGTGGAGAGCAGCGTGAACGTGGGTGAGAACAGCTCCACCTTCTCCTGCGCCCGCTCGCCCACCTCATACGCCGTCATCTGCTTCGTGATCGCCGCCCACATCTGGAACAGCTCCACGTGAAACGCCGACTTGATCGCCTCCTGCCGCGCCTTCACGCGATCCAGCCCCACATCATACCGGCCCTGCGTCAGCCACTCCCGCGGCACCCGGTTGGGATCTTTGAAATAAGTCGTCCCCGTCGCCCGCAGATCCACCTCCCCCTCCATGTCATCCGGCAGCAGCAGCCGGGGAAAGGCCGCCACCTCCGCCAGCACGTCCAGGTTCTTCTGCAGCTCATTGAGCTGGCGCGCCTCCGGCAGCGCCTGCCACGTGGGGCAGATCCCGTACGCCCCCGTGCCCCAGCGCAGATACCGCGAGCCGATCGTCGGCATTTCCTCGTACCCACCCACACGCACGATCGTGCGCGTCTTCACATGGATGTGCACCGAGGCCACCGGCTTGTTCGCCCCGTCCATCTTCGCCGCATCCCGCTCCGCATCCTCCCGCGGGTAGATCACATGCAGGAAGTCATGCCGCTCCCCCTGTTGGGAGGAGCCCGGCTCCAGCAGCACCCGCTGCAGACACTCCGGCAGCTCCTTCACCTCATACACCTGCGCCGCCTCCCGCGCCGTGTACGTCAGCTCGCGGAACACCGTGTCCACCATGCCGTCCGCCCCATTGAGAAACGCATACGTCCCGATGTCATGCGCCTTGAAGTTCAGCGGATGCTTCTGCGTCCCCTCCACATGCAGACAGCACGTGCCAAAGGCCCCGCGATCCAGATACGCCTCATGCAGCTCCGTGTAAAAGTTCGACGTCGCCAGCGCCTCCAGCGCAATCTCCGAGCACTCCGCGTACCAGCGCTTCGCTGCATCGTTCTGGCGCAGCTCCCGCGGCGGATCAAACGCAAACCAAGGCGCCTGCGCCGGCGTCAGCCGCGACATGCACCCGGACGCCAGCGTCATGTTCGCCGAGATCGCCGTCCCATCAAAAACCGACTCAAACCCCGCCAGACTCGGCGCATCCATCCGCCCCTTCACCGTCGATCGGTTCGGTCGCACATAGTCCGCCATCTGCTGCCACAGCCCCAGCCAAGGCCCCCTCTCCGCCTGTGCCGATTGCCATCGCAGCATGATGCGGTCGACGAGAGCTTTGCGGCGGGCGGTGTCATTGGGGCTGTAGGAAGGCATGAGGCAGATCGGAGTGAAAAGTAGTAAGTAAAAAGTAGGGCATCCAAAACCAAACCCAAGTCAGGTTCGATGCGCCAACAGGTTCCAGGTCATCATCTTTCGCATCTTCATAGGCATCCAAGCAAAGTACCAGGCAGCCAACCACCCAGCGCCTCAGTCCCTAAACCAGGGCGTAGCCCGCCTAAACCAGCGTAGCGCCTCAACGTGCCGCTTGCGGCACAACTCAACCGCCCCCCCACTTTTCACTTTTCACTCTCAACTTTTTACTTCATCCAAGCAGCGACCTCACTCCCCCCAGCGGCTTCGTCCCGCCATAGCCGCCCGTCGCACCCGCATACGTCGTGCGCAGCAGACCGTAGCGTTTGCCCGCCGCGCGACGCGCCTCCTGGTCCGCGTCCTCCACATCCGCGCTGCTTTGGGAAGGCGCGGGGGGAATCGCCACCGGCTCCGGAGCAGGCGGGATGTTGATCTCCGGCATCTTCTCAGGCTTCTGGTTCAGCATCTTCTCCATCAGCTCCAGGTTCTTCAGCTCCGCCTTCTTCTGCGTCGCCGTCTGCTTCGGAGCCGACTGGCCTTTGCAAAAGCGGTTCAAGCGCCCATCAGGGCCAATCAGGTCGCGGTCGAAATACGGGCCGCCGAGTGTATCAGGGTGGTCGAGCATAGAATCTTGTTCGTTAATCTCCCGTACCGATAGTAACGCAAGATATTCCCCCGCTCAAACCCTATTTTCGGCAATTCATAAGGGATCAGCCCCGGCATCCGCGTCAGATCCCCCGCCGCCAGGTAGCACAGCCACGCATCGCACCGCTCCCGCGCAAACACCTGCCAGGGATCCGTCACCACCTCATACGGCGCCGACGAATCCACCGCCCGCCCCATCAAAAAAAGCTCCGGCGTATTAAACACATACCCATTGATCAAATGCCCCTCCAGATCCTCCCGAAACGTTCTCGCACAAGGCTCGAGCTTGTAGACCCGAGCCGCAAGTTCTACTGGAGTCAGGCGCAGGTTCACAACCATAGCTTCGTTCACGCAGTGAAAAGTTAAGAGTGAAAAGTCAAAAGTGCCTGAGGCCCCATCAGTCCCATCTTCCCTATTCGTCCTATCCCCTCGCGAGCCACCTCGCCCAGCGCCAGCCTTCTGCCTCCCGCATCGCAGCTCAGGGCCAAGGGCCCGACCTCATACCAGCCCAGGGCAACGCCCTGGGTTACTACCAACAACTCCCACCCTCAGGTGCGAAACCCGGCCTCACCCCCTCCCACACCCCGACTTCCAACGAAACCCACGACGCACCCCCAACCAACCACAGAGTCACAGAGAACACAGAGGAACGCCTTTTAAACAGAGTTGACAGAATTACGGCGGAAAGAAACCACTGATATTCACTCACAAAACACTAACAGTTCTCAAGAAACACAGTTTGCCCCCTATTCGGCCACGGCCACATCTGTCATTCGAAGCCAACCCCAATTCCGTAAATTCTGTCTAAGCCTTCCCCATCAGTGCCAATAAGTGATTTCTCATTCCTCATCGTCAGCGTTCCGTTAGCGTCCGTCAGCGGTTCCCCTTCATTCATTCCTAATTCCTAATTCATCATTTATAATTCGCCGCTCCGCGGCGCGCCCCCCCATACCCCGCCGTCACCTTCACGCCCAGGCCCGTCACCGCACCACCTCCACCACCACCGCGGATCATCCCCGCCGCCCGAGCCTCCGCGAACGTCCGCGCCGCATCCGCCGTGTGCGAGCACAGGTCATGCATCGGCGCATCCCGCAGCACCCCGCTGCTCGTCTGCGGCATCCGCCGATAGCCCTCCAGCCTCCCCACGCCAGAGGGCAGCTTCGCCCCTGTCTCACTGAGCTGCTCCACATCCGTCCGCCGGTGGAACCACGCATGCGGCAGGATCTTGCGCAGCTCATTGATCCCCACCCACACGTCCGGGGTTCGAGGCACCACATGGATCATCTGCGACGGGATGCCTGCCTCGATCAACTGCTGCCGGTACGTCTTCCCGCTCCCCTTGTCCGTGATCACCGCATCATGCGGCAGGTAGTGCCCTGCCACCGGCCCGTGCACCCGCTCCCAAGCGCGGATCACCGCCGCCACGCCCGCCGCGCCCTGGCCTTCCCCCGCCGCCCAGTCCAGCCAGTTCACATCCTTCCCCGCCGGCTGCACCAGCCAGCCCGCCGTATTGTCGCTGCTGCCCAGGTCCCAGAAGGTGTACAGCGGCAGCCCCACCTCCGGCGCGAACTCCCGCACCCGCCCCGCCGCCCGCAGGCGCGTCATCTCCGTGTAGATCTGGCCAGAGACCACATGGCGGTCGCACTCCTCCACCACCGTGGGGAACTGCTGGAACATGTCCTCCCCCTGCTCGCGACGTTTTACCTCGTACCAAGCCTGCCGCTCCGGCAGCACCTCAATACCGTGAGTCTCCCTTAGCTCCGCGAAGTACCGCACCGTCTCCGCCCGCAGCGGCACCCGCCCCGGCAGCGCATAGCTCGGGTGGTTCACCCAGGAGAAGAAGTGCAGCCGCCAGTCCAGCGCCGTCAGATCCTGCCCCACCGACTCCAGCGCCAGCTTGAAGAGCGCGTAACACTCGCCAAACCGCCCGCCCTCCATCGTCGTCTCGATGTCGATGATCCCCGTCGCCGGCACCGCATTGATCGATCCCCTCTTGATCTCCGCCGCCTTCGCCGGCTTCTGCGCCGCGATCGGCCCGTACTCAGACACATGCAGCCGCTGCGGCGTCCCGCCGGTAAAGCTCACATCCGCACTCTGGCTGCTCCCGTTCGCCCACTCCAGGCACCCGCCGTTGTCCTTCACCAGCGGATTCTCCTCCTGGATCCAGCGCCACAGCTCCGCCAGCGCCGGGTCCGGATGCCGCGGCCCCGACTCCCACGCCATGCGGGCAATGTGCAGCTTGTCTTTCGCATCCGCCTCCTTCTTGTCGATGTGCGCGCACAGCGTGTTCGGCGTGAAGATGCACGTGTCCAGGTAGTCCAGCACGATGAAGGTAGACATCCCCAACTTGCGCGCCTTCGGCACGAAGTTCCGCGTATGCCGTGCCAGCATGAACTGCGCCTGCTCCGGCCGCAGCTCAAACGGCACCATCACCGCCCCGTCCTCCGGCAGGATCTGGTACAGATGCCGCAGGCGCCAGGACTTCGAGGAGACGCACTCCTCGAACTCCCGAAGCTCCTCCGCCGTCCACTCCCCAGTCCCGTTCACGTTGGCGTTCATGTTCGCACTCATCACATCCCTCACGGCATCAACAGCGACCCAGACCCACGCTGTTTCTTCTTCTCCGGCCCCACACCACTCGATCGCGACGGTGCCGGACCACCCAGCAACGCCGTCCGCCGCTCCGCCGGCACCGTCTGCGCCGGGGCCGCAGGTTGTGGATTCCCCGCCGACCTTCGCTTCTTCGCCCGCTCCGCCTCCCCCGCCGCGATGATCGCATCCCGAAACGCCTGCCCATTGTCCGCCTTCTGCATGTATCGATCGTGTTGTTTCATCGTAATTTCCCTTTCAAATCCAGAATTCAAGCACTTGAAAACCACAGAGGGGGACTTCTGAAACCACTGATGTTCACTAACGAAACACCAATGGTTCTGAAAAACACGGCCCGCCTCCCTATTCGGCCCCAGCCACGTCCTTCATTCAAAGCCAAACCCTAATTCCGTAAATTCTGTTAATTCTGTCTAAACCTTCCCCATCAGTGTTCCATGAGTGCCAATGAGTGGTTTCCCATCCCTCTCAACATCTCATTGTCAGCGTCCCGTGAGCGTCTGTCAGCGGTTCCCCTGCATTCATTCCTACTTCATCATTCCTAATTCCTAATTTTTACGCCTCATCACTCCCGCCAGCACCCCGCGCGGCCCCGTCATCTGCACATCGTGTTTCTCCGGCTCATCCCAGCCCAGCATCTTCGCCAGGCGCTCCATGACCCCGCGTTTGTCGGGAAAGATCGCATAGGGCCCGTCCTTCCCCATCTTCAGCTCACACAGCGGGTGCTCCAGATGCGCCGCACTCGGCGGCGCCTTCAGGATCTCGATGCACATCGCCACCGCCTCCTCCCGGCTCATCCCCGCCCGTGCCGAGGTGATTTCCTGCAACTCCCTCACCCGCGCCCGCACCTCCTCCGTCCCATGCAGCCGCCAGGCATTGGCCCCGCCCCCACGGTACCCCGCCCGCTTATAGGCCTCCACCGCCGTCAGTCCCGACGCAAGCCCCTGCGCAAACGCTTCATGACGTGGATTCTCCAGTACGGGCATGGCCAACACAGATTAGCGCACCTTTGAGACATAGCAAGGACCTTGTTCATCTCCGGCGGCGGGGCGTCATTATTTCTCTGCCCCGTCCATTCCCCCTCCTCATCTCACATCACGCCCCAGATCGCACTCGTAGCTGCATTGGTCGCAATGCGGAATCGTCCAAACCACCCATCACCCTCACCTCTCCACCTCTCCACCTCTCCACCTCTCCACCTCTTACCGCCCAACGCAGGGCGTTATTTCTTCTCGGGAGCTGGGGGTGCTTGGGCAGATTCCAACGCTGGCGCTTTTGGCACTTCGACTGGAGCAGCCATGACGGTGGAGACGGGTATTCGCTTGGGTTCTATTGCGGGAACGGCTCCAGTGAGCCTCGCTGCAAACAGACTGTCGAACTCCACTTTATCAGTGCTATTGGGCGAGATCTTCCTGGATTCCCGCTCGACCACGCCAGTGTCTCCGACTTCAAAAAAGGTCAGCGTCCCCTGGCTGGCCCCCGAAGGGAAAAAGGTGTAAAACCCGTACTTACCTGAATCTTGCTTCCATGCAGAAGGAGTGAGGACCTTCTCAGGGAAAGTGACATCCCCTAGCAGACGCAGGCCGCCACCAGCCTTTCCTTTGTAGATGGACCAGAGGTATCCGAGTTTGCCATCACGAAGGCTGGACTTCGTGAAAAGGACCTCCGGCGCGCCATCTCCGGTCACATCCGTTTCGAAGCGGAGGATTTCATCCTGCGCCACCTCAACGTACACGGGGAGCCTTGTGGAATGCGCAAGGTAGTCACGGTACTCGTTCGCTTCTTGAGCGACGAGAAGACCCGAGAGCCCTGTTCCAACGAGTAGAAGCGTGAGACGGAAAATTGGTTTCATGACAATCTTACTTCGGATCGGCACCCATCGCCTTGTACGGGATGCGCCCTTCAAGCCCCCGCCACCAGCTGCGAAACGCGTCAATATCCTCTGTCGTGCAGTACGCTTTGTTCTTCGGCACCGGAGCTCCTTCCACCGTCTTGCTGAGAAAGAACATGACGTGATGACTGTAACTCTGCCAGGGAACTCCATTCTCCGTGAGCCCACCGGTGAAGTAAACTTCCTTCGGGGCAAAAAGCAGGGATACCAGCGCTTCTGACGCCTGCGGGTTCTGCATCATGGCCAGCTCCCGGATCGCGCGCGTCTGCCCTGCGATCTGCGCCTCCGTCAACTCCGACGCCCCATCGACAGGGACCAACAGATCCTTCTTCAGCTCTGCGATCCGCTCCCTGTCGCTCACCCCCGCCCCATCGACAAGCCCGGCCCCTCCCCTTGGGAGACTCACCTCGGCACGCCCCCTTCCGGACTGATCACGCGCTCCATTGGCCAGCCACCACCATGCACCAGCCACCAGCAGAGCCACACCGGCACCAATGAAGAGTTTCGCTTTCATCACCGGCTCTCCTGACCCTCCTCCACTCGATGCCGTTCGGCATCCTTGTTACCCGGCACCACTGGCGCCGACTGGGAGGGCTGTATCAGCTGTTGATGCGCAGGCAGGCCCTTCACCGCCGCGTCCACCTGGGCTCGACTTCGCCTGGCCGCATCGATGGAGACCAGGTCATAGCCCTCTTGCTGCAGTTCATCCAGCTTCATCTCCCGCACCGGATGCTCCACCAGACTGCGGTGAGCATGGCCTTCATCCGGGCCCCGGAAGTACTTGTCATAGATGACCCGATCCCCCGCTTTCTCAAAGTCCAACGGCGGAAGCTGCCGCACCACCATCGCATCTCCAGACCTAAGATACGCCTCCAGATCACCTCCCCCTTTGCCGGGGTGATAGGCCAGCAGGCAGTGAGCCTTCACCTCCTCCACATAACCCACAAAGAACCTATCCGCCCGGAACACCACCCCCTGCTCAGGCCCCTTCAGCTTCCTGTGTCCGCCCCCGTCCAATGCATACACCTCCCAGGTGCTCCCATAGCGTCCTCCCACTCCGTTGAACGTCACCAGACGCTCCAGCCTCCCATCACCGTCCACATCCAGCGTCACCGTCGAGAGCGACTTGAACGCATGCCAGAACAGTGCGCGATCCGGCGTCACCACGCGCAGATAGTCCGCGATCACCGCATCCCGTCCCGCCACCAGACCACGCGGTCCACAGACACAGAGCATCAAGCCCCACCACGTCTTCACTCGAAAACGGATCTTCATCAGGTGACCTTTCTTCCCCAATCTCTTGAGACAACCATTTCTCCATCAATCTGCCAAGCACCAAGTGCTGGTCACCAGGCACCTCTTACTTACGCTCCGACGCACTTGCCTGCGCCGCCCCATACAGGAACACTCCATACAGCGCCCCAAACGGCATCGAGAAAAGGCAGATGACCCCGGTGAACTTCATCGAGTAGCGCAGAGATGACGGCCACCAGCTCAGCAGGTCCAGCGCAACAAAGTAGGAGCAGGCAGACAGCGCCATCACGAACACCCCCATCAAACACGCCATCCCAAAGTTCGCAGCCAGCCAGCCAATCACCGACCTTGGCAACGCCAGGACCATCGCCAGTCCCACCATCAACGAAACCACATTCGGCAGGAGCACCGTCCACCAGGAATACGCCTCCGAATCCGCCAGCACCAAGCCGGCTGACGCCACCTCGAAAGGGGCGACAAGGAGCAGGAAAGACTTGATTGCGGAAGCGCGGAACGCCCCGCGGTCAATGCCCGGCGAATTCATCGGCAGCGAACCAATCACGAGATCAGCCATAGAGTTAGATCAAGATAATCCCCGGCATACCCCTGTCCAGAATGAAATCACCTCCCACGGCCCCACATGGTGAGTCCTGCGAGGACGTACTGCCCACCGCCGCACCGGGCCTGAAAGGCCCACAGACCCCAGCCCTGGCACGGAGGCCGCGAAGCGGACAGAGGGCCTGGGTCCCCCACCCACACAAGTTGGCACCCTGAAAGCGGCGCGAGAGTCGCCCAGCCAGGCCCTCAGCCTTCAACCAGATCCCATCAGCAACGCCCCTCCCCATCCTGCCAACCTTTCTAAACCGCGATACTTCCTCGAACCCACCACTCCACCACTCCACCACTCCACCACTCCACCACTCCACCACTCCACCACTCCACCACTCCATCACTCCATCACTCCATCACTCCATCACTCCATCACTCCATCACTCCATCACTCCATCACTCCATCACTCCATCACTCCATCACTCCATCACTCCATCACTCCATCACTCCATCACCCTCACAACCGCCGCCGTCAATCATCAAACGGCCCACCGCGTCCCCGCACACTTCCCGCCGCACCGCCCAATCATTCCTCGAACCTCAGCCCCTCCGCCATCCCCCCACCAGCTTCCCAGGCGCTAGATGAGGCACTGCATTCGTGCTCGCGGCCGCCTCAACCCGCCGCTCGCCCCCCTCCCCGATGCCGGAGGCATCACAGCCATTAGCCGGACGGTTGAAGGAGCGCAGCGACTGATACCTCCGGTCACCTAAAAGAAATCCCCCGACCCCGGAGGGCGTCGCGGCAACGTTCACTTCACCCAACACAACCGCCACCCTGCACACGCCCCGCACCCAAAAGCCGGGACAGCTCTTCCACCTTGCCTACCGCACCGTCACCTCATTCCTCGAACCCCATCTTCTCCGTCATCCCACCACCCCTCATCCCCGGCAAGATGCCGGGCACAGCTACACGCAAGATGCGTGCGCCCCTCAAAATCCCCGTCCCGCCCTTCCGTCCCGGATGAGACGGCGGAACCCCGATCACCACCCTCACCCGCACCCCCTCTCTCCGGCATAGCGTCGGGTTCTCGGCATCCACCTCCATGATCACGCCCCCGTCGATTTCCGCCTCCGCAAGGCAGGCACCGATGCCAGCATGTACTGATCAATCGCCGCATTCAGTTCCGGCAGCACAGACCGGTAACGTCGGTTCAAAACTCTGATCTCCTCATCAAATCGTTCCGTCTCATCATCCAGCCCCTCCTCGACCAGATCCCCCTCCTCCAGATTTCCCCCACCCCGCTTGCACAACGCCGCCTTCAGATCAGACATCATCGCCAGCATCGGGGAGACGCCCAGGATGTTCATTGCCTGCATCGCATTGAGAATGCGGTGGTGCCTGCCACTTGCAATCGGGATATCGATACCGTTGCCGCAGGCGGAAACCAGCTCCTCGATCTCGAACAGGACCTTCTCCTCCACCCAGAGTTCAGGATAGGCGGCACCAAGCAGTTCCGCGAGTACCCTCCGCACCCTCGAAGGCTTTCCATGCTGCAGGAACAGGGCGTCGATGTCATACTGCGGCTCACCAGACGAGACCCCCACCGATCGCAGCGTCTCCAGCACCTGTTGCAGCCCCTTCGCTTCAGCCTTGATCCAGGTTCGGAAATCAGCCGCCGCGCCTGCCTTCAGCAGAGACACCGCCGCCGCCTCCTTGCCCAGGCCCACCGCAGTGTCGAGGAGACTACTCAGGCACTTCTTGTCTGCACGCTCCAGCACCCCTTCAGACACAAAGAAGGCAAAGACCTCCCCCTCCCCCTCGTAGAGCGCGACCTGAAGCGCGGGAACCATCCCATCCAGGCTCGCCAGCGGGCACACCCCTCGGGAAAGAAACATCTGCACCCGGGCGATATCGCCCCCCTTGCAGGCGCTCTGCAGGCCGAAGAACCCAGTGCGTTCACGCAGGTCAGGAATCTCGACGTCCAGTTCACCGAGTGCCCGCTCAAACTCTGTCCTCATGAATGTGGCATAGAATTCGGAAGCCTTGGCCAGTTCGCAGAGCGCCTTGGAGAAGCGTCCCGCCGCCAGCATGGCGGATGCCCACTCACGATAGTCCTTCGCGCTGGCGGAGCGATCGAGGTGCTGCTGGGCCAGATCCAGCGTTTGACTCCACTCGTTCTCGTTAAGGGGCGAATTCATGCCGTCCTTCATAAGCAGCCGACGGGCAAAGTAAAGTCGCCGCCCACAGCCTACCGGCCCTCCGTTGGCGCTTGAAGCAACCCCTTCAGAGCCTCAACCAGGAGCTGCCATTGCGTCGGCAGCGGAGCAGCGCCTGACTGAGGAAGAAACATCTTGAACTCTTCGCTCTTCCTCAGCTGTGCTTCCGCCTCGGCCAGACGCAGCTGCAGCGTTGCTTTCGGCAGTTCGGCTCCTTTTACATTTGGGAACCCCGCCAGCGCCCGGGCAGCAGCCAGCTGAATGCCCGTTCGTTTATCCGCAAGCGCCGCGACAAGGTCCCCCTTCATGTCCAACATCTGCCGCTTGCTGGCTTCCGTAGCCGCCAGCTCGAATGAGCTCGTGTCAGGTCGCATCGAGATGGTCTCCTGGAGCAACCGGATCGCTTCGGGCGTCGTCAATCCCTTGGCTGCGACCAGGCGCACCGCATACCCCTTCCCCAGGGGAGCGGCCAGCACCTTCGGAAGCGCCAGTTCATGAAACTTCGTTGGCGGAACGGCCAACAGCAGACAGGCAGCGACCTCCTGAAAGAGCGCCTCCTTGTCGTCCAGCAGGATCAGGGCCGACTGGGCGATAGCCTCATAATCCCTGGCCTCCATAGGCGCGGATCCATTGAAACTCGCCAGGTTTTTCATCAACTCCGCCCCGACACCCGCCCGCTGTTTGAACGGCCTAGCAGGATTGACCAAAACCGCCAGGGCATCATCAAGAGGGTGCCCAAAGCCCGCGGTGCATAGCATCATGGTCATGGCAAAGTAGAGGGCATATTGGCGAAGCCGCCCAAAAGCCAACCCGCGAGTCACCGCGCTCTCCGCCACGTCTTCCATCGAGGCCCCTCTTCTCACCCTGGCCAATAGCAAGGGGACATCAACACCACCCGGAAGTTTCGTCTTACACATGCACGTTGGGATTGTTTTTCCATGTTTACCAATATTCGCCCACTCCACGCAAGCTCAAGAAGACCTGAAGAACTCCACGCCGCCCAAAGGCAGGCATGCGGCAAACTTCAAACTTCAAACTTCAACGCCCAACACTGCCCACTGCCCACTGCCCAGACTACTTCGCGATCCACGGCAGCTGCACCACCCCATCACCCGGCGGCATCGCCACACGCGTCTTCCCTTTCAGACGCAAGTCCATGGGATCAAGGGCAAACATCTCCGTGACACTCCCCGTCCACACCATCATCTCCACACTCCCGTCCGCCTTCCATTTTGGGTAGGCCACTGCATGGCCCAGTAGCACGAGCGACTTCAGGTGGGAAAACGGCACCACCGGCTTCTCCCCTTCCTTCTGCTCGTACACCTTGATCACCTCCGCCAGGTCGATCCCATAGACCGTGTCCCGGAACCCCGGCGTGATCTTCTCCTGCAGCCTGCCGATAGGCCGATGCTTGACCGCGATCCACCTCTCTCCTTTCGGGGCCCTTACCAGCGCCTCAAACGTCGTGTTTAAGATCAGCCGCTTTTTCGCCGCATCCACCACCGCCAGCCGTTCCTCCCGCTCAAACACCAGATAGCGCCCCTCCACCCATCTCGGCAGCACATCCCCCAGCCAGCTCAGACCACCGTACTCACGCGTCACCGGCGATTCGATCAGCGGAGAATCCACCACCGTCGCGGCCACCTCCCCTTTCGCAGCAGCCATCAGCACATCCGTGCCCGCGATTCTGTCCGAGTGCAGCTCCACGCTGAAGGCTTGATCCCCCGTCGTCCAACGCTCCCCACCCCACGCCGACGTGGTCAGCACACTTGCACCACAGATCCACGCAACCAGAAGCCCAGGCACAGAGAGAATCTTCATAGACATACTGCATCACTACATTGAGGAGGCATCGACACCAGTTTGTCGAAACCGTTGGAAAAAACCCGCCTACCACTCACCGACGCACCGCTTACCGCCCCCTCAACCAGCGCAGCCGCCTCCCCGAACCCGGAGGGTTCACCATGAATAGCCAGTGGTCGACCGAGCCCAGCGAGGGCTACCACTGGATAGCCCCCGCCTGCCAATCTACCGCGGAGCGGTAGGCCCATCGCAAGGCACACCCCTGACACCGTTCCCGCCCCACGCCCACGCAGACCTTCACCGCCATGGACCTTCCGCTTCGCGGCGCATGCCCAACCCCCACCGTCGAGCCTGGTCAAACCCTCTCGGTTCATGAGTCAACTCCTACCACTCCTACCACTCCTACCACTCCTACCACTCCACCACTCCACCACTCCACCACTCCACCACTCCGCATTCCGCATTCCGCATTCCGCATTCCGCATTCCGCCGATTGCCTCACCCTACTTTGAGGCCTCCAGAAGCGCTTTTAGCACTTCCACAAATTGTTTCTCCTCAGGCATCACCGGAGAGCCTCCCTTCTCCTCCGTCTCTTGTTTCCTTTTCAGATCCTTTTCCGTGTCCGCCAGGAATCGTTCCAGCGCCTCTGTCCGCGGCACCGTTCCTTTGGCAAATCCCGCGAGAGCCACCACGGCCATGTACCGCACCCCAAATCTCGGGTCTACTATCGCCGCAATCAGATCGTCCTTTACCTCCAACATGCCCCGGGCCGCGGCGACTTGGCCAGCCAGTCCAAATGAGATGAAATCCGTTCGCGCCTTGATGCAGTCCTTGAGCACCTGGACAGCCGGTGACGACTTCATCCCCTTGCTCCTAATCAGGCGCACAGCGAAGCTCTTGTTCAAAGCCCCTGCAGTGATCTTTTGGAGAGCGGCCTCATCCACACTGGACGGAGGGATGCACCACAGCAGTTCCACCCCCTTTTCTCTTAGATCCGCGTCCTTGTCGTCGAGCAGCCTCAGGGATGCCCTCGCGATCGCGTCGTGGTCTTTCGTCTCCACTTTGATGGGCCCGCCTGAAGACTCCAGGCCCCGCACGATCCGCCCGGCGGCATCTGCCCTCTCCTTGGGCGTTCTCGCGACATCCTCCAAGATCATGATCGCATCGTCCACCGGACTTCCCAAGCCAGCCGTGCACATCATCACCACCATGGCCACGCAGAGGCTGCGCGCAGCGACCAGGTTAAATGCCACTACCCCAGAGCCCTCACCAACAGAGGAACTCTTTGTTCCCCTGCAACCTAGAGTTGCAAGCGACTCAGTACCATCAAGGAGAGCTGCGCGAGACATAGACGGGAGAGAAGGCTGCATTTTTTCCACATTTACCACCAATCACCCCCTTCAGACAAGCCAAAGAAGTCACCCCCCCAACCAAGCACCAAGCCGCCCACTGCCCACTGCCCGCGCCGCATCTCACCAAAACCCCAGCATTACGAACCAACCACCTTCCTGGACATTTCCTTGAACCCAAGCCAGAACCCCACCGCTGTGACACCCGCCAGCACCAGCGTGAGGATCCCACCCAGATCCTGCCACGACAGCATCCCCGACGGTCCAGCCACCTGCCCCACCGGTCGCTTAAAGTAGTGCACAGCATCCGCCGCCATCACCTGTGTCTGCTCAAATTTGCCCCTCAGGTCCTCATGGTACACCGTCCCGTAGCACATGCCCAGCCCGCGACGCTTCATCCTCTCCATCAGCCACCAGTCCTTGGGATACGTCCAGAAATAGAATCTTTCCACGTTGGAGGTAAATTCCTCCACCTCCTTGTTTCGCCCCTGCATCGCGAAATTCCACGGCACTCGTGCCAGCGACGCCCGCGTCACCTCCAGCCACAGATCCGTCGGGAACACCTCCAGATTGTTGTACTGATCCCCGTCCGCAACCGCGCTCCATATCTCCCGCTCCGGGCTCCACAGCAGCCTTTTCAGCACCGGGATCGCCTCCGGACGGCAGGACATGATGCCCATCATGATCGCAGAGTACGTGCAATCAGAGCGGACCGCCCTCTGCCGGTCCTCCGCACGCGAGGCCTCCAACTCTGTCAGCGCCCGCAGAATCACGCGAAAATTCTCTTCACGCGCCAGGAACGCCGTCGCAACCCGGGGCTTGCTCTCAACTATGGCAGGCCCCAGTTCATTCAACGCAAACCCCAGCGTCTGAATGTCCTTATACGCCTCCCGAAGGTCAGCATCCTGGATCTGCTCATGCGGCAGCAGCGGCGGAACCCAAGGCCCTTCCTGCGCCCACAACGCCCCCGCCCCTGGCCCCACCAGACTCATCAGCACCACCACCAGCCCCCACCGCCACGCGGTCTCCGTGATTCTTGTTCGTTCATTCATGATCAGCACCTCTCAGCATGGCAGCCTCCACCTCACACCCATCCCATCAGATCCTGCACCAAACGTCAACACCCAAGTTTCCCACTCCACCACTCCACCACTCCACCACTCCACCACTCCACCACTCCACCACTCCACCACTCCACCACTCCACCACTCCACCACTCCACCACTCCACCTCTCCACCTCTCCACCTCTCCACCTCTCCACCTCTCCATCTCTCCACCTCTCCATCTCTCCATCTCTCCATCTCTCCGCATTCCAATCTTGTTAATCCTCCAAAAATCTTGTTAATCCTGTCTCAACCAATGTCGCCGCGCGCCCCCATCGCGTCCCAGCTCCTCTGCCTGCTCGCCGTCGCCCTCGTCCTCGGCGCGTCCGCCATCACCTCCCGCGCCGCCGAGCCCATCTCCGCGGCGATGCGCCACGGCCAGAAGCAGCTCCAGCGCATGCTTGACGACCGCCCCGGCATGGCCTTCTACCGGG
>NZ_BATR01000080.1 GCF_000739655.1 Verrucomicrobium sp. BvORR106 | reverse complement strand
CCGCGCCGCCCTCGCCTCAGCAGGTGATTGTGCGGTCGCGTCCACGACCGCGGTCGCGGCCGTGTAAGTCTGCTGCTTGCTGGCCTTGTGGTCGGGCGCAGTGCTTTGAGCGCCCGTCTCCAACGGTTTCTGAGCCGCCACCGCTTCTGCGCCCTTCTCCATGGCGGAGGATTGGCTATCGGCGGTGTGCGCTTCCCCGGCGATCTCGATACGATTGCCCTCACCTCTGGCATCGCCATGCGACTGCTTTCACCTGGCCTTCTCCCCCGCAAGAGGGAACCTGAATTCCGCTCACACACTCACTCCATCCGCGCACCAAAATCGATTGACATGTTCGCTACCTGGACTAGCATCCTTCGCCTCGTAGGTGAAGTGCATCTTTCTTATGACCCTATGCGTGAGCAGCCCTGGAGCTTTAGATGCAAGCTCGTGCGTGAGAGACCGTGCAGTATGGGCCAAAAGGTGGCTGGCTTGCTGGCAACCTGCACTCCTGACTTAGAGCTCTCGGGTTCGAGGTCAGGGGTGCGAACCCTCTCGTAGAGTGCCTGCTCAAAAGGAACTCGCCAGGCACTTCAGGAACGGCTCTGCCTGACGCAGCAGCTTCTGCCCAGGCTCCTGCTGGTTGTACACCGGCGTCCACCACCAGGGCATCCCGGGCCTTCTGTTACCCTCTGTCATCGCATAAATTGCGACTCAATTCCGATTTTGTCAATTGGCAGAGCAACCCTTCCTCTTCATGAACTGGGTTGGGCATTTGTTTTTACCCGCGCTGATGATTCCGTCGCTTCCTTGGTATCTCCCTCGGTCCTAGCAGTCTCTCTAGGTGGCTGATTGAGATAATGTTGGCGGTAAAAATCAAAGAACTTACTACTCTCGTCCACTGAGGCCCACCCCCCCCTCCATATCTAAAAAATGAACATCGATACGAATCGAGCAAAAATTCGCGATTTTGAATGATCCGGCCCAACTTAAGAGCCTCGTTCAAGGGCTCACATGCCATGGCTGGATCGGCAGCCGCCGACCTGAGTATCTGCAAGCTTTTACGCAACCACCCTTGCAGCCGGTGCATCGCCGCGTTGTATTCGCGCTGTTGAATTCTCTTGCGATCTCTTAACTGGGCCATTTCCACACCAATTTCCAACATCATCCCCGGTAACCAATTATGAACCTTCTCCCGTGCCTCGGCCTTGCGGGCGAAGGGCGGATACTCATCTTCCTTCCCCTTTCCACACCAGATGTTTGCCGCCTGGAGAAAGACCAACGATGCTGGCTTGCAACGATCCAGCGCGGCCAGCAGCAGCCGCTCCTGAAGCTGCAGATACTCGGCAAAGGGCGTCTTCTGCCCTTTGCGCTCCCAGCGCCGGTGCATGATCGAGGCCCATGCTGCATCAACGAGCTCTACGCCCACTCTCTTGGCCAGCCGCTCTTCGGTAAAGCGTCCATCCCACCGTGGATACACCACCATGAGGCGCATCCGCGCCGCATCCACCCCCAGGGTGATGTGCGCGGGCACACCGTCCGCCTCCGCCTCCTCCTCAGTAAAGTACTCGGCCAGCTCCACCCCGAGCTTCTTCAGGAGAGGCTCTGCCTGCCTCAGCAGCTTCTGCCCACGCTCTTGCTCGTTGTACACTGGCGTCCACCACCAGGGCATCCCGGGCCTTCTGTTCCCCTCTGTCATCGCATAAACTGCGGCTTAAACCCCCGTCTGTCAAACGGCGGAACAACCCTTCCCGTTCAGGAACCGGTTGGCGCATTTGTTATTTCCCTTTTCTCCGCATTGTTCGTCTCGCTGGTCTTTGCTTCATTGGCGGCCATACGCTCCTGCTCTCTCAGACGATCACGCCGATAAATTTCAAACAGGTAGCTGTTCTCGTCCACGGAGGCCCAGCCCCGCCCACCGCTATCATCACCGTACCTAAACATACTGCTGCGATACGAATAGTATGTGTATTCTCGATTTTGGATCATCCGCCCCAGCTTGAGAGCCTCGGTTATCGGTTTGCATGTCGTAGCGGGATCCGCTGCCGCAGCTCTCAGTAGTTGCAGGCATTTACTCAGCCAACCAAGAAGACGGTGCATTGCTGCATCATACTCTCGCTGCTCAATTTTTTTGGACCGCCTCACCTCTACCATCTCAAGACCAATTTCCAACATCATCCCCGGTAACCAATTATGAACCTTCTCCCGTGCCTCGGCCTTGCGGGCGAAGGGCGGATACTCATCTTCCTTCCCCTTTCCACACCAGATGTTTGCCGCCTGGAGAAAGACCAACGATGCTGGCTTGCAACGATCCAGCGCGGCCAGCAGCAGTCGCTCCTGATGCTGCAGATACTCGGCAAAGGACGTCTTCTGCCCTTTGAGCTCCCAGCGCCGGTGCATGATCGAGGCCCATGCTGCATCGATCAACTCCACCCCCACTCTCTTGGCCAGCCGCTCTTCAGTAAAGCGTCCATCCCACCGTGGATACACCACCATGAGACGCATCCGCGCCGCATCCACCCCCAGCGTGATGTGCGCGGGCACCCCGCCCACCTCCGCCTCCTCCTCAGTGAAGTACTCGACCAGCTCCACCCCGAGCTTCTTCAGGAACGGCTCTGCCTGACGCAGCAGCTTCTGCCCAGGCTCCTGCTGGTTGTACACCGGCGTCCACCACCAGGGCATCCCGGGCCTTCTGTTCCCCTCTGTCATCGCATAAATTGCGACCCAATCCCGGATTTGTCAAACGGCGGAACAACTCCTCCCCTTCAGGAACTGGTTGGCGCATTTGTTATTTCCCTTTTCTCCGCATTGTTCGTCTCGCTGGTCTTTGCTTCATTGGCGGCCATCCGCTCCTGCTCTCTCAGCTTTTTCCGTCGGTAGTTTTGGAACAAATAGCTGTTTTCGTCCACAGAGGCCCAACCTCCCCCTCCATATCTGAAGAAGGAGCTTCGAAAAGAGTATCTGAACTTTTCTCGGTTTTGAATCAACCGCCCTAGCTGTAGGGATTCCATCACCGGCTCGCATGTCATCACCGGATCCGCCGCCACTGCCGCTCTCAACAGTTGCAGGCATTTACTCAGCCAACCAAGAAGACGGTGCATTGCTGCATCATACTCTCGCTGCTCAATTTTTTTGAACCGCCTCACCTCCACCATCTCAAGACCGATTTCCGTCATCATGCCCGGCAACCAGTTCTTTACCTTCTCCCGAGCCTCGGCCTTGCGGGCGAAGGGGGGGCATTCATCTTCCTTTCCGCAACCACACCAAACATTTGCCGCCTGGAGAAAGACCAACGCCGCGGGCTTGCATCGATCCAGCGCGGCCAGCAGCAGTCGCTCCTGAAGCTGGAGATACTCGGCAAAGGACGTCTTCTGCCCTTTGAGCTCCCAGCGCCGGTGCATGATTGAGGCCCACGCTGCATCGATCAACTCCACTCCCACCCGCTGTGCCATCTTCTCATCCGTATAGCGCCCATTCCAACGCGGATACACCACCATGAGACGCATCCCCACCGCATCCACCCCCAGGGTGATGTGCGCGGGCACACCGTCCGCCTCCGCCTCCTCCTCAGTAAAGTACTCGGCCAGCTCCACCCCGAGCTTCTTCAGGAGAGGCTCCGCCTGACGCAGCAGCTTCTGCCCTCGCTCCTGCTCGTTGTACACCGGCGTCCACCACCAGGGCATCCCGGGCCTTCTGTTCCCCTCTGTCATCGCATAAACTGCGACTCAATCCCGGATTTGTCAAACGGCGGAGCAACCCTTCCCCTTCAGGAATTGAGTTGTGTATTTGTTATTTCCGTTTCCTTCGCATTGTCCGTCTCGCTGGTCTTTACTTCAATGGCGGCCATCCGCTCCTGCTCTCTCAGACGGTCACGCCGATAAATTTCAAACAGGTAGCTGCTCTCGTCCACGGAGGCCCAGCCCCGTCCGCCGCTATTGTCGCCGTACCTAAACATGCTGCTGCGATACGGATCGAGAATGGTTCTCCATTCTGAATCAATCTTCCCAATCTCAGCGCCTCTGTTATTGGTTCACATGCCATGACAGGATCTGCCGCTGCAACTCTCAGCAGTTGCAGGCATTTGCGCAGCCAAGCTCGCAAACGATGCATCACCGCGTTGAAGCCCCGCTGCTCTATCTTCTTAAATCTCTTCACATCCACCATCTCCCGTGCAATTTCCAACATCATGCCCGGCAACCAATTCTGGACCTTCTCCCGTGCCTCGGCCTTGCGGGCGAAGGGCGGATACTCATCTTCCTTTCCCTTTCCACACCAGATGTTGGCCGCCTGGAGAAAGACCAACGATGCTGGCTTGCAACGATCCAGCGCGGCCAGCAGCAGTCGCTCCTGATGCTGCAGATACTCGGCAAAGGACGTCTTCTGCCCTTTGAGCTCCCAGCGCCGGTGCATGATCGAGGCCCATGCTGCATCGATCAACTCCACCCCCACTCTCTTGGCCAGCCGCTCTTCAGTAAAGCGTCCATCCCACCGTGGATACACCACCATGAGACGCATCCGCGCCGCATCCACCCCCAGCGTGATGTGCGCGGGCACCCCGCCCACCTCCGCCTCCTGCTCAGTGAAGTACTCGGCCAGCTCCACCCCGAGCTTCTTCAGGAACGGCTCCGCCTGACGCAGCAGCTTCTGCCCAGGCTCCTGCTGGTTGTACACTGGCGTCCACCACCAGGGCATCCCGGGCCTTCTGTTACCCTCTGTCATCGCATAAATTGCGACTCAATTCCGATTTTGTCAATCGGCAGAGCAACCCTTCCTCTTCATGAACTGGGTTGGGTATTTGTTATTTCCCGCGCTGATGATTCAGTCGCTTCCTTGGTATCTCCCTCGGTCCTAGCAGTCTCTCTAGGTGGCTGATTGAGATAGTGTTGGCGGTAGAACTCAAAAAACTTGCTATTCTCATCTACCGACGCCCAGCCCCCCCGCCGTACCGGAAAAAAGAACTGCGATATGAGTAACGCACATATTCACGATTTTGAATTGCTCGCCCTAGCTTCAATGCCTCGATCACCGACTCCTGCACCAAACCTAGGTGCGCCACATTCACCCGCAAAAGTTGCAAACACTTGCACAACCACCCTTGCAGCCGGTGCATCGCCGCGTTGTATTCGCGCTGTTGAATTCTCTTGCGATCTCTTAACTGGGCCATTTCCACACCAATTTCCGTCATCATCCCCGGCAACCAATTCTGAACCTTCTCCCGAGCCTCGGCCTTGCGGGCGAAGGGGGGGCATTCATCTTCCTTTCCGCAACCACACCAAACATTTGCCGCCTGGAGAAAGACCAACGCCGCGGGCTTGCATCGATCCAGCGCGGCCAGCAGCAGTCGCTCCTGAAGCTGGAGA
Source organism: Verrucomicrobium sp. BvORR106 (assembly GCF_000739655.1). GTDB lineage: Bacteria > Verrucomicrobiota > Verrucomicrobiia > Verrucomicrobiales > Verrucomicrobiaceae > Verrucomicrobium. Next base: position 4,439 of record NZ_BATR01000080.1, on the reverse strand, counting down.
TACTCGGCAAAGGACGTCTTCTGCCCTTTGAGCTCCCAGCGCCGGTGCATGATTGAGGCCCACGCTGCATCGATCAACTCCACTCCCACCCGCTGTGCCATCTTTTCATCCGTATAGCGCCCATTCCAACGCGGATACACCACCATGAGCCGCATCCCCACCGCATCCACCCCCAGGGTGATGTGCGCGGGCACACCGCCCACCGCCGCCTCCTCCTCAGTAAAGTACTCGGCCAGTTCCAACCCGAGTTTCCTCAGCAAAGGCTCTGCCTGCCTCAGCAGCTTCTGCCCACGCTCCTGCTCGTTGTACACCGGCGTCCACCACCAGGGCATCCCGGGCCTTCTGTTCCCCTCTGTCATCGCATAAATTGCGACCCAATCCCGGATTTGTCAAACGGCGGAACAACTCCTCCCCTTCAGGAACTGGTTGGCGCATTTGTTATTTCCCTTTTCTCCGCATTGTTCGACTCGCTGGTCTTTGCTTCATTGGCGGCCATCCGCTCCTGCTCTCTCAGCTTTTTCCGTCGGTAGTTTTGGAACAAATAGCTGTTTTCGTCCACAGAGGCCCAGCCCCGCGCACAGCCATCTTCGCCGTACCTAAACATACTGCTGCGATACGAATAGTATGTGTATTCGCGATTTTGGATCACCCGCCCCAGCTTGAGAGCCTCGGTTATCGGTGTGCATGTCGTAGCGGGATCCGCTGCCGCAGCTCTCAGTAGTTGCAGGCATTTACTCAGCCAACCAAGAAGACGGTGCATTGCTGCATTGTACTCTCGCTGCTCAATTTTTTCGGACCGCCTCACCTCTACCATCTCAAGACCAATTTCCAACATCATCCCCGGTAACCAATTATGAACCTTCTCCCGTGCCTCGGCCTTGCGGGCGAAGGGTGGATACTCATCCTCCTTCCCCTTTCCACACCAGATGTTGGCCGCCTGGAGAAAGACCAACGCTGCGGGCTTGCAACGATCCAGCGCGGCCAGCAGCAGTCGCTCCTGAAGCTGGAGATACTCGGCAAAGGACGTCTTCTTCCCTTTGAGCTCCCAGCGCCGGTGCATGATCGAGGCCCATGCTGCATCAATGAGCTCTACGCCCACTCTCTTGGCCAGCCGCTCTTCGGTAAAGCGTCCATCCCACCGTGGATACACCACCATGAGGCGCATCCGCGCCGCATCCACCCCCAGCGTGATGTGCGCGGGCACCCCGCCCACCTCCGCCTCCTCCTCAGTAAAGTACTCGGCCAGATCCAACCCGAGTTTCCTCAGCAAAGGCTCTGCCTGCCTCAGCAGCTTCTGCCCAGGCTCCTGCTGGTTGTACACCGGCGTCCACCACCAGGGCATCCCGGGCCTTCTGTTCCCCTCTGTCATCGCATAAATTGCGGCTTAAACCCCCGTCTGTCAAACAGGGACCACAGACAGATGCATGTTACTCCCGGACCTTGATGATCTTGGCACCATCAAGCCCGTCTTTGAGGATTCTCTGACTGGAGAGCGTTTCCTGCACCGGGCCATGGGGGGTGTTTATTGCATTCGCGGAGGTGAACACGGCGTGAATGTCGCCATTGACATAACATCTGACATAGATCCGCGCCCCTTTGTGCTCCAGGATCAGATGGTAGTCCGCCACGGTCTGCACCATCGCCGGCAGAGACAGGGACTTTTCCGGCTTCGATATTCTGGGGCCCATCTTGTAGCTGTCTGTCACCGCATGAGAAGCCACCAGGTGTTCCGCCCTCGTTCTCAGGCTGCCTTTCTCCGGATGCGCCAGCAGGATGCGCCCCGCCCCAGGGGCATCCACCACGGGATGATCCCGCAGAAACTTCTCTGCCTGATCGATCAGAGCCTGGTCTGCGAGATTCGCATCCAGCACGGGCAGCGAATCCTTGGCCCTGGGCAGATGCTTCTTCACCTTGTCGAACACGGCCCCTGCCTTCAATTCCGGTGGCAGCGGTGTCTTCTGTTTCTGATGCCACTCCATCACCTTCTCAGGACTGAGGATGTAGCTCTGCGCACTGCTATAGATCATCCCTCGCTTGGGTGGCAATTTTGAACCGAATTCATCGATCCACAAAGCCGACCTCACATTGCTCTCATAAAGTAGTTGCCCATTAAACAAACGTACCACATCCTCCTTCTCCATCCCCACCAGCCCACTCACCTGATGCTCCACCGCCCCTGAGCGAGTACGATGCAACAACACCTCCGCCAGCACGGGCCGCCCCTCCTCCAGATACGGCGTGAGCACGCGCACGCTGTAGGGCGGGGTTCGAGGTCCAAACACGGCAATCGGCCGCAGCAGGTGATCCACCAGCGCCTGTTTCTCCTCCGGGTTGAGCTTCAAACGGTCCATGTCTGCAAAGACCTTGGGCAGCACGGCCAGCGGCACCCCGCCCGGCGCCCCCGCAGCAGTGAGCACCGTGGGCTGTACGCCAGTGAGGACCACAGGCAGCGCCGGCACGGCAGCCTGCGCCACCTGGCCCTGGAAACCACGCACGCCCTCCGCGGTGGGGGTGAAGAGCCCGGCCATGTCTGGCGCAGTCTCCGGCACCTCCAGGCGCAGCATGGCGGGCGGTGGGCCATCCCCCCAGGAGGGGGCTCCGTAGTACTCCGTGGCCTCTGCATCCCAGGGCGAGGGGGGAGATATCGCGCCCCTCCAGAATAGCCTCCGTATCCCGGATGGCCTGGTTCAGCAGCGGGCTGGCGTTCTCTGGCCGGGCGGCCAGCTTCTTCAGACCTCGCAGGGCCTTGCGCATCCAGTCCCGCAGGCGGCGCATGGTGCGGGCAAAGACATGCTCAGAGAGGCGACCGCCCTCCCGCATCTGGATGAGCTGACGCGCCAGTTCGGTGACCATGCCGCTCAGGCCTCCGTCCACCGCGGCCCGCGCCTGGTCATAGCTGGTGTAGAGCGGCCCGGTCTGCGTACGCCCCTGGCCGTGATAGATGTTCACCGTATTGAGCAGCGCCTCCCGCCCTGCCTCGGTAAGCTCCAGTTCCTCCAGGATGCGCCCCTCCTTATGCCGCAGATGGTCCTGAAAGGTGCGCCCCTGGGGATCGCGCCGCCATTGCTCCCGCAGGGCCGCAATCCACGCGGCATGGATGAGCTCCTCCCGCGTGATGGCTGCCGCCAGCGCGGCCGTGGTGCCAGGCTCCAGCCGCGGGCGCACCACCACCAGGCGCCGGCCATCCCGTGAGACGCCCACGGAGATGTGCGCGGGAATGCCGCGCGCTGCGGCCTCTGCCTCCGTGTGGATTTCCTCGATCCCGAGTCCCAGGTGCTGGAAGAGCGCGGAGGAGGCCGCGAAGGCCTGCTCAAAGTACTGGGCTGCCCTCTCCCGCGAGGCCGGAGCCGCCAGCCCCGTGTTGCCGGTGCCCGCTGGTGCCGGAGCCGCCCCCTGCGGATCCCCTGCCTGCGACGGCGCTCCAGACAGCCCCTGTGAGGCAGACGGAACTTGATCCTGACTCTGCCCCTGATCCCCCGACTGCCCTTGCGGCTGAGATTTCGGCTGAGATTGTGGCTGTGGCTTGCGCTTGAGCTCGATCTCTGCCGTCACTCCCGGCCCGAGGTAGGCCGCGTAGTCCTGCGCACGATCCCGTGCAAAGTCCTCCACCCCTTCGTTCAGGGTGTGGAATCCGGCCAGCATCTCACCGGAAGCATCCCGCAGGGTGACGATGGCATCCGCCTCATTCCAATGTGGCACGCCGTACCCCAGATACTCACCGATGTTGTCCGAGAGCGCAGCCTCACGCAGCGCAGCCGAGGCCGCGGCAGGATCTGCGGTGCCAGCGATGGTGCCCACCAGATCCAGATCTGCCACCACCAGATGGCCGTCGAACGCCTCCACATGCAGACCGGGAAACTCCCTGCCCAGAGCCTGCGCCAGCGGCGCAGCCTCGTCCCCCAGGTACTCGTGAAACGCCGGCTTGCGCCCCGCGGCCACCGCCGCGATCTCTGCCGGCGCTATGCGCTGCCGCCAGGCTTCGGCAACGGGGGAAGAAACTTCGGCCGGAAGCCCTGCGTAAACTTCTCGGAAGCTTCTTGATGCTGCTTCTCCAGCTCCTCGGGCGTCAACACCCGGCCGCTCACGCTGCCAGTCTTGTGGTCGAAGGCGAGGCTGACCGCTTCGCCCTGATCGAGCGCCTTCTTCAGATGGGCGGGTAGAGCCATGATGTTCATTTTCGTTTTCAAGGTTAGAATTGTCAACCGGGTCCAGGGGGAACGCCCCCATCATTTCCTGCGCCGCTGGCTGGGTCTCCCTGCCAACACGGCCAAAGACGGACGAGAGCCTGACCGCAAAAGCATCCAGCAGCCGACCCAGCTTGCTCTCGCGGGCGGTGCGCCGCTGCTCAGCAGACAGGCCTCCCAGGTTTCCCGGCCTGGCTGCCCCGGTGAACATGGCGACACCCAGCCTCGAGAACGCTTCCACCACCTGCTGATCGT